>DAOMPM010000155.1:0-1594 GCA_035444805.1 Luteimonas sp. | reverse complement strand
CTGAAGGACAAGGTCGGCTTCGAAGGCGACCTGCAGGCGTTCTTCGCCCACATCTCCACCGACCCGCAGTTCAAGTTCCCGGACACCGACGCCGGTCGCCAGGCCTACATCGACGAGGCCACGGCCGCGATCGACAACATCAAGCAGGTGCTGCCGCAGTACTTCGGCCTGCTGCCGAAGGCGGACCTGGTGGTCAAGCGCGTCGAGCCGTTCCGCGAACAGCCCGGCGCCGCCCAGCACTACTTCCCCGGCACGCCCGACGGCGCGCGCCCGGGCGTGTACTACGCGCACCTGGCCGACATGAACGCGATGCCCAAGCCGGAGCTGGAGGTCATCGCCTACCACGAGGGCCTGCCCGGCCACCACATGCAGATCTCGATCGCGCAGGAACTGACCGGCGTGCCCGAGTTCCGCACCCAGGCGCGCTCGACCGCCTATTCCGAGGGCTGGGGCCTGTATTCGGAATGGCTGGCGAAGGAAATGCCCGGCACCTACCAGGACCCCTACTCCGAGTACGGCCGGCTGAGTTCGGAACTGTGGCGCGCGGTGCGACTGGTGGTCGACACCGGCCTGCATGCCAAGGGCTGGACCGAGCAGCAGGCGGTCGACTACTTCAAGGCCAACACCTCGATCCCCGACGCCGCGGTCCGCTCCGAAGTCCGGCGCTACATCACCTGGCCGGGCCAGGCCACGGCCTACAAGATCGGCATGATCCGCATCCAGGAACTGCGGAAGAAGGCGGAGACCGAACTGGGCGAACGCTTCGACATCCGCGGCTTCCACGACGCCGTGCTCGGCGGCGGCGCGCTGCCGATGAACCTGCTGGAGCGTCGCGTGGACCAGTGGATCGCGGCAACGCAAGCTCGCCCGTAGGAGCGCCCCATGGGCGCGACCTTTCAACGTGGTTGGCGGGCCACCACGGTCGCGGGCATGGCCCGCTCCTACGTCCGCCGGACCGTCGCTACTCGACGGTCGCCGGCAGCAGCTTCTCCGGCTCCGGGAACGCCTCGACCAGCAGCTCGTCGTCCTTGACGTCGATGCTCACGCGGCCGCCGCCGACCAGCTTGCCGAACAGCAGTTCGTCGGCCAGCGGGCGCTTGACCTTGTCCTGGATCACGCGCGCCATCGGCCGCGCGCCCATCTGCGGGTCGAAGCCGTGCTGTGCCAGCCAGTCGCGTGCGGCCGGGCTGGCGGCCAGGGTCACGCCCTTCTCGTGCAGCTGCGCTTCAAGCTCGATCAGGAACTTGTCGACCACGCGCAGGATGTGGTCCATGCCCAGCGACTGGAACTGCACGATCGCGTCCAGCCGGTTGCGGAACTCGGGGGTGAAGCCCTTGCGGATCACCTCCATCGCGTCGGTGCTGTGGTCCTGCTTGGTGAAACCGATCGAGCGCCGCGCGGCCTGGCTGGCGCCGGCATTCGTGGTCATCACCACGATCACGTTCTTGAAGTTCGCCTCGCGGCCGTTGGTGTCGGTCAGCACGCCGCGGTCCATGACCTGGAGCAGGATGTTGAAGATGTCCGGGTGCGCCTTCTCCACCTCGTCCAGCAGCAGCACGCAGTGCGGGGTCTTGACGATCTTCTCGGTCAGCAG
>DAOMPM010000154.1:0-1598 GCA_035444805.1 Luteimonas sp. | reverse complement strand
GCCGTGCTCGCCCGAGAGCGTGCCGCCCAGCGCCAGCACCAGGTCGAACAGTCGCACCAGCGCCGCCTGTGCGCGCATGGACTCCGACGCGTCGTCCGGCCGGTACATGATGTTCACGTGCAGGTTGCCGTTGCCGGCGTGGCCGAAGCTCACGATCGGCAGCGCGAACTCCGCCGCCAGTGCCTCGACGCCGGCCACCAGGTCGGGAACGCGCGAGACCGGCACCACCACGTCCTCGTTGATCTTGCCCGGCGCGATCGTGCGCAACGCCGGCGACAGCGCGCGTCGCGCGGCCCAGAGCCGGTCGCGCGCGAGGCCGTCGGCGGCCACGTCCAGCGCCAGCAGGCCCTCGCCTCCGGCGGCATCGGCCAGCGCCTGCAGCGTGCCGGGCAGGGTGTCGTGATCGCCGTCGGCCTCGACCAGCAGCATCGCGCCCGCTTCGGGCACGTCGACGCCGTGGCCGCGCAGCAGCGCGAGCGCGCTGCGGTCCATGAACTCCAGCATCGCCGGGGCCTGCGGCTGGCCCATCAGCCGCGTGACCGCGGCGCCGGCAGCGGTCGCATCGCGGTAGAACGCGCGCAGGCCGGCCTGTGCCACCGGCCGCGGCAGCAGGCGCAGCGTGGCCTCGACGATCAGCGCCAGCGTGCCTTCGCTGCCGACGAGCAGGTGACTCAGGTCGTAGCCGGTCGCGTCCTTGGTCCAGGGGCCGCCGCAGCGGATCAGTTCGCCGGCACCGGTCACCGCCACCAGGCCGAGCACGCTGTCGCGGGTGGCGCCGTACTTCACCGCGCGCGGCCCGCCCGCGTTGCAGGCGAGGTTGCCGCCAACGGTGCAGCGCTCGTGGCTGGAGGGGTCCGGCGCCCAGAACAGGCCGTGAGGCGCAAGCGCCTGCTGCAGGTCGCCGTTGCGCACGCCCGGCTCGACCACGGCGCAGCGGTCACCCGGGCGCAGCGCGAGGATCCGGTCCATGCGCGCGAACGAGACCACCACGCCACCGTGCAGCGGCACCGCGGCGCCCGTGGTCCCGGTGCCGGCGCCGCGGGCGACGATGGGAACCCGGTGCGCCCGGCAGGCGCGGACGATGGCGACCACCTGCTCGCGGTTGCGCGGCAGCGCCACCGCATCGGGCATCGCCCACCGCCGCGAATCGTCCCCGCCGTGCGCTCGACGGGTTGGCTCGTCGGTCCGCCATCCGTCGACGCCCAGCGCGGCGGACAGCTCGACATCGACGGCCTCGGGCAAGGTCGGCGTCATCGCCGCTAGGCCCGGCCCGCGCCGTCGGCAGCCAGCGGCCGCTGGATCCGCCTGTTCATCGTCGATGGTCGCGCACTGGCGGCATGGCGGGAATCCTGCACGGCAATCGCCCGGCGTCCCCTGATCGGGATCAAGTCCCGGGCGGTCGCATCCGGCGAGACGGCGGGCGCCGAGCATGCCCGGTAGAATTGACCGGTTCCCCACAGCAGTTCCCCGATGACCGAAACCGTCCGTCCGGCCTTCCACGGCTTCGAACAGATCCCCCTGCGCGAGTACGCCGAGCGCGCCTACCTCGACTACTCGATGTACGTGGTGCTCGACCGCGCCCTGCCCTTCATCGGCGA
>DAOMPM010000153.1:0-2038 GCA_035444805.1 Luteimonas sp. | reverse complement strand
CCCGCGCTCGACTTCGACGCGATCAAGATCGCGCTGGCCTCGCCCGACCTGATCCGTTCGTGGTCCTTCGGCGAAGTGAAGAAGCCCGAAACCATCAACTACCGCACCTTCAAGCCCGAGCGCGACGGCCTGTTCTGCGCCGCGATCTTCGGTCCGATCAAGGACTACGAGTGCCTGTGCGGCAAGTACAAGCGCATGAAGCACCGCGGCGTGGTCTGCGAGAAGTGCGGCACCGAGGTGACCCTGGCCAAGGTGCGCCGCGAGCGCATGGGCCACATCGACCTGGCCTCGCCGGTCGCGCACATCTGGTTCCTCAAGTCGCTGCCCTCGCGCATCGGCCTGATGCTCGACATGACCCTGCGCGACATCGAGCGCATCCTGTACTTCGAAGCCTTCGTGGTGACGGAGCCGGGCCTGACCCCGATGGAGCGCGGCCAGCTGCTCAATGAAGAGCAGTACATGCAGATGCGCCAGGAGCACGGCGACGACTTCGACGCCGCGATGGGTGCCGAGGCGGTGTTCGACCTGCTGCGCACGATCGACCTGCAGGCCGAGACCGCGCGCCTGAAGGAAGAGATCGCTGCCACCGGTTCGGAGACCAAGCTCAAGCGCCTGACCAAGCGCATCAAGCTGATCGAGGCCTTCCTCGAGTCCGGCAACCGCCCGGAATGGATGGTGATGACGGTGCTGCCGGTGCTGCCGCCGGACCTGCGTCCGCTGGTGCCGCTGGACGGCGGCCGCTTCGCGACCTCCGACCTGAACGACCTGTACCGCCGCGTCATCAACCGCAACAACCGCCTGCGCCGCCTGCTCGAACTCAACGCGCCCGACATCATCGTGCGCAACGAGAAGCGCATGCTGCAGGAGTCGGTGGACGCGCTGATGGACAACGGCCGCCGCGGCCGCGCCATCACCGGCACCAACAAGCGCCCGCTCAAGTCGCTGGCCGACATGATCAAGGGCAAGCAGGGCCGCTTCCGCCAGAACCTGCTCGGCAAGCGCGTCGACTATTCCGGCCGTTCGGTCATCGTGACCGGCCCGGAGCTGAAGCTGCACCAGTGCGGCCTGCCGAAGAAGATGGCGCTGGAGCTGTTCAAGCCCTTCATCTTCGCCAAGCTGCAGCGCCGTGGCCTGGCCACGACGATCAAGGCCGCCAAGAAGCTGGTCGAGCGCGAAGAGGCCGAGGTGTGGGACATCCTCGAAGAGGTGATCCGCGAGCATCCGGTGCTGCTCAACCGCGCCCCGACCCTGCACCGCCTCGGCATCCAGGCCTTCGAGCCGGTGCTGATCGAGGGCAAGGCGATCCAGCTGCACCCGCTGGTCTGCACCGCGTTCAACGCCGACTTCGACGGCGACCAGATGGCCGTGCACGTGCCGCTCTCGCTGGAAGCCCAGCTGGAAGCACGCGCGCTGATGATGTCGACCAACAACATCCTCTCGCCGGCCAACGGCGAGCCGATCATCGTGCCGTCGCAGGACGTGGTGCTCGGCCTGTACTACATGACCCGCGCGCTGGAGAACACCCCGGGCGAGGGCATGGCGCTCGCCAACATCGCCGAGGTGCGCCGCGCCTATGACAACAAGGTCGCCGGCCTGCACGCCAAGGTGAAGGTGCGCATCACCGAGACGGTGATCGACGAGGACGGCAACCGCGAGAAGAAGACCTCGATCGTGGACACCACGGTCGGGCGCGCGCTGCTGGCCGAGATCCTGCCCGAGGGCCTGCCGTTCGCGCTGGCCAACGTCGAGCTGACCAAGAAGAACATCTCGCGCCTGATCAACAGCTGCTACCGCCAGCTGGGCCTGAAGGACACGGTCGTGTTCGCCGACAAGCTGATGTACACCGGCTTCGGCTTCGCCACCCGCGCCGGCGTGTCGATCGGCATCGACGACATGATCATCCCGGTCGAGAAGAAGGGCATCCTCGAAGAGGCCGAGACCGAGGTGCTGGAGATCCAGCAGCAGTACCAGTCGGGCCTGGTCACCGCCGGCGAGCGCTACAACAAGGTGGTCGACATCTGGTCGCGCACCAACGAGC
>DAOMPM010000152.1:0-2105 GCA_035444805.1 Luteimonas sp. | reverse complement strand
ACCCGCGTCGCCGACCGCACGGTCGCCGAATCGCAGTCGCCGATCGACATCATCAGCTCCGAGGCGCTGCAGGCCACCGGCACCGTCGAGCTGGCCACCGCCCTCGCGCGCGCCCTGCCCTCGCTCAACTTCCCGCGCCCGGCGCTGACCGACGGCACCTCGGCGATCCGTCCTGCGCAGCTGCGCGGCCTCGCCCCCGACCAGGTGCTGGTGCTGGTCAACGGCAAGCGCCGCCACACCTCGTCGCTGCTCAACCTCAACGGCACCATCGGCCGCGGCTCGTCGCCGGTCGACCTGAACACGATCCCGATCTCGGCCATCGACCGCGTCGAGGTGCTGCGCGACGGCGCCTCCGCCCAGTACGGCTCGGACGCGATCGCCGGCGTGGTCAACGTCGTGCTCAAGGGCGCCCGCCAGGGCGGCAGCCTGTCGACCAGCGTCGGCCAGTACTCCGCCGGCGACGGCACCCAGACCCAGATCGCCGGCGACACCGGCCTGGCGCTCGGCGAAGACCGCGGATTCCTGCACCTGTCCGCGCAGCTGGGGCGGCAGGATTCCACCAACCGCGCCCGTCCCTTCGCCGGCACGCCGGGTCCGACCCAGCCGGAAGTCGGCCAGAAGGCCTTCGTGATCGGCGAACCCGAGGTCGACTTCGGCGCGGTCGCGTTCAACGCCGACTACGCGATCAACGACACGATCAGCGTCTACGGCTTCGGTACGGCCAGCAACCGCGACATCACCTCGTTCGCGTTCTTCCGCGCGCCGAACAACCCGACCCAGAACGTCCCGTCGATCTACCCGGACGGCTTCCTGCCCGAGATCAACAACATCTCCAGGGACCGCTCGATCGTGGCCGGCGTCAAGGGCCACACCGACGGCGGCTGGAACTGGGACCTGAGCTACAACTACGGCTACAACCACCTCGAGTTCTTCACCCGCAACACGCTCAACGCGAGCCTCGGTGACAGCTCGCCGACCTCGTTCTACGACGGCGCGCTGGAGACCACCCAGAACATCCTCAACCTCGACGTCAGCCGCCAGTTCGACTGGGGCCTGGCCTATCCGGCGACGCTGTCGTTCGGCATCGAGGCGCGCAACGAGAAGTGGAACCAGTCGCCGGGCGAACCGGGCTCGTACATCGACGCCGACGGCCCGACCACCGGCCGGGTGGGCGGCGCGCAGGGCTTCGGCGGCTTCGCGCCCGAGGTTTCCGGTGCCTACGACCGCGACAGCTACGCGGCCTACGTGGGCGTGGAAGCCGACTTCACCGAGAAGCTCTCCGGCGGCATCGCCGCGCGCTACGAGGATTACGACGACTTCGGCAGCCAGGCCTCGGGCAAGATCTCGGCGCGCTACGCGTTCAACGACGCGGTGGCGCTGCGCGGCACGATGTCCAGCGGATTCCGCGCACCGTCGCTGGCGCAGCAGTACTTCCAGACCATCAGCACGGTGTTCCTGCCGGGCATCACCACGCCGTTCGAGATCCGCACCTTCCCCGCCAGCGGCGCGATCGCGCAGGCTTTCGGCGCCGAGGCGCTTCAGCCGGAGGAATCGCTGTCCTACAGCCTCGGTGTCGTGCTGCAGCCGGCGCGCAACCTGTACATCACCGCCGACGCCTACCAGATCGACGTCGACGACCGCATCGCGCTGTCGTCGAACCTGACCGGCGACGCGGTGCGTGCCCTGCTCGAATCGCAGGGCGTGTTCGGGGTCAACGGCGGCCGCTACTTCACCAACGCCATCGACACCCGCACCCGCGGCATCGACGTGGTCGGCACCTGGCGGCTGGACCTGGCGGCGAGCACGCTCGACCTCACCGCCGGCTACAACCACACCAAGACCGAAATCACCCGGATCGCGCCGAATCCCGAGGAGCTCGAGCAGAGCGGGCTGAACCTGGAACGCATCGACCGCGTCGAGATCGGCCGCATCGAAGTCGGCTTCCCGCGCAACAAGCTGCTGCTCGGCGGCACCTGGACCGGCCAGGCGTGGACGCTCGCCGCCAGCACCACGCGCTACGGCAGCGTGCACACGACGCCGAACAACGCCGCGCTCGACCAGTCCTACGGCGCCAAGTGGCTGCTCGACCTGTCGGCCAGCTACCG
>DAOMPM010000151.1:0-2180 GCA_035444805.1 Luteimonas sp. | reverse complement strand
GCTCCTTCGCAAGCGGCTGGAAACGCGGGGCACGCGTGAGCCGGTAGCGCTGGCGGTGGACGCGATCGAGCAGGGCTCGTTCGCCTGGAGAGAGTCCTGGTGGCATGGCAGATGTCCTTGAGATCCCCGCTGTGGGAGAGTATCGGGAGCCTTCGGGACGGGATCGTGACGGTGGGCACAGTCCGGAACAAGTGCCGGAAAGCGGGCGATTTTCCGGATCAAGGCGCGAGACGTCGCCTTGGGGATTCCACAACCGGCGGGTCAGGCCGCGGTTGTCGGCCGCGGCCAGTCGTGCACCGGCGTATCCACGTACTGCCGGAACCAGTTCTCCGTCGACAGCCAGGTCCACAGCCCGGCCAGCGGCGCCTTGCCATCGCGCCAGCGTCCGAAGGCTGCACCGGCGGCATCGGCGTCGAACACACCGCGTTCGCGGAACCGCTGCGAGCCGATCATGTCGCCTGCGTACTCCACGCCGTACTGCCGCAGCCAGTCGTTGGCCGGCGTCGGATAGCCCTGCTTGTCGCGCCGGTCGAGGGTTTCGTCGGGCACCGTGCCGCGCATCGCCTCGCGCAGCACCACCTTGGTGACGCCGTTGTCGATCTTCTGGTGGGCGGGCAGGGCGATGCCGTATTCGACGAAGGCGCGGTCGAGAAAGGGCACCCGGCTCTCGATCGAGAACGCCATGCTGAAGCGGTCCTCGGCCTGCAGCAGCTCCGGCAGGCGGGTGGTGGTGAGGTCGCTCAGCAGGTGTGTGTCGAGGTCGGAGAACGCGCGTCGCGCCAGTGCTTCGGCGGCGGGCGACGACATCGCGCGCAGCTCGGCGCTGAGGAAGCGATCGTCGAAGGCATTGCCGCGTCCGGCGGTGCGCGCCGCGCGGCGCAGCCAGTCGGGCCAGAACGGCGTGGCCAGTTCGCGCCAGAGCCCGAGCCGGGACAGGTCGCCCTGCTGCGCACGGAAGCCCTCGAAGTTGCGCTGGAGGGTCGGGACCTTGCCGCCGAGCAGCAGTTGCCGCAGGTACGTCGGGTAGTAGCGCGGATAGCCGGCCAGCAGCTCGTCGGCACCCTGGCCGTTGAGCACCACCTTGATGCCGCCGGCATGGACCGACTTCATCACCTGCCACCACGAATACACGCTGCCGCCCCAGACCGGCTCCTCGTAGTGCCAGGTGGAACGTTCGAGCACGTCGATCAGGTCGCGGCCATCGGGCGAGGCCTCGGTGCCGTCAAGGTTGTCGACGTGGCCGCGCAGGGCGTGGATGTAGCGTGATTCATCGTGGACGGTGCCGGGGTAGGTGACCGAGAACGTGCGCAGCGGCGTCGCCGTCTGCCTCGCGGCGAGCGCCACGAGGGTCCCCGAATCGAGGCCGCCGCTGAGGCAGGCGCCGACCGGCACGTCGCTGCGCAGGTGCGAGTGCACCGCCTGCCCGATCAGTTCGCGGAAGCGCTCGGCGTGGTCCCCGGCCCGTTCGTCACGATCCGCAAGCGCGTCTTCCGCGTTCCAGTACCGCGACAGGACGAGGCGGCCGTCGGCCAGCACCGCGTTGTGCGCCGGCGGCAGCTGCAGCACGCCCTCGAAGCAGGTGGTCTGGTTGCTGGCGCGGGCGCGGTAGACCAACTGCAGGCGCAGCGCCTCGGGATTGGGCCGCACCGACACCAGGCCACTGGCCAGCACCGACTTGATCTCGGAGGCGAAGGCGAAGCCGGCCGGAGTCAGCGCGTAATGGAAGGGCTTGATGCCGAGGCGGTCGCGCGAGCAGAACAGGCGCTGTCGCGCCGGCTCCCAGATCGCGAACGCCCACATGCCCTCGAAGCGCTGCACGCAGGCCTCGCCCCACTGCCGATAGGCGGCGAGGATCACCTCGGTGTCGGTGGTGGAGCGGAAGCCGTGGCCGAGCGCGGCCAGTTCGGCACGCAGCGCCTCGTGGTTGTAGATCTCTCCGTTGAACACGATCCACAGCGAGCCGTCGCCATTGGGCATCGGCTGGTGCCCGGCGGGCGAGAGGTCGACGATGCTCAGCCGCCGGTGGCCGAGCCCGACGTGGCCGTCGACGTGGACGCCGGCGTCGTCAGGCCCGCGGTGCGCGATCAGGTCGGTCAGCAGGCCGATGCGCTCGGCGCTGACCGGTGCGCCGTCCAGGCGCACGATTCCGGCGATTCCACACACAGGCGCTCATCCTCGGG
>DAOMPM010000150.1:0-2189 GCA_035444805.1 Luteimonas sp. | reverse complement strand
GCGGCCGGGTTCGAGGTCTTCTCCACCGTGATGCTGGTCGGTGCGCCCACGTTGACCGTTGCGGTCGCGGTGTTGTTGCCGGGATTCGGATCGACGACGTTCGCCGGCGGGGCGACCGTCGCGGTGTTGACCACCGTCTGCTGCGCGGCGGCTTCACCCATGGGCAAAGCAGCGCCGACGATCAGCAGCCATCCTGCGAACACGCCGCGAACGGCATGGACGAATCCTTGATTGGTCAACACGTGTGCAGCCCCCACCCCATAACGCGTCCCGGCAGATCCGGTCGCCCGTCACAAATTCGAGCACGGATCAATCAAGATTCGTGCCAACTATCACAGTCCCGCGATTGTGCGGCGCAGTGTAGTCATGCCGAAAATGTGATGCACGCACGCTTTCTATCCATTTCTCACCGGTCGTGAGAAATGAGCGCGGATCCGGGGAGCCGCCGGCGAGACCGGAGGCCTTTGCCATGCCTATCCGGGCCATTCGACGTCGGGCCGGAGGAGTCTGCGGGGGGCTGTGCGCACGCCACCGAAGCGTGCATGTCCGCCGAACCCCTGGCGGACCAGACGGTCGACGCGCCGACCTCCTAGCCCCAGGTCAGCACGTAGCCCACGCCGCGAACGGACTTCAGCGGCAGCTCGACGCCGGTCTGGTCGACGCACTTGCGGCGAAGGCGGTAGACCAGCATATCCAGCCGGTGGGGGTCGAATTCCCCTGCGTCTCCGGCCAGCCGCTCGATGAGCGCGGCGCGCGATACGGGGATGCCTGGCGTCTCGGCCAGCAGGGTCATGACCTGGCGCTCGGCGAGGTTCAGCGCGACCTCGTCGCCAGAGGGTGTGTGCAGGCGCCAGCCGCTGTCGCACAATCGCCAGCCCGGAGCCGCACCGTCTGTCGCCGACGCCTCCTTCCGGTCACCGGCGTGGGCCGCGCCACCGTCCTGCTTGTGGATGCGGGTGCCGAGGTTACGCAGGGTGGCAACCAGCTCCTGCAGGTCCACCGGCTTGTGCAGATAGGCATCGGCGCCAGCCTGCAGGCCGCGCACGCGGTCCTCGCCCGAGCCCAGGCCGGTCAGCATCACGATGCCGATCAGCGGCGACAGGCTGCGCAGATGCGTGGCGATCGAGTACCCGTCGTCGTCGGGCAAGCCCACGTCCAGCAGCACCAGGTCGAAAGGCCTTGCCACGAGCGCGCGGTAGAGTTCGAGCGCGCTGCCCATGCCGGTGACATCGAATCCCGCGCGGGCAAGCACCGGCAACAGCACTTCCTCCCGGAACTCCTGGTCGTCCTCGACCACCGCGACGCTGAATCTGTCCAACGCTCGAACGCCTCCCCTCCCCCTTTCCTCCATCCCATGCCACGACGCGGCATGAGCTGGATGGTGGGCCGTGATGGATTCGAACCATCGACCAGCGGATTAAAAGTCCGATGCTCTACCGACTGAGCTAACGGCCCCCGAGACTGCGAATTATGTCACGCCATCCCCTGCACCGCAGCGCCGGGCGGGCCTGGTGGCTTCAGCCGACGTAACGCGTCGGGTCGGCCACGCCCGCGGCGGCGAATCCCTCGGCGCGCAGCGCGCAGGCGTCGCAGTGTCCGCAGGCGCGGCCCTGGGCGTCGGCGCGGTAGCACGACACCGTCTGCGCGAAGTCCACGCCCAGGCGCAGGCCTTCGCGCACGATGTCGGCCTTGGACATGTGCTGCAGCGGCGCGTGCACGCGGATGCCGGCGCCGTCCACGCCGGCCTTGGTGGCGAGATTCGCCAGGCGCTCGAAGGCTTCGATGAACTCGGGGCGGCAGTCCGGGTAGCCGGAATAGTCGACCGCGTTGACGCCGCAGAAGATGTCCGCCGCGCCCAGCACTTCGGCCCAGCCCAGCGCGATCGACAGCATGATGGTGTTGCGCGCCGGCACGTAGGTGACCGGGATGCCGCCGCTGCCGGGCTCCGGTACGTCGATGTCGTCGGTCAGGGCCGAGCCGCCGATCGCGCGCAGGTCGACGCTGACCACCTTGTGTGCGGCCACGCCCTGCCCTGCCGCCAGCGCCGCCGCTGCTTCAAGTTCGGAGGTGTGGCGCTGGCCGTAGGCCACGCTCAGCGCGTGCACGGCGTAGCCCTGCTCGCGGGCGATGGCGAGGACGACGGCGGAATCCATGCCGCCGGAGACGAGGACGACTGCGTTTTTCATGGG
>DAOMPM010000149.1:0-2210 GCA_035444805.1 Luteimonas sp. | reverse complement strand
TGCTCGCCTTCCACGCGCAGGGCATCCCCACCGTCGACTACGGCAACAACATCCGGCAGATGGCGAAGGACGAAGGCTGCGCCAACGCCTTCGACTTCCCCGGCTTCGTGCCGGCCTACGTGCGCCCACTGTTCTGCCGCGGCATCGGCCCGTTCCGCTGGGTGGCGCTGAGCGGCGATCCCGAGGACATCTACAGGACCGATGCCAAGGTCAAGGAACTGATCCCCGACGACAGGCACCTGCATCGCTGGCTGGACATGGCGCGCGAGCGCATCAGCTTCCAGGGCCTGCCGGCGCGCATTTGCTGGGTCGGCCTCGGCCTGCGCCACAAGCTTGGACTGGCGTTCAACGAGATGGTGCGCAACGGCGAGCTGAAGGCGCCGGTCGTGATCGGCCGCGACCACCTCGACAGCGGCAGCGTGGCCTCGCCGAACCGCGAAACCGAAGCCATGCGCGACGGCAGCGACGCCGTCTCCGACTGGCCGCTGCTCAACGCCATGCTCAACGTCGCCGGCGGCGCGACCTGGGTCTCGCTGCACCACGGCGGCGGCGTCGGCATGGGCTACAGCCAGCACAGCGGCGTGGTGATCGTCTGCGACGGCACGTCGGAGGCCGACAGGCGCATCGCCCGCGTGCTGTGGAACGACCCGGGCACCGGCGTGATGCGCCATGCCGACGCGGGTTACGACATCGCGAAGCAGTGCGCGGTGGAACAGGGCCTGAAATTGCCGATGGCCGGGGGTTGATCGATGCGTACCGTTGTCCTGTTGCTGCTTCTCGCCCACGCATCGCTTGCCTGGTCCTCCACCCCTGCGATCGAGCAGGCCATCGCGTCATCGGAAGAGCGGATCGAGTCCGGGGATTTCGCCGGCGCACTCGCCGTGCTGCTGCCGCGTGCCGATAGCCAGGACGGGACGCTGGCGTACTCGCTGGCCTACGCGTACTGGCTTTCGGCCACGGTCGGTCGGGCCCCGGGAGACGTGGATTCGCAGGCCGCGACCCAGGCCATCCACCACGCGGAGCGCGCAATCGCGCTCGGCGACCCAAGCGGTTACAACCTGCTGTACCTGGCCTATGCCAACGGCACGGGCGTTCCGGAGGACGCGGCGCGCGCAGCCGACTACCTGCGCAGGGGCGCGGAGGCGGGGGACGCGGGTTCGAAGCTGAACTACATGCAGGCCCTGTACCAGGGCGCGGAGGCGATCGAGCGCGACGTCGCGAAGGCCTGCCCGCTGGCGTTCGAACTGATGGACGACGAGCGCACGCAGGCGATCGCAGCGCACACCGTCGGACTGATCCTGATCCGCGGCGAATGCGGCAGGACCAAAGACGCCGCGGCCGGGATCGGCCTGGTGCGGCTCGCGGCGGAGCACGGCGTTTCGGCTGCCGAGTTCGACCTGGGCCATCTGCTGGAACACGGCGTCGGCGTGGAGGCGAATCCCTCCGAGGCCATGCAGTGGTACGCACGTGCCGCCGAACACGGCAATGCGCGAGCGCACTGGCGACTCGGCATGGCCTACGTGAACGGCGAAGGCTGGGCGCGCGATCCTGCCGCAGCGGTTGCGCACTTCCGGCAGGCCGCCGCGGCAGGCGACCCGGACGGCATGGCGTCGCTCGCGACCATGTACGCATCGGGCAGCGGGGTCGAACAGGACTTCGCGCGCGCCATCGCGCTGTACCAGGAAGCCGCCCGCGCAGGACAGCCGCACGCACTGCGTGGCCTGGCGGTGATGCACATGTACGGCCAGGGCGTCGAGGTCGACCTGGTCCGGTCGCACCTGCTCTACCTGCAGGCCGTGGCGCTGGGCAATCCCGGGGAGCCGGCGCTGGACCAGGCGATCCGCAGCGGCATGTCCGAAGCACAGCTCGCAGAGGCGCAGCGACGGTTCACGGAGTGGCAGGGCTCGCGCTGAGGCGGGGTGGGTGCTACCGCAGGCGACTGTCGAGGAAGTTCCGCAAGTCTTCCACGTCCGCCTGCAGCAATTCCGGCAGCGGCTCCAGCGGCGGCGGGGGCGTCAGTTGTTGCCATGCCTGCGCGAGCGAGTCGAGCGTGGCCGAGACTCGTGGCGCATCTTCTGGCTGCAGGCGTGGTGTGATTGCATCGCCGCTCGGCTCGGCGGCGATGTGGCGCTCCGCATCCCAGCACGCCGCCAGCACGCGGTAGGCGAGGCGCTGGCAGATGGAGACGCCCGGCCACCAGCGTTCGGCGG
>DAOMPM010000148.1:0-2578 GCA_035444805.1 Luteimonas sp. | reverse complement strand
ACGCCTTGTTCGCATCCGCCATGCGGTGCGTCTCTTCGCGCTTCTTGATCGCGCCGCCGCGGCTCTCGGAGGCGTCGATCAGCTCGGCGGCCAGCTTGCGCGGCATCGAGTTCTCGCCACGCTTGCGCGCCGACTCGATCAGCCAGCGCATCGCCAGCGCCATGCGCCGCGACTGGCGCACTTCGACCGGCACCTGGTAGGTGGCGCCGCCGACGCGACGGGACTTCACCTCGACCGACGGCGACACGTTGCCGAGCGCCTTCTCGACCAGCTCGAGCGCATTGCCGTTCTTCTCGCCGATGACGTCCATGGCGCCGTAGACGATCTTCTCGGCCACGGACTTCTTGCCGCTCTGCATGACCATGTTGATGAAGCGGGCGATGGTCTCGCTGCCATGCTTCGGGTCGGGCAGGACGGAACGCTGCGGGGTATTGCCTTTACGCGACATGATTCAGATTCCTCAGGCTTTCGGGCGCTTGGCGCCGTACTTGGAACGCGCCTGCTTGCGCTTGGCGACGCCGGCGGCGTCGAGCGAGCCGCGCACGGTGTGGTAGCGCACGCCCGGCAGGTCCTTGACGCGGCCGCCGCGGATCAGCACCACGCTGTGTTCCTGCAGGTTGTGGCCTTCGCCGCCGATGTACGAAATGACTTCGTAGCCGTTGGTCAGGCGCACCTTGGCGACCTTGCGCAGCGCCGAGTTCGGCTTCTTCGGGGTCGTGGTGTACACGCGCGTGCACACGCCACGGCGCTGCGGGCAGTTGGCCAGCGCGGGCGACGTGCTCTTGTAGACTTCTGGGTTGCGCGGCTTGCGCACCAGCTGGTTGATCGTTGCCATCGTCGAAAGGTTCTTGGGTTCCGGGCTTGCGCCCCAGTGAAAACGACGGCAGGCGGGAACACCCGGCCTGCCGAGACGAAAAAGTATAGCCTGCGCGGACGGAAACCGTCAACGCAAGCCATGCCTCCGGTCACGTCGCCGCGGTCGCCCGCAGCCGGACCAAAACGCTGCTTCCGCCCATCCTGGGCCGGAAACGAGGTGCTCCCTGCACCTCATTCCGAGATCTGGGCGGCCCGGGGGCCGCCGGGGTGCCGCATCAGCTGCCGGCCGACTCCTCGCCCGCCGCTTCGGCGGCCGGGGCGTCGCCCTCGATCATCACCGCCGTGGCATCGGCCACGGCCGGATCCGCGGCCGGTGCGCCGCTGAGCGCCTCCAGCTCGGACTCGGTCAGGCCGGTCGCCTTGTTGCGGCGGCTGGTGTGGTAGGCCAGGCCGGTACCGGCGGGGATCAGGCGGCCGACGATCACGTTCTCCTTCAGGCCGCGCAGGCTGTCGCGGGTGCCGCGGACGGCGGCCTCGGTCAGCACGCGGGTGGTTTCCTGGAAGGAGGCCGCGGACAGGAACGATTCGGTCGCCAGCGAGGCCTTGGTGATGCCCAGCAGGACCGGCTCGACCCGGATCGGCAGCTCGTTGCGCGCCGCCAGCTTCAGGTTCTCGTCGATGACGCGCTGGCGCTCGGCCTGCTCGCCGGCGAGGTAGCGGCTGTCGCCCGGGTCGGTGATCTCGACCTTGCGCAGCATCTGGCGAATGATCACCTCGATGTGCTTGTCGTTGATCTTCACGCCCTGCAGGCGGTAGACGTCCTGGATTTCCTTGGTCAGGTACGACGCCAGCTCCTCTACGCCCTTCAGGCGCAGGATGTCCTGCGGGCTCGGCTCGCCGTCGACCACGGTCTCGCCCTTCTCCACGTGCTCGCCTTCGAACACGATGATCTGGCGGTACTTCGGGATCAGCTCCTCGTGATCCTCGTCCGGCCCCTTGATGATCAGGCGCTGCTTGCCCTTGGTGTCCTTGCCGAAGCTGACCACGCCGGACTTCTCGGCCAGGACCGCCGGATCCTTCGGCTTGCGTGCCTCGAACAGGTCGGCCACGCGCGGCAGGCCGCCGGTGATGTCGCGGGTCTTCGACGCTTCCTGCGGGATCTTGGCGACCACGTCGCCCACGCCGACCGGCGCGCCGTCCTGCAGGTTGACGATCGAGCGCGGTGGCAGCAGGTACTGCGCCGGCAGGTCGGTGCCCGGGATGTTGAGGTCGTTGCCGTCCTTGTCGACGATGCGCACGATCGGACGCAGGTCCTTGCCCTGCGAGCCGCGGCGCTTGGGATCGGAGATCTCGCGCGAGGCCAGGCCGGTCAGCTCATCGGTCTTCTCGATGACGGTGACGCCGTCGACGAAGTCCACGAAGCGGATCGAACCGGCCACTTCCGAGACGATCGGGTGGTTGTGCGGATCCCAGTTGGCCACGGTCTGGCCGGCCTTGATCTCGGCGCCGTCGGCGACGCTGATCGTGGCGCCGTACGGCAGCTTGTAGCGCTCGCGCTCGCGGCCGTGGCCGTCGAGCACCGACAGCTCGCCCGAACGCGACACCACGGTCAGGTTGCCGCTGGTCTGCTGCACGGTCTTGAGGTTGTTGAACTTCACCGAGCCGGTGGTCTTGACCGTCACGTTGTCGATCGCCGCCGCACGCGAAGCCGCGCCGCCGATGTGGAAGGTCCGCATCGTCAGCTGGGTGCCGGGCTCGCCGA
>DAOMPM010000147.1:0-2791 GCA_035444805.1 Luteimonas sp. | reverse complement strand
TGCGTATTCCGACCCATCGTGACCGCCCATTCCGAGAAGGGTGTGACCGGTGATTCCGAGGTCGTGACCGGCGATTCCGATTTGATCGTGACCGATTCAGGTCGCCGTCGGAATCACCGGTCACGTTGTCGGAATCGTCGGTCACGATCAAATCGGAACGGCCTGTGCGGCCAGCGTGGCAACCATCGTTGTCACGGCTACCCTCGCGCGCTTTGCGCGGAGCGAAGGGATGCCGGCGGAGCGGATTGCCATGCACAACATCAAGGAGCTGTTACGGCTCAAGTACGACTGCGCGCTCTCGCATGAGCGCATCGCGCGCGCGCTGTCGATCTCCAAGGGCGTCGTCGCCAAGTATGTGAAGGCCGCCGAGGCCAGCGGCGTGGGCTGGGCCGAACTGGCGGCGGCCGACGAGGCGCGCTTGCGTGCACTGCTGGGCGGGACGCCGCGTCCGCGCGGGACGGCGGTGGGCTACCGGATGCCCGATCTCGCCGGCGTCCATCAAGGCCTCAAGCGCAAGAACGTCACCCTCGCACTGCTGTGGGAGGAGTACGTCCAGGCGACGGCCGGGCCGACCTACCAGTATTCGCGCTTCTGCGACCTCTACCGGGACTTCGCCAAGGGCCTCAAGCGCTCGATGCGCCAGGTGCACCGCGCCGGCGAGAAGCTCTTCATCGACTACGCGGGCGACACGGTGCCGATCGTCGACGCCGAGACCGGCGAGATTTCTCGGGCGCAGATCTTCGTGGCCGTGCTCGGGGCCTCGAACTACACCTTCGCCTGCGCCACCGCCACGCAGTCGCAGGCCGACTGGCTGGGGGCGCTGGGGCGGGCGCTGCGATTCATCGGCGGCGTGCCCGAGCTGATCGTCCCCGACAACACCCGCTCCATGGTCGGCGAACCGGACCGCTACGCGCCGCAACTGCAGCGCACCACGGCCGAGTTCGCCCAGCACTACGGCGTGGCGATCCTGCCCGCACGCCCCTACAAGCCGCAGGACAAGAGCAAGGTGGAGGTGGGCGTGCAGATCGTGCAGCGCTGGATCCTGGCGCGGCTGCGGCACCGGCGCTTCTTCTCGCTGGCCGAGCTCGACGTGGCCATCGCCGAGCTGCTCGAGGATCTCAACGCACGCCCCTTCCAGCGCCTGCCGGGCAATCGTCGCAGCGCCTTCGAGACGCTCGACCAGCCGGCGCTGCGTGCGCTGCCCGCCACGCCGTTCCAGTTCGCCCAGTGGAAGAAGGCCAAGCCCAACATCGACTATCACGTCGAGTTCGACGGCCACTACTACAGCGTGCCCCACGCGCTGGTCGGACAGGTGCTGGAGCTTCGCGTCACGCTCTCGAGCATCGAGTGCTTCGCCGGCGGACGCCGCGTGGCGGTGCATGCGCGCAGCCACCGGTGCGGCGCCTTCAGCACACTCACCGAGCACATGCCCGCCTCGCACCAGGCCCACCGCCAGTGGTCGCCCAGCAAGCTCATCGCCTGGGGTGCCACGGTGGGGCCGCACACCGAGCGCGTGGTCGCCTTCCAGCTCGAACGCATGCCGCACCCCGAACAGGGCTACCGCGCCTGCCTGGGGCTGATGCGCCTGGCACGCCAGTACGGCAACACACGGCTGGAGGCCGCCGCCACCCGCGCCGTCGCGCTCGGGGCGATGCGCTACAAGAACCTCGCCTCGATGCTCAAGACCGGGCTCGATCGCGCACCGCTGCCGGCGAGTGCGCCGCAACAGGCCGAACTCGCCCTGCCCGATGCGCACGCCAACCTGCGCGGCGCGCACTACTACCACTGATCCGCAGCGCCGTTACGCCGTAACGGCTCGACCCACCCCATTAACCACCCGCACCGGAGAAACCACGATGCTCACCTACCCCACCCTCGACCAACTGCGCGCCCTGCGCCTGGAGGGCATGGCGCGCGCCCTCGAAGAACAACACGCCCATCCCGCCATCGAGGCGCTCACCTTCGACGAGCGCCTTGCCCAGCTCATCGACCGCGAGCTGCTGCTGCGCGACGGCAAGCGCATCGAGCGCCTGCTCAAGGCCGCCCGCATCAAGGTCGGCGGCGCCTGCCTGGAGGATGTCGACTACCGCGCCGGGCGCGGCCTGGAGCGCAGCCAGTTCGCCGCGCTGGGCACCTGCCACTGGATCCGCCAGGCGCAGAACTGCCTGATCACCGGCCCCACCGGCAGCGGCAAGACCTGGCTCGCCTGCGCACTCGCCAACGCCGCCTGCCGCCAGGGGCTGTCGGCCTACTACGTGCGCCTGCCGCGCCTGTTCGAGGAGCTGCGCCTCGCCCACGCCGACGGCAGCTTCAGCCGACGGCTCATGCAGTTGGCCCGGCTCGACCTGATCGTGATCGACGACTGGGGCCTGGCGGCGCCTTCGGCGCAGGAGCGCAGCGATCTGCTCGAGCTCCTCGACGACCGGGTCGGCAGCCGCTCGACGGTGATCACCAGCCAGCTGCCGATCGAGCACTGGCACGCCTACCTCGGCGACCCGACCTTCGCCGACGCGATCCTCGATCGCATCGTGCATGCCGCGCACAAGCTCGCCCTGAAGGGCGAATCGATGCGAAAGAAGGCCACGGCATGAGGCCGCGCGTGCTGTACGGCTTACCCACAGCCGGCCGCCCGCCAGCGTGTGAGGCGCGCTGGCGGCCGCCTGTGGATAAGCCTATGCCATGCCCCGAAATGACCGTGATCGTGACCGACGCGGTTAAACTCTGAACACCACGCTGGCGCGCACAGAACACCGGTCACGTTCGTCGGTATGAGCGGTCACGATCGTCGGAA
>DAOMPM010000146.1:0-2961 GCA_035444805.1 Luteimonas sp. | reverse complement strand
GCTTCTCCTGTGGTGGAATCCCTCGTAGGAGCGGGCCATGCCCGCGACGCTTTTCCTGGCAGCTTGTCGCACACGAAAAGCGTCGCGGGCATGGCCCGCTCCTACAGGGAGATATTAGGGGCCGATGTGCTGCTTCAGCCAGGCGTTGACGGTGTCGTGCCAGAGCACGCTGTTGTGCGGCTTGAGCACCCAGTGATTCTCGTCGGGGAAGTAAAGCAGCTTCGACTCGACGCCGGCGCGCTGCAGCGCGGTGAACGCGGACAGGCTCTGGTCGATCGGCACGCGGAAATCGTTCTGCCCGGCGACCACCAGCATCGGCGTCTTCCACTTGCCGACGTGGCGGGCCGGGTTGAACTTCTCGTAAGCCTGCGGATTGGCGGCGACGGTGCCGCCGAACTCCCATTCGGTGAACCACAGCTCCTCGGTCACCAGGCCCATCGAGCGCGTGTCGAACACGCCGTTGTGGGTGACCAGACACTTGAACGGCGCCTCGCCGCCGCGTGTGAACCAGTTGCCGGCGATCCAGTTGGTCATGTAGCCGCCGTAGCTGGCGCCGAGCGCGCAGGCGCGGTCGCCATCGAGGAACGCGTACTTCGCCTGCGCCGCGGCCCAGCCCTTCTGCAGGTCCTCCAGCGGACGATCGCCCCAGTGGCCGGTGATGGCATCGGTGAACGCCTGGCCGTAGCCGGTCGAGCCGTGGAAGTCGATCATCACCACCGCATAGCCCTGGCCGGCATAGGTCTGCGGATTCCAGCGATAGCTCCAGCCATTGCCGAAGCTGCCCTGCGGACCGCCGTGGATCAGGAACGCGACCGGGTACGACTTGCCGTCCTCGTAGTTCCAGGGCTTGACCACGTAGCCGTGCACGGTGTTGCCGCCCCACCCCTTGAACGAGAACTGCTCGAACGCGCCGAAGGCCGCGTCGGGAACGCGTTCGCCGGCGGTCGGCGTGATCTGGCGCAGCTGGCTGCCGTCGGCGGACGCGGTGTACAGCACGTCGCCGCTGTCGAGCGTGTTGCGGGTGAGCGCCAGCGTGTCGCCGGCGACCGCGTACGACGAAACGGTGCCGTCGCCGACCAGTTCGGTCACCTCGCCGGTGGCCGGATCGATGCGGAACAGCGGGTAGGCGCCGACGCTCTGCGCGGCCGCGTACAGGCTGCCGTCGCCGGCGACGGCGAGGCTGCTCGGTGAACGGTCCCAGTCCGGCGCGATCTCGCGCACGCCGCCGCTGGCCAGGTCCATCGCCATGATCGCGTAGCGGTCGGCCTCGAAGCCGGGGCGCTTCATCGCGCGGTAGAACAGGGTCTTGCCGTCGGCGCTGAACACCGGCCCGGTATCCCAGGCCATGTTCGCAGACGTGAGGTTGACCGACGCGCCGCCGTCGAGCGGCAGGCGGTAGAGGTCGAAGTTGGTCGACCACGGCTCTGCGCGGCCGGCAATGCGGATGCTGGCGACGATGCTGCCACTGTCCGGCGCCCAGGCGTACTCGCTGGCGTCACCGAAGGGCTTCGACGGCACATCGCCGTCGAGCGCGGTGCTGATCCCACGCGCGGCAGTCGTCGGCGTCGCCTTTGCATCCACAGGCAGGTCGACGACGAACAGCCGGCTGCGGCGACCGTCGTTCCACGCGTCCCAGTGGCGCACGAACAGCTGGTCGTAGAGCACGCCGGAGGTGTTCGCGTCCTTGCCTGCGTCGAGCTGCTTCTGCGTGCAGGCGAAGTCATCGGCGCAGTCGGCGAAAGTGTCCGCGCTGAAGGCGATGCGCTTGCCGTCGGGCGAAAGCTGGTAGCTGCCGATGTCGAGCGCGAACGCGGTCAGCTGCACCGGCTCGCCGCCGCCGGCGGGCATCGCGTACAGCTGCTGGCTGCCGTTCTTCGCGCTGAGGAAGTAGATCGTCGCACCGTCGGGCGAGAACACCGGCGTATTGACGCTCCAGCCCTCGGGCGTGATCCGCTGCGGCGGGCCGAGATCACGCGTCAGCAGATTGCGCGCGTACAGCGCAGTCGTGGCCTTGAGCTCGGCGTCGACGCTGCGCTGCGCGAACACCACCACGCGGCCGTCGGGCGAGAGCGCCGGCGAGGACACGCGGTCGAGCTTGACCAAGTCGCGGATCTCGAAGCCGCGCGCGTCGGCCAGGGCCGGCAGCGCGGCCAGCAGGCAGATCGGCAGCAGGGCGTGTCGCAGCTTCATCGGGCCACTCCGGAAACGGGAAGGGCCCGATGGTAGGCGCTAACCGCGACGCGGCGCAAAGGCAAGGAGTCACGCCCGGGCGCCACGCGCGGGGTCGTCAGGCGGAGCCAGCGGCCTCGCCGGCGTCCGGCGTCGCCTTCGTGCCGCTGCGGTACAGCAGCCAGCCGACGATGGCCAGCACCACCAGCCCGACGATTTCGCCCTGCTGGAACATCTCCGGCACCACCAGCACCTCGCGGTCCTTGCTCGCGTAGATGGCGACGCCGACGGCAATGCCCATCAGCGCCTCGCCGGTGATCAGGCCGGCCGCGAACAGCGTGCCGGGGCGGTGGATGCGGTCGCGCGCGGCCTCGTCCTTGGTCCCGACCATGCCGTGGCGGCGCTCGACCAGGTACGCGATCAGGCCACCGAGGAAGATCGGCACCATCAGCTCCAGCGGCAGGTAGATGCCGATCGCCGCCGCCAGCACCGGCACCCGGAAGCTGCTGCCGCGCGCCTTGAGCGCCTCGTCGATGGCGATGATGCCGGCACCGATCACCGCACCGATGGCAATGATCCCCCACGGCAGCTCGCCGCCGAACAGGCCCTTGGCGACCGAGGCCATCAGCGTGGCCTGCGGTGCGGACAGCGGGTTGGGGTGTTCGGCGGTGGGCGCGCCGATGCCGTAGGCCTCGGCGAGGATGTTCAGCACCGGCGCCATGATCAGCGCGCACGAGAACGCGCCGATGCCGAGCATCAGCTGCTGCTTCCACGGCGTGGCGCCGACGATGT
>DAOMPM010000145.1:0-3058 GCA_035444805.1 Luteimonas sp. | reverse complement strand
GGACGCTGGGGCATTGCGGGATGGACCAGGGGGCGGAAACCGAACGGCAGTTTAACCGCAGCGCCGTCCGCGGCCGCCGCCGCGGCGCGTCCGCGCCCGGAACTCAGCGGGTCCGCCGCGCAACGGCCGCTCGCGCGTCCGGGCGACCAACCCCACCGCACGCCCCGGCGCGTTGATCACCATGCCGCAACCGGAGACAGGCCCATGATCCGCACCTTCGCCCTCGCACTGGCCGCCCTCGCCGGCGTGTCCGCAGCCGCCGCCCCCGCCGCCGCGCAGCCGCTGGTCCGCCTCGACGTCGTCGACCGCGACAGCGGCCGCTGGCTGCCCGAGTACCCGCACCGGCGCGAGACCTGGATCGCCGGCACCCCGGGCCACCGCTACGGCGTGCGCCTGACCAACACCAGCGGCGAGCGCGTGCTGGTGGTGCTGTCGGTCGACGGCGTCAACGCCGTCACCGGCCAGACCGCGGACCCGGCGCAAGCCGGCTACGTGCTGGCGCCGTACCAGAGCACCGAGATCACCGGCTGGCGCAAGTCGTACCAGGACGTGGCGCAGTTCGTGTTCACCGCCCTGCCCGACAGCTACGCCGCGCGCACCGGGCGGCCGGACAACGTCGGCACGATCGGCATCGCCGTGTTCCGCGAACGCATCCACGTCCGCCCGTATCCGCTGCCCTCGCCGCCGATCGCCCGCGGCGACGACTACGCCAAGTCGCGCAGCGCGGCACCGGCGGCCGAGTCCGCCCCGTCCGCGCAGTCCGCGGACGCCTGGCGCGACGGCGTCACGCAGCAGCGCATCGGCACCGGCCACGGCCAACAGGAGTGGTCGCCGGTCGGCCAGACGACGTTCGCGCGCGCGAGCAGCCGCCCCGCGCAGCTCACCCAGCTGCGCTACGACGCACCGCACGCGCTGGCCGCACGCGGCATCCGCATCGTGGACGACGGCTACGGATACACGCCGCGTCGACCGCGGCCGCCGCAGGCCTTCCCCGGCGGCTTCGTGCCGGATCCGCCGCGCTGGCGCTGAGCGGACGCGAGAAGGGCCGGCGATGGCCGGCCCTTCGTGTTTCGGATATCGCAACGCTGCTCCAGCAACGGTGTCCCAGCCGCGGCGCCTCCTTCGCGCCTCCCTGTCGGCCGGGTCGCCTGCCGTTGCCGGCAGCCGTCAGTTCAGCGTCTTCTCGAACTCGCGGACTTCCTGCTCGGCGCGCTCGCGCTGCCAGCCGTAGCGCTCCTGCAGCTTGCCGGCGAGGTACTTCGCATCGCCCTGGGCCACGTCGAACACGTCGTCGGTGAGGTCGCCCCACTTGGCCTGGGCCTGGCCCTTGAGCTGCGTCCACTTGCCGGAAATGATGTCTTTGTTCATTGCGGGATTCCTATTTCGATGGGGGAAGTCGTAGCGAAGCCGGGCTCCGCGTCGACGGTGTCCATCCTGCGATCCCGTCCATCATCTCCGGATCAAGGATTCGTAAGCCGGTACTCACAACCATGACCCGCTCGCGCGCCAGGTTCAGCTTGCGCATCCACAGCCCGCCGCCGATATGAAAAAGCCGGCATTGCTGCCGGCTTTTTCGAACGCGTCGCGACGGTGGTGATCACCTCGGATCGGTGCCGCCGGTCTTGTCGGCCGCTTCCTGCACCTTGTCGCCGACCTTCTCGACATCCTTGCCGACGCCCTTGACCGTGTTGCACGCGCTGAGCGTGACGGTCGAGAACATGGCAAGCAGTATCAGGGCCATCAAACGCTTCATCTGGATTCTCCTGGAGGCGGTGTCATGCGGTCGCGGCCGTCCCGCGCCGTCTTGGATACTATCAGACGGCCCGGGGCGTGAAATCGGCGTTGAATCGGCCGCTCCCGGCGGCTTGCGCCCGGCCGCGCACCCGGCCGGATTCATCCTTGTCGAGGGTGCGTGAAGTCGCGTCGGGGCCCGCCTCAGTCGCGCATCAGGGTCGACTTGCCGAACAGGCTTTCGACCAGGTCCACGGCCAGTTCCGCGGTGCGGTTGCCGTCGTCGAGCGCGGGATTGACCTCGACGATGTCGAGCGAACCCATGCGCCCGCTGTCGGCCACCATCTCCATCACCAGCTGCGCCTCGCGGTAGTTGATGCCGCCGGGGATCGGGGTGCCGGTGCCCGGCGCGATCGCCGGATCGAGGATGTCGACGTCGAAGCTGACGTGCAGGTGGGTGTTGTCGTCGAGGCCGAGCAGGGCCTGCTCCATCGCGCGCTTCATGCCGACCTCGTCGATGTAGCGCATGTCGTAGATATCGAGTGCATGCTCCTTGACCAGCCGCTTCTCGTCGATGTCGACCGAGCGGATGCCGAGCTGGCGCACCTGCGCCGGCACGATCGCCGGGACATGCCCGCCGATCCGCGTCAGCACGTCCGGGCCAATGCCGCACAGGCAGGCGACCGGCATGCCGTGGACGTTGCCCGAGGGCGTGATCTGGCTGGTGTTGAAATCGGTGTGCGCATCCAGCCACAGCACGCGCAGGGTCTTGCCGGCGCGCCGGCAGTGGTCGGCGACGGCGGCGATCGAGCCGATCGCCAGACAATGGTCGCCGCCGAGCATCAGCGGCAGGCGGCCGGCGCCGAGGATGGCCGAGGTCGTCTCGAATACCGCCTGGTTCCAGGCCACCACCTGCCCGAGGTGGCGGTAGCCGTCGACCGGTCCCTGCCACGGGTTCTTCGGCCCGGACACGTCGCCGCTGTCGACCACGTCCACCCCACGCGCCGACA
The DNA here is from genome assembly GCA_035444805.1 of Luteimonas sp. Lineage (GTDB taxonomy): Bacteria > Pseudomonadota > Gammaproteobacteria > Xanthomonadales > Xanthomonadaceae > Luteimonas. The sequence continues at coordinate 317 of DAOMPM010000145.1, read as the reverse complement.
GCGCCTCGACCAGCCGGGCCACGCGCAGCGCCTCCGGCCCCATCGACGCACCGCGCGTGCCCGCGCCGACGTCGGTGGGCACGCCGAAGATCGAAACCGGGGGATAGGTACGGCTCATGCGGATGGTTGCTCGTGCAAGGATCTGGGCAGGCAGTCTAGCGACTGCGGCGCGTCCGCATCGTGTCGCGGCGCAGCATCGCCGGACAGGCAGCCGCACGCGGCATGGGACGAAGGCGGGAATGGTGCCGCTTGTCCGAATCGAACGGACGACCTACCGCTTACAAGGCGGTTGCTCTACCAGCTGAGCTAAAGCGGCA
>DAOMPM010000144.1:1775-3082 GCA_035444805.1 Luteimonas sp. | reverse complement strand
ATCTTGTCGATCTCGTCGATGTAGACGATGCCCTGCTGCGCCTTCTCGACGTCGTAGTCGCACTTCTGCAGCAGCTTCTGGATGATGTTCTCGACGTCCTCGCCGACGTACCCCGCCTCGGTGAGCGTGGTCGCGTCGGCGATGGTGAACGGGACGTTGAGCAGGCGCGCGAGGGTCTCGGCCAGCAGGGTCTTGCCCGAGCCGGTCGGGCCGACCAGCAGGATGTTCGACTTCGCCAGCTCGACGTCGTCGTTCTTGCTGCGGCTCTCGATGCGCTTGTAGTGGTTGTAGACCGCGACGGCGAGCGTGCGCTTGGCACGGTTCTGGCCGATCACGTACTGGTCGAGGACCTCGAGGATCTCCTTCGGCTTGGGCAGCGAACTGCGCGCCGACTGGGCCTTCTCCTCGAGCTCCTCGCGGATGATGTCGTTGCACAGCTCGACGCATTCGTCGCAGATGTACACGCTCGGGCCCGCGATCAGCTTGCGCACCTCGTGCTGGCTCTTCCCGCAGAAGGAGCAGTAGAGGATCTTGCTGCTGTCGCCGGAACGCCCCTGACGGTCTTCGCTCATGCCTGGATATGTCTTGCTGTTGCGGTCACGGTCCGAGAATAGCACAGGGCCCGGCCGCGCCAATCATGCCCGGCCGTACCCGTATTCTCTAACGTAATCAGATGGTTAGGCGGGCTGGATGGATTCTTCCGGGCGCCGCTCGAGGACCTGGTCGACCAGCCCGTACTCGCGGGCGGCCTCGGCGCTCTTGAAGTTGTCGCGCTCGGTGTCGTGGGCGACGGTCTCGATCGCCTGGCCGGTGTGGCGGGCCAGGATCTCGTTCAGGCGCTGCTTCATCGACAGGATTTCCCTGGCGTGGATCTCGATGTCGGTCGCCTGGCCCTGGAAGCCGCCCAGCGGCTGGTGGATCATCACCCGCGAGTTCGGCAGCGCGTAGCGCTTGCCGGCCGCACCGGCGGCGAGCAGCAGCGCGCCCATGCTGGCCGCCTGGCCGACGCAGATCGTGCTCACGTCCGGCTTGATGAACTGCATGGTGTCGTAGATCGCCATGCCGGCGGTGACGATGCCGCCGGGCGAGTTGATGTACAGGTTGATGTCCTTCTCGGGATTGTCCGCTTCCAGGAACAGCAGCTGGGCGACGATCACGTTGGCCATGTAGTCGTCGATGCCGCCGACCAGGAAGATCACCCGCTCCTTCAGCAGCCGCGAGTAGATGTCGTAGGCGCGCTCGCCGCGGCTGGTCTGTTCGACCACCATGGGGACGAGGTTCAGGGCCTTGGTCTCGTAGGGGCTCAT
>DAOMPM010000144.1:0-1675 GCA_035444805.1 Luteimonas sp. | reverse complement strand
CGGCAGGATCGCTTCCTGGAACGTCAGCGGCTGCTCGGTGTGCTGGGCGCGCTCGGCGATCCAGTCGATCACCTGCTCCTCCATCACCCGGTTCTGCAGTCCGGACATCAACTGGCGGTCGTTCTGGTACAAATCAATGACCTGCTGCGGCTCCTCGTAGGTCGAGGCGATCAGGCGCAGGTGTTCGTTCAGGCGCTTGGGGTCCAGGCGCAGCTCGTTGCGGCGGGCGACCTCGCCCACCAGCAGGCCGACCAGGGTGCGCTTGCGCGCCGGCTCCATGAAGTTGAGATGGGCATCGGCCGGCACTTCGCCGGGATCGCGGCCACCGCGGCGGACCTGCTCGACCTGCTGCGCCAGCAGCGAACGGGCCTCGGCCTCGACCAGCTTCGGCGGCAGTTCGACGTGGGCATAGGCGGCGACCAGCTGCTCGCCGACCTCGCGGCGCAGGCGGTTCATCAGCGCGCCCTTGAGCTCGCGCTCGAGGTTGCTGCGGATGTCGGCGCGGAACTGGTCCAGCTCGCCGCTCTTCACGCCGAAGCTGCGGATGAAGGCCGCATCGACCTCCGGCAGCTGCTGCTCGGAGACCTGCTCGGCCTTCAGGTGCACCTGCGCGGTCTTGCCGGCCAGCACGGGCTGGCGCCAGTCCGCCGGGAACGTGACCTCGACGGACTTCTCGCCGCCCTTCTCGATCCCGACCAGCGCGTCCTCGATGTCCTTGAACATCGCGCCCGAGCCGAGCACGGTCACGCCGCGCTCGACGCCCTCGGCGGGGAGTCGCTCGTCGCCGATCTGCGACCAGGTTTCGACATCGACCGCGTCGCCGGCCTGCGCCGGGCGCGTCACCGCGCTCCAGCTGCGGCGCTGCATGCGCAGGTTCTCGATCATGCGGTCGATGTCTTCCTCGGTGACGTCCGAGGTATGGCGCACGACGCTGAGCTTGGCCATGTCGATGTCGCCGAAGTCCGGCACGACTTCGAAGGTGGCGGTGTAGGCCAGCTCGCCCTCGCCCTTGTCCTCGCTCGGCTCGATCTTCGGCTGGCCGGCCAGGCGCAGTTCGTTGTCGCGCACCGCCTCGCTGAAACCTTCCTGCAGCAGGCCGTCCAGCACCTCGGCGCGGACCTGCTGTCCGAAGCGCTGCTCGATCACCTTGGCCGGCACCTTGCCGGGGCGGAAGCCCTTGATGCGGGCGGTGCGCGCGATCTCGCGCAGGCGACCGCCGACCTGGGTTTCCAGCCGTTCCGACGGCAGGCGGAACGTCAGGCGGCGCTCGAGGCTGCCCAGGGATTCAACCGACACTTGCATTGACTCGACTCCTGCCGCGCGGCCTTGGCCGCGGCTACTTGATCCGGATGTTGGGCCGGGCGCGTCCCGGGGCCTGCGACGACAGGCCGGGCGCGGCCGGCGGAACGGGATATTTTGGCGGAATACCGGGGATGGTGCCAGCGCTTTGTGCGCGGGCCGGCCTGGCCTGGCGTGGCGGATGGGCCGGAAGCTGAACGGCGCGGACGGTCGCGCCGAGGGGAAATCGGCCGCCGGGGCGCTGGCGTACTGCCCGTTGCCGCCCCGAGGTGGTGCGAAAGGGGGGACTCGAACCCCCACGCCTTGCGGCACTGGAACCTAAATCCAGGGCGTCTACCAATTCCGCCACTTTCGCGTGCGGTGCATCTTAGGGCAA
>DAOMPM010000143.1:0-3236 GCA_035444805.1 Luteimonas sp. | reverse complement strand
CCTGGACCAGCCAGCCGTCGATGCGCACGCGGTCGTCCGGGCGCACCTGGCGCAGGGCGCGGGCGACGTCGGGGCTGGACGGGATCATGTGCATGTTGGCGCTGCTGGTGACGATCTCGCGCGGCGGGATCGGCGGGCCGTCTCGCCAGCGGTAGCGGTACCAGCGGCCGGACTGGGTGATGTCCAGCCGCACCAGCACGTCGTCCTCGCGCATGCGCTGCCAGCCGAGGGCGAGGTCGGTCGGGGAGAAGTCGGCTTCGCGGCCGGATGCGTAGTCCCTGCGACCGAGTACGCGGGCGGAGACGCTGAAGCCGGCCAGCGGGGTCAGGGTGCCGGCTTCGAGCTGGAAGGGCGGCTGGTGGTCGGGCAGGCCGGTCTGGCGGGGGCCGTCGACCAGGGCGGCGGTCGACGGCAGGGGACAGTCGATGTCCGCGCCCGCGGCGGGCGCGGGCGCGTCGGGTACGCGCGGCGAGTACGGGGAGAACCACCAGCCGATCGCGCCGAGCAGCAGCCCGGCGAGCGCCAGCGTGCGCAGCGACATCCCGGCGTCAGGCGTCCGCGGGGTGGACGGCGTCGACGTGCAGGCGCAGGGTGCGGCCCTGCGGGGTGGGCCAGTCGATCGACTGGCCGACCGACAGGCCGAGCAGGGCGCTGCCCACCGGGGCCAGGACCGAGATCCTGCCGGCGCCGGCGTCGGCTTCGTTCGGGTAGACCAGGGTGAGCGAATGGCGGTCGCCGGTGTTCTCGTCGACGCATTCGACCCGCGAGTGCATGCCGACCACGCCGGCGGGCATGTCGGCGTCGTCGACGACCTCGGCGCGGACCAGTTCGCCGAGCAGGGCCTCGGCAGTGGCGTCGTTCTGCCAGCGGGGGCTGTCGAGCAGGGCCTCCAGGCGCGAGGCGTCGCGCCGGGAGACGGTGATGGGGGGCGGCAGGCCCGTGGTGCTGGGCGTGGTCATGGTGGTTTCTGCTCCGTGGTGGGGTGTGCGGCGGCGCGGGCCGGCGCGCAAAGAAAAACGGACGGCGCGCCCCCGGCGCATCGTCCGTTTTCGTGGTGCCTCGTACCGTAGCGCTACCGGGGCGTGGCTTCAAGGGGTGGGGGGCGGGTTGGGTGGGTTGGCCGCGTTGGGCGCGTTGGGCGGGCCTGCGCACCGTGGATCGGAGAAAATGTCGTCATCCCCGCGAAAGCGGGGATCCATCTTGATCTTGACAATGGATCCCCGCTTTCGCGGGGATGACGAGCAACAGCTTCGCGGGGATCACGGGCAAAAGCGAGGTGGGCAGCGTCGCCTAAAGCATGTCCGGCGGCGGTGCGTGCGGATTGTTGGTGACGCCGGCCAGCGGATTGGCCAGCAGTTCCGGCGGCAGGTCCCGGAGGGTGCCCGCCAGCTGGCTCAGGAAGTCGGACATCGCCGAACTGCGGCGCCAGAACATGGCGATCCGGCGGCTGGGCTGGGTGCCCTTGAACGACAGCAGGCGGATATTGCGCGGGTGCGCCACCGGCGGCTGCACCGCCAGCGCCGGAAGCAGGGTGATGCCGACGTTGGCCGCGACCATCTGCCGCAGCGTCTCCAGGCTGGTGGCGCGGAACTCGGCCCGTTCGTGCGCGCCGGCCAGTGCGCACACGTCCAGGGTCTGCCGGCGCAGGCAGTGGCCGTCCTCGAGCAGCAGCAGGTTCTCGTGGGCGAGGTCGTCCAGGCCCAGCGCCTGCCGCTTCGCGAGCGGATGCTGCTCGGGGACCGCGAGCAGGAACGGTTCCTCGAACAGGTATTCGTGGTGCAGCTGGTCGTCGTGCACCGGCAGGGCGAGGATGGCGGCGTCGAGGCGGCCGTCGCGCAGCCGCGCCAGCAGTTCGTCGCTCTTTTCCTCGACCAGCAGCAGCTGCAGGTCGGGGAAGCGCTCGCGGATGCCGGGGACGACGTGCGGCAGCAGGTAGGGACCGAGGGTGGGGAAGATGCCCAGGCGCACGGTGCCGGCCTCGGGCTTCTGGCTGCGCCGCGCGGCTTCCTTCATCTGCTCGATCTCGGCCACCACCCGGCGCGCGCGCTCGACGATCTCGGCGCCGATCGGGGTCAGCATCACCTTGCGCGGCGCGCGTTCGACCAGCGACACGCCGAGCTCGTCCTCGAGCTTGCGGATCTGGGTCGACAGCGTCGGCTGGCTGACGAAGCTGGCCGCGGCGGCGCGGCCGAAGTGGCGGTGGTCGGCGACCGCGATCAGGTACTTGAGGTCGCGCAGGTTCATGGGTCAGGGGCCTTCAGCGCATCGTCAGTGTCAAGCAGGGCGTCGCCGATGCCATTCCGCCATTGTCATCCGGACCCACCAGTGTCATTCCGAACGCAGTGAGGAATCTGCTCTGGAGCAGATCTCTCACTGCGTTCGAGATGACAAGTGGGAGGCATTACGTCACGCCGCCTCGGCTTCCGCCACTTCGACCGGTGCCGAGCTGCGGATCAGGTGGTCGAACGCGGCCAGCGCCGCGGTCGAGCCCTGGCCCATCGCGATCACGATCTGCTTGTACGGCACCGTGGTGCAGTCGCCGGCGGCGAACACGCCCGGCACGCTGGTCTGGCCGCGGTCGTCGATCACGATCTCGCCGCGCGCGGAAAGCTCCACCGTGCCCTTGAGCCACTCGGTGTTGGGCAGCAGGCCGATCTGCACGAATACGCCCTCCAGTTCCAGACGGTGCGCGTCGCCGCCGCTGCGGTCCCGGTAGACGAGGCCGGTGACGCGGTTGCCGTCGCCGAGCACTTCGGTGGTCTGCGCGCTGGTGATGATGCGCACGTTCGACAGGCTGCGCAGCTTGCGCTGCAGCACTTCGTCGGCGCGCAGCTTGCCGTCGAACTCGACCAGGGTGACGTGGCCGACGATGCCGGCCAGGTCGATCGCCGCCTCGACCCCGGAGTTGCCGCCGCCGATCACCGCCACGCGCTTGCCCTTGAACAGCGGGCCGTCGCAGTGCGGGCAGTAGGCCACGCCCTTGTTGCGGTACTGGTCCTCGCCGGGCACGCCCATCTGCCGCCAGCGCGCGCCGGTGGAGAGGATGACGGTCTTCGACTTGAGCGAGGCGCCGTTGTCGAGCTTCACTTCGACCAGGCCGTCGGCGCCGGCGGGCACCAGCTGCGTCGCGCGCTGCAGGTTCATCACGTCGACGTCGTACTCGCGCACGTGCTGTTCAAGCTGCGCGGCGAGCTTCGGGCCTTCGGTGTGCGGCACCGAGATGAAGTTCTCGATCG
>DAOMPM010000142.1:0-3250 GCA_035444805.1 Luteimonas sp. | reverse complement strand
CGACGCGGATGATGTCCTTGTTGCCGGTGGTGGTGACGTAGATGTCGGCCTCGCCGAGGGTGTCCTCGACGGTCGCGACCTCATAGCCTTCCATCGCCGCCTGCAGGGCGCAGATCGGGTCGATCTCGGTGACCACCACGCGGGCGCCGTAGGCACGCAGCGAAGCGGCGCAGCCCTTGCCGACGTCGCCGTAGCCGCAGACCACGGCGACCTTGCCGGCCAGCATCACGTCGAGCGCGCGCTTGAGGCCGTCGGCCAGCGACTCGCGGCAGCCGTAGAGGTTGTCGAACTTGGACTTGGTGACCGAGTCGTTGACGTTGATCGCCGGTACCAGCAGCTTGCCGTCCTGGGCCAACTGGTAGAGGCGGTGCACGCCAGTGGTGGTCTCTTCCGAGACGCCCTTCCAGTCCTTGACCACGCGGGTCCAGTAGCCCGGACGCTCCTTGGCCACGCGCTTGAGCAGGTTCTTGATCACCTGCTCCTCGTGGCTGCCCGAGGGCGAGTTCACCCAGGACTCGTCGCCCTGTTCCAGCTCGTAGCCCTTGTGGATCAGCAGGGTCACGTCGCCGCCGTCGTCGACCACCAGCTCCGGGCCGGTCAGGGTGCCGTCGGCCAGGGTGAAGGTCAGCGCGTCGAGCGTGCAGTCCCAGTACTCCTCCAGCGTCTCGCCCTTCCAGGCGAACACGGGGGTGCCGGTGACGGCGATCGCGGCGGCGGCGTGGTCCTGGGTGCTGAAGATGTTGCACGAGGCCCAGCGCACGTCGGCGCCGATGTCCTTCAGGGTCTCGATCAGCACCGCGGTCTGGATGGTCATGTGCAGCGAGCCGGTCACGCGCACGCCCTTGAGCGGTGCGGTGGCGGCGTGCTTGCGGCGGATCGACATCAGGCCCGGCATCTCGTGCTCGGCGATGTCGAGTTCCTTGCGGCCCCAGTCGGCCAGGGAGATGTCGGCGACCTTGTAGTCGCCCTCGGTCGAGAAGGTCTTGATCTGTGCGTTCATGCGGAAGCTCCGGTTTCTGCTCCCTGTCCCGCTCGCGGGCGAGGGAGGGTGAGGTGAACCGGGCGCCGTTCAAGTGCAACCCGCCGAGCCTGGCCGTGCTGGATCCACGGTCGCAGCGCCCCTCGGTGGGAGCGGTATTCTATCGCTTTTACGAGATAGAGGGATGAATGAGGCCGCCGGTGCCGGTCAGGGCCGTTGGCGGGGGCTCACGGGACGCCGGCCATGACCATTGCCATGGTGCAGGGCAGGCATGGTGGGCTAGCCTCGGGGTTTTGCCGATGGGAGTCCTACATATGGCCCGAGTCGCCATCCGATCCATTGTCCTGCCGGTTGTACTCGCCGGCCTGTGCGTGGCGACCTGCACGGCGCAGGCGAGCGGGCAGGCCGTGCAGGCCACCGCGGCCGGCGACGCCGGCTACCGCCTGCCCGCACCCGAACTGCGCGCGATCGTCGACGCACCGCAGGCGCCGCGGCTGTCGCTGTCGCCGCGTCGCGACCTGCTGGCCTACATGCAGGTGCCGTCGCTGCCGGGCATCGACGTGGTCGCCCAGCCCGAACTCAAGCTCGCCGGCCTGCGCATCCATCCGCGCACGCATTCGGCCAGTGCCTTCAGCTTCATCGACGATCTCTGGCTGCAGTCGGTCGACGGTGGCGGTGAGCGCCGCATCGCGGGCCTGCCGCAGCCGCTGGCGCTGTCCTCGCTGCAGTGGTCGCCCGACCAGCGCCACCTCGCCTTCAGCCACGTCGACGCCCGCGCCGGGCGCGTCGAGCTGTGGCTGGTGGACGTGGCCGCGGGCCGCGCGCGCCGGCTGCTCGAACAACCGCTGGGCAGCGTGACCGGCAGCGGCTTCGACTGGCTGCCCGACAGCAGCGGCCTGATCGCGCTGCTGCGTCCCGAAGGGCAGGGCGCGCCGCCGGCCGACGACGGCGTGCCGTCCGGACCCAACATCCAGGCCACCGAAGGCAGCGGCCAGGTGCAGAGCCTGCGCACCTTCCAGGACCTGCTGAAGAATGCGCATGACGAGGCCTTGTTCGCCTACTACATGACCAGCCAGCTCGCGCGCGTGGGCGTGGACGGGCGCGTGCAGCGCATCGGCGGGCCGGAGCTGTACGTCGGTGCCTCGGTCTCGCCCGACGGCCGCCACCTGCTGCGCCAGCGGCTGGAGCGGCCGTTCTCCTACGCCGTGCCGTATTCGCGCTTCCCGCGCCGCATCGACGTGACCGACCTCGACGGCCGCCTGCTGCACACCGTGGCGACCCTGCCGCTGGTCGAGGGCCTGCCCACCGGCAACGACGCGGTCGCCACCGGCGTGCGCCGCATTGGCTGGCGCGCCGACGCGCCGGCGACCCTGGTCTGGGCCGAAGCGCAGGACGGCGGCGATCCCGCGCGCGAGGTGGCGGTGCGCGACCGCGTGTTCGCGCATGCCGCACCGTTCAATGGCGAGCCGCAGGCATTGGCCGACCTGTCGATGCGCTACGCCGGCATCCAGTGGGGACACGGCCGCCTGGCCCTGCTCACCGAGTTCTGGTGGAAGACCCGGCAGCTGCGCGAATGGCGCCTGCAGCCCGATACCGACGTCGCGCCGGCCCTGCTGCGCGAAGGTTCCTACGAGGACCGTTACGCCGATCCGGGAACCCCGGTGATGCAGTCCGACGATCGCGGCTTCGCGCGCCTGCTGACCACCGGCGACGGCGACACCCTCTATCGCATCGGTGACGGCGCCTCGCCCGAGGGCGACCGGCCCTTCCTCGACCGGCAGGACCTGGCGGGCGGCACCACCGAACGCCTGTTCCACTCCGAAGCGCCGTGGTACGAGGCCCCGTTCGCCCTGCTCGACGCCGATGCGGCGCGCATCCTCACCACCCGCGAGTCACCGACCGAGCCGGCGCAGGTGCTGCTGCGCACGCTGGGCGACGCCGCTGCGGAGCCGGTCGCGCTCACCGACTTCCCGCACCCCACGCCCGAACTGCGTGACGTCACCAAGGAGCAGATCCGCTACGCGCGCGCCGACGGCGTCGAGCTGACCGCCGACCTCTACCTGCCCGCCGGTTACGACGCGACGCGCGACGGCCCGCTGCCGATGCTGATGTGGGCCTACCCGCGCGAGTTCAAATCCGCCGACGCCGCCAGCCAGGTCCGCGGCTCGCCGCACCGCTTCAACCGCATCAGCTACTGGGGTCCGCTGGCCTTCCTCGCGCGCGGCTACGCGGTGCTCGACGGCCCGACCATGCCGATCGTGGGCGAGGGCG
>DAOMPM010000141.1:0-3312 GCA_035444805.1 Luteimonas sp. | reverse complement strand
GCGGTGAGCCGCGTCCTGGCGGCCGGGGATTGCGGAAAGCAAAACATGGATGTTTTGCGCGCGAGTCAGGGCAGGATGCCCTGATCGAGCGAAGAGCGATCCCCGGACGACAGGACGCGGCGTCCCTCCGACGCCCGCACTACCAACTACCAACTACGCGTCTACTTCAGCTCGCTGAAGTGCAGCCGCCGCAACCGCGGCGCCCGCCACGCCGTCACCGCGGCCACGCCGATCGTCACGCAGCCGCCGAGCACCACCGCCGGCACCAGCCCGAGCAGGCGCGCCATCGAGCCGGCGTAGAACGCGCCGATTTCGTTTGACGAGCCCACGAACAGGCCGTTGATCGACGACACCCGCCCGCGCATCTCATCCGGTGTCGCCAGCTGCATGATGGTCGAGCGCGTCACCACCGAGACGCCGTCGCACACGCCCGACAGCAGCAGGAAGAACGCCGACAGCCAGAACGTGCGCGACAGGCCGAAGCCGATCATGCACAGGCCGAAGCCCGCGACCGCGAACAGCAGGATGCGCCCGGCGTTGCGGTCCAGCGGGTGCCGCGCCAGCCACACCCCGATCGCGACCGCGCCCAGCGCCGGCGCCGCGCGCAGGATGCCCAGGCCCTCCGGTCCGTAGTGCAGGATCTCGGTGATGAAGGCCGGCGCCAGCGAGATCGCGCCGCCGAACATCACCGCGAACATGTCCAGCGCCAGCGCCGCCAGCAGCACCTGGTGCCCGAACACGAAACGCGCGCCCTCGGCGATGCTGGCGAAGATCGGCGCGCGCTGCAGCTGCGGCGCCGGTTCGCTGACCCGCATCCGCAGCATGGCCACCGCCGCGAACACGGCGAACACCGCGGCCACGCCGTAGGCGACCGGCTTGCCGGCCCAGCCGACCAGGAAACCGCCGATCGCCGGTCCCGTCACCAGCCCCGACTGGAACACGATGCTGCCCAGGCTGGCGCCACGCACGTACTGCGCGCGCGGCAGCACCCGCGCGAACAGGGCGTTGTAGACCGGGCCGAGGAAGGCGCGCACGCAGCCGGTGAGCGCGATCGCGGCATAGATCGCCCAGACCCCCACCGAGGTCCAGCCGCTGGCGATCGCCACCAGCAGCAGGGGCGTGATCGCCAGGCAACAGGCGGCAAACGCACCCAGCTTGCGCCGCGGCAGGTGGTCGACCAGGTAGCCGGCGAACGGCGCCACGCAGAAGTAGGGCAGGACCTCGGCCAGGCCGATCAGGCCGAGCATCCACGGATCGCGCGTGAGCTCGTAGACATGCCAGCCCACCGTCACCGCGACCGTCTGGTAGGACAGGATCGTGAAGATCCGGAAGCCCATCAGCAGGCGGAAGTTGCGGTTGCGCAGCGGTGCCGCGCGACTGTCCTCCGGCAGCTTTGCGCTGGCTTCGCTCACGCCAGGGCGCGCTGCGCGGCCTCGCGGATGAAGGCCAGCAGCGAGGCCAGGCCGTTGCTGCGGGTCGGAGAGAGGTGCTTGGCCAGGCCGATGTCGGCGATATAGCTGGCGTCGGTGTCGAGGATCTCGCGCGCGCTGCGGCCGGAGTACACGCGCAGCGCGAGGAAGATCAGCCCCGAGACGATGGCCGAGTCGCTGGCCGCGGCGAAATCCAGGCGCGCCGTGTCGCCGCGCGGCACGATCCAGACCATCGACTGGCAGCCGCGCAGGCGGTGTTCCTCGGTCTTCCATTCCTCCGGGAAGGCCGGCAGCTTGCGGCCGAGGTCGATCAGGTACTGGTAGCGTTCGGACCAGTCGCCGAAGAAGGCGAACTCGTCGCGGATCGCGTGCTGCGCCTCGGCGGCGCTGGGTTCGAGGGGGAAGAGGGCGTTCACGGGATGGGCGGGCTGGACAAGCGGCCTATTGTCGCAGATGGGTCATGCCCGCCGCTGATGCGGCCTGCACGCCGGACCCGGCGCGGGCGCAACACGGTGTTCCGCGCGGCCCCGTCTCACCGGTTGCGACGGCGATGGCGACAATCGGTGCTTATCCACAGCTTGTTCCGTCGCGCACCCACAGGCCGGACCGCTACGATGACCGCCACAGAACGACAACAGGACCGCTTCGAAGGTCCGTCCCCGGGAGTCACGCCGCTGATGTCCGCACGACCCGGTTTCCGCCAGGAAACCCGCAACGAGAGCCGAATCGACCAGCTGCGCGTGCCGCCGCAATCGGTGGACGCCGAGCAGGCGGTGCTCGGCGGCCTGATGCTGGCGCCCGACGCCTACGATCGCGTCGCCGACCTGATCACCGAGGGTGACTTCTACCGTCGTGACCACCAGCTGATCTACCGCGCGATCCGCGAACTGGCCGAGAAGAACCGGCCCTTCGACGCGGTCACCCTCGGCGAGTGGTTCGAATCGCAGGGCCAGGCCGAGCAGGTCGCCGGCGGCGCCTACCTGGTGGAGCTGGCGACGACCACGCCATCGGCCGCGAACATCAAGGCCTACGCCGAGATCGTGCGCGACAAGGCGATCCTGCGCCAGCTGATCGAAGTCGGCACCGACATCGTCAACGACGGCTTCCAGCCGGAGGGACGCGACAGCGGCGAGCTGCTGGCCAAGGCCGAGCAGCAGGTGTTCAAGATCGCCGAGGCCGGTGCCCGCGGCCGCCAGGACTTCACCGCCGTCAACGACGCCATGCGCGAAGCCTTCGACATCCTGCAGACGCGGCACGCCAACGGCGGCGGCATCACCGGCATGCCCACCGGCTACACCGAGTTCGACGAGATGACCGCAGGCCTGCAGCCGACCGACCTGCTGATCCTCGCCGCGCGCCCGGCGATGGGCAAGACCACGCTGGCGCTGAACATGGCCGAGTACGCGGCCATGAAGACCAAGAAGGCGGTCGCGGTGTTCTCGATGGAAATGTCGGCCAGCCAGCTTGCGCTGCGCCTGATTTCCTCGGTCGGCCGGGTCAACGCCACCCGCCTGCGCACCGGCCAGCTGGAGGACGAGGACTGGAGCCGCGTCACCAGCGCGATCCGCCTGATCAAGGACACCCGCATCTTCATCGACGACACCCCGGCGCTCTCGCCCGACGTGCTGCGCGCCAAGGCGCGCCGGCTCAAGCGCGAGCACGACCTGGGCCTGATCGTGATCGACTACCTGCAGCTGATGGCGGTGCCGGGCAACAGCGAGAACCGCGCCACCGAGATCTCCGAGATCAGCCGCTCGCTCAAGGCGCTGGCGAAGGAGCTCAACGTGCCGGTGATCGCGCTGTCGCAGCTCAACCGCTCGCTGGAAACCCGCACCGACAAGCGCCCGGTGATGGCCGACCTGCGCGAGTCCGGCGCCATCGA
>DAOMPM010000140.1:0-3428 GCA_035444805.1 Luteimonas sp. | reverse complement strand
ACGTGGTCAAGGTCAAGGTGCTGGAAGTCGACAAGCAGGGCCGCATCCGCCTGTCAATCAAGGCCGTGGAAGAAGGCGAGGGCGTGACCGCGGAGTGATCCGTGGGGCACAACCCGTCGAAGAAAAACGGGCTTCGGCCCGTTTTTTTTGATGCGGTGCCCTGGTGTTTCAGGGGCTCCCGAGCTCATCCGGCAGCAAGGGCAGCAAGGGCAGCAAGGGCAGCAAGGGCAGCAAGCAGAATGTCATCCCGAGCGCAGCGAGGGATCTGCTGTCCGGGCGCATTGAAGCAGATCCCTCGCTGCGCTCGGGATGACAGATAGGGCACCCCCGGGACGAAGCCCGCCGTCGCTACAGCCGATGCTGCTGCATCAGCCTGGCCAGCTTCAGCCGCAGGCGCAGCAGCGGCTGCGAGATCCGTTTCGGCATCCGCACCGTGCCGCGCTGGAAGCGGACGGGGGCATCGGTCGGCAGGGCGGAATCGCCGCCCGTCGTTGCGATCGACGGCTGCGTGCGGATGCTGGACGACGGCGCCTGCGCAGCCTGTCGCACCGGCTCGGCCTGCGAGGCGGCGCCGGCGGCGGAGAACAGGCCCAGCGCGCTGTAGCCGGTATAGCCGGGGAAGACCTCCGCGATGCGGGTGTGGCCCATGCGCGCCTGCAGCAGTTCGGTGAACACGCGGCGGAAGTCGGTCGTCACCGGGATGTCGCCGAAATACGGCGAGAGGATCTCCGGATGCAGGCCCGGCCAGCTGCCGTAGAAGCGACGACCGTTGACCGGCCCGCCGAACACCAGCAGCGGGTTGCCGTAACCGTGGTCGGTGCCGCCGCTGCCGTTCTGGCGCACGCGGCGACCGAACTCGGACTGCACCACCACCGTCACCCGCGCCATTTCACCGCTGGCCTGGAGCTCGCTGTAGAAGGCAGCCAGCGCCTGCGACAGTTCGGCGATCTTGTTCTGGTAGTAGTTCCAGTTGGCGCCCGCCGTGCCCTGGCCTTCGTGCGTGTCCCAGCCGCCGAGGTCGACGGTGGCGTAACGCAGACCCACGTTGAAACGGATCGACTGCGCGACCGTCCACATCTGGCGGGCGAAGGTGCTGGTCGGCCAGCTCACCGGCAGCGTCGAGGTGTACGGCTGCTGTGCCACGGCGCGCAGCGACGCGTCCGCGGCCCGGCCGCTGTGCTCGATGCCGACATTGCCCTGCCACATGCTCGCGAGCGTCTCGTTGACGCCCTTGAAGCCCGCGGGCGAGCCGTCGCGTGCGCGCTGCCACTGCCACGCGCCGGAGTTCAGCGAGAAATCGGTCGGACTGCCCATGGTGATCGCCTGGGTCGAGCCGAGCAGGTTGGCCGGCATGCGGCTGTTCACCGCCAGCGCCGGCATCGTCACTGTCGGCGACGCACCCGGCTGCGTTTGCCAGGCACGTGCCAGCCAGCCGGTCCCGCTGCCCTTGGTTCCCGGCGTGCCGAAGTCGAGGTACTGCTGGGCATCGAAGTGGCTGCGGGTAACCGCGGTCAGCATGCCGGTGCAGTGCACGATCGCGAGCTTGCCGTCCGCCCAGATGTCGCGCAGACCGGTGGCCGAGGGATGCAGGCCGAAGCCGGTGGCGCCGCCGCCGGCAAGCGTCAGCGGCAGCGCGGAGTATTCGCCGCTGGCCCTGATGCTGAGGTCCGGCCGCGCTTCCTCGTAGAAACCGCGGTCGTTGCCGGACACCGGCACCACCAGGTTCAAGCCGTCGATGCCGCCGCGCAGGAAGACGTGGACGATGGTGTCGTAGCTGTTCACCGCGGCATGCGCATCGCTGCCGAACAGCAGGGTGGGGCCGGCCGCGCCCACTGCGGCGGTGGCGCAGCAGCCCTTGAGGAATTCGCGGCGGTCGAGTTCGATCCTGCTCATGGTCAACGGCTCAGGAATTCGGGGGACATGAGGATCAGCGACACCATGCTGCGCAGGCGCTGCTGGTTGTAGTGGCGCTTGAGGTCACCCTGCGCCCAGCTGTCGGTGTCCTCGATGACGTAGCTGGCGGGATTGCCGTTCTGCGCCATGAAGTTGCGCAGCGCGGTCAGGCGCGTCGCCTCCGGCTGGTAGCCGAGGATGCGGTTGCACCAGAACTCCACCAGCCGGTTAGCGGTCCACTGCGCCGCGGGGACTCCGCTGCGGGTGGTTTCCAGGATCGGCAGCAGCTTGCCGTTGCCGGCGACGTTGTCGGTCTCGGTCAGCCAGTTGACCAGCTTCCAGGTCATGCCGAAGCTCGATGCGCCCGACCACGCGGTGTTCTCGGTCGGATAGCCGTTTGGCGCCGGCCAGTCGTAGGGCTGGTGGCCGGTGAAGCCCATGCGCCAGTTGAGGTCGTTGCTGCGGTTCTCTTCGATGCGGTAGGTCCAGTTGCAGTCGAGCACGCGCAGCGACGCGACCACCGCTTCGAACGGACGCCGGTTCTTGCGACCCCAGGCGTGCTGTGAATCGTCCGACAGCAGGATGTGGCGCAGGGTGCGCTTGATCTGGTCGGGCGCCTGCCAGTTGGCGCGGAACACGGCGGCGGCGCTGTCGACCAGCGCCGGGTTCGGCTCGTCGCTGAAGAAGCGCCGGATCAGCTTCCTGCAGATGAACTTCGCCACCCGCGGGTGGCTGGCGACGCGGTCGAGGATGTCGCGTCCGTCCTGCAGCGCCGGCCGTTCCGGATAGATGAACTGGCCAAGCACGAACTTGGGACCAGTATCGTGCCAGTCGGAGCGGTAGACGAAGGTGCCGTCGTTGTCGTTCGGGTACTCCCAGTGGCCGTTCTTGATCGTCCAGCCGGTGAACGCGGCTGCGGTCTCGTAGACATCGATGTCGGTGTAGCCGAGCGGGTAGGACGGATCCTCCGGGCAGGGCGGGACCTGGAAGGGATCCATGAAGCCGAGGTAGTTCTCGGCGCCGAAGGTGTGCAGTTCGAGCAGCTCGCGGGCGAAGTTCTCGTTCGGTCCTGCGCGCCGGTTCGACTTGTTGTCGAGGAAGTGCATCATCGCGTTGCTCTGCGCGACCGCTTCGAGCATGGCGCGGAAGTTGCCGAAGGTGTTGGCGCGGATCACGTCCCGGTCGTAGTGGACGTAGACCGGGCAGCAGTCGTAGTCGCTGAGCATGACGTTGAAGTGGTCGTGCCAGAACGTCGCCATCACCTCGAACAGCTGCCGCTTCGAGTAGACGGCGCGGACGAACGCGGCGCGCTGGATCTCCCAGCCGGGCCGCATGCGGGTGTTGTAGTCGTCCTGGCGGACGTGCTCGTTCCACTGCTGCTGCAGGCTCTTGCCGAGCGTGGTGTAGTTGGCGGAGGACAGGCGGGATTCGACCGCGCTGTCGTCGATGGCGGCGGGATTGAGCTGGCGATCGACCCAGGCCGTCAGCCGGGCGAGGTCGTTGCCGCCCAGGCCGTTGAACTCGGCGATCGAGGC
>DAOMPM010000139.1:0-3469 GCA_035444805.1 Luteimonas sp. | reverse complement strand
GCCGGCATGCGCGCCATGACAGCATTATGCGGAAGCGTGGATGCCTGTATGCAGAAGGTACAGGCATGCATGGACGAGTGAATCGACGCGGTTCAGCGGCTAATCACGCAAGAACATTCACCGCCAACCCGTGCGCGGCTTTCGAGAGCCGCTCGTCGTTCGTCCACAATGCTTCGCAGCCATGGTGCTGCGCACAGGCCAGGTGCAGTGCGTCCGGGGTCTTCAGGTTGAAGCGGGCGCGAAGGAAGGTCGCCTGGGAGAACACGGCGTCGGACATGTCCAGCTGCACGAACTTGGCGAACCAGCCTTCGTACTGGTGCTGCAGCGCGAAGTTGCCGCTCCGGATCGGACTAACCAGGCACTCCATCCTGACCAGGGGCGACACCGCGAGACGATTCGATCCAGCTCCGGCAATGGCCGCCAACACGCGCTCGCCGAAACCGGTGTCGTCCTCGTTGGCGTAGATCAGGACGTTGGTGTCCAGATAGATCAATCCCAACTGTCGCGCTCCTCGGCTATAGCCGCGTCGATTTGCGCCTTGCTGCGGCGCGAATGCTTCGGCGCCGGATTCTTCTTCAACCAGTCCAGGATTGCCTTCGGATCGCCCAGCCCGGGCTCCTGAGGTGGAGCCAGCTTCACCAGCCTGGCCACCGGCACGCCGCGGTTGGCGATCACCACCTCCTCGCCAGCCTGGGCGGCCTTGACGAGTTCGGACAGGCGGGTCTTGGCTTCGAGGATGTTGACCTGGGTCATGGGCGCATTCTAGTTGACTTGACCAACTTGATCAAGTTGAGAGGTCTTGCGGGAGCGGGGGCATCGTCGCGATCCGGTCGCGCCCATGGGGCGCTTCTACTTCATCCCGTGCTCTTGATCGCGAGTGGGTATCAGCGCAACCGCCAGCTGCCGTCTGCGCGGATCAGCAGGCAGGCGCCGTCCGCCGGGCAGGCATCGACGATGTGGACCTCTTCAGGCTTCAGGCGCAGCCGCCACGCAAGGCCGTGCGCGCCGATCGCGTAGAAGCGCTGCTCGTCCTCGACCTCGACGGACAGGGGCGCAGACGGTGCGGCGCGCTCCAGTTCGCGCAGGGTCGCTTCAGCCCAGTGCGCGCGGCCGATCAGGCCCGGGTGGTCGAGCCGGCGCGTGCCCTCCACCGCCAGCAGCGATGACGCGCCCACCAGCACCGCCGCGACCACCGCGACGCCGCGGCCCTGCAGGCAACGGGCCAACGCGACCGTGGGCAGGATTGCCGCAACGGCCGCGTAGTAGGCGTAGCTGTTCCAGGCCAGCGGGAAGTACGGCGCGTAGGCCAGGCCCGTGAACAGCGCCAGCACGCCCCACTGCCGCGGCGCCAGCCGCCCGGCGCCGCCGCGCAGCGCCAGCAGCCACGCCGCGATCACCGGCACAGCCACCGCCGCGGCCCAGGCCGCGCCCACCAGCCCTTCGCCGGTGGCGATCATGCGCAGGGCCTCGCGCGGCACGTTGAGCAGCCATGCGCCCAGCGCAGCGGCGTTGCGCAACAGGCCCGTGCCGAACACGAACCCGTACTGCGCGGCGTCGTTCTGAGTCACCTGCGCGCGCAGCGCCAGCCAGACCAGCGCGATGACCAGGCAGGCCAGCCACGCCACGACTTCGCCACGACGCGGCCGCGCGCCCGCGAACAGGCTCGATACCAGCATCAGCAGCGGCGTCATCACCGCCGACTCCTTGCTCAGCAAGGCGGCGACGAACAACACCGGAATGGCCATCAGCAGCGCGACGCGCGCCGCGCCCGACGCCTGCGCCGCGGACAACCACGCGGCGAGGATCAGGGCGGTCAGCGCCACCAGGATCGGGCTGTTCGCCGCGGCGACCCAGTGCACCGGCAGCAGCCCCAGCGCCAGCACGACGTAGAACGCAGCCGACAGCAGCGCAACGGCGCGCGTTTGCTCCCACCCGCAAACGCGCGCAAGCGCATGGCCGAATACACCAACGCAGGCGGCCGCGGACAGGTGCAGGACCAGGCTCACCGCGTGCGCGACGAAGGCATCCGCGCCCAGCGCGCCGTCGACCACGCGCCAGTACGCCTCCTGCGACAGCGGCCGCCAGAACTTCATCGGCTGTTCCGGCCAGAAGGTCTGCAGCCAGGCCTGCCCGGCTTCGTTGGCCGCGCGTGCGCCGTGCAGGTAGAAGTAGTCGTCGCCCCAGAACGGCGTCCACAGCGCGGGCAGCCACAGCAGCGCGGCGAATCCGCACAGCACGGCGGCGGCCAGCGCGTCCGGCGTCACACGCCGCGTCACGCCAGCAGGGCCTCCAGCACCGCCATGCGCACCGCGACGCCGTTCGCCACCTGGCGCAGCACCCGCGACTGCGGGCCGTCGGCGACTTCGTCACTGATCTCGACGCCGCGGTTCATCGGACCCGGGTGCAGCACCACCGCATCCGCCGCGGCGCGGCGCAGGCGCGCGGAGGTGAGGCCGTAGTCGCGGTGGTAGTCTTCCAGCGAGTCGACCAGGCCTTCCTCCATGCGCTCGCGCTGCAGGCGCAGCATCATCAGCGCGTCAGCGCCTTCAAGCGCGGCGTCGAAGTCGTGGCTCACCGTGCAGCCGGCCAGGGTGTCGTCGTCAGGCAACAGCGACGCCGGGCCGCAGACGCGGATCTCGCCGGCGCCGAGCGTGCGCAGCGCGTGCAGGTCCGAGCGCGCGACCCGCGAGTGCTTCACGTCGCCGACGATCAGGAAGCTGCGCCGCGAGAAGTCGTCGCCGAAGGCCTGGCGCAGGGTCAGCATGTCGAGCAGGCCCTGGGTCGGATGCGCGCGGCGGCCGGCGCCGGCGTTGACCAGGGCCGTGTCCGGGTCCGCGGCAGCGGCCAGCTCATCGACCGCGCCATCGCCGGAGTGGCGCACGATGAAGCCGCGCACGCCCATCGCCTCGATGTTCTTCAGCGTGTCGCGCGCGGTCTCGCCCTTGGTGGTGGACGAGGTGGCGGCATCGAAGCCGAGCACGTCGGCACCGAGCCGCTGCGCGGCGCGCTGGAAGCTCAGGCGGGTGCGCGTGGACGGTTCGAAGAACAGGGTGCACACGGCGGTGCCGGCCAGCGCCCCGCGCGCGTCGGCGCCGTCGGCTAAGGCCTGGGCGCGGTCGAGCAGGACGAGCAGCACCGGCCGCGGCAGCCCCTCGAGCGTGAGCAGGTGGCGGAGGCGGCCGTCGGCGTCGATCTGTGCGGTCATGGGCGGATATTGTCCGGCAAATCCGCCTGGCGAAGGAGACGCTGTGGGAGCGCCCTCGGGCGCGATGCTGTCCCGCCACGGTATCCGGTCCACGCAAGGCGTCGCGCCCGAGGGCGCTCTCGCGGGCTTTTTTGTGGATCTTCTCCCATCCGACTGACGACTGGCCGGATGAGGAGGGAGCAGACCAGGGCTTGCGGCTGGAGGTCGTCCCGGGCCGGGGACTGCTCCCCGGCTCGATCAGCCATCCATGGCTGACTCGCCGCC
>DAOMPM010000138.1:0-3675 GCA_035444805.1 Luteimonas sp. | reverse complement strand
CTGATGATCGACAACTACGACAGCTTCACCTGGAACCTCGTGCAGTACCTGCAGGCGCTGGGGGCGGAGGTGAAGGTGGTGCGCAATGATGAGCTGTCGGTCGAGCAGATCGAACGGCTGGCGCCGGAGCGCATCGTGATCTCGCCCGGGCCGTGCACGCCGAACGAGGCGGGCGTGTCGGTGGGCGTGATCGAGTCGCTCGGCCCGAACATCCCGATCCTCGGCGTGTGCCTGGGCCACCAGAGCATCGGCCAGGCCTGCGGCGGCAAGGTGGTGCGCGCAGGAAGGATCATGCACGGCAAGACCTCGCACATCCGCCACGAGGGCAGGGGCGTGTTCGCGAACCTGCCCGACGGTTACGAGGCCACGCGCTACCACTCGCTGGTGGTCGAGCGCGACTCGCTGCCCGATGCGCTTGAGATCACCGCATGGACGGAGAACGAGGACGGCTCGTTCGAGGAGATCATGGGCCTGCGCCACCGCGAGCACCCGGTCGAGGGCGTGCAGTTCCATCCCGAGTCGATCCTGACCGAGCATGGGCATGCGCTGTTGAAGAATTTCCTGGAGCGATGACCCTCGATACCGTCATCCCGGCGAAAGCCGGGATCCATTTGCTTTTCGCTTCGGCAAGGAAATGGCAACGTCAAGATGGATCCCGGCTTTCGCCGGGATGACGGCAGGAAGGACGACGCTTTTCGCGAACCGCGAACCGCGAACCGCGAACCGCGAACCGCGAACCGCGAACCGCGAACCACGAACCACGAACCACGGCTCCCCCATGACCATCACCCCCCAACAAGCCCTCCAGCGCACCATCGAACACCGCGAGATCTTTCACGACGAGATGATCGACCTGATGCGGCAGATCATGCGCGCCGAAGTCTCGCCGGCGATGACCGCGGCGATCCTCACCGGCCTGCGGGTGAAGAAGGAAACCGTCGGCGAGATCGCCGCCGCCGCCAGGGTGATGCGCGAGCTGTCGCGCACGGTCGAGGTGCCCGATCGCAGCCATCTGGTCGACATCGTCGGCACCGGCGGCGATGGCTCGCATACCTTCAACATCTCGACCGCGAGCATGTTCGTCGCCGCGGCCGCCGGCGCGCGCGTGGCCAAGCACGGCAACCGCAGCGTGTCGTCGAAGTCGGGCAGCGCCGATGCGCTGGAGGCACTCGGCGCGGCGATCGAACTGCAGCCGGAGCAGGTGGCGCGGACCATCGACGAGGTCGGCGCCGGCTTCATGTTCGCGCCGATCCACCATCCGGCGATGAAGGCGGTGGCGCCGGTGCGCGGCGAGATGGGTGTGCGCACCATCTTCAACATCCTCGGGCCGCTGACCAATCCCGCCGGCGCGCCCAGCGTGCTGATGGGCGTGTTCCATCCCGACCTGGTCGGCATCCAGGTGCGCGTGCTGCAGGAACTGGGCGCCGAGCGCGCGCTGGTGGTCTGGGGGCGCGACGGCATGGACGAGATCTCGCTCGGCGCGGCGACCCTGGTCGGTGAGCTGCGAGACGGCAAGGTGCGCGAGTACGAGATCCATCCCGAGGACTTCGGCATCGCCATGGCCGCCAGCCGCAACCTGCGCGTGGCCGATCCGGCCGAGTCGAAAGCGATGCTGCTCGGCGCGCTGCGCGGCGAGGCGGGGTTGCCGCTGGAGATCGTGGCGCTCAACGCCGGCGCGGCGCTGTACGTGGCCGGCGTCGCGGACTCGATCCGCGATGGCATCGCGCGCGCGCGCGCGGCGATCGCCTCCGGCGCGGCGCTGGCGAAACTGGAGGCGTTCGTCGCGACCACCCGCCGACTCGCGCAGGAAGCCGCCTGAGACCCATTCGCGATCAGAAGAATTGAATGGCGTAGGAGCGCCCCATGGGCGCGACCGGGGGACGAGGATGCGCCGGCCGTCGCGGGTCGCGGGCATGGCCCGCTCCTACGTCTATCTTTCTGATAGCGAGAGGGTATGAGAGCAGCTGCCGGGCGGACGCCCGTGCGATCATGCATGCCTCACCGGCGGGACGCGCGCATCATCTGCCGACCGCTGGCATCAAAGAGGACACCAGCCCGTGAACCACCTCCTGCGTCCCGCGCTGCCGCGCAAGGACGACATCCTGCAGAAGATCCTCGCGCGCAAGGCCGAGGAGGTCGCCACGCGCGCCACCGAACGGCCGCTGGCCGACATGCGTGCGCTGGCCGCGGACATGCCGCCGCCACGCGGTTTTGCGTCCGCGATCGAGGCGAAGATCGCCGCCGGCGCGCCGGCGGTGATCGCCGAGGTCAAGAAGGCGAGTCCGTCCAAGGGCGTGATCCGTCCCGACTTCGACCCCGCCGCGATCGCGCGCAGCTACGAAGCCGGCGGCGCGGCATGCCTGTCGGTGCTGACCGACGTCGACTTCTTCCAGGGCGCCGACGCTTACCTGCAGCAGGCGCGCGCCGCCTGCGCGCTGCCGGTGCTGCGCAAGGATTTCACCGTCGATCCCTACCAGGTGTTCGAGGCACGCGCGCTCGGTGCCGACTGCATCCTGCTGATCGTCGCCGCGCTGTCGGACGCCCAGCTGGCCGAGCTGTCGGGCACCGCGCTGCAGCTCGGTCTCGACGTGCTGGTCGAGGTGCACGACATCGACGAGCTGGAGCGCGCGATCCAGGTGCCGGCGCCGCTGCTGGGCATCAACAACCGCAGCCTGCGCACGTTCGAGGTCTCGCTCGACACCACGCTGTCGCTGCAGCGCGCCGTGCCGCGCGACCGCCGGCTGGTCACCGAGAGCGGCATCCACAGCGCGGAAGATGCGGCCAGGATGCGCGCGGCCGGTGTCGAGGCGTTCCTCGTCGGCGAGGCCTTCATGCGCGAGCCTGATCCGGGCCAGGCGCTGCGGCGGCTGTTCTTCCCGGCATGAGCGGGGCCACCGAACCGCGCGACGACGCGCCGCTGGTCGTGTTCGACTTCGACCACACCCTGTACGACGGCGACTCAGGCAGCCACCTGTTCGCCTGGCTGATCCGGCGCAGCTGGTGGCGCACCGCGCTGGCGCTGCTGGCCACGCCCGTGTTCGGACCGATGGTCGCCTTCCTGCCCACGCGCCGCTACGGCATCTCCGGCTTCGTCTGGATCGGCACCGTCGGCATGCCGCGGCGGCGCACGCTGGACGACATGATTGATCGCTACGTCGCCACCCACGACGCCGACATCCGCGCCCGCCTGCTGCCGATCGCGCTCGATGTGCTGCACCGGCACCGCGAAGCCGGCGACCGGGTGGTGATCGCCACCGGCGCGCCGCCGGGGTTGGCGCGCGCGATCCTCGCTCTCGTCGCGCACGAGGCCGTGCCGGTGATCGGCACTGCGGTCGGGCCGCGCTTCGGCGCGGTGGTGGCGACCCGCCACTGCCACGCCGAGGAGAAGATGCGGATGCTGCGCGAGCGCGGCTACGGCGACATCGACGTCGCCTACTCGGACTCCAGCGCCGACCTGCCGCTGCTCAAGGCCGCGAAGGCGCCGGTGGTGGTCAACCCCAAGCACAGCCGCGTGGCCATGTTCCGCCGCGTGCTGCCGCCGGGGACGCCGATCCTCAACTGGGGATGTCGCGATCGCGGTGGGGAGCCGGTGGCGTAAAGGAAAGCCGTCATCCCCGCGAAAGCGGGGACCCAGCGTCTTCTCCACACAAGTCAAAATGGATCCCCGCTTTCGCG
>DAOMPM010000137.1:0-3840 GCA_035444805.1 Luteimonas sp. | reverse complement strand
AGATCTTGCCGACCAGGTCGAGCGACGGCTTCAGCGTCTTCTCGCCTTCCTTCCACTTGGCCGGGCAGACTTCGTTCGGGTGCGCGGCGACGTACTGGGCGGCCTTGAGCTTGCGCAGGGTCTCGGTGACGTCGCGGGCGATGGCGTTGTCGTGGATCTCGACGGTCTTGACCACGCCTTCGGGGTTGATCACGAAGGTGCCGCGCAGGGCCAGGCCCTCTTCCTCGATGTGCACGCCGAAGGCGCGGGTCAGCTGGTGGGTCGGGTCGCCGACCAGCGGGAACTGGGCCTTGCCCACCGCCGCGGAGGTCTCGTGCCACACCTTGTGCGAGAAGTGGGTGTCGGTGGTGACGATGTAGACCTCGGCGCCCAGCTTCTGGAACTCGGCGTAGTTGTCGGCGGCGTCCTCGACCTCGGTCGGGCAGTTGAAGGTGAAGGCGGCCGGCATGAAGATCAGGACCGACCACTTGCCCTTCAGGCTGGCGTCGGTGACTTCGATGAACTCGCCGTTCTGGTAGGCGGAGGCCTTGAACGGCTGGACTGCGGTGTTGATCAGGGACATGGAGCACCTCGGGCTGGATGGGGATGGGTGGCGGTCTTCGATCCGGTGTCTGGATCGATGGGGAGATCATAGGTTCAAGCTATCAATAGTTCAAGTTGAACATATTTACTATATCGATAGATATAAACTATTGAAATAGCCGCAGATTGGCGATTTTCTGTCCAGGGAGGTGCTTGCAAACGTTTTTGCGCTGCAGCATAGTCAGGCCATGCGCTGCAGTCTGGCGCGGTGGCCACGACGGCACCGGGGCGGGGCAGCGCAGGGTTTCGACAGCGCGCGAAGGCGCCTGTCCAGCCGAGTTCCGTATCCGTTCCTCCCTCCCACGCGTATACGGAATCTTTGAAGGCGGCTTCGGCCGCCTTCATTTTTGGTCGGTCTCCGCGTTGCGCGTCCTGTAGGAGCGGGCCATGCCCGCGACAGGGAATGCCCGATGCGCCGGCTCCCCCGGTCGCGCGCATGGCGCGCTCCTACAGGTGCGGGCGACTACCCTACGATGCTGCGATGACCGATCCACAGCACGCACCGACCGTCCGCAGCCTGCTCGCCAACGCGCGCGATCTTCCCGACCCGGCCGAAGCCGAACTGCTGCTCGCGCACGCGCTGGGGCGGCCGCGCGGCTGGCTTTACGCCCACGCCGCCGACCCGCTCGTCGCCGCCGACGCGGTCCGCTTCGAGGCCCTGCTGGCGCGGCGGCTGGCCGGCGAACCGGTGGCCTACCTGTGCGGCCGCCGCGGCTTCTGGACGCTCGACCTCGCTGTCACCCCCGACACCCTGATCCCACGGCCGGAAACCGAACTGCTGGTCGAACTGGCGCTGGCCCGCCTGCCCGTCGACCGCGACCTGCAGCTGGCCGACCTCGGCACCGGCAGCGGCGCGATCGCGCTGGCGCTGGCGTCCGAGCGCCCGCGCGCAAGGGTGGCCGCGACGGACGCCAGCCACGCTGCGCTCGCGGTCGCCGGGGGCAACGCGCGCGACGCCGGCCTGGCCAACGTCAGCTTCCACCCCGGAGACTGGTTCGACGCCTTGCCGGGCCGGCGCTTCGACCTGGTCGCCAGCAATCCGCCCTACATCGCCGAGGGCGACCCGCACCTGGCGCAGGGCGACCTCCGCCACGAGCCGGCGCTGGCGCTGTCCTCGGGACCCGACGGCCTCGACGCGATCCGCGCCATCACCGCCGCGGCGCCCGCGCACCTGCTCCCCGGCGGCTGGCTGCTGTTCGAGCACGGCCTGGCGCAGGGTGAAGCGGTGCGCGCGCTGCTGCACGAGGCGGGCTTCGTCGACGTCGCCACCCACCGCGACCTCGAAGGCCGAGACCGCGTTACCCTCGGCCGCCTGCCGTCGTAGGAGCGCGCCATGCGCGCGACCGGTCGCACTGGCGCATTGGGCATCCCGGTCGCGGGCATGGCCCGCTCCTACGAGAGAAGCGTCATGAGCGCGACCGGCTAGACTGGCGCGACTTCTTGCTGGAGCTGCCGCATGCGCACGCTGTATCCCGAGATCGAGCCGTTCGACACCGGCACGCTGTCGGTCGACGACCGCCACACGCTGTACTACGAACAGTGCGGCAATCCCAAGGGCAAGCCGGTGGTGCTGCTGCACGGTGGCCCCGGCGGCGGCTGCAACGCGAAGATGCGCCGCTTCCACGACCCGGCGAAGTACCGCATCGTGCTGTTCGACCAGCGCGGCTCGGGCCGCTCGACGCCGCATGCCGACCTCGTCGACAACACCACCTGGGACCTCGTCGCCGACATCGAGAAGCTGCGCGAGGCGCTCGGCATCGAGCGCTGGCAGGTGTTCGGCGGCTCCTGGGGCTCGACCCTGGCGCTGGCCTATGCGCAGACCCACTGCCTGCGCGTGACCGAGCTGGTGCTGCGCGGCATCTTCATGCTGCGCCACTGGGAGCTGCAGTGGTTCTACCAGGAGGGCGCGTCGCGGCTGTTCCCGGAGCCGTGGCAGCACTACATCGCCGCGATCCCGGAAGCCGAACGCGACGACCTGATCGCCGCCTTCCACCGCCGCCTGACCTCGGACGACGAAGCGACGCGGCTCGCCGCCGCGCGCGCCTGGAGCGTGTGGGAGGGCGCGACCTCGTTCCTGCATGTCGACCAGGACTTCGTCAGCGGCCACGAGGACGCGGCCTTCGCGCTCGCCTTCGCCCGCATCGAGAACCACTACTTCGTCAACAAGGGATTCCTCGAGGTCGACGACCAGCTGCTGCGCGACGCCTACCGCATCGCCGGCATCCCCGGCGTGATCGTGCACGGCCGCTACGACGTGGTCTGCCCGGTACAGAACGCCTGGGACCTGCACCAGGTCTGGCCGAAGGCGGAGCTGGTGATCACCCCGGCGTCCGGGCATTCGGCCTTCGAGGCGGAGAACGTCGACGCGCTGGTGCGGGCGACGGATGGGTTTGCCTGAAGGAACGGGCAGGCGGCACAGGTGCCTTGAGTTTAGAGAGAGAACGACCCCGTCATCCCGGCGAAAGCCGGGATCCATGTTGCCGTTGCGGCTGTCCTTGCGCCGCGTGCAGTCAAAAACAAGATCAGAATGGATCCCGGCTTGACCAGACATTCGTCTGTTGAAAGCCGCCGGGATGACGGATGTTGCTGCCGCTGCGATGACGGACGTTGCTTTCGTGGGGATGACGGCCGATCAGCGTGTGACGAACGCATCCTGCAGCGCAGTGAACTGTCGCGCCAGCCGCTCCGCCCACGCCCGCTGTCCTGCAGCATCGGCGATCAGGTCCTGGCGGATCTCCAGTTCGACATGGGGCAGGCCACGCCGTTCGGCGTGCACCGGAATCGCGTAGTCGGTGGCGTCGCTGACCGAGTACGGCTGGTTGTCGCCGACCACGAGGTCGCCGTCGCCCTGCAGCGTGTCCAGCAGCGCGTGGGCGAAGCGCGCGTCGCGCTGGTAGAGGACGCCGGCGTGCCAGCGGCGGTCGTCGCCGTTCATCGACGGGGTGAAGCTGTGCATCGCGACCAGGATCGTCGGTCGGCCTTCGCGCAGGCGGCGGTCGAGCTCGGCCTCGATGCGCGCGTGGTAGGGCGTGAAGATCGCCGCGGCGCGGCGATCACGTTCGCGATCGTCGAGATCCGCGTTGCCGGGGATGGAGGTGCCGTCGCTGGCGGCCGGGATCGAGCTGGGCGCTTCAAGCGGGCGGTTGCAGTCGATCACCAGTCGCGAGTACGTCTGCACGATCGCGCAGGCGTCAAGCGCCTCGGCCAGGCGCGCGGTGGTGCCGGCGATGCCGATGTCCCAGCCGATGTGGCGGTCGA
>DAOMPM010000136.1:0-3881 GCA_035444805.1 Luteimonas sp. | reverse complement strand
GAACGTCGCTCGCAGGAGCGCGCCATGCGCGCGACCGACGTATCCGGGCTGTCATGTCGACCCCGGACCTGATCCGGGGGAGACATCCCGAGTGACCAGGCAGATCTCTCCCTGCGGTCGAGATGACAGATGCTGCGCCCGTCAGTTTCCCCGCTCAAGCACCAGTTGCGGGTCGATGCGCACGTCGAACCAGTTCATCCCCCAGTGCAGGTGCGGCCCGGTCGAGCGTCCGGTCGAGCCTACCGCCGCCACCACCTGGCCCTGCTCGACGCGGTCGCCCACCTGGACGTCGATCCGCGACAGGTGCAGGAAATTGCTGCTGACGCCGTGGCCGTGGTCGATCAGCACGGTGCCGCCGGTCAGGTAGAGGTCGCGGTCGGCGAAGGTGACGATGCCGGCCGCGGGTGCCTTCACTGGCGTGCCCGTGGCGGCGGCGATGTCCATGCCCGAATGCGGCGCGCCCGGCTTGCCGTTGTAGACCCGGGCGCGGCCGAAGCGTCCGCTGATGCGGCCCTCAACCGGGCGGATGAACGGCTTGGCGAAGTCAGCGCGCGCATCGTCATGCACGCGCGCCTCGGCCACGCGCGCCTGCTCGCGGCGGATGCGATCGGCGATGGCCGGCGGCGGATCGACGGTCTTCGGCGGTACGCCGTCCACGCGCTGCACTGGCCAGTCGCGCCGGTTCACGTCGATGCGTGCGTCCTCGCGGCTGCCGTCCGGGCGCACGACCGACACCTTCAGCGGCCCGCTGGCGTCGCGGCCGACGCCGAACACGACGGTGCCGTAGCCGGTGGTGCGCAGCGTGCGCCCGGCGTACTCGACCGTGCTGCCGGCCGGAACCTTGCCGATCACCAGCGCACCCTGCTGGACCGCCTGCGGGAACACCACGCGCCGCTCGTCCGGCGCCGCGGCCAGCGTCATGGCGGCACAGGTGGCGAGGAGGGCGGCCAGGGCCAGGCGACGCAGCGCCTGCGTCATCGCGCGAACTCCAGCCGCCGGCCGACGGGGTCGCCAACAAGCGCACTGCCGTCCCAGGCCAGGGTACCGTTGACCCAGGTCGAGGCGATGCGCGAGCGGAACGTGGTGCCCTCGAACGGCGACCAGCCGCATTTCGACAGCACGTCCTCGCGCTTCACCGTGAACGGCGTGTCCTCGACCAGCACCAGGTCGGCGAAATAGTCTTCGCGCAGGAAGCCGCGCTCGGCCACGTCGAACAGCTGCGCAGGCGCGTGCGCGAACTTCTGCACCACGCGCGCGGTATTGAAATGGCCCTCGTGCACGCACTCCAGCGCCGCGACCAGGGCGTACTGCACCAGCGGCAGGCCGCTGGGCGCGCGCACGTAGGGGCTGAGCTTCTCTTCCCAGGTATGCGGGGCATGGTCGGTGGCGAGCACGTCGATCACGTCATCGGCCAGCGCCTTCAGCAGAGCCGCCCGGTCCTCGGGGTCCTTGATCGCCGGGTTGCACTTGATCTGGTGGCCCAGGCGCGCGTAGTCGGCGCGATCGAAGCGCAGGAAGTGGATGCAGGTCTCGGCGGTGATGCGCTTGCGGCTGCCGTCGGCGCGGACCAGCGGCCCCTTCTCGAACAGCGCCAGTTCGTCGGCGGTGGAGATGTGCAGCACGTGCAGGCGGGTGTCGTGCTTGCGCGCCAGCTCCAGCGCCAGCCGCGTCGACTTGATGCAGGCCTCGCGCGAGCGGATGTCCGGGTGGCACTCGGCCGGGATGTCGTCACCATGCTTCGCGCGGTACTGCGCGAGGATCGCGTCGATCATCGGCGTGTCTTCGCAGTGGGTGATGATCGGCACCGGAGTGTCGCGGAAGATGCCGTCGAGCGTCTCCGGGTTGTCGACCAGCATGTTGCCGGTGGACGCGCCCATGAACACCTTCAGGCCGGGCGTGGCCTTGGGGTCGATCCCGCGCACGTCGGCAAGGTTGTCGTTGCTGGCGCCGAAGTAGAAGCCGTAATTGGCGCGGGCGCGGCCGGCGGCGCGGGCGTACTTGTCCTCCAGCGCGGCGTTGTTGAGCGTCGGCGGGCTGGTGTTGGGCATGTCCATGAAGCTGGTCAGGCCGCCGGCGACCGCGGCCGCGGATTCGCTGGCGATGTCGGCCTTGTGCTCCAGGCCCGGCTCGCGGAAGTGCACCTGGTCGTCGATCATCCCCGGCAGCAGGCGGCGGCCGGCGGCATCGATCACGGTGTCGCCTTTGCGCACGCACAGGCCGCTGCCGATGGCGTCGATGCGGTCGCCGCGGATGCGCAGGTCGCCGTCGACCTCGCGGCCCTCGTTCACCAGGCGCGCGTTGATGATCAGGGTGTCGCTCATGGAGTGTCCTCGTCGGCGCCGTGGTGGTGGTCCGGATGCGTGCAGCTCCCGGGCACGGGATCGAATCCGCCGGGGTGGAGCGGGTGGCAGCGACCGACGCGGCGGATCGCCAGCCAGCCGCCGCGGATTGCACCGAAGCGGCCGATGGCCTCCATCGCGTACTCCGAGCAACTGGGCACGAAGCGGCAGCGTGGGCCGAGCAGCGGGCTGATCAAGCGCTTGTAGCCGCGCAGCAGGGCGATGAGGAGGCGATCGATCACGGCTTCGAAAGGGTTCGGCGCGGTTGCCGCTGCCGCCGGGGCAGGGTATAACAGCCCGCTTTTCCCGTCCAAGGGAATCAGAGAGGAAGTACAGGAAGTGGTCGCCAAGAAGTCCGCGAAAAAGCCAGCCAAGCCCGCGAAAGCGGCCAAATCCGCCAAGAAGCCGGCGAAGCCCGCTGCCAAGGCCGTGAAGAAGGCGCCGGCGAAGAAGACCGCCGCCCCGAAGAAGGCCGCCGTGAAGAAGGCTGCCGTGAAGCAGGTCGTTGCGGCGAAGAAGGCGCCGGTGAAGAAAGCCGTCGCGAAGAAGGCGCCCGCCAGGCCCGCGGCGAAGCCGGTCGCGAAGGCCGCTGCCGTGAAGAAGCCGGCGGCCAAGGCGGCACCCGCGAAGAAGCCCGTCGCCAAGGCGGTGCCGGCGAAGCAGGCGCCTGCCAAGAAGGTCGCGCAGCCTGCGGTGAAAGCCGCGCCGGCCAAGGCCGTCGCCAGCGCGAAGCCGGAGCCGACACCCAAGGCGGCCCCGGCCAAGCCGGCGGTCGCTGCGAAGAAGCCGGCAGCCCCGGCGGCGGCTCCGGCCCGGCCACCGGCGCCCGCGCCGCGCCGGCCCGTCGGCAAGGTCGCCGTGGCCGTGGCGGCGCGATCCACCGCGCCGGCGCCGAAGGCCAAGACCCGTGCGGTGCCGTACAAGACCGATGCCGAAACCGGTCGTCCGATCCTGCCCGAGGGCTACCGGCCCGCCGCGGACGAGGAGTACATGAACCCGCTGCAGCTGGAGTACTTCCGGCAGAAGCTGCTGACGCGCCGCGAGGAACTGGTCGAGGAATCGCGCCAGACCATCGAGAACCTCAAGGATGAAGTGCGTGACGTCGGCGACGACGCCGAGCGCGCCAGCCGCGAGACCGAGAACGCCCTCGAACTGCGCACCCGCGACCGCTACCGCAAGCTGATCAACAAGATCGAAAGCATCATCCGTCGCGTCGACGAAGGCGACTACGGCTACTGCGTCGAGACCGGCGAGGAGATCGGCCTCGACCGCCTCGAGGCCCGCCCGCAGGCAGAGCGCACCATCGACGCCCAGGAACGCTGGGAGCATCTGCAGAAGCAGATGGGCGACTGAAGGTTGCCGAGGTCCGTGAAAACCCCGCTTCGGCGGGGTTTTTTCATGGTTCTTCTCCCATCCAAGTGACGTCTGGCCGGATGGCGAGGGGTCAGATCCGGGCTTGCGGCCGGAAGTCGTCCCGGGCCGGGGACTGCTCCCCGGCTCGGTCAGCCATCCATGGCTGACTCGCCGCCGCAGCGCATCCAT
>DAOMPM010000135.1:0-4119 GCA_035444805.1 Luteimonas sp. | reverse complement strand
ACGACGTCGAGAAGGCGCAGCAGGGCATCGTCTACATCGACGAGATCGACAAGATCTCGCGCAAGTCCGAGAACCCGTCGATCACCCGCGACGTGTCCGGCGAGGGCGTGCA
Organism: Luteimonas sp.; assembly: GCA_035444805.1. GTDB lineage: Bacteria > Pseudomonadota > Gammaproteobacteria > Xanthomonadales > Xanthomonadaceae > Luteimonas. Next base: position 4,007 of record DAOMPM010000135.1, on the reverse strand, counting down.
GCAGGCGCTGCTGAAGCTGATCGAGGGCACCACCGCCAGCGTGCCGCCGCAGGGCGGGCGCAAGCATCCGCAGCAGGAATTCCTGCAGGTGGAGACCAAGAACATCCTGTTCATCGTCGGCGGCGCGTTCGCCGGGCTGGAGAAGGTGATCCAGCAGCGCAGCTCCGACGCCGGCGGGATTGGCTTCGGCGCCAAGCTCAAGAGCGCCGAGCGCAAGACCGACACCGGCAAGGTGCTGGCCGAGGTCGAGCCGGAGGACCTGATCAAGTTCGGCCTGATCCCCGAGTTCGTCGGCCGCCTGCCGGTGGTTGCCACGCTCGAGGAGCTCGACGAAGAGGCGCTGGTGAAGATCCTCACCGAGCCCAAGAACGCGATCAGCAAGCAGTTCAAGAAGCTGTTCGAGATGGAAGGCGTGGAACTGGAGTTCCGCCCCGACGCACTGAACGCGATCGCCAAGAAGGCGATCAAGCGCAAGACCGGCGCGCGCGGCCTGCGCACCATCGTCGAATCGGTGCTGCTCGACACCATGTACGAACTGCCGTCGCTGGAGAACGTCAGCAAGGTGGTGGTCGACGAGTCGGTGATCGAGCACAAGTCCGACCCGTACCTGATCTACGAGACGCCCCCGGCGGCACCGAAGGTCGCGTCGGCCGAGTGACCCGTCCGGCGCCCCGCCGGGGCGCCGCGCACCTGTCCGTTTGCCCGTTGCGCCACCGCGCCGTGACCGTTCGGCGGCGGGAAGCCGCGTCCGTGCCCGGGCGCTTGCATCGCCCGGCCGTGGGCCCCATAACGGAAGCCAGGGCGCGCCCCACGGGGACCCGCCGCAGCCAACGTCTTTCCTGGAATCCGCAATGACCGATCAACCCCATAGCGAATCGCTCGAACTGCCCGTGCTGCCTTTGCGCGACGTGGTGGTGTTCCCGCACATGGTGATCCCGCTGTTCGTGGGTCGCGACAAGTCGATCCGCGCGCTGGACATCGCGATGGAAGGCGACAAGCGCATCCTGCTGATGGCGCAGAAGTCGGCCGAGACCGATGACCCCGAGGCGTCCGACCTCTACCAGATCGGCACGCTGGCGCAGGTGCTGCAGCTGCTGAAGCTGCCCGACGGCACGATCAAGGTGCTGGTCGAGGGCGTGTCGCGCGTGACCGTGTCGCAGGTGCGCGAGGTCGACGGCACGCTGGCCGGCGTCGGCCACGAGATCGCGCCGGTGGAGGGCCGCGAGCCGCGCGAGGTCGAGGCGATCGCACGTTCGCTGGTGTCGCTGTTCGAGCAGTACGTCAAGACCAACCGCAAGCTGCCGCCGGAGCTGATGCAGACGCTGTCGGGCATCGACGAGCCCGGCCGCCTGGCCGACATCGTCTCGGCGCACCTGGGCGTGCGCCTGGGCGAGAAGCAGCGCCTGCTGGAAACCATCGACACCGCCGAGCGGCTGGAGCTGCTGGTCGGCCTGGTCGACGGCGAGATCGACGTGCAGCAGATGGAGAAGCGCATCCGCGGCCGGGTGAAGTCGCAGATGGAGAAGTCGCAGCGCGAGTACTACCTCAACGAGCAGATGAAGGCGATCCAGAAGGAGCTCGGCGAGATCGACGAGGCGCCGAACGACGTCGAGGAACTGGCGCGCAAGATCGCCGAGGCCGGCATGCCCAAGGCGGTCGAGACCAAGGCGAAGAACGAGTTCAACAAGCTCAAGCAGATGTCGCCGATGTCGGCCGAGGCGGCGGTGGTGCGCAACTACCTCGACTGGCTGCTGGGCGTGCCGTGGAAGAAGCGCTGCAAGGTGCGCAAGGACCTCAAGGCCGCGCAGGACGTGCTCGACGCCGACCACTATGGCCTGGAGAAGGTCAAGGAACGCATCCTCGAGTACCTCGCGGTGCAGACGCGGGTGAAGCAGATGAAGGGCGCGATCCTGTGCCTGGTCGGCCCGCCGGGCGTGGGCAAGACCTCGCTCGGGCAGTCGATCGCCAAGGCCACCAACCGCAAGTTCGTGCGCATGTCGCTGGGCGGGGTGCGCGACGAGGCCGAGATCCGCGGGCATCGTCGCACCTACGTCGGCTCGATGCCGGGCCGGATCGTGCAGAACCTCAACAAGGCGGGGACGAAGAACCCGCTGTTCATGCTCGACGAGATCGACAAGATGTCGATGGACTTCCGCGGCGATCCGTCCTCGGCGCTGCTGGAGGTGCTCGATCCCGAGCAGAACAACGCGTTCAACGACCATTACCTCGAAGTCGACCTCGACCTCAGCGAAGTGATGTTCGTGGCGACCTCGAACTCGCTCAACATCCCCGGCCCCTTGCTCGACCGCATGGAAGTGATCCGCATCCCCGGTTACACCGAGGAGGAGAAGATCAGCATTGCCAGCCGCTACCTGGTGCCCAAGCAGATCAAGGCGAACGGGCTCAAGGAACACGAGATCCGGATCGAGACCGACGCCATCCAGGACATCGTGCGCTACTACACGCGCGAATCGGGCGTGCGCAACCTCGAGCGCGAGATCGCCAAGATCTGCCGCAAGGTGGTGAAAGAAATTGCCTTGCAGGGGCCGGCGCCGGCCGGGCCGAAGAAGGGCAAGGCGAAGGCGGTCGTGGTTTCGTCGAAGAACCTGGAGAAGTACCTGGGCGTGCGCCGCTTCGATTTCGGCCGCGCCGAGCAGGACAACGAGATCGGCCTGGTCACCGGCCTGGCGTGGACCGAGGTCGGCGGCGACCTGCTGCAGATCGAATCGACCCTGGTGCCGGGCAAGGGCAACCTGATCCTGACCGGACAGCTCGGCGACGTGATGAAGGAGTCGGCGTCGGCGGCGCTGAGCGTGGTGCGCGCGCGCACCGAACGCCTCGGCATCGACGTCGATTTCCTGCAGAAGCACGACGTGCACGTGCACGTGCCCGACGGCGCCACGCCGAAGGACGGCCCGAGCGCCGGCATCGCGATGACCACCGCGCTGGTGTCGATGCTGACCAAGGTGCCGGTGCGCGCGGACGTGGCGATGACCGGCGAGATCACCCTGCGCGGCAAGGTGACCGCGATCGGCGGCCTCAAGGAGAAGCTGCTGGCGGCGCTGCGCGGCGGCATCACCACGGTCATCATCCCCGAGGAGAACCGGAAGGACCTGGCCGACATTCCCGCCAACGTCACCGACCACCTGGAGATCGTGCCGGTGAAGTGGATCGACGAGGTGCTCGACCTGGCGCTCGAGCGCCCGCTCGCGGCACCGCCTGCGCCGCCGAAGGCGAAGGCGTCCGCGTCGTCGGTGGTGCGTCGGCGCAAGGACAAGGCGCCGGCGCGGCCGGCGGTGAAGCACTGAACCGGCATTTAACGCGACGCTCACGAAACCCGACGGCATCGTGCAATCGATGCCGAAGGTGCCTGCCGAGGTCGTAATCGGCGGCGGCACCGCGTAAAATGCGGCGATTCATGCCCTCATCCTCAGGCCGGGCGGTGCCGCGGGAGTCCCCGTGGCCGGCTCCGGCTCCATGCAAGAACGGACCGCGGGTCCGTACACGGAGTGTCCAAAATGCCAGTGAACAAGAGTGAATTGATCGACCAGGTCGCCGAGAAGGCGGGTCTGTCCAAGGCCGATGCCGGGCGCGCGCTCGACGCGGTGATCGACTCGGTGACCGCGGCCCTCAAGCGTGGCGACGCCGTCAACCTGGTCGGCTTCGGTTCCTTCTCGGTCAAGGCGCGCGCCGCCCGCACCGGCCTCAACCCGCGCACCAAGGAGCCGATCCAGATTCCGGCTTCGAACAATCCGGTCTTCAAGGCTGGCAAAGCACTGAAGGATGCCGTAAACTGATCGGCTTCTGAGTTCCCTCACGGGTGCTTAGCTCAGCGGTAGAGCGTCTCCCTTACAAGGAGAGGGTCGGGGGTTCGAAACCCTCAGCACCCACCAGGGGGCGCAGCGATCGCAACAGGTTTTGAAGACGCGGAGCGGTAGTTCAGCTGGTTAGAATGCTGGCCTGTCACGCCGGAGGTCGCGGGTTCGAGTCCCGTCCGCTCCGCCATT
>DAOMPM010000134.1:0-4187 GCA_035444805.1 Luteimonas sp. | reverse complement strand
TCGATCTCCTTCGCCGTGACCGGGCCGAGGAACTGGCGCGCGACCTTGCCGTCGGGCGCGATCAGGTAGGTCATCGGCAGGCCGCGTGGCGTGTCGAAGTCGGCCGGCGGCTGGTAGACGTCGATGATCGCGATCGGGTACGCCACCGGATGCTCGGACAGGAATGACGTCATCGCCGGCACGTCGATCTCCTCGTAGGCCAGGCCGACCACGCTGATGTGCTCGCGCATGGTGTGCAGCGCCGACAGCTCGGGCATCTCCTTCAGGCAGGGCGAGCACCACGTCGCCCAGAAGTTCACCACCACCCACTGCCCGCGGTGCTCGGCGAGGTCGTACTGCGCGCCGTCGATGGTCGCCACCTGCAGTGTCGGCTGCTCGGGGCGCACCGGCTCGGCCTCTTCCGGCGTCGCCACATCGGCTGGCTCGGCTTGTTCGGGCGCGGTCGCGGCCGGGTCCGTCGGTGCGGCCGGTGGCGCGTTCGTGGACGGCTGGCAGGCGGCCAGCAGCAGGGCGAGGATGGCGGCGGCAAGCAGTCTCATGAGGTTTCACCTGTAGTCGGATAAAGGCGCGCAACGTTGCGCTTGAGCAGGTCGCGCAGCGGCAGGCGCAGGTCGTCGAGGGCGGCGATCGCGGCGGCACCGAGCGCGTCGTCGCGGCACGGCAGCCAGGCTTCGGTGACCGGGATGCGCAACTGGCAGGCTTCGTACAGGTCGGCGAGCGTGAGCGTATCGAGGTCGCGCGCGAGCAGCCATTCGCCGCTTTCGGCGCGCTTGAGCAGATCGATGTCGGCCAGCTGCGCCAGGAACTGCTTGAGCTGGTTGTCGGTGAGCATCGGCTCCAACTCCAGCATCTGCTCGGTGTGCAGGCCGCGACCGTCGCACCGCGCCTCGGCGAAGCGGCCGAGCAGGCGCAGCAGGCCGTAGATCTCGTAGCCCTCGGGCAGGCGCATCGCCGCCGGCTGGTAGCGGAAGGCGGAGATCGCCGAGGCGAACGAAGCACCGAGCAGGATCGCGACCCAGCACAGGTAGATCCACAGCATCAGGATCGGCAGCGCCGCCAGCGCCCCGTACAGCCGCTGGTAGGTCTTGAACGTGCCCAGGTACAGGCCCAGCCCCCACTTGATCATCTCCAGCAGCACGATCGCCAGCAGCGCGCCGGCGAAGGCGTGGCGCAGCGCGACCGAGCGGTGCGGCACCACGCGGTACAGCGCGGTCACCAGCAGCAGCTCGATCAGCGTCGGTGCCGCGCGCAGCGCGAAGCCCGACAGCAGCTGGCCCTCGCGCGTGCTGAACACCGGCAGCGCCAGCAACCAGGCCGACATCGCCAGCGACGCCGCCGCCAGCAGCGAGCCCAGGGTCAGGACCGTCCAGTACACCAGGAAGCGGCCCAGCTGTGGCCGCGACGAGGGCACCCGCCAGATCTGGTTGAACGTGCTCTCGACGCTGTTGAGGGTGATCAGCAGCGACACGATCAGGCCGATCGCGCCGGCCACGGTCAGCGTGGTGGCGCTGTCGGCCAGCTGCAGCAGGGTTTCCTTGACCGTACTCGCCGCACTGGGCACGAAGTTGGAGAAGATGTACTCGGTGAGCTGGTCGCGCCATTCGCCGAACTGCGGGAACGCCGACAGCACGCCGAACACCACGATCGCCAGCGGCACCAGGGCGAAGATCGTGGTGTAGGCCAGCGCCGCGGCGGCCTGGAACAGGCGATCGTCGAGGAAGCGCCTGGCGAGGAAGCGGGCGAAGGTGCCCACGCGCTCGCGGTCGCGCACGCGCTCCATCCAATGGTTGATCGTCGACAGCGGCTGCATCGGCGAAGCGTAGCAAAGCCGGGCCCCGCTGCCGTGAGCCGCGCGGCAAAGCCTGTCAGAATGGCCGCCCCATCCGCGGAGCCCGGCATGCCCGACATCCTGGTGCTGTACTACAGCCGCAACGGCTCGGTCGCGCAGCTTGCGCGCCAGATCGCGCGCGGCGTGGGCGAGGTGCCCGGCATGTCGGCGCGGCTGCGCACGGTGCCGCCGGTGGCGCCGGTCACGCAGACCGCCGCGCCGCCGGTGCCCGAGGCCGGCGCGCCCTACGTCGAGCGCGCCGACCTGGCCGAATGCGCCGGGCTGGTGCTCGGCAGCCCCACCCGCTTCGGCAACATGGCCGCGCCGCTGAAGCATTTCATCGACGGCCTCGGCGCCGAATGGGCCAGCGGCACCCTGGTCGGCAAGCCGGCGGCCGCGTTCACCTCGACCGCGACCATGCACGGCGGACAGGAATCGACCCTGCTGAGCATGCTGCTGCCGCTGCTGCACCACGGCTGCGTGATCGCCGGCATCCCGTTCACCGAACCACTGCTGAGCAGCACCCGCAGCGGCGGCACGCCCTATGGCGCCAGCCACGTCGCCGGCACGACCGACGATCCGCTTCCCAGCGACGAGGAAGCCGCGCTGGCGCGCGCGCTGGGACGCCGCATCGCCACGCTCGCGGCGAAGCTCGGCTGATGCTCGGCTCGCGCCCGCCCCGCCTCGTGCTGTCGATCGCGCTGCTGGCGCTGGCTGCGCTGTACCTGTGGTGGTTCCGCGGCAGCGAGCATTTCATCGCGGCGCTGATCGTGTTCGTGCTGCCGATCGCCCTGCTGCTGCCCGGCGCGCTGATGGGCAGCGCGCGCGCCGCGTTCTGGGCCGGCGTGCTCGGGCTGCTGCTGTTCTGCCACGGCGTGATGATCGCCTGGTCGGAGCCGGGCGAACGCATGCCGGCGCTGGCGGCGACGGCGCTGTCGGTGGTGATCGTGTTCGCGTCGAGCTGGCCGGGCCTGCGCGCGCGATTCGCCAGGAAACGATGAAGCGCCGCCGCAAGTCCGGCGCGCGCACGGATTTCGACACCCGGCGCGACGCCGCGCCGGCAGGAGGACCGCAATGGAAGAGCTGCTGATCGTCACCACCGGTGGCACCATCGACAAGATCTACTTCGACGACAAGTCGGACTACCAGATCGGCGACCCGCAGATCGGGCGCATGCTCGAGGAGCTGGGCGTGGCCTTCCGCTTCAGCGTGATCCCGATCCTGCGCAAGGATTCGCTGCACCTGGGCGACGCCGACCGCGAACTGGTGCGCGCCACCATCGCTGCGCAGCCGGCGCAACACGTGCTGGTCACCCACGGCACCGATTCGATGATCGCGACCGCCCATGTGCTGTCGTCGATCGAAGGCAAGACCATCGTGCTGACCGGTGCCCTGAGCCCCGCGCGCTTCCGCGGCTCCGACGCCGAGTTCAATATCGGCACCGCCGTCGGCGCGGTGCAGTCGCTGCCGCCGGGCGTCTACATCGCCATGAACGGCCGCATCTGGGATCCGGCGAAGGTGCGCAAGAACGTCGACGCCAACCGGTTCGAAGCCGTCGGCTGAGCCGCGCGACCCTCAATCGCCGCGGCGCATCGGCATCGTCTCCACCGGGCCGCCGTGCATCATGCCGTCGACCTCGATCGATTCGACCTCGGGGTCGTCGCGGAAGGCCTGCATCAGCGCCTCGGCCTCGGCACGGTCCAGCGGGCGGTCGCTGGTGAACACATCGGCGTCCACCGCCAGGCGGCGCTGCCACGCCAGCGCCGGCGACGGCGACAGTCCGCTCGCCGCAGCAGTGCGCGCGAGCCGCGCCGGCACCTCGGCCTTGTCCTGGCGCGGCGCGCTTCCGGCGCGATAGAACACGATGAAACGCTGGACGCGCGCTTCGTCCTGGCGTGCGGGCGGTGTCGCCATGTCGTCTCCCCGGGTGGACCGCTGCGCCGGCTCCGCGCCTGCCGTGGCCACGGGGCGTTCCCCGGTCACCGCGACGCACGACGCCAGCAACAGGCAGGGCAGCAGCAGACGGCCGAACGCCATCAAAGGCTTCATCCTTCCGCTCCCGCCATGATGGACCAGACTTCGATCATAGGCGTCCGATGAGGGCAACAAAAGGCGCTTTCTCAAAAAAAGGTTCTTCTCCCAAACGAGGGGAGCAACTGCTCGTTGCTGGAGAAAGCCGTTTACTGCCCGGCTTCGGGCGGACGCCGCGCCCTGTCGGCCGGGGATCGCTCTTCGCTCGATCAGGGCCGCTTCGCGGTCCGGCCCGGCGCAGCACGCCGGGCGTTCGCGCGGACGCGCGGCAGTGCCGCGCAAGCCGTCCGCACTCACCCTGCCCTGACTCGCGCGCAAAACATCCATG
>DAOMPM010000133.1:0-4389 GCA_035444805.1 Luteimonas sp. | reverse complement strand
CAAGCCACGAGGCCTTGACCTTGGCGGCATCGTCCACGCCCGCGGGCACGCGGTTGGTGATCAGGTCGAGCAGGAACTCTCCCTCGCCCGCCGGCGGGCCTTGAACTGGCACGGTCTTCAGCAGTTCGATGACCTCGGCGGTCTGCTGCGCGGTCAGCGGCAGCGGGGGGATGCCAAGCGCAGCGCGCTCGGCCACGTGGTGGCGATAGGCTTCCAACATGGGGGGACTCCAGAAGTGTTGCGGTGGATATGAAACGTGGATTCGATCAGGCGACCTTGGGAACGATGATCTTCAGGCCCTTGAAGTAGTCGCGGAAGAAGCCGTCGTCGCGGGTGATCAGCGCGTTGCACTGGAGCAGCGCATGGGCACCGACCAGGAAGTCCGGCACGGTGCGCGGCGCCTCCTTCCTGTGCGCCGATGATCTGCGTCGCTGGTTGAAGCGCCGCTGCATCTCGCCGGCGCGGATCGCGGCGCGACGGTCGATCGGCAGGTAGCGCAGGCCCATGTCCTCGACCACGTCCATGATGTCGGCGCCATGGCCCAGGCCGGCGGTGATTTCGCTTACCACCACGTCACAGACCACCACCGGCCCCAACATCAGCGCGTCGCGCACGCAGCTTTCGGCCGCGTCGGCCCGCGTGTCCTCGCCGAGCAGGTCGATCAGCACGTTGGTATCGACGGCGATCATTCATCGCCCGCCTGTCCGGCGTCCGCAGGATCGCGCAGCACTTCGAAGGGCTCCAGCGGATCGCCCGGCGCACGCCCGCGCAGCTCGCGCATGATGTCGTCGGTGGTCACGCCGGGCGGCAGCTTGAAGCGGCCTCGGGCCCGGGAAATGGCGTCATCGACGTTCTTGCGCAGGATGATCCGGCCGCCTTCCAACTCGACCTTGAGCGTCGTGCCCTTGGTCAGCCCCAGGGCATCACGCACGGCCTTGGGCAGGGTGATCTGGCCGCGTTCGGCAACGGTGGCTTCCATCTCAAGGGCTCCCATGGGCGGAACGGTATGGATGAATTATACATACTTTCGACTTCATACCGGCGCCCGCATACTGCCCCCGTGCGCGGCCCCGCCTGTCTCGGGACCGCGACATGAACGGGCGTAGACTTGGCCCAGACCCGGAAGCCGCCAGCCACAGGAGCCCCACCATGGCCGATACCTTCTCCACCCGCGCGACCCTCGACGTCGGCGGCAAGACCTACACGTATTCCAGCCTGCCCAGGCTGGGTGAACGCTTCGAAATCAAGCGCTTGCCCTACTCAATGAAGATCCTGCTGGAGAACCTGCTCCGGCACGAGGACGGCGTGAGCGTGCTGCCGCACCACGTCGAGGCGGTGGCGAAGTGGAACCCCGCGGCCGAGCCCGACACCGAGATCGCCTTCATGCCCGCGCGCGTGGTGCTGCAGGACTTCACCGGCGTGCCCTGCGTGGTCGACCTGGCGGCGATGCGCGACGCGGTGGTCAAGCTCGGCGGCCAGCCGGAGCAGATCAACCCGCTGATCCCGTCCGAGCTGGTGATCGACCACTCGGTGCAGGTCGACGTGTTCGGACGCCCGGATGCGCTGGATCTCAACGGCAAGATCGAGTTCGAGCGCAACAAGGAGCGCTACGGCTTCCTGCGCTGGGGCCAGAAGGCCTTCGACAACTTCAAGGTGGTGCCGCCGAACACCGGCATCGTCCACCAGGTGAACCTGGAGCACCTGGCGCGCGTGGTGATGACCAATGAGCGCGACGGCGAAGCCTGGGCGTATCCGGACACCGTGTTCGGCACCGACTCGCACACCACGATGATCAACGGCATCGGCGTGCTCGGCTGGGGCGTGGGCGGGATCGAGGCGGAAGCCGCGATGCTCGTCCAGCCAAGCTCGATGCTGATCCCGCAGGTGGTCGGCTTCAAGCTGACCGGCAAACTGCCCGAGGGCGCGACCGCGACCGACCTGGTGCTCACCGTGACCCAGATGCTGCGTGCGCACGGCGTGGTCGGGAAGTTCGTCGAGTTCTTCGGCGACGGCCTGCAGCACCTGCCGCTGGCTGACCGCGCCACCATCGGCAACATGTCGCCCGAGTACGGCGCGACCTGCGGCATCTTCCCGGTCGATGCCGAGGCGATCCGCTACCTGCGCCTGTCCGGGCGCAGCGAGGAACAGATCGCGCTGGTCGAGGCCTATGCGAAGGCGCAGGGGCTGTGGCACGAGCCCGGCCAGGCCGAGGCCAGCTATTCCTCGGTGGTCGAACTCGACATGGCCACGGTCAAGCCCTCGCTGGCCGGCCCCAAGCGGCCGCAGGACCGGGTGCTGCTCGAGGACATGAAGGCCAACTTCCACACCAATGTCGAAGGCTTCGTCGCCAACCGCAAGGTCGGCTGCGCGGTGCACGAACTGGCCACCGAAGGCGGCGACCAGCCGCAGGCCCAGCGCCTGGCGGCCAAGCCGAAGTCGAAGATCCGCATCGACGACGGCGAGCACCACCTCGGCGACGGTTCGGTGGTGATCGCCGCGATCACCTCCTGCACCAACACCTCCAACCCGGCGGTGATGCTCGGTGCCGGCCTGCTCGCGCGCAACGCGGTCGCGAAAGGCCTGAAGTCCGCGCCGTGGGTGAAGACCTCCCTGGGTCCGGGCTCGCTGGTGGTCACCGACTACCTGAAGAAGGCCGGCGTGCTCGACGATCTGGAAAAGCTCGGCTTCTTCGTGGTCGGCTATGGCTGCACCACCTGCATCGGCAACTCCGGCCCGCTGCCCGAAGCGGTGTCGAAGGGCATCGCCGAGAACGACCTCGCGGTGGCCGCGGTGCTCTCGGGCAACCGCAACTTCGAGGGCCGCATCCACGCCGAAGTGAAGATGAACTACCTCGCCTCGCCGCCGCTGGTGGTGGCCTACGCCATCGCCGGCACGGTCGACATCGACCTGACGAACGAACCGCTGGGCACCGGCAGCGACGGCAAGGACGTCTACCTGCGCGACATCTGGCCGAGCAACAAGGAAATCGGCGACTTCATCGCGAAGACCATCGGCCCGGAGATGTTCAAGCAGAACTATGCCGACGTGTTCAAGGGCGATTCCCGCTGGAACACCATCGACTCGCCGGACGGTGAACTCTACGCCTGGGACGACGGTTCCACCTACATCAAGAACCCGCCCTACTTCGACGGCATGACCATGGATGTCGGCAGCATCGACGACATCCATGGTGCGCGGGTGATGGGCATCTTCGGCGACTCGATCACCACCGACCACATCTCGCCGGCGGGCAGCATCAAGAAGGACTCGCCGGCGGGCCGCTTCCTGATCTCGCGTGGCGTGCAGCAGGCCGACTTCAACAGCTACGGCTCGCGCCGCGGCAACGACGACGTGATGGTGCGCGGCACCTTCGCCAACATCCGCATCAAGAACCTGTTCTTCGGCGGCGAGGAAGGCGGCAACACCCTGTACTTCGGCAGCACCCCGCCGGAGAAGATGTCAATCTACGACGCGGCGCAGAAGTACAAGGCCGACGGTGTGCCGACGGTGGTGTTCGCCGGCAAGGAATACGGCACCGGCTCGTCACGCGACTGGGCGGCGAAGGGCACCAACCTGCTCGGCATCAAGGCGGTCGTCGCGGAAAGCTTCGAGCGCATCCACCGCTCCAACCTGGTCGGCATGGGCGTGCTGCCGCTGCAGTTCCGGGCTGGCGAGAACGCGCAGGCGCATGGACTGGACGGCACCGAGACCATCGACATCACCGGCCTCGATGATGGCGCCTCGAAAACCGCCACCGTGGTCGCCACGCGCACCGACGGCAGCCGCAAGCAGTTCCAGGCCGACGTGCTGCTGCTGACGCCGAAGGAAGTCGAGTACTTCAGGAACGGCGGGCTGCTGCATTACGTGCTGCGGCAGCTTGCAGCGCAGAAGGCGGCCTGAGACAGGTTCAAGCGAAGGACCTGCGGCCCTTCTTGTCGTCATCCCCGCGAAAGCGGGGATCCATCTTGACTTTGCCTCATTGGACCAGAGCCAAATGGATCCCCGCTTTCGCGGGGATGACGGCTTGTTCAGTCTCGTAGACAACATGGCTGCATGGCATGTCAGCCATGTTGTCCGTGCTTGCCTACAACACCGGCGCCCAGCGCGCGCTGGCAAGTTTCCAGTCGCCGTCGACCAGGCGCCAGCCGGTTTCCACGTCGTACATCCGCGCGCTATCGGGCAGTGCCCCGCCCGACCGGCCTACAGCACGGGCACCTGCCCCCCCCTGACTGGCCTCCTTCCAGTCCAGACCGCGTAACCCGACAAGACAGGGGCCGCGTTCCGCGGACCGACTCCGAGGGGAAAGCATGTTGACGACACTGCTCATGGAAGTCGTCCTCACGATCGGGTTGCAAGCGACGGGTGCAACACCGGTCGCCGGTAACGAAC
>DAOMPM010000132.1:0-4549 GCA_035444805.1 Luteimonas sp. | reverse complement strand
CTCGTACCAGGTCAAGTTCGTAGTTCGTAGTTCGTAGTTCGTAGTTCGTAGTTCGCAGTTCGTAGTTCGTAGTTCGCAGTTCGCAGTTGTCAGTGGTTAGTGGCGGGAGAAGGCGTGCTGGTGCCGGCAATACCAGCGACTGCCCAGTGACAACTTTTCGTTATCCCGGACCCGCGCCTGCGCGGATCCAAGACCGAGGCATCAGCTCCCCATGACGACGTCCACGCAGCAATATTCGTTCACCGAGAAGAAGCGCATCCGCAAGAACTTCGGCAAGCGCCGTTCGATTCTCGAGGTGCCGTTCCTGCTCGCGATCCAGGTGGATTCCTACCGCGAGTTCCTGCAGGTCGACAAGGATCCCGCCAAGCGCGACGACAAGGGCCTGCACGCCGCGCTCAAGTCGGTGTTCCCGATCGTCAGCTACAACGGCTACGCGGCGCTGGAGTACGTCGGCTACAAGCTCGGCGAGCCGGTGTTCGACGAGCGCGAGTGCCGCCAGCGCGGCATGAGCTACGGCGCACCGCTGCGCGTGACCGTGCGCCTGGTGATCTACGACCGCGAGTCGTCGAACAAGGCGATCAAGTACGTCAAGGAGCAGGAAGTCTACATGGGCGAGATCCCGCTCATGACCGACAACGGCACCTTCATCGTCAACGGCACCGAGCGCGTCATCGTCTCGCAGCTGCACCGCTCGCCGGGCGTGTTCTTCGACCACGACCGCGGCAAGACCCACAGCTCGGGCAAGCTGCTGTTCTCCGCCCGCGTGATTCCCTACCGCGGCTCGTGGCTGGACTTCGAGTTCGACCCGAAGGACGCGCTGTACACCCGCATCGACCGCCGCCGCAAGCTGCCGGTCAGCGTGCTGCTGCGCGCGCTGGGCTACTCCAACGAGGAGATGCTCAACGAGTTCTTCGAGACCAACACCTTCCACATCCTGCCCGAGGGCGAGGGCGTGCAGCTGATGCTGGTCGCCGAGCGCCTGCGCGGCGAAACCCTGAACTTCGACCTGGCCGACGGCGACAAGGTGATCGTCGAGGCCGGCAAGCGCATCACCGCGCGCCACGTCAAGCAGCTCGAGGCCTCCGGCATCGAGGCGCTCGCCGTGCCCGACGAGTACCTCGTCGGCCGCGTGCTGTCGCATGACGTGGTCGATGGCTCGACCGGCGAACTGATCGCCTCGGCCAACGACGAGATCAACGACGACATGCTGGCGGCGCTGCGCAAGGCCGGCATCGAGGAAGTCGGCACGATCTGGACCAACGACCTCGACCGCGGCCCCTACCTGTCCAACACGCTGCGGGTCGACGCGACCCGCACCCAGCTCGACGCCCTGGTCGAGATCTACCGGATGATGCGCCCCGGCGAGCCGCCGACCAAGGACGCCGCGCAGAACCTGTTCCACAACCTGTTCTTCGCCTTCGAGCGCTACGACCTCTCCGGCGTGGGCCGGATGAAGTTCAACCGCCGCCTGGGCCGCCGCGAGGTGACCGGCGCGCCGGTGCTGTACGACGCCAAGTACTACGCCGAGCGCAAGGACGAGGAGTCGGTGAAGTACCGCGAGCAGTTCGGCGACACTTCCGACATCCTCGACGTGATCAAGGTGCTGACCGAGATCCGCAACGGCCGCGGCGTGGTCGACGACATCGACCACCTCGGCAACCGCCGCGTGCGTTCGGTCGGCGAAATGGCCGAGAACGTGTTCCGCGTCGGCCTGGTGCGCGTCGAGCGCGCGGTGCGCGAGCGCCTGACCATGGCCGAGGCCGATGGCCTGACCCCGCAGGAGCTGATCAACGCCAAGCCGGTCGCGGCGGCGGTGAAGGAGTTCTTCGGGTCGTCGCAGCTGTCGCAGTTCATGGACCAGAACAACCCGCTGTCCGAGGTCACCCACAAGCGCCGCGTCTCGGCGCTGGGCCCGGGCGGCCTGACCCGCGAGCGCGCCGGCTTCGAGGTGCGCGACGTGCACCCGACCCACTACGGCCGCGTCTGCACCATCGAGACGCCGGAAGGCCCGAACATCGGCCTGATCAACTCGCTGGCGGTGTTCGCGCGCACCAACAAATACGGCTTCCTGGAGACGCCGTACCGCAAGGTCGTGGACGGCAAGGTCACCGACGATATCGAGTACCTGTCGGCGATCGAGGAGAACGAGTACGTCATCGCCCAGGCCAACGCGCAGCGCGACGACAAGGGCAACCTGACGTCGCAGTTCATCGCCTGCCGGTTCCAGGGCGAGAACCTGCTCAAGCCGCCGAGCGAGATCCACTTCATGGACGTCTCGCCGATGCAGACCGTGTCGGTCGCGGCGGCGCTGGTGCCGTTCCTCGAGCACGACGACGCCAACCGCGCGCTGATGGGCGCCAACATGCAGCGCCAGGCCGTGCCGACGCTGCGCGCGCAGAAGCCGCTGGTCGGCACCGGCATCGAGCGCGCCGTGGCGCGCGACTCGGGCGTGACCGTGAACGCCCGCCGCGGCGGCGTGATCGAGCAGATCGACGCCGGCCGCGTCGTGGTCAAGGTCTTTGATGACGAGATCTCCGGCGAGCACGATGCCGGCGTCGACATCTACAACCTGATCAAGTACACCCGTTCCAACCAGAACACCTGCATCAACCAGCGCCCGCTGGTGAACGTGGGTGACGTGGTGGCGCGCGGCGACGTGCTGGCCGACGGCCCCTCGACCGACATCGGCGAGCTGGCCCTGGGCCAGAACATGCTGGTCGCGTTCATGCCGTGGAACGGCTACAACTTCGAGGACTCGATCCTGCTCTCCGAGCGCGTGGTCGAGGAGGATCGCTACACCACGATCCACATCGAGGAGCTGACCTGCGTCGCCCGCGACACCAAGCTGGGCCCGGAGGAGATCTCGGCCGACATCCCGAACGTGTCCGAGCAGGCGCTGAACCGCCTCGACGAGTCGGGCGTGGTCTACATCGGCGCCGAAGTGCGTGCCGGCGACATCATGGTCGGCAAGGTGACGCCGAAGGGCGAGTCGCAGCTGACGCCGGAAGAGAAGCTGCTGCGCGCGATCTTCGGCGAGAAGGCCTCCGACGTGAAGGACAGCTCGCTGCGCGTGCCGCCGGGCATGGACGGCACCGTCATCGACGTGCAGGTGTTCACCCGCGACGGCATCGAGAAGGACAAGCGCGCGCGCCAGATCGAGGAATCCGAGATCAAGCGCGTCAAGAAGGACTTCGACGACCAGTTCCGCATCCTCGAGGCCGCGATCTACGACCGCCTGCGCTCGCAGCTGATCGGCAAGACCGCCAACGGCGGCCCGGGCGTGAAGAAGGGCGATACCGTCACCTCGCTGGTGCTGGACGGCCTGAAGAAGTCCGACTGGTTCGGCCTGCGGATGAAGGACGAGGACGCCTCGGACGCCATCGAGCGCGCGCAGAAGCAGATCGAGGCGCACGAGAAGGAGTTCGAGAAGCGCTTCGCCGACAAGCGCGGCAAGATCACCCAGGGCGATGACCTCGCCCCGGGCGTGCTGAAGATGGTCAAGGTCTACCTGGCGGTGAAGCGCCGCATCCAGCCGGGCGACAAGATGGCCGGACGCCACGGCAACAAGGGCGTGGTGTCGACCATCGTGCCGGTGCAGGACATGCCGCACATGGCCAACGGCGAGACCGTGGACATCGTGCTCAACCCGCTGGGCGTGCCGAGCCGCATGAACATCGGCCAGATCCTCGAGACCCACCTGGGGTGGGCGGCGAAGGGCCTCGGCCGCAAGATCGACGCGATGCTGCAGGCCCAGGCCAAGGTGGCCGACCTGCGCAGGTTCCTCGACGAGATCTACAACCACGACAAGGAGCTGCTGGCGCAGCGCGTCGACCTGAAGCAGTTCAGCGACGAGGAGCTGATCGCGCTGGCGAAGAACCTGGTCGACGGCGTGCCGATGGCGACGCCGGTGTTCGACGGCGCGGCCGAGAGCGAGATCAAGAAGATGCTCGAACTCGCCGACCTGCCGGTCAACGGCCAGACCCAGCTGTTCGACGGTCGCACCGGCGAAGCGTTCGAGCGCAAGGTGACCGTGGGCTACATGCACATGCTCAAGCTCAACCACCTGGTCGACGACAAGATGCACGCGCGTTCGACCGGCCCGTACTCGCTCGTCACCCAGCAGCCGCTGGGCGGCAAGGCGCAGTTCGGCGGCCAGCGCTTCGGCGAGATGGAAATGTGGGCGCTGGAGGCCTACGGCGCGGCCTACACCATGCAGGAAATGCTGACGGTGAAGTCCGACGACGTGCAGGGCCGCAACCAGATGTACAAGAACATCGTCGACGGCGAGTACGAGATGGTCGCCGGCATGCCGGAGTCCTTCAACGTGCTGGTGAAGGAAATCCGCTCGCTCGCCATCAACATGGAGCTTGAGGAGCACTGAGGCGACACGCGCGGGGCCGCGACTTGCGGTCCCTCCGCGACACCGACCGACGTGATTCCTCATCCCTGGAGACAGACATGAAAGATTTGCTCAACCTCTTCAACCAGCAGCGTCCCGCGCTCGACTTCGACGCGATCAAGATCGCGCTGGCCTCGCCCGACCTGATCC
>DAOMPM010000131.1:0-4655 GCA_035444805.1 Luteimonas sp. | reverse complement strand
CACCCTCGACCGCAAGGTGCTGGCGGACATCGCCGTGCACGACGCGGCCGGGTTTGCCGCGCTGACGGAAAAGGCGAAGGGCGCGCTCGCGGCGTAATGCACGTTCCCCCGCCGATGTCGCGCGCATGCGCGTGCCGGGGGGGAACAAGCTGGTACACGCATGGGGAAGGGCGCAAGTCCTTCCCCATTCGTTTTTTTGCGACGTAGGAGCGCCCCATGGGCGCGACCCAACACCTGGCGGGGCGGGTCGCGCCCATGGGGCGCTCCTACAATCGGTTCGATTGACGGGTGTATTGCGAATGAGCGACATCGAATCACTGTCGAAGCAGGCGCTGGCCGACATCGCCGCGGCGTCGACCGCCGATACGCTGGAAGCACTGCGCGTGTCGCTGCTCGGCAAGGGCGGCAGCATCACCGCGCAGCTCAAGTCGCTCGGCGCGCTGCCGGGCGACCAGCGCAAGGCGGCAGGCGAGGCGATCAACCGCGTCCGCGATGCGGTCGGCGACGCGCTGTCCACGCGCAAGGCCGCGCTCGAGGATGCCGAACTCGACGCGCGCCTGGCCGGCGAATCGATCGACGTGACCCTGCCCGGCCGCGATCCCGGCCGTGGCGGCGTGCATCCGGTCAGCCGCACGATGCAGCGCATGGCCGACATCTTCGGCCGCCTCGGCTACGACCTGGCCGACGGCCCCGAGATCGAGGACGACTGGCACAACTTCGAGGCGCTGAACTTCCCGCCGCACCATCCGGCACGTGCGATGCACGACACCTTCTACTTCGGCGACGGCCGGCTGCTGCGCACCCACACCTCGGGCGTGCAGGTGCGCTACATGGGCCAGCACAAGCCGCCGCTGCGGATGATCGCGCTGGGCAAGGTCTATCGCTCCGACTCCGACCAGACCCATTCGCCGATGTTCCACCAGTGCGAGGGCCTGCTGGTCGACGAGCATTCCACCTTCGCCGACCTCAAGGGCACGCTGGCCGAGTTCGTGCGCGCGTTCTTCGAGCGCGACTTCGAGATGCGCTTCCGCCCCAGCTACTTCCCCTTCACCGAACCCTCGGCCGAGGTCGACATCGCCTGGGCGCAGCCCGACGGCAGCACCCGCTGGCTGGAGGTGCTCGGCTGCGGCATGGTGCATCCGAACGTGCTGCGCAATGTCGGCATCGACCCGGAGAAGTACACCGGCTTCGCCTTCGGCATGGGCGTGGAGCGGCTGGCGATGCTGCGTTACGGCGTCGACGACCTGCGCGCGTTCTTCGACAACGATTTGCGGTTCCTCAGGCAGTTTGCCTGAGGAACGGGATTCGGGATTCGGGATTGGGGATTCGAACAGGCGAATCCCGTTCTTCCCGGCCCGGACTCCCGCAGGAACTGCTTTCCCGAATCCCGAATCCCGAATCCCCAATCCCGAAATTTCAGAATGAAATTTTCAGAAAACTGGCTCCGCCAGCATGTTCCCACCGACGCCACCCGCGAGCGCCTGGCCGAGGTGCTGACCGCGATCGGCCTCGAGGTCGAGGACGTGACCGCGCTCGGTGAATCGCTCGATGGCGTGGTTGTCGCCCGTATCGTGTCGGCGGACAGGCATCCCGAGGCCGATCGCCTGCAGGTTTGCCAGGTCGATGCCGGAGGCGCCGCGCCGCTGCAGATCGTGTGCGGCGCGCCGAACGCGCGCCCGGGCCTGGTCGCGCCGCTGGCGACCATCGGCACCCAGGTCGGTGAGCTCACGATCAAGGCGGCAAAGCTGCGCGGCGTCGAGTCGAACGGCATGCTGTGCTCGGCCAGGGAACTGGGTCTCGACGACGACGCTTCCGGCCTGCTGGAGCTGCCCGACGATGCCCCGGTCGGCGCACCGCTGGCCGACTACCTCGGCCTGCCCGACGCCAGCATCGAGATCAAGCTCACCCCCAATCGCGCCGACTGCTTCAGCGTGCGCGGCATCGCCTACGACGTCGCTGCTGCGGTGGGCGGCGAAGTCGCCGGGTTCGACGCCGCGCCGGTGCCGGCCGCGATCGATGCCGTGCTCCCGGTCGATCTGCACGCCGGCGCTGATGCGCCGCGCTACCTCGGCCGCGTGATCGAAGGCGTCGACGCCAGCGCGCGCACGCCACTGTGGATGGCCGAGCGCCTGCGCCGCGGCGGCATCCGCCCGGTGAGTTTCCTGGTCGACGTCACCCAGTACGTGATGCTCGAACTCGGCCAGCCGATGCACGCCTTCGACCGCGACCTGCTCAGCGGCCCGGTCGGCGTGCGCCGCGCGCGCAAGGGCGAGTCGCTGAAGTTGCTCGATGGCCGCGACGCCACACTGGACGAGGAGTTCCTCGCCGTCACCGATGCCGACCGCGTGGTCGCGCTGGCCGGCGTGATGGGCGGGTTCGACACCCGTGTCACCGACGCGACGAAGAACGTGTTCCTCGAAGCCGCGCACTTCGCGCCGGCCGCGATCATCGGCCGCAGCCGTCGCCTGGGCATGCACACCGACGCCGCGCACCGTTTCGAACGCGGCGTCGACCCGGCGCTGCCGCGCACGGCGATCGAAGTTGCCACCCGCCTGATCCTCGACGTCGCCGGCGGCACGCCCGGCCCGGTGGTCGAGGCAGCGCTGGACGACCACCTGCCGCAGCCGCAGCCGATCACGCTGCGTCGCGCCCGCCTGGCGCGCGTGCTCGGCCTGGCCGTGGCCGACGTCGAGGTCGAGCGCATCCTGCGCGCGCTGGGCATGGCCGTGGCCGCGACCGGCGACGGCTGGCGGGTGGTCGCGCCCAGTCGCCGTTTCGACATCGCCATCGAGGAAGACCTGGTCGAGGAGGTCGCCCGCATCCACGGTTACGACGCGATCCCGACCACTCTGCCCGGCGGTGCTGCGCGCATCGCCGCACCCAGCGAGACGCAGGCCGGGGATGCCGAGCTGCGCGCACAGATGGTGGCGCGCGGCTTCTTCGAGGCGGTGAACTTCGCCTTTGTCGACGCGCAGCTGCTGCAGCAGTGGGGCGCGACCTCCGGCGGCGTGGCGCTGGCCAACCCGCTGAGCGCCGAGCTGGGCGTGATGCGCACGCAGCTGCTGCCGGGGCTGGTCGCCGCGCTGGGCCGCAACCTCGCGCGCCAGCAGTCGCGGGTGCGGTTGTTCGAGCTGGGCAAGGTGTTTGAGAGCCGGGAATCGGGAATCGGGAGTCGGGAATCGGAAAGGCATGCCGCGCCGGTGGAGACGTTGCGCATCGCCGCAGCCGTCCACGGCGATGCGCAGGCCGAGCAGTGGGGCGTGCCGGCGCGCAAGGCAGACTTCCATGACCTCAAGGGTGATCTGGAAAGCCTGGCCGCGTGTGCCGGCGCGACGCTCGACTACCGCCCCTCCGATGCATCGCACGGGCACCCCGGCCGCAGCGCCGAGGTCTGGCGCATCGACGGCGACGAGGACCTGCGCATCGGCTGGATCGGCGAGCTGCACCCGCGCCTGCTGCGCACGCTGGACCTGGACGACGCCGTCATCGCCTTCGAACTCGACCTCGCGCCCCTGCGGCAGCGCGCGATTCCGCGTGCGCACGGCCTGTCGCGATTCCCGTCCGTCCGCCGGGACCTCGCGTTCGTCGCCCCGGACGACGTGTCCTGGGCCGCCCTGGAGTCGACCATCCGTCGCGCCGCGGGCCCGTTGCTGGCCGAGGTGCGGCTGTTCGATCGTTATGTTGGAAAGGGGGTCGATCCAGGATTCAGAAGTCTCGCAACCGGCTTGATTCTTCAAGAGAATTCACGCACTCTCACCGACAACGACGTGGACGTGCTGGTGGCCGCTGTGGTCACCGCGCTGCAGGAAGTCCACGGCGCGAAGATCAGAAGCTGATGTTGCCTTGGGGGACAACGTGGCGTTGACCAAAGCGGAAATGGCCGAGAAGCTCTACGAGGAAGTCGGCTTGAACAAGCGCGAGGCGAAGGAATTCGTCGACTCTTTCTTCGATGCCCTGCGCGAGGCGCTCGAGCAGGGTCGCCAGGTGAAGCTGTCGGGCTTCGGCAACTTCGACCTGCGCCGCAAGAACGAACGCCCCGGCCGCAACCCCAAGACCGGCGAGGAGATCCCGATCTCCGCGCGCACCGTCGTCACCTTCCGTCCGGGCCAGAAGCTCAAGGAACGCGTCGAGGCCTATACGGGAGCGCAGGATGCTTGATCCCGGAAGCAACCGTGAACTTCCTCCGATCCCGGCCAAGCGCTACTTCACCATCGGCGAAGTCAGCGAGCTGTGCGACGTCAAGCCGCACGTGCTGCGCTACTGGGAGACCGAATTCCCGAGCCTGAGCCCGGTCAAGCGCCGCGGCAACCGCCGCTACTACCAGCGCCACGACGTGCTGATGGTGCGCCAGATCCGCGGCCTGCTGTACGAACAGGGCTACACCATCGGCGGCGCCCGCCTGCGCCTGGAGGGCGAGGGCGCGAAGCAGGAATCCGCGCTCAGCAGCCAGATCGTCCGCCAGGTGCGGATGGAACTGGAGGAGATCCTGCACCTGCTGAAGCGATAGCGGCGCCGGAATCGCGTTACCGCGCCCCGTTCAGCCCGCCAGCGGGCCCGCGGCCCTCGTGGCGCGGTATAATCGCCGCCCGATCGGGGTATAGCGCAGCCTGGTAGCGCACTTGTCTGGGGGACAAGTGGTCGTCGGTTCAAATCCG
>DAOMPM010000130.1:0-4793 GCA_035444805.1 Luteimonas sp. | reverse complement strand
CCATCGAGGGCGGACAGAAGCGGAATTGTACGGGATTCAGTGACTTGGGCGCAACCGGCAGCCCTTGCTCCCGTAGGAGCGCCCCATGGGCGCGACCCGGGGCATCCGGGCCGACCGGCGGAAGAGCGTCGCGGGCATGGCCCGCTCCTACAATCGCGGGACGCCACCTGAGCCGAGCCCCCATGAAAGCCGTCGCCCTGACCCGCTACCTGCCCATCGACGATCCCGACTCCCTGCTCGACGTCACGCTGGAGGCCCCGACGCCCGGCCCACGCGACCTGCGGGTGCGGGTGGAGGCGGTGTCGGTGAACCCGGTGGACACCAAGCTGCGCTCGCCCAAGCCGCAGGTCGAGGCCCAGCCGCGGGTGCTCGGCTTCGACGCCGCGGGCGTGGTCGAGGCGGTCGGCGCCGAGGTGACGCTGTTCCAGCCCGGCGACGCGGTCTACTACGCCGGCGACGTCACCCGCCCCGGCAGCAACGCGCAGCTGCAGCTGGTCGATGAGCGCCTGGTGGCGCGCAAGCCGGCCATCCTCGGCTTCGCCCATGCCGCCGCCCTGCCCCTGGCCGCGATCACCGCCTGGGAGCTGCTGTTCCAGCGCATGGGCTACGCCATCGACGGCGGCGGCGAAGGCCGGTCGCTGCTGGTGATCGCCGGCGCCGGCGGCGTCGGCTCGATCGCGATCCAGCTGGCGAAGCTGGCCGGCTTCAGCGTGATCGCCACCGCCTCGCGCGAGGACACCGTCGCCTGGTGCCGGGAGATGGGCGCCGACCACGTCGTCGATCACCGCCAGCCGCTGGCGCCGCAGCTGCAGGCGCTGGGCTTCGACCAGGTCGACGCCGCGCTCAACCTCGCCGACACCGACCGCTACTGGGAGCCGCTGGGCGAGCTGCTGGCGCCACAGGGCCACGTCGGCCTGGTGGTCGAGCCCGCCGGCGCGCTGCGCATCGGCGATCCGTACAAGGCCAAGTGCATCGGCATCCACTGGGAGTTCATGTTCGCGCGGCCGAAGTTCCGCACCCCGGACATGGACGAGCAGGGCCGCATCCTCGCCCGCGTCGCGGCGCTGGTCGATGCCGGCAAGCTGCGCAGCACCCTGCACGGGATGCTGTCGCCGATCAACGCCGCCAACCTGCGCGAGGCGCACCGCCGGCTCGAATCCGGTCGCTCGATCGGCAAGCTGGCGCTGTCGGGCTGGTAGGGGTCGCCGCGCCGCGTTTGGAGGCCACGCTGCACTTGCCCAGCCGCGGCTTTCGCGGCATCGTGCGCTCTCCATACGCAAGCGTATCCTGATATGACGGCCGCCGGCAGCGACCCCTCCACGCCATACCCGCACCTGCTGCGGCCGCTCGACCTCGGCTTCACCACCCTGCGCAATCGCGTGCTGATGGGCTCGATGCACACCGGGCTGGAGGACCGCAAGCGCGACTTCCCGCGGCTCGCCGCCTACTTCGCCGAGCGCGCCGCGGGCGGCGTGGCGCTGATCGTCACCGGCGGCTTCTCGCCCAACCTCGAAGGCTGGCTGGCGCCGTTCGGCAGCCGCCTCGGCTGGCCGTGGGAAGCGCGCAAGCACCGCCAGATCACCGATGCGGTGCACGCGCACGACGCCAAGATCTGCCTGCAGCTGCTGCACGCCGGCCGCTACGCCTTCCATCCGCTGTCGGTGGCGCCGTCGCGGATCAAGGCGCCGATCAATCCGTTCACGCCGCGGGCGCTGTCGGCACGCGGCGTCGAACGCACCATCGACGCCTTTGCCACCGCCGCGAAGCTCGCGCGCGAGGGCGGCTACGACGGCGTCGAGATCATGGGTTCCGAGGGCTACCTGATCAACCAGTTCCTCAGCGCGCGCAGCAACCGGCGCAATGACGGCTGGGGTGGCGACGTGCACCAGCGCATGCGCTTCGCCACCGAGATCGTGCGCCGCGTGCGCGAGGCCTGCGGCCGCGACTTCATCATCGTCTACCGGCTGTCGATGCTGGAGCTGGTGCCGGACGGTTCGGACTGGAGCGAGATCGTGCAGCAGGCGCAGGCGATCGAGGCGGCCGGCGCGACGATCATCAACACCGGCATCGGCTGGCACGAAGCGCGCGTGCCGACGATCGCCACCTCGGTGCCGCGCGCGGCCTTCGCCGGCGTCACCGCGAAGCTCAAGCCGCACGTGTCGCTGCCGCTGGTGGCGACCAACCGCATCAACATGCCCGACGTCGCCGAACGCATCCTCGCCTCCGGCGGCGCCGACATGGTGTCGATGGCGCGCCCGCTGCTCGCCGACCCGGAGTGGGTGAACAAGGCGCGCGCCGGCGCGCCGCAGGCGATCAACACCTGCATCGCCTGCAACCAGGCCTGCCTCGACCACGTGTTCCAGAAGAAGACCGCAAGCTGCCTGGTCAATCCGCGCGCCTGCGCGGAAACCGAACTGAACTACCTGCCGGCGAAAGCGTCGAAGCGCATCGCCGTGGTCGGCGCCGGTCCCGCGGGACTTGCCTGCGCGACGGTGGCAGCGCAGCGCGGGCATCGCGTGGTGCTGTTCGACCGCGCGGGCGAGATCGGCGGGCAGTTCAACCTGGCCAAGAAGATTCCAGGCAAGGAAGAGTTCCACGAGACGCTGCGCTGGTTCGCGCACCGCATCGGAGAGACCGGCGTCGAACTGCGGCTGTCGACCGATGCGACGGTCGACGTGCTGGCAGGTTTCGACGAGGTGGTGCTGGCCACCGGCGTCACCCCGCGACCGGTCGATTTCGAAGGCCACGAGCATCCGAAAGTGATCGGCTACCTCGACGTGCTGCGCGGCCACGCCGTGCCCGGGCGGCGGGTGGCGATCGTCGGCGCCGGCGGCATCGGCTTCGACGTGGCCGAGTTCATCGTGCACGCCGGACCGTCGCCCACGCTCGACGTCGCGGCGTGGATGCGCGAATGGGGCGTCGACCCGCGCTTCGAAAGCGCCGGCGGCCTGCTGCCGCCGCGCGTCGAACCATCGCCGCGCCAGGTCTGGCTGCTGCAGCGCAGCCCCGGCAAGCCCGGCGCGCGCCTGGGCAAGACCACCGGCTGGATCCATCGCAGCACGCTCAAGCACAAGGGCGTGCGCGCGATTGGCGGGGTCGAATACGTCGCGGTGGACGAGGAAGGCTTCCACATCCGCGTCGACGGTCAGCCGCAGCTGCTGCCGGTGGACCACGTCATCACCTGCGCCGGGCAGGAGCCGCATCGCGCCCTGCTCGCCCCCCTGCAGGCCGCCGGCCGCAGCGTCCACCTGGTCGGCGGCGCCGACGTGGCCACCGAACTCGACGCCAAGCGCGCCATCGCCCAGGCCAGCCGGCTGGCCGCCAGGCTGTAGGGAGGAAAAACTGGGGTCAGAGTGCAGTTTCCCCGCAAGTTTGCCGGGGACGGCAAGGTGAGTCGGGGAAACTGCACTCTGACCCCAGTTTTTCTCCTTTTTGTGCAGTGCGGCAATTTCGTCCCGTAACGCCTTGATCCGGCAAGGCATCCGGCGCCACGCAAGAGCAAAAACTCCAATCGAATCATCCACTTCCTGACCCGTATTCAGGAAAGGTTCGGTTCGGTCGCCTTACCGTGCGCCCACCTTTTCCCGCCTCCACTGATTGGCGGGAGCCGGCCCGAGCCGCACTTGAGCGGACTTCGGCGCCCGGGCAAAAGCGCCTCAGAGTCGCTGCCCTCCCCAACACGCCATGTCCGAGCGCCGCCGACGGCACCGTCTCCCGCAGGGGAAACGGCCACGGCAGCGATCGGGCGCAACGGAGCAAGGAGTTCCCCGATGAAACTCGACTGGATCCTGTGGCTGGCCTCGCTGATGTCGCCGCAAGCCGCCGATTCACTGTGCCTCAGCACGACCCTGTACCTCGAGGCCCGCAACCAGCCCGTCCGTGGCCAGCAGGCCGTGGCCGAGGTCGCCCTGCGCCGCGAGGAAAGCGGGCTGTGGGGCGATTCGATGTGCGAGGTGGTCACCGCGCGCAAGCAGTTCGCGCCGACCATCGTCTCGCCGCGCACGCGCATGCACAACACCGAGGCCTGGGTGCAGGCGGTGAGCGTCGCGATCGAGTCCGAGCAGAACTGGGCGCTGCCGACCGGCCAGCGCAAGGAAATCGTGCCCGGCGCCAGCCACTTCCTGGCCCACGACATCGCCTTTCCGAGCTGGCGCAACGCCTACCAGGTGGCGACGATCGGCGACCACACCTTCCTCAAGGTGCAGACGCTCAAGCCGCGCAAGGGCTGATCCAGCGCGACGCCGGCACGGGCCGTTCCATCGCCGTCATCGCGCCGCGACCCGGCGCACGGCATCATGGCGGTCCCGTCCTGCGAGGAAATCGCGCATGAAGCTGTACTCGTCCCCCGGCGCCTGCTCACTGGCTGACCACATCGTGCTGCGCTGGATCGGCGAGCCCTTCGAGCTGCAGCTGGTCGACCGGGAGGCACGCCAGTCGCCCGCGTTCCGCGCACTCAACCCCGCCGGCTCGGTGCCGGTGCTGGTGGACGACGGCTGGGCGCTGACCCAGAACTCGGCGATCCTGCAGTATCTCGCCGACAGCTTCCCGCAGGCGAAGCTCTTCGGCGACGGCTCGCCGCGCGCGCGCGCCGAGGTCAACCGCTGGCTGGGCTTCCTCAACGCCGACGTGCATCCGGCGTTCCGCCCCTACTTCGGCAGCACCGCCTACCTCGGCGAGGCAGGCGCGGCGCAGACCAAGGAAGCCGCCGGCAAGCAACTGCGCGGCTATTTCGAACGGCTCGACGCGCAGCTCGCGGGCCAGGACTGGCTCACCGGCAGCCGCTCGATCGCCGA
>DAOMPM010000129.1:0-4800 GCA_035444805.1 Luteimonas sp. | reverse complement strand
TGCTGCTTGAGGAAGCTGCCGCACAGCGCCGGGGTGAAGCCCAGCGCGAGGAAGGCCGAGAAGCCCATCGCCATCGCGATGGTGATCGCGAATTGCTTGTAGATCTCGCCCGAGGCGCCGCCCTGCAGGGCGCTGGGGATGAACACCGCGGCGAGCACCACGGTGATCGCGACCACCGCGCCGGTGATCTGGCCCATCGCCTTCTCGGTCGCCTCGACCGGCGGCAGGTGCTCCTCGGCCATGATCCGCTCGACGTTCTCGATCACCACGATCGCGTCGTCGACCACGATGCCGATCGCCAGCACCATGGCGAACATCGTCAGCTGGTTGATGGTGAAGCCGATCAGGTTCAGGCCGAGGAAGGTGCCCAGCAGCGCAACCGGGATCACCAGGGTCGGGATGAGGGTGGCGCGGATGTTCTGCAGGAACAGCAGCATCACCAGGAACACCAGGATCACCGCCTCGATCAGGGTCTTGACCACCTCGTTGATCGAGACGCGCACGAAGGTGGTGCTGTCGAACGGCGAGAACCACTCCACGCCGGCCGGGAACGAGGCCTGCAGTTCGTCCAGGCGCGTGGTGACCGCTTCGGCCACGGCCAGCGCGTTGGCGCCGGGCTGCAGCATCACCGCGACCGCGCCGGTCGGCTGGCCGTTGTACTTGGCGTCGAAGCCGTAGCTCTGCGGGCCGGTGCTCACCCGCGCCACGTCGCCCAGGCGCACGATCGCGCCGTCGGCATCCGCGCGCAGGATGATGTTGGCGAACGCCTCCGGCGAGGCCAGCCGGCCCTCGGCCGCGACCGTGGCGGTGAAGCCCTGGCCGGCGGGCGCGGGATCGGCGCCGATCGAGCCGGCCGCGAACTGCGCGTTCTGCCTGCGTACCGCCGTCAGCACCTGCGTCGCCGACAGCCCGTAGCCCTGCAGCTTGTCCGGGTCGAGCCAGATGTTCATGGCGTACTCGGAGCCGAAGTGCTGGGTGTTGCCCACGCCCGGCACCCGCGCCAGCGGTTCGAGCACGCGCGAGGCGATCAGGTTGTTGAGCGCGTTGCGGTCGACGGAAGGGTCGGTCGAACGCAGCCCGACCACCATCAGGAAGCCGCTGTTGGCCTTGGCCACCACCACGCCCTGCTGGGTGACTTCGGTCGGCAGCCGCGGCGTCGCCAGCGAGACCTTGTTCTGCACCTGCACCTGGGCGATGTCGGGGTCGGTGCCGGTCTCGAAGGTGAGCGTGATCGAGACGCGGCCGGACGAACTCGAGGTCGAGCTGAAGTACAGCAGGTTGTCGATGCCGGTGAGCTGCTGCTCGATGACCTGGGTGACCGCCTGCTCGGCGGTGCGCGCGTCGGCGCCGGGATAGGTGGTGCCGACGGTGACCTGCGGCGGCGCGACGTTCGGATACGACTCCACGCCCATGTTGAGCAGCGCGATCACGCCGCTGAGCGAGATCAGGATCGCGATGACCCAGGCGAAGATCGGGTGGTGGATGAAGAACCGTGGCATGGCGGATCAGCCCTGCGCGTCGGCGGCGGCGGCGTCGGTCTTGTCGTCGCCCTGCGTCGCCGGCGGCTGCGCACCACTGCCAGCCGGCGTCGACGGCACCGGCCTGGCCGGCGCGCCGGCCTTGACCTTCTGCAGGCCGGAGACGATCACCTGGTCGCCGCTGGCGAGGCCGCCGCTGACGATCCAGTTGCCGCCTTGCGCATGGTCGAGGACGACGTCCTTGCGCACGACGTTGCCGTCGCCTCCAACCACCATCACGTAAGCGCCGCTGGCGTCGCGCTGCACCGCCGCCTGCGGCAGCGCGAACACGCCCTGCAGCAGGCCCAGCTCCGCGCGCAGGGTGACGTAGGTGCCCGGCAGCAGGCGGCCGTCGGGGTTGGGGACCAGCGCGCGCATCGAGATCGCGCCGGTCGCCGGGTCGACGATGTCGCCGGAGAAATCGAGCGTGCCGGCGTGGGCATAGGCGCTGCCGTCGGCCAGCAGCACCTCGACGCTGGACTCGCCTTCGCCGGCGCCCGCCTGCGCGCGGCGGATCTGTTCGAGTTCGCCGACGCCGATCGAGAAATTCGCGTACAGCGGGTCGATCTGGTCGACCGTGGTCAGCAGGGTCGCCTCGCCCTGGCCGACCAGCGCGCCTTCGGTGACGCGCTGCTTGCCGGCGCGGCCGGCGATCGGCGCGCGCACGGTGGCGTAGCCGAGGTTGATCTGCGCCGCGTCGACCGCGGCGCGGCCGGCCTGCACGGCGGCGGCGGTGCTGCGCTCGGTGGCGAGGGCGTTGTCGAGGTCGGACTTCGACACGAAGTTGTCCGGCGCCAGCCGGCGCGCGCGGTCGGCGTTGGCTTTTGCGTTGGCATGGCTCGCCTGCGCCTGCGCCAGCGAGGCCTGCGCGGTGCCGAGCGCGGCCTGCAGGGTGGCCGGATCGATCCGGAACAGCACCTCGCCTTCCTTGACGTCGCTGCCCTCGGTGTAGACGCGCTTCTCGAGCACGCCGGGCACGCGCGCACGCACGTCGGCGCTGCGGAACGCGGCCAGGCGCCCGCCGATCTCGCGCGTCAGCGGCAGGTTCACGGCCCTGGCCTCGATCACGCCGACTTCAGGCGGCGGCAGGTCCTGGGGCGCCTGTTCGCCGCCACAGGCGGCCAGCAGGACAAGGAGCACGGGGGCGAGCAAGCGGCGCATCGGGGCAATCCCTGTCACTGGGCCCGGGCCTGGGGCGGCGCGGGCGGGTCTGGGGGAGGGTCGAATTTCTGAACCGCGCAGTATACGAGCCTGGAGGCGAGCCGGACCCTGCCATAGGTTGGCCCGATGCGCCGGCCCGTCCGCTGGTCCGAAAGCGCGATGCGGACACTGGATCATTTCGTGAATCTAGTTCACGATGGCGCGTCTGCCCTCCTTCACCCCTCCCCCCGCCCCCATGGCCACCCTCGACCGCCGGCAGCGCGAGTTCGCGCACCGCGAAACCGTGTTCCTCGACACCGCGCAGGCGCTGATCCAGCGCGACGGCCTGCTCAACCTGCAGATGTCGCGGATCGCCGAGGAATGCGAGTACGCGATCGGCACCGTGTACAAGCACTTCGCCAGCAAGGAAGACCTGCTGGTGACGCTGGCCACGCGCAACCTGTTCGACCGCGTCGACCTGTTCGAACGCGCCGCGCGCTGGGAAGGACCGACGCGCGAACGCATCCTCGCCCTCGCCCTGGCCGACCTGATCGTGCTGCGCGAACAGCCCGAACACTTCCGGCTCGCCCAGTTCGTGTGGACCGACGTGGTCTGGGGCGCAGCCTCCGACGCCGTGCGCGAGCGCGCGCTCGAGGCCTGCGAACCGCTGGCCACCGCGGTCGACAGCATCGCCGCGCAGGCGCGCCGCCGCGGCGACCTGCCGGCCGACTTCGCCCTGCCAGACGAAAGCCTGACGATCGGCCCATGGATCCTGTGCCTGGGCATGCATACGCTTGCGCAACAGCAGGGCCTGCTCGATCCGGCCACCGTCGGCGATCCCTACCGGCTGCTGTTCAAGCACCTCCACTACCTGCTCAACGGCTACGGCTGGCAGCCGCTGTTCGATCCCGCCGACGACGACGCGCTCGATGGCGCGATCGAACGCCTGTGCCGCGACGTGTTCGACGCTCCCTGCCCCTACCCACCCCGCTGACCCCCCGCAGACGGACATTGCCATGACTACCCCCCACACCAGGCGCAAGCCGCGATTGGCGCTGCGCATGACCCTGATGTTGACCGCCGCGCTGCTCGTGTTCGGCGGCGTGTTCGCCGTGAAGGCCTTCATCGGCGCGCAGACCAACCAGTTCTTCGACAACATGCCGCAGCCGGCGGCGGCGGTGAGCGCGGCCGCGGCGGTGACCGAGCGCTGGGCGGACGACGCCGAGGCGGTCGGCACCCTGATCGCGGTCAACGGCACCGACGTGACCACCGAGGCCGGCGGCGTGATCCGCGCGATCGAGTTCGAGGCCGGGCAGCCGGTCAAGGCCGGCGCGGTGCTGCTGCGCCTGAACACCGACAACGAGGCGGCGACGCTGAAGTCGCTGGAAACCTCGGCGCGGCTGGCGAAGGTGCAGGCCGACCGCTGGCAGCAGTTGGGCCAGGACAAGCTGGTCTCCCTCGACGAGGTGCAGCAGCGCGTCGCCGCGGCCGCCAGCGCCCAGGCGCAGGCCGACGCGCAGCGCGCGCTGATCGCGCAGAAGACGATCCGCGCACCGTTCGGCGGCGAGCTGGGCATCCGCAAGGTCAACCTCGGCCAGTTCATCTCGCCCGGTGACGCCATCGTCAGCCTGCAGCAGCTCGACCCGATCTACCTCGACTTCAGCCTGCCCGAGCAGCACATGGACAAGCTCAAGCCGGGCACCGTGATCCGCGCCACGGTCGATGCCCTGCCCGGCCAGGTGTTCGAGGGCAAGGTGACGGCGATCGAGCCGCGCGTCGACCCGGGCACCCGAAACTTCGTCGCCCAGGCCACGCTCGACAACCGCGACGGCCTGCTGCGCCCGGGCGCATTCGCGCGCGTGGGCTTCGCCCTCGGCGGCGAGCGCGAGGTGGTGGTGATCCCGCAGACCGCGGTCAGCTTCAATCCCTACGGCAACGCCGTGTTCGTAATCAGCAAGACGCCGCGCAAGGAAGGCGAGACCGACATGCAGGGCCAGCCGCTGACCGGCGACAAGTTCATCGTGACGCAGCGCTTCATCAAGACCGGCGCCACCCGCGGCGACCTGGTCGCGGTCGCCGACGGCCTCAAGCCCGGCGAACAGGTCGCGACCAGCGGCCTGCTCAAGCTGCGCAACGAGGCCGA
>DAOMPM010000128.1:0-4818 GCA_035444805.1 Luteimonas sp. | reverse complement strand
GCGAAGCCGTGGCCCTCGTCGGGGAACAGCACGTAGGTGACCGGGATGTTCTTGGCGGTCATCGCCTCCACGATCTGGTCGCTCTCGGCCTGCACCACGCGCGGATCGTTCGCGCCCTGGCCGATCAGCAGGGGTTTGCTGATCCTGTCCACGTGCGTGAGCGGCGAGGCCTGCACCAGGGCCTCCATGCCGGCTTCGGTACGCGGGTCGCCGACGCGGCGGTACCACTGCTCCATGAAGCTCGCCCAGTACGAGGGGAAGGTGCTGAACAGGGTGACCAGATTCGACGGGCCGACGATGTCGACGCCGCATTTGAAGTTGTCGGGGGTGAAGGTCATGCCGACCAGGGTGGCGTAGCCGCCGTAGCTGCCGCCCATGATCGCGACGTTCTCCGGCGTGGTCACGCCGTTGGACACCGCCCACTGCACGCCGTCGATCAGGTCGTCGTGCATCGCCTTCGACCACTGCCCCTCGCTGGCGTTGACGAACGACTTGCCGAAGCCGGTCGAGCCGCGGTAGTTCACCTGCAGCACCGCGTAGCCGCGGTTGGCCAGCCACTGGTTCCAGCCGCTGTAGCCGTAGCCGTCGCGCGCCCACGGGCCACCGTGCACCAGCAGCACCATCGGCACCGGCCGGTCAGCCTTGCCATCGGCGTTGGCGTCGGCTTCCTGCGGCAGGGTGAGGTAGCTCACCAGGGTCTTGCCGTCGCGCGAGGGGATTTCCTGCGGCCATTGCGGCACCAGCGGCTTGCCCTCCAGCGCCGGGCGCGCACTGAACAGGCGCGTCAAGGTGCCCTTGCCGTCGCCGCGGTCGTAGCGGTAGTACTCGGCCGGCTTCTCAGCGGCCGAGTACGCCACGATCCAGGTGCGGTCATCGAGGCTGCGCGAGGCGACCGAGGCGGTGCCCGGTCCGATCGCGGCGATCGTCTCCAGGTCCCTGGCGATGGCCGGGTCGATCGCCTTCCACTCCTCGCGCAGATACTCGGCGGCGGCGGCCTGCACCACGCCGGTATCGGGATGCGCGAGCACCTCCTGCAGGTCCGCGCGCGGATCCTCGAACACCACGGTCTTGGCCTTCGTGGCGGTGTCGATCGCGACCAGGGCGGTGGTGTCGCGGCCGCGCGATTCGCGCAGGTACAGGGTCTTGCCGTCGGTGGTCAGGCCGGCCAGGCCGGTGGAGAGGTAGTCCTCGAACGGCACTTCCTCGATCACGGTCCAGCCGCCCTTGCCGTCGGGCTCGAGCAGGTCGGTGCCGCCGTCGGCGCGCGAACGTTCGCCATAGCGCACCACGTAGTCGGCATCGGCGACGTAGCCGGCGATCTCGTCATCGTTGCGCTCGACCAGGGTGCGCGCGCCGCTGGCCAGATCGACGCGGTACAGGTCGTGCCACTTCGCGTCGCGGTCGTTCATGCCCACCAGCACCTCGTCGGGGTGCCGGTGGCTGACGCCGTAGACGAAGGCGCGGGTCTTGGGGAACGGCGACAGGTCGCGCGGCTCGCCGCCGTCCACGCCGACCGAGTACAGGTGGAAGTCTTCGTCGCCGCCGGTGTCGCGCAGGTACAGCAGGGTGCCCGGCCGGTAGCTCCAGAAGTACTGGCGGATGCCGCGCGCCTTGTCAGCGGTGACCGAGCGCGCCTCGTCGGGCTTGTCGATCGGCGCGACCCAGAGGTTGAGCACGCCCTCGACCGGCGCGATCCAGGCCAGGTGCGTGCCATCGGGGCTGACCTGCACGTTGGCGCGCTCGGGATTGCCGAACAGCAGGTCGCGCGGGATGAGTTCGGGTGGCTGCGCCGGTGCCGTGGCAGTGGCGTCGTCCGCGGCCGGCGCGGCGGCGGTGGGTGCGCCGTCGCCACCGCAGGCGGCGAGCGCGAAGGTCACGGCGGAAGCGAGGACGAGGCGACGCATGGCGGGTTCCCGGCAGGACGGAGGAAACCGCACCATAGCGCGCCCGTCAGCGGTGTCGCCTGCCGTTGGTCACGCTGTTTCGCCGCGTAGGAGCGGGCCATGCCCGCG
Source organism: Luteimonas sp. (assembly GCA_035444805.1). Lineage (GTDB taxonomy): Bacteria > Pseudomonadota > Gammaproteobacteria > Xanthomonadales > Xanthomonadaceae > Luteimonas. The sequence goes on along the minus strand of DAOMPM010000128.1, from coordinate 2,806 downwards.
ACCGCAGGATCCGGTTGTGCGATGGATCCCGGTCGCGCCCATGGGGCGCTCCTACGCGAGCAGGCGCTACCGCTTCACTTCCTGCGTATGCGACTGCAGCGCCTCGGTCAGTCCCGGCACGCCGTCGGCGCCGGTCGGGACGGTGATGCTGGAACCGGCGAACTCGTCGCCGATCGGCTGCGCGCGGCCGCCCAGGCACTGCGACAGGAAGCCTTCGGTCACGGCGTTGAAGGCCTTGTTGTTCTCCGGCCGCGCGAAGCCGTGGCCCTCGTCGGGGAACAGCACGTAGGTGACCGGGATGTGCTTGGCGGTCATGGCGTTGACGATCTGGTCGCTCTCGTCCTGCTTCACCCGTGGGTCGTTGGCGCCCTGGCCGATCAGCAGCGGCTTGCTGATCGCGTCGACGCGGGTCAGCGGCGAGCGTTCGGTCAGCCAGGCGCGGCCTTCCTCGGTGCGCGGGTCGCCCATGCGCCGCGCCAGCTGCTCGAAGAAGCTGGCCCAGTACGGCGGCACCGTCGACAGCAGGGTGTTGAGGTTGGCCGGGCCGACGATGTCGACGCCGCAGGCGAACACGTCCGGGGTGAAGGTCAGGCCGACCAGGGTGGCGTAGCCGCCGTAGCTGCCGCCCATGATCGCGACCTTGTCCTGGCTGGTGACGCCTTCGGCCACCGCCCACTGCACGGCGTCGACCAGGTCATCGTGCATCTTGCCGGCCCACTCGCCGTCGCCGGCATTGGTGAAGGCCTTGCCGAAGCCGGTCGAGCCGCGGAAGTTGACGCTCAGCACCGCGTAGCCGCGGTTGGCCAGCCACTGGTCGTAGCTGCTGTAGCCATAGCCGTCGCGGCCCCAGGGCCCGCCGTGGACCAGCAGCACCATCGGCACCGGCTTGTCGGCCTTGCCGTCGCCGTTGGCGTCGGCGTGCGGGGGCAGGGTGAGGTAGCTGACGAGGGTCTTGCCGTCGCGCGAGGTCAGCTCCAGCGGCCACATCGGCACCAGCGGCTTGCCCTCCAGCGCCGGGCGGCCGGAGAACATGCGGCTGAGCTTGCCGCCGTCGCCGCGGTCGTAGCGGTAGTACTCGACCGGCGATTCGGCGGCCGAATAGGCGACGATCCAGGTCTTGTCGTCGAGCGTGCGGGTATTGATCGAGGCCTCGCCCGGGCCGATCGCCGCCAACCGGTCGAGGTCGGCCTTGATGCGGTCGTCGAGCACCGCCCATTCCTCGCGCAGGTAGTTCACCGACACCGCCTGCACCTGGCCGGTCGCCGGGTCGGCGAGGCCGCCGCCGATGTCGGCGCGGGCATCCTCGTGCAGCAGGGTCTTCGCCCCGGTGGCGGTGTCGACGCCGAACAGCGCCGAGGTGTCGCGTCCGCGCGAGTCGCGCATGTACAGCGTGGTGCCGTCCTTGGTCAGGCCCGCGAAACCGGTGGTCATGCCGTCCTCGAACGGGATCTCGTCGTACTTCTCCCAGCCATCCCCGGCGCGCCGCAGCAGGTCCACGCCGCCGTCGGGACGCGCGCGCGAGGCGAAGCGCAATGCGTAGTCGGCATCGGCGACGTAGTCGGCGATCTCCTGCGTGTTCTGCTCCACCAGGCTGCGCTCGCCGCTGGCGAGGTCGACCCGGTACAGGTCGTGCCACTTCGGGTCGCGGTCGTTCATGCCGACCAGGATCGTGCCGGGCTGGCGATCGCTCACGCCGACCACCGAGGCGGTGGTCTTGTCGAACGGGGTCAGGTCGCGGCTCTGTCCGCTGGCGACGTCGACCGCGTACAGGTGGAAGTCCTCGTCGCCGCCGCTGTCGCGCAGGTACAGCAGGGTGTCGGGCTGGTGCGACCAGAAGTAGTTGCGGATGCCGCGCGCGGTGTCCTGGGTGACGGCCTTGGCCTGCGACAGGTCATCGGCCGGCGCGACCCAGACGTTGAGGGTGCCGTCCAGCGGCGCGACCCAGCTCAGGTGCCTGCCGTCGGGACTGAGCTGGACGATGGCGCGCTCGGGATTGCCGAACAGGGCCTCGCGCGGGATCAGCTCGACCTCGTCGAGCGTCGCGGGCGCGGCGGGCTTGGCCGCGGTTGCATCGGTGGAGGCGGCGTCCTTGCCGCCACCGCAGGCGGCGAGGGCGAAGCTGACGGCGGAGGCAAGCAGGATGCGGCGCATGGACGACTCCAGGGGCAAGGTGCCGACGAGGATACGTCCATCGCCGCCGCGGTTGCGCCGGCCGGAGGTCATGGCGTCGGTGGGTGTCGGCTAGCGGTCACGAAAACCGGAATCGCGTAGGAGCGCCCCATGGGCGCGACCGGGGTCGCGATGATGCTCCGGTCGCCGTGGGTCGCGGGCATGGCCCGCTCCTACAGCCTCGGTATCACGCGGCTTGGCGGCCGCCGTCGTGCTCGACCTGGCGGTAGCCCAGCGCCTCGGTCAGGTGGACGGTGGCGATCGTCTCGCTGCCGGCGAGGTCGGCGATGGTGCGGGCGACGCGCAGGATCCGGTGCATCGCCCGCGCCGACAGCTGCAGGGCGTCGATCGCGCGTTCGAGCAGGGCCTGGTCGCGCGGCGCCAGCCGGCACGCCACCATCGTCTCGGACTGCGACAGTTGCGCGTTGGGGCGGCCGGCTCGCCGGTGCTGGAGCATGCGTGCGGCTTCGACGCGGGCGCGGATCGCGGCGCTGGACTCGCCTTCGGGCGCGTCCGGGCGCAGCTCGGCCGGCGGCAGTCGCGGCACCTCGACGTGCAGGTCGATGCGGTCGAGCAGGGGGCCGGAGATGCGCGCGCGATAGCGACGCACCGCCTCGCCGTGGCAGCCGCAGCGGCC
>DAOMPM010000127.1:0-4882 GCA_035444805.1 Luteimonas sp. | reverse complement strand
GTGTCGTAGAAGTGGAAGCGCCAGTCGTCCTCGCCCATGTTGCCCAGCGCGGCGGAGATGCCGCCCTGCGCCGCCACGGTGTGCGAGCGGGTCGGGAAGACCTTGGTGATGCAGGCGGTCTTCAGGCCCTTGTGCGCGAGCCCGAAGGTCGCGCGCAGGCCGGCGCCGCCGGCGCCGACGACGATCATGTCGTACTTGTGTTCGGTAATCGGATACGCAGAGGTCATTGCAGGCTCAACCGGCGAAGGCGATGCGGGCGATCGCATACAGCGAGGCGACAGCACCCAGCCCGCACAGGAAATAGATCAGGAAGTGGCCCGCGATCTCCAGCGAGCGCGTGTGCACGTAGTCCTCGAGCACGACCTGCAGGCCGAGCCTGGCGTGCCAGAACATGGTCACCAGGAACACCGCGAAGATGATCGCGTTCCACGGCCGGGCGATGATCCCGCGCGCCGTCTCCAGGTCGACGCCGACCAGCGACACCAGGGTGACCACGAACCAGATCGCCAGCGGCGCAAGGATCACCGCGGTCACCCGCTGCTTCCAGAAGTGCGCGGTGCCCGACTTGCCCGCCCCCAGGCCGCGGGCACGCTTGAGCGGCGTGCGGAACGGCGCCGCGCGCGAGGTCTCGCCGCCGCCGCTCATGCCGCACCCCGCAGGCCGAAGAACCAGATCAGGCCGGTGATGACGAAGCCGACCACGAACACCGCGTAGCCGGTCTTGTAGGCGGTCGGCAGGTCGAAGCCCCAGCCGGCGTCCCACAGCAGGTGGCGGATGCCGTTGAGCAGGTGGTAGACCAGGGCCAGGGTGAAGCCGAACAGGAACAGCATCCCCAGCGGCGAGGCCCACTGCCGGGAGGCGAACTCGTAGGCGTCGCCGCCGATGGCGATGGCCATCAGCCACCACACCAGGGAAATCCCGCCCAGCGCCAGCGCGATGCCGGTGATCCGGTGCAGGATCGACATGAGGGACGTGAGCTGGAACCGATACGTCTGTCCCAGCATGAAGGGCGACAGGGGGCGTTCGCGGTGTGCCATCGCTGGCTGGTCTCCTCGCTGGCGGCTGCGGGCCGCGTGGCTGGATCGTGGCCGATCCGGCACCGCCCCCGCAGTCGGGAATCAGAAATCGATGCAGCGGCCGTTCTTTTCCCAGTCTCCGTACCGGGTGGGGTCGGGGCCTTCGCGGCCGTCGACTTCCCTCATCTTCGACGATCCGCCGGCGTCCGCGGCTTCCATCTTCGCAACGGGCATTTCCAGCCGCTGCGAAGGCGCTTCGGAGCCTTGTTCGCCTAAGATGTCGTGGCCTTTCATTAACGAAAGTTTAGTGCCCTGCCCCATGTCCGACAAGCCAACCGCGACCAATGGCGAATATTTCACCGTTCCGGGATGGAGCGTCGTCTCCCTGCGCGGCGAGGATGCGTCCCGTTTCGCGCAGGCGCAGTTCATGGGCGACGTGGCCGCGCTCGCGCCAGGGCACTGGCAGTGGAACGGCTGGCTGACCCCGAAAGGCCGCGTCATCGCGCTGTTCGCCCTGCTCAAGCTCGATGAAAGCACGCTGTTCCTGCTGCTGGCCGACGCCGAACCGGCTGGCTTCGCCACCGCGCTGTCGCGTTTCGTGTTCCGCAGCAAGGTCAGGGTTGCGCATGAAACCGACCTGCACGTGTCGGGCGCGTTCCGCGCGCCGGCGGACGCCTCGGGCGCGCGCTTCGCCCGTCCGTCAGACGCGACGCTGGAGCTTGATCTCGGCGCAGAAGGTGGTGCGCGCACGCTGCGGATCGACGCCGAAGCCACGGCGGACGACCCCGAAGCAGCATCGCGCTGGCAGGCCTTCGACCTCGCCCACGGCCTGCCCCGGCTCGACCCCGCGCAATCGGAACAGTGGACCCCGCAGCAGCTGTCGCTGGATCGCCTGCGCGCCTTCAGCGTGAAAAAGGGCTGCTATCCCGGGCAGGAAATCGTCGCGCGCACCCATTTCCTTGGCCAGGCCAAGCGCGGACTGGTCCGACTGGCGGGCACGTCGGCACTGGCCGCCGGCGATGTCTCCGCCGCTGGTGCCGTCGACCGCAGCATCGGCCAGGTGGTGTCCCGCGCCGACAACGAGGCCCTCGCGGTCATGCCGCTCGATGCCGGAGAGGGGTCGTTCGAGGTCGCTGGTGTTGTCTGCACGCCCCGTCCCCTGCTCGGCGGGCTGGCGCGCTGATCCCTGCGCCTCAGGGCGACATCCCAGGGCACCCGCAAGCGTCGCAACGGCCATCGACTTCCGTTGCTATGCTCGACCGGCACGTGGCGTCGGGGACGGGGGCGGCAGTGAGGCTGCCGGCGAGCAGGTGCGCTCTTTCCATACTCGCGGGGACCGCATGAACAGGATCGTCAGCTCGCCGGCCAGCGCCGGCCTCGTCTTCGTTACCACCCTGCTGCTGGGCGCCTGCGCCAGCAAGCCGCCCGCCCCGGAGCCCGCTCCGGAACCGGCACCGCTGCCGGCGCGCGCGACCATCGAGAAGCTGTCCGCCGACGGCCTGTTCGCCTTCGGCAAGGCGGCCATCGACGAGGCCAGCGCCGGTGCGGCGGAACTCGAAGCACTCGCGACCCGGCTCGCCGCGGGGCCACAGCCGGTCAAGACCGTCAACGTCATCGGCCACAGCGACCGCATCGGCAACGACAAGGCCAACCTCGCCCTGTCCACGCGGCGCGCGCAGGCGGTGCGTGACTACCTGCTCGCCCGCGGCGTGGAACCGGGGCTGATCACCGCGGTCGGTCGCGGCAGCGTCGAACCGGTGGTGGAATGCGAAGGCGAGCGCGGTGACGCCCTGATCGCCTGCCTGGCGCCGAACCGGCGGGTCGAGGTGCGCGTCAGCTACGGCGAGTAGACCCCACGCGCGACCAGGACCATGAATGTAGGAGCGGGCCATGCCCGCGACCGACGGCAACCGCGGCACCGTCGCGATCCGGTCGCGCCCATGGGGCGCTCCTACGCCAGTTCATTCTGATCAGGACATCGCCAGCGCGTCCGCCGCGGCCACGATCTCCGCGTCCGACGGGATCACCAGGAAAGCCGCGCCCGCCAGCGGCGTGAAGGTATCGGCGCCGACCACGCGCCGGAACGGGCGCGCGCGATAGCCGCCTTCGGCGATCGCGGTGATGATCCCCTCGCCCACGCCGGCGCTGCGGCGGCCTTCGTCGACGACCAGGATGCGGTCGCATTCCGCCGCGTGGCGGACGATCGCCGCCTCGTTCAGCGGCACCAGCCAGCGCAGGTCGACCACGCGCACCTTCCAGCCGTGCCTGGCCTCGATCTCGCGCGCCGCGCGCAGGCTCATCGGCACGCCGTTGCCGAAGCTGAAGATGACCAGGTCGGTCGCGTCGGCGTTGTAGACGCGCTCCTCGCCCAGCGTCATCGCCTGCTCCGGCGACGGATACGCCGTCAGCCAGCCGCCGTCGCCGGCCTCATGCAGGTCCTTGGTCATGTACAGCGCGATCGGCTCGAGGAAGGCGCAGACGCGGCCGTCGACCTTCGCCAGCGCCATCAGCGTGCGCAGCATGGTCGCGGCATCGTCGCCGCGGCTCGGACAGCCGACCACGAGGCCGGGGATGTCGCGCAGCGCGGTGATCGAGTTGTCGTTGTGGAAGTGGCCGCCGAAACCGCGCTGGTAGCCGAGCGAGGCGATGCGCACCACCATCGGGTTGCGGTACTGGCCATTGCTGAAGAACTGCAGGCTGGCCGCCTCGCCGCGGATCTGGTCGCAGGCGTTGTGGAAATAGGCCAGGTACTGGATTTCCGGCAGCGGCAGCAGGCCCATGTTGGCGTAGCCCTGCGCAAGGCCGAGGATCACCGTTTCATCGAGCAGGGTGTTGAACACGCGGCGCGGGCCGAAGGCCTTCTGCAGGCCCTTGGTGACGGTGTAGACGCCGCCCTTCTGGGCCACGTCCTCGCCGAACAGCAGCGCCTCGGGATACTTGGCGAACAGGTCGTGCAGGGCCTGGTTGATCTGGATGGCGAGGTGCTTCGGCGGCTGGTGCTCGGGCAGCCTGGCTTCGCTGCCGAACACCGCCAGGCGACGGTCTGCGTAGTCGCTGCGTTCGGCCTCGGCCTTGACCGCGTCGGGCGTGTACGGCGCCAGCGGTGCCATCACATCCTCGAGCGAATCCAGGCGCGGGCGGCGGTCGGCGTCCTCGGCAGCGGCGAAACACTTCGCGCGCGTGGCCTCGTACAGGTCGAGGATGTCGTCCTTCGACATCAGCCCGGATTCGAGCGCGATCGCGGCCGAGCGCAGCAGCGGGTCGGTGGCCTCGACCGCGCACAGCTCCTCGATCGAACGCCACTCGATCTCGAAGTCGGTGCCGGCGTGGCCCATGATCCGCGTGGTGCGCAGGTGCAGGAAGGTCGGGCGGCGGCTGCGGCGGCAGTGTTCGACCGCGCGCTGCACGTCGCCGTAGCCGGCGGCGAGGTCGAGGCCGTCGGCGGCGAAGTAGTCCAGGTCCGGCCGCTGGCTGAAATTGCGCGCGACCCAGCCATCGGGCGTCTTCACCGAGATGCCGATGCCATTGTCCTCGCACACGAACAGCACCGGCGCTGGCAGCTTCTGGTAGGCGGTCCAGGCGGCGACGTTGAAGGAGGTCTGCGCGGTGGCGTGGTTGCTGGAGGCATCGCCGAAGGAGCAGATGGCGATGCTGTCGTCAGGGATCGGCAGCGCATGGTCGATGCGCCGCGCCTGCTCGATCGCGACCGCCGTGCCGAAGGCCTTGGGCAGGTGCGAGGCGATGGTCGAGGTCTGCGGCAGCACCCACAGCGGCTTGCTGCCCCAGACCTTGTGCCGGCCGCCGCTGGCAGGGTCGTCCTTGGAAGCCGCGAACGACAGCGCCGAATCCATCACCGGATCCATGCC
>DAOMPM010000126.1:0-4951 GCA_035444805.1 Luteimonas sp. | reverse complement strand
ACCGCGCCCGCGCCGACCGCCAGCGCGTGGTCTACGCCGAGGGCGAGGAAGAAACCGTGCTGCGCGCGGTGCAGACCATCGTCGACGAGGGCCTGGCCCACCCGATCCTGATCGGGCGCCCGGACGTGATCGAAATGCGCATCCAGCGCCTGGGCCTGCGCCTGCGCGCGGGCGAGGACTTCGAGATCACCAATGTCCACGACGATCCGCGCTTCCACGACTACTGGCGCCATTACCACGCCATGACCGAGCGCCGCGGGGTGACGCCCGACGCAGCCAAGACGCTGGTGCGCTCACGCACCACCCTGATCGCCGCGCTGATGGTCGACCGCGGCGAGGCCGACGCGATGATCACCGGCCTGGTCGGGCGCTTCCACAAGAAGCTCGGCTACATCCGCAGCGTGTTCCCGCTGGAACCGGGCGTGCAGAGCACCTCGGCGATGACCGGCGTGGTCAACGACCGCGGCCTGTGGTTCTTCGTCGACACCCACGTGCAGCCGGACCCGACCCCGGAGCAGATCGCCGAAAGCACGATCCAGGCCGCGTTCCGGCTCAAGCTGTTCGGCATCGAGCCGAAGATCGCGCTGATGTCGCACTCCAACTTCGGCAGCCACGACGACCCCAGCGCGCGCAAGATGCGCGACGTGCGCGAGATCCTGCGGCGGCGGGCGCCGAAGCTGGAGGTCGACGGCGAGATGCAGGGCGACACCGCCTGGGACGACGGCCTGCGCCGGCGGATCTTCCCCAACACCACGCTGGAGGGGCGCGCCAACCTGTTCGTGATGCCGAACATCGACGCGGCCAACATCACCTACAACATGATCCGGGTGATGACCGATGGTGTGGCCCTGGGCCCGGTGCTGATGGGCCTGAGCAAGCCGGTGCACGTGCTCACCGCCACCTCGACCCCGCGCCGCGTGGTCAACATGACCGCCATCGCCGCGGTCGAGGCGCAGATCCGCAGGCAGATGGAGGCGGAGCGGCGGGGGTGAGAGTTGAGGGCTGGGGGCTGATGGACAGGAAGGAAGCCTGGCGATTTGTCATCCCTCCCCCTAACTTGATCCGGGGGAGGGATCTGCTTTCCGCCCGCCATGCACGATGCGCAAGAGCAGATCCCTCACTACGTTCGGGATGACAGCCTGAAGTCTCGCAGCGCACCGAACGGGCCCAGACGTTGGGGTTCGCAGGCTCACCCCAACCTACTGTCTTTCGCCGGCCAACAGTCGCCGCAGCAGCGCCGGCAACTCGTCGAGCGCATCCTTCAGCAGCAGCCCGTCCGCCTCCGGCGGACCATCATCGCCGGGCAGCAGCGCGCCGGTCAGGAACACGAACGGCAGCGCCGGATCGTGCGTGCGCACCAGCGCCAGCGCCTCGGCACCGGAAAAACCCGGCAGGTTGACGTCCGACACCACCGCCTGCGGCATGAACTCGGGCAGCGCCTCGCGCAGTGCGTCGGCGGTCGATACCCGCCGGCATTCGACCGCTACGCCGCCCATGCGCAGCGCGTACTCCAGCAGTTCGGCGTCGTCGCGCGAATCCTCGACCAGCAGCACGCGCCACGCGACCGGCGCGGTCGCGCCTCCCCCACCAGCCGGCGCGGGCATGTGCCTCAGTCCTTGTGCGGGGCTTCGTTGAGTACCGCCCAGAACCGCCCCAGCGTGCGCACCGCGTCGAAGAACTGGTCCACGTCCACCGGCTTGACCACGTAGGCGTTGACGCCCAGGTCCCAGCTGCGCGCGAGGTCGCTTTCCTCGCGCGAGGACGAGAGGATCACGATCGGCAGCGACTTGAAGCGCCCGTCCCTGCGCAGCTCGGTCAGCACCTCCAGGCCGTCCATGCGCGGCATCTTGATGTCGAGCAGCAGCACCGCAGGATCCCCTTCCGGGCGGTCGGCGAAGCGGCCGCGGCGCAGCAGGTAGTCCAGGGTCTCGACGCCGTCCTCGACGTGGACGATGGGATTGGCCAGGTGGGCATCGCGCAAGGCGTCGATCGCCATCTCGGCGTCGTTGGCGCTGTCTTCGGCCAGCAGGATGGTGCGTACGTCGGTCATGGCGTCGTGGTCTCGTTCTGGCCGGGCAGGTCGCCGGCGGCGGGCAGCGTGAAGAAGAAGGTAGCACCCTTGCCGGGCTCGGCCACGGCGTCGACGCGGCCGCCGTGGCGGGTCAGCACGCGGCGCACGCTGGCCAGCCCGATCCCGGTGCCGGGAAACTCGCTGGCCGCATGCAGCCGCTGGAACACGCCGAACAGCTTGCCGGCGTAGCGCATGTCGAAGCCGGCGCCGTTGTCGCGCACCTGGAAGTGGTGGCTGCCGTCGTCCTCGCGGCGGTGCGAGACTTCGATCCGCGCCGGCTCGCTGCCGTGGCTGTACTTGACCGCGTTGCCGAGCAGGTTCAGCCACACCTGGCGCAGCATGTTCTCGTCGCCCACCACCACCGGCAACGGCGCGATCGTCCATTCGATGGCGTGGCCCGGGGTTTCGTCGGCGTTGTTCGCGTCCAGCATCGACCGGGCCTCGGCGACGAGTGACTGCATGTCGACCGACTGCAGGCGCATCGCGCTGCGGCCCAGGCGCGAGTACACCAGCAGGTCGTCGATCAGGGCCGACATGCGCCGTGCCGAAGACACGATCACCTCGAGATAGTGCTTCGACTTGTCGTCGATGCCCTCGCCCAGGTGGCGGCCGAGCTTGTCGCCGAAGCCGGCGATGTGGCGCAGCGGCGCGCGCAGGTCGTGCGAGACCGAATAGCTGAAGGCCTCCAGCTCGCGGTTCACGTCCGAGACCTGTTCGACCTTGCCCTCGAGCTGGCGGGCGAGCTCGCGGATCTGGCGTTCGCTGGCCTTGTGCACGCTGATGTCGCTGGCGGTGACCAGGACCACGGCATCGTCGCCGTCGGGCAGGGTCATGCGCCGGGCGTTGATCAGCATGGTGCGCTCGACGCCGTCGGCGGTGGTCTGGACCTGTTCGTGGTCCCACAGCTCGCGGTCGCGCGCGAGCACGTCGTGCAGGCGCCGCAGGGTGCGCTCGTCGCGCCAGGCGGCGTCGCCGATCTCGGCCAGGCGCTGGCCGCGCGCGTCGCCCTGCACGCCGTAGAGCTCGCTGAAGGCGGCGTTGTGCATCACCACGCGCAGCTCGGCGTCGGCCAGCACGATCGGTTCGCGCACGGTGTCGAGTACCGCGCTGGCGCGGACGGCGGCGTCGCGGGAGCCGCTTTCCGCGCGCAGGCGGTGCGACACCTGCCGCGCCGCATACGCGAACAGGCCGCCGAGCAGCAGCAGCTGCGCGAGCATCGCGCCCCAGGTGCCGACCGTGGCGCGCCGCTCCAGGCGCTCGACGCGCTCGCGCCGGAGCTGCAGCAGGCGATGTTCTTCCTCGACGATGTCGTTGATCAGCCCCTGGATCGGGTAGCGCGCGACCAGGTCGTCGATGTCCGCGGCGGTCACCTCCGTCCCCGCGTCGATGATGGCGTCGGCCTGCGCCTTGCGCAGCGCGACATTGGCCTGCAGCGCGCCGATGCGCAGCTGCTGGTCCGGCTGATCCCGGGTCAGGTGCTGCAGCTCCTGCAGCGTGGGCAGGATCCGCACCCGGCTCAGGTCGATGCGCTCGCGCAGCAGGACGTTGTCCACGCCCGCCGCCAGCGACGCCGCACCCGCCTCCAGGTTGCGCATGTCCGAGGCCAGCGCGTGCGTCCGCGCTTCCACCTAGAAGGTATGCGCGACCATGTCCTTGGCCGCGTCGATGTCCAGCGCGACCTGCCGCAGCAGCAGGAACGGCGTCACCACGATCAGCACCACCGCCAGCCCGAGCGCGGGCAGGCGCCAGTTCTTCAGGGATTGCTGCGGGGCAGGAGGCGGCATCGGGCGGTGCGGTTGGCGAATGGGCGGCGCGGTCCGGGCGGCCGAACCGGGCCGCGGACCTGCCGGCAGCCGACCGCTGCCCCCCGGCCCAGCGGTCGCCCATCTTGCCACCGATGCGTGTACGCGGCGCGAAGGCGGCGCGGGAATCCTCCGGAAAATGCTGCGCTGCGCTGCGCCATCGCGGTTCCGGCCCCGCTGCTAGAATCCGGGGACGAATCCCCCATGAACAGTTGTGGCCCGCGGGCCGCAAGCGGAGCAAGGCGATGAACTGGCTGACCGACGTGCTGCAGAACGACCCGGATCCCACCGAGACCCGGGAATGGATCGAATCGCTCAAGGCGGTGATCGACCACAGCGGACCGGAGCGCGCGCACCAACTGCTCCAGGACATGGTCGAGCTGACCCGCCGCGCCGGCGCGCACCTGCCGTTCGCGCCGACCACCGAGTACATCAACACCATCCCGCCCCACCTGGAGCCGAAGATCCCCGGCGACCAGACCCTGGAGTGGAAGATCCGCTCGATCATCCGCTGGAACGCGATGGCGATGGTGGTGCGCGCCAACCGCAAGCCCGGCGACCTCGGCGGCCACATCGCCAGCTTCGCCAGTTCGGCCACGCTCTACGACGTCGGCTTCAACCATTTCTTCCGCGCCCCCAGCGCCGACCACCCCGGCGACCTGGTCGCATCGCAGGGCCACAGCTCGCCGGGCATCTACGCCCGCGCCTTCCTCGAAGGCCGCATCAGCGAATCGCAGATCGACAATTTCCGCATGGAAGTCGACGGCCGCGGCATCTCGTCCTACCCGCACCCGTGGCTGATGCCCGACTTCTGGCAGGTACCGACGGTGTCGATGGGCCTGGGCCCCATCGCCGCGATCTACCAGGCGCGCAACTGGAAGTACCTTGAACACCGCGGCCTGATGCCGAAGACCGACCGCAAGGTCTGGTGCTTCCTCGGCGACGGCGAGACCGACGAGCCCGAGAGCCTGGGCGCGCTGTCGATCGCCGGCCGCGAGGGCCTGGACAACCTGGTCTTCGTCGTCAACTGCAACCTGCAGCGCCTCGACGGCCCGGTGCGCGGCAACGGCAAGATCAT
>DAOMPM010000125.1:0-5215 GCA_035444805.1 Luteimonas sp. | reverse complement strand
GTGATACCGTCCTGACGCACGTTGTCAGTTTTGATCCGGACGCGCCAGGGGCAGGGACGAGCTATCAGGGGCGTCCCGATCGATGATCGGGATGAAAGACGCATGGCGTTGGAAGCAGTCGCGATCACGGGCATGGGCCTGGCTTCGCCCATTGGACTGCGCGTGCCCGAAGCCGAAGCCTCGCTGCGCACCGGTGCCTCCGGCATCCGCCTGTACGAGGCGCCGCCGATCCTGAAGCCGTTCGCGGCCGGCGCCATCCCGGTCCAGTTCGAGGAGCAGTTCCCGAAGCTGGAGCGCCCGTTCCTCGACCGCGTCCAGCACATGGCCATCCTCGCCGCGCGCGAGGCGATCGCGATGGCCGGGCTCGACCAGTTCAGCGATTACGCCGAGCGCGCCGGCCTGTACTACGGCAACGTCAACGGTGGCACCGCGACCGGCCTGGACTGGTTCCGCCAGCTGCTGATCGAGGGCCGGCAGCGCTCGCGGCCGTGGACCTCGATGGCGATCATGGGCAACGCCGGCGGCGCCCAGATCGCGATCCGCCACAAGATCATGGGGCCGGTGATCAGCAGCTCCAGCGCCTGCGCGTCCTCGGGCGTGTCGATCGGCGAAGCCGCCCGGGCGATCGCGTACGGCGACCTCGACGTGGCGGTCGCAGGCGGCTCCGAGGGCTCGCTGACCTCGCTGGTGCTGGGCACCTTCGACGGCACCCGCGCCATGGCCGAACCCGATCCGCAGGATCCGTCGACCACCTGCCGGCCGTTCTCGAAGCAGCGCATCGGCCTGGTGCTGGGCGAGGGCGCCGCCTTCGTGGTCCTCGAGAACGCGCGCCTGGCGCGCGAGCGCGGCGCCGACATCCTCGGCTACCTCAGCGGCTATGCCTGCACCAACGACGCGAACCACATCGGCATGCCCGACTCGCGCGGCCAGGTGGCGGCGCTGCGCGGCGCGCTCGCCCGCGCCGGGCTGGAACCGGGCGACATCGCCTACATCAACGCCCACGCCACCGCGACCCACGGCGGCGACGTGATCGAGGCCGCCTCGATCCGCGAGGTCTTCGGCGCCGGCCCCGACTCGGCCGCGGTGTCGTCGACCAAATCCGTCCACGGCCACCTGCTCGGTGCGGCCAGCGCGCTGGAGTGCGTGCTGACCCTGCTGGCGATGCGCATCGGCATTGCCCCGGCCAGCGCCCACATCGGCGATCCCGACCCGGAGTGCCTGCTCCACCACGTCGGCCCGGCACCGCGGCCGATGGACATCCCCCATGCCCTGTCGTTTTCCTGCGGCTTCGGCGGCACCAACGCCGCGCTCGTGCTGTCCCGGACCCCCGGCCGGAATCCCTGATCCCCCCCTCATCCACGCATGCAAGGAGACTTCCCATGAACAGCGCCATCGCCCTGAACGCCGCGGCCACAGGCATCGCCGGCAAACGCGTCAGCACCCGCATCCGCCAGCTCGCCGAGCGCACCCTGTGGGTGAACGTCGCGCCCGACGGCAACGGCGTGCACAACTTTACTCCGGCGCTGGTGGGCGAGTTCCAGGACCTGATCGACGAGATGCGGATCCCGGCCGCCGTCGCCGGCGCCATCGGCCACCCGCCGCCGTACGCGGTGATCCAGTCCAGCCACCCGACCTACTTCAGCCAGGGCGGCGACCTGCGCTTCTTCCTCGGCTGCATCCAGCGCCGCGACGCCGACCGCCTGCGCGACTACTCGATGCGCTGCCTCGACGCGATCGTCGCCTGGTCGACCGACTTCAAGCCGGCCATGACCACCATCTCGCTGGTGCAGGGCCGCGCCCTCGGCGGCGGCTTCGAGCTGGCGCTGAGCGCCGACCACATCGTCGCCGAGGAGCAGAGCACCTTCGGCTTCCCGGAAATCATGTTCGGCCTGTTCCCCTGCAGCGGCGCCATGGGCCTGCTGTGCGAGCGGATCACGCCCAAGGCGGCCGAGCGGCTTATGACCAACAAGAAGATCTATACCGCCGCGCAGCTGCTGGAGATGGGCCTGGTCGACGAAGTGGTGCCGCAGGGCGCGGGCGAGCTGGCAGTCGAGCGCTTCGTGCGCGAGCACGCCTCGCGGCGCAAGGCGCGGATGATGGTCAGGCAGGCCGTGCGCCGCGCCGCCGGCATCGACTATGCCGAAGGCCGACAGGTGGTCGAGGACTGGGTCGAGACCGCGATGCAGCTGTCGGCCGACGAAGTCCGCGCGATGGAGATGCTGATCCTGATGCAGGACGGCGAAGCCCGCCCGCAGGAGCAGGCCGTCGCCCGCGTCGCCTGAGGTACCGGCTCAGGTATTGACCGCCAGTCGCGGCTCGAAGGTCAGCTTGACGTCCTCCAGGGCCTGGCAGGTCCTGGTGACGCTGGCATCGAGGTCCTCGCGCCAGCGGCCGGCGTTCGCCTCCAGCACGTCGTGGCTGACGCCCATGAGCCGGCTGGCCAGGTTCGCCAGCCGCACCCCGCCCAGGCTCAACGCGACGCCCTTGAGCGCGTGCGCCTGCTTGTGCACGCCGGGCAGGTCGCAGGCGGCGATCGACTGCGTCATCGCCTCGTGGATGGCGTGGATGTCGGCGATGCCGTCGCGGATCACCGCGTGCAGGAAATCGGGGTTGTCGCGGATCTCGCGCATTTCCTCGATCGCCGACGGATCGAGGTACTCGACCGGGACGCCGCTGAGCGCGATCGGCGCTGGCCGCGTCCGCGGCATGGCCGTTGCCGCCGCCGGGCGCGCCTCGTCCGGGAACACGCTGGAGATGGCGCCGCGGATCTTCTCGAAGGTCAGTGGCTTGTAGATCACGCCGTTGATGCCCAGGTCCTCGAGCAGGCGCGTGGTCATCTCGGTGGTGTCGGCGGTGATGAAGAAGGTCGGCGCCAGCTCGACGCGGCTGTAGGCATAGGTCTGGTAGACCATCGCGCCGTTGACGTCGTCCATGTTGTAGTCGAGGAAGATGACGTCGTAGCTGTTGGCGCTGAGCATGCGGATGGCCTCGTGGCCGCTCTCCACCGCCGTCACCTGGTGCCCGTCCTTGCGCAGCATCTCCTTCATCAGCGACAGGTTGGTGCCGTTGTCGTCGGCCACCAGCACGCGCTTGCCGGTGACGCAGAGCGGCTGCGCCGCGACGGCGGCCGGCTCGACGGTCGACTCGGCATCGACCGGCAACTCCAGCTCGAAATGGAAGGTGCTGCCCTTGCCCAGGGCGCTGTCGACCTTCAGTTCGCCGCCCATGCGCCGGACCAGCTCGCTGGCGATCGAGGTCCCAAGGCCGGTGCCGCCATGCTTGCGCGCCGGGCCGGTCTCGACCTGGAAGAACGGCTGGAAGATCTTCGCGTGGTAGGCCGGATCGATGCCGATGCCGGTGTCGGCCACCGAGAAGCGGATGCGGCACGCCGTCTCGCCGGCCTCCACCAGGCGCATGCCCAGGGTCACCGACCCGGACTCGGTGAACTTCACCGCGTTGCCGGCCAGGTTGGTCAGGATCGACACCAGCTCCTGCTCGTGCCCGACCACCGGCAGCCGCAGCCGTTCGTCGAAGTCCAGCTGCACCGCCAGCGGCCGTGCGCCGACGATCGAGCGGATCGAGCCGAGCATCTGGGTGGCGACATAGGCGAGGCTGAACGTGGCCGGCGGCTGCGCATGCCCGCGCTCGCGCACCGAGACCTTCGACAGGTCGAGCAGCTGCTTGATCTCCGCGTCCAGCGTGGTCGCCAGCCGCTGGATCGAGCGCGCGCGGTCCAGCGTGGCCGCGTCCGTCGCCTCGACTTCGAGCAGCTGCGCGTCGGCCACGATCCCGGTCAGCGGCGTGCGCAGTTCGTGGCTGACCTTGGCCAGCAGCTGCGACTTGGCGCGGCTGTCGAACTCGGCCGCCTCGCGCGCGCTGTTGATGCGCCGGATCAGGCTGGCCGCGTACAGCGGCACCACCACCAGCAGGATCGCGTGCGAGGCCGCGAACAGCAGGTTGCCCTGCCAGCGGTCCGACAGCAGCACCACCACGCCGAAGCCGGCCAGCGAGAACGCCTGGCAGATGTGCATCGGCCGGGTGCCGACCCGGAAGCCGAAGCCGAGCGTGGTGAACAGGTAGAACGCCACGAACAGCAGCGACGACTCGCCGGCGAAGAACATCCACGCCGACAGCACCAGCGGATCGAGTACCGCGGTGATCGTGACCAGGTCGCGGCCGGGCAGCAGGTGCGGACGTGCCGCCAGCCAGCGCGCGGCGGCCGCGTACAGCACGTAGGCGACCAGCATGCCGATGACGAAGGCATCGCTGGCCGAGGAGTGGTAGGGTCCCAGCCAGTGGACGCAGGCGATCGCGACGGCCACGGCGACGCCGAAGCTCAGGCGGAAGTTCGCCTGTGCGATCACGTTCCTGTCCGCTGCGTCGATGCTGCCCGACTCCATTAGAATGTCCTCAAACTTCCCTCTTCACGGTCCGTGCCGAAACAGGGGTTCTTCTCTGTCACCGCACGCAAGTTCCGGACCAACCAGGACAAGCCGCCAGCTCCCCCATGGACAATCCCGCCATTTTGCGCCGTCTGACCGAATTGCTACAAGAACGCGTCGGCGACACCGAAGCCCCCATTACCGCACAGACCCGCCTCCAGGAACTGGGCATCGATTCCATCATCCAGGTCGACATCATGCTCGACCTCGAAACCGAGCTCGGGTTCACATTCCGCAGCATGTCCCTGCCCAAGGACCCGACCGTGGCCGAAATCGTCGACCTGGTGCGCGGGAGCATGGCGGGCGGCGCGACCGCCTGAAGACCGGACGAGCCGGAGGGCTGCCGCGGCGGTCTGGACAACGAGAAGAGGCCGGGTAGGCCAACCCGCCGGCCCCAGCCCTGTCATTTCGACCGCAGGGAGAAATCCGCGTTTCGCGCATCGGACCACCGGCGCGGATCGCCGTCCGCTCACGAAAAGGCTTGGGGCAGCGCTGAAAAAGTGCCGTCGTCCCCGCGAAGGCGGGGATCCAATGTCATCAAGCCTTTGAACAACAAAGACGCTGGACGACCCGGCGCGAGGTCTGTTGAAGAGAGATTGACCAGCCTGCGGCTGTTGTGGAGCGCTTCCGCCTTCGCGGGAATGACGAGCAAGAGCGACTTGATCAGCATTCCTAATCGTCGATCTTGCTCTGCAGGTAGTTCTGCTCGCCCACGCGTTCGACCAGGTCGAGCTGGGTCTCGATCCAGTCGACGTGCTCCTCCTCGTTGCCGA
>DAOMPM010000124.1:0-5351 GCA_035444805.1 Luteimonas sp. | reverse complement strand
TCGCGGACCACCTCCATCTCGAACTCCTTCCAGCCCAGCACCGATTCCTCGACCAGCACCTCGCCCACCGGCGACAGCTCGAGGCCGCGCTTGACGATGTCCTCGAACTCTTCCTTGTTGTAGGCGATGCCGCCGCCGGAACCGCCAAGGGTGAAGCTGGGCCGGATGATGGTCGGGTAGCCGACGCGCGTCTGGATGTCGACCGCCTGCTCGAAGGTCCTGGCCACTTCGGCCTTCGGACATTCCAGCCCGATCTCCTGCATCGCCACGCGGAACAGCTCGCGGTCCTCGGCCATGCGGATCGCATCGCGCTTGGCGCCGATCAGCTCGACGTTGTACTTCTCGAGCACGCCGTTGTCGGCGAGGTCGAGCGCGCAGTTGAGCGCGGTCTGGCCGCCCATCGTCGGCAGCAGCGCATCGGGCTTCTCCTTGGCGATGATCTTCTCGACCGTCTGCCAGTTGATCGGCTCGATGTAGACCGCGTCCGCCATCTCCGGATCGGTCATGATCGTCGCGGGATTGCTGTTGACCAGCACCACGCGATACCCCTCCTCGCGCAGCGCCTTGCACGCCTGCGCGCCGGAGTAATCGAACTCGCAGGCCTGGCCGATGACGATCGGGCCGGCGCCGATGATGAGGATGGTCTTGAGGTCGGTGCGCTTAGGCATTGGCGTTCTTCTCCATCAGCGCAACGAAGCGGTCAAACAGTGGTGAGACGTCCTGCGGGCCCGGCGAGGCTTCCGGATGGCCCTGGAACGAGAACGCAGGTGCGTCGGTCAGCTCGATGCCCTGGTTGGTGCCGTCGAACAGCGAACGGTGGGTCACGCGCGCGTTGGCCGGCAGCGTGGGTTCGTCCAGCGCGAAGCCGTGGTTCTGCGAGGTGATCATCACGCGGCCGCTGTCGAGGTCCTGCACCGGGTGGTTGGCGCCGTGGTGGCCGTGCGGCATCTTCATGGTCTTCGCGCCCGCGGCGAGGCCGAGCAGCTGGTGGCCGAGGCAGATGCCGAATGTCGGGATCTTCTTCGCGATGAACTCGCGGATCGCGGCGATCGCGTAGTCGCAGGGTTCGGGATCGCCGGGGCCGTTGGACAGGAACACGCCGTCGGGCTGCATCGCCAGCACCTCGGCCGCCGGCGTCTGCGCCGGGACGACGGTCAACTCGCAGCCGCGTTCGGCGAGCATGCGCAGGATGTTGCGCTTCACGCCGAAGTCGTAGGCGACGACCTTGAACCTCGGCGCCGCGCTGGCGAAGGCATTGCTGTCGAGATCGAGCTGGCCCTCGCGCCAGGCGTAGGGCTGGTCGGTGCTGACCACCTTGGCCAGGTCCATGCCCTTGAGGCCGGGGAACTTGCGCGCGGCTTCCAGCGCCCTGTCGACATCGATCTCGCCGGCCATCAGCGCGCCGCTCTGCGAGCCGCGTTCGCGCAGCAGGCGCGTGAGCCTGCGGGTATCGATGCCGGAAATCGCGACGATGCCGCGCGCCTGCAGCCACTCCGGCAGCGCGGCCTGGCTGCGCCAGCTGCTCGGTCGGCGCGGCACGTCGCGCACGATCAGGCCGGCGGACCAGATCTTCGTGGCCTCGTCATCCTGGTCGGTGCAGCCGGTGTTGCCGATGTGCGGGTAGGTCAGCGTCACCAGCTGGCGCGCGTACGAGGGGTCGGTGAGCACTTCCTGGTAGCCGGTCATGGCGGTGTTGAACACCACCTCGCCGACCGACAGGCCGGTCGCGCCCACGGAAACGCCCTCGAATACGGTGCCGTCTTCGAGGACGAGAATTGCGGTTTCGGTCACAGGCTTCGCCTACGTGGGGTTGCAAAAAAGCGCCGAAGCGGCAGGAAACCGGTCCGGAGCATTGGGGAATCAGGCGATCCGGAATGATACCGATGCGGCGGTCGCGACGCCAGCCCGAACGTGCGGCCGCGTCGCTCTGCTGTAGGAGCGCCCCATGGGCGCGACCGGGGGCGACGATGCCCCGGGCGGCGCGGGTCGCGGGCATGGCCCGCTCCTACGAGGCGTTCAGCGCGCTACAGCAGGTCGCGCACGCGGTACAGGCCGGGCGCGCGGCCCGCGAGCCGCGTGGCGGCGTGCAGCGCGCCGCGGGCGAAGATGTCGCGATTGGTTGCACGGTGAACCAGTTCGATGCGTTCACCCGCCGCCGTGAACTGCACCAGGTGCTCGCCGACGATGTCACCGGCACGCAGCGAGGCATAGCGCGGTGTCGCCCCGCCCCTCCCCGCAGCCGCGCCCAGCGACAGCGCGGTGCCCGAGGGCGCGTCCTTCTTCAGCGTGTGGTGAGCTTCGACGATGTCGCAGTCCCAGCCCGGCAGCGCGGCCGCGGCGCGCTCGACCAGTTCGTCCAGCACCGCGACACCGAGGCTGAAGTTGGACGCCCACAGCACCGGGATCCTGCTGGACGCGCCGTGCAGCACCTCGCGCTGGGCATCGGAAATCCCGGTCGTGCCGGACACGAAAGCCACGCCGTGCTCGACGCACAGGGCCAACACCGGGTCGAACCCCGCGGGCAGGCTGAAATCGATGGCCGCGTCGAACGCCGGCACGCCCGCCAGTTCGGCAGCGGTGAAGTGCGGCACGCCGTCGATCACGCGCTGGCCGACCTGGCGCTGCACGGCGGCCACGACCTGGACAGCAGGCTCATCCGCTGCGAGGCGCAGCAGGGCCTGGCCCATGCGGCCGGAGGCTCCGTGGATCAACAGGCGAACGGGCTTGTCCATGGCCGCAGGCTATCCGCGCGTACCGTCGCCGACAAGCCCGCCGACGGCCGGATTCGTCAGTGCCGGCACAGCACCGGGCGGACGCATGGGTTACAAGGCGGCATGGCCGGGCCCGCGCGCGAACCACTGCTGCTGATCGGCGAATCGTTCTCGCCCTGGACCCAGAAGGCGCGCTGGGCGCTCGAGCATTGCGGCGTCGCGCATCGCTACGAGGAGTACGTACCGACCCTGAGCGAGCCGTGGCTGCGCTGGCGGATGCGGTGCTGGACGGAACCGGTGTCGGTGCCGGTGATGCGCACGCCGGACGGATGGCTGCGGGGTTCGTGGGACATCGCCCGCTACGCTGCGGCGGCGGCCGGCGATAGCCGGCTAGGCGACATGGCCGCGATAGTGGCCTGGAATGCGCTGGGCGACGCCGCCCTGGCCGAGGGCCGGACGCGCGTCGTGCGCGGGATCGCGGTCGATCCGCAGGCGCAGGCCGAATCGCTGCCGCGATTCCTGCCCGCGCCGCTGCACGGCAGCCTGCGCTGGCTGGCGCGCGACGCGGTCCGCCGGCTCGACCGCAAGTACGCGGCACTGCTGGTCGAAGGCAGCCTGCGCCGCGCGCTGCTGGAGACGCGGCGCGCACTGGCCGCTTCCGGTGGCGATTTCCTGCTCGGCCGCTTCAGCTACGCGGACATCGCGATGATCGTCGTGCTCGAATGCGTGGCGCCGGTCGCACGCACGGTGCCGCCGCTGGGGCCGGCCACGCGCCGCCTCTGGCGCGACCCCGTCCTGGCCGAAGAATTCGCCGACATGATCGACTGGCGCAGCCGCCTGCTGGCGATGCCAGGTGTCGCCGGGCATCAGTTCCGTCCAACGACAGCAGACGCTACTGCGCCCGGCCGCGGGCTCAGGACACCATCCGGTCCCAGAACCCCTTGACGCCATCGAGGAAGGTGCTCGACCTGGGGGAATGACGGCGCGCGTTCTCGCCCGAGAACGTCGCCTCGAACTGCTCCAGCAAGTCGCGCTGTTCGGCCGTGAGGTTGACCGGGGTCTCGACCACGACCTTGCAGTACAGGTCGCCGGGCGCGCGGCTGCGCACCGACTTCACGCCCTTGTCGCGCAGGCGGAACACCTTGCCGGTCTGGGTCTCGGCGGGAATGCGGATCTCGGCCTCGCCGCCGAGGGTGGGCACGCGCACGCTGTCTCCGAGCGCGGCCTGGGAAATGCGGATCGGCACCTCGCAATGCAGGTCGTCGCCGTCGCGTTCGAAGATCTCGTGCGGGCGCACCCGGATCTCGACGTAGAGGTCGCCGGCCTGGGCACCGGCCGGACCAGCCTCGCCCTCGCCGGCCAGGCGGATGCGGTCGCCGTTGTCGACGCCCGCCGGCACCTTCACCGACAGCACCTTCTCTTCCTCGACGCGGCCGTTGCCGTGGCAGGACTTGCAGGGCTTGGCGATGGTCTGGCCGCGACCGTGGCAGTGCGGGCACGGCTGCTGCATCGAGAAGATGCCGCGCTGGAAGCGGACCTGGCCACGACCGTGGCAGGTGGAACAGGTCTCGAGCTTGCGGTCCTCGGAGCCGCTGCCGGCGCAGTCGCCGCATTCGGCCAGGGTCGGGATCTCGATGCGCTTTTCGAGGCCGGCGACGGCTTCCTCCAGATCGAGTTCCATCACGTAGCCGACGTCGGCACCGCGGCGCGGACCACTGCGCCCGCCACCACCGCCGAAGATGTTGCCGAAGATGTCGCCGAAGATGTCGCCCATGTCGGCGCCACCGAAGCCCGGCCCGGCGTTGCCGCCGCCCATGCCATGCTCGAACGCGGCGTGCCCGTGCTGGTCGTACATGCGGCGCTTGCCGCCGTCCGACAGCACCTCGTAGGCCTCCTTGCACTCCTTGAAGCGCACCTCGGCCTCGTGGTCACCGGGATTGCGGTCCGGGTGGTACTTCATCGCGCAGCGGCGGTAGGCCTTCTTCAGGTCCTCCTCGCTGGCGGTGCGGGCCACGCCCAGGACTTCGTAGTAGTCGCGTTTGCTCATGAAGCCGGGAATCGGGAGTCGTGGATCGGGAATCGGAAGAGCGGGATGTCAGCGCCGGACATGGAAACGGGGAACCGGGGCAATCGAGCCGGCGCGAGGCGCCCTTTCGATTCCCGATTCCCCATTCCCGATTCCCGGCTACTTCTTGTCGTCGTCCTTGACCTCGGTGAACTCGGCGTCGACCACGTCGTCGTTCCCCTGCGGAGCGCCGGTATCCGCGGCACCGGCGTCGCCGCCCGGCTGCTGGGCCGCGGCGGCGGCCGCGAACAGCGCCTGCCCGGCCTCTTCCAGCGCCTTGGTCTTGGCCTCGATCTGGCCCTTGTCGTCGCCCTTCATCGCGGTCTCGACCTCGGCGATCGCGCCTTCGACACGACCGATCACCTCGCCCGGCACCTTGTCGCCGTTGTCCTTGACCGCCGTGCGGGTGGCGTGCACCAGCGCGTCGGCCTGGTTGCGGGCCTGGACCAGTTCGTGGAACTTGCGGTCGTCCTCGCGGTGCGCCTCGGCGTCGGCAACCATCCGCTGGATCTCTTCGTCCGACAGGCCCGAGCCGGCCTTGATCTCGACCTTCTGCTCCTTGCCGGTCTTCTTGT
>DAOMPM010000123.1:3002-5481 GCA_035444805.1 Luteimonas sp. | reverse complement strand
ACAGCGTGACGTGGTGCGGCGTCCAGCCCCAGTCGTCGCGCAGGCTGCCGGTGTCTTCGAGCCCGGAGAGGAAGGCGTGGGCAAGGAAGGGATTGCGGCCGTCATGCAGGGCATCCCAGCCGGCGGTGGGGATGTCTGCGAGGCGCTGGTGTATCCGGACGTCCACGATGTCTACGCCGTCATTTCTCGGGGATGAGGACGTGTTGGGAGCTTGCCGCTCTGTCATGCAATTGCACCGCCGTCCATGGCGCGACCACATCGGCTCCGGAACCCCCGGCCCGGCCATCCATGGCCGGTCGCGCGTAGCCGCACGGACTGCCGATAGGGCAGTCCGTCAACGCGGCTACGCGCCCTTGTCCAGGAACCGCTCCGCATCCAGCGCCGCCATGCAGCCGAAGCCGGCCGAGGTGACGGCCTGGCGGTAGTGCTGGTCGGCGACGTCGCCGGCGGCGAACACGCCCTGTACCGAGGTTTCGGTGGCGCCGCCGCCGAGGCCCGAGCGGATCTCGAGGTAGCCGTTGTTCATCGCCAGCTGGCCCTCGAACAGGGTGGTGTTCGGGGTGTGGCCGATGGCGACGAAGAAGCCGTGGACGTCGATCTCGCGGGTCGAGCCGTCCTGCACCGATTTCAGGCGCATGCCGGTCACGCCGGCGTCGTTGCCCAGCACCTCGTCGACGACGTGGTGCCAGACCGGCTCGATCTTCCCGGCCGCGATCTTCGCGAACAGCTTGTCCTGCATGATCTTCTCGGCGCGCAGGGTGTCGCGGCGGTGCACGAGGTAGACCTTGCGGGCGATATTGGACAGGTACAGCGCCTCCTCGACGGCGGTGTTGCCACCGCCGACCACGGCCACGTCCTGGTCCTTGTAGAAGAAGCCGTCGCAGGTGGCGCAGGCGGACACGCCGCGGCCCATGAACTTTTCCTCCGACTCCAGCCCGAGGTATTTCGCGGTGGCGCCGGTGGCGATGATCAGCGCATCGCAGGTGTACTCGCCGCTGTCGCCGACCAGGCGGAACGGACGCTGCGACAGGTCGGCGGTGTGGATGTGGTCGAAGATCGTCTCGGTCTCGAAGCGCTCCGCGTGCGCCTGCATCCGCGCCATCAGGTCCGGACCCAGCAGGCCGTGGGCGTCGCCGGGCCAGTTGTCGACTTCGGTCGTGGTCATCAGCTGGCCGCCCATCTGCAGGCCGGTGATGACGACCGGCTTGAGGTTGGCGCGTGCGGCGTAGACGGCGGCGGTCCAGCCGGCGGGGCCGGAACCGAGGATGATCAGGCGGATGTGCCGGGGTGACGTGGGGGCCATGTATACTCGCTGCTCATGAAATTGTGGCGGTTCGAGGCCCATAGCTTGGCGGCGCGACCGCGGCAACACAAGGCGCGCGCGGGCCGCCATCGCGAAACGCAGCGTCCGTCGACCGCTGCCGCGGACGGCTGGCTCCACTCGAACCCGTGCAGGTGCTGCGCGGGTTTTTTCATGCACGACCGGCGCGATACCTGACAGGAGAACGCGGACCATGCGCATCGGCGTACCGAAGGAAACCAAGACCCTGGAGGGACGCGTGGCGCTGGTGCCGGCGGCGGCCGGCGACCTGGTCCGGCGCGGGCACGAGGTCTGGGTGGAGCGGGGGGCGGGCCTGCTGTCCGGCTTCGCCGACACCGACTACGAGCGGCTCGGCGTGCATGTCGCAGGCGATGCTGCCGCGCTGTACGAGCGCGGCGAGCTGATCGTCAAGGTCAAGGAGCCGATCGCGGGCGACCTGGCCCTGCTGCGGCCGGAGCACCTGCTGTTCTGCTACCTGCACCTGGCGCCGGAGCCGGCGCTGGCGAAGCGGCTGCTCGACATCGGCCTGACCGGCATCGCCTTCGAGACGGTCGAGCTCGACGACGGCGAGCTGCCGCTGCTGGCGCCGATGTCGGTGATCGCCGGCAAGATCGCCGTGCAGATCGGCACCCACTACCTGCACCAGCCGCTGGGCGGGAAGGGCAAGCTGCTCGGCGGCCTGCCGTCGACGTCGCGCGGCAAGGTCGTGGTGTTCGGCGCGGGACGGGCGGGGGGCACGGCGGCCGCCTTGGCCGCGGCCGGCGGCTCGAACGTGGTGGTGTTCGAGAAGCGCCAGGACCGCCTGGACGAGATGATGCGGCTGGGCCACAACGTCACCGCGCTGTACCCCTACGACGACCTGGTCGCCCGTGAGGTGGCCTCGGCCGACCTGGTGATCGGTGCGGTGCTGGTCACCGGCGCGGTCGCGCCGCACGTGCTCAGCCGCGCCATGATCGGTGCGATGGAGGACGGCAGCGTGCTGGTCGACATCGCGATCGACCAGGGCGGCTGCTTCGAGACCTCGCGCCCGACGACCTGGCAGGCCCCGACCTACGTGGAGGAGGGCGTGACCCACTTCTGCGTGACCAACATGCCCGGCGCGGTCCCGCAGACCAGCTCGCAGGCGATCTGCGCGGCGATCCTGCCCTGGGTCGACCG
>DAOMPM010000123.1:0-2902 GCA_035444805.1 Luteimonas sp. | reverse complement strand
ATTGGACCAGTTTCCTAAGGCAGTGGATGACGGTGGCACGAGCGATTCCTGAACGCGGCAAGCGCCAGCGCGCGGTGGAGAACGAGGCGGCAGCGCCGCCGAACCCGCGCCGCCAGCGTCTGCTGCGCGACATCGCGATGATCCTGATCGCGCCGCTGCTGCTGTACCTGCTGGTCTGCCTGGCCACCTATTCGCCGGACGACCCGGGCTGGTCCACGGCCTCCGGCGGCGTCACCGCGGAGCTGCACAACGCCGGCGGCCCGATCGGTGCCTGGATCGCCGACGTGCTGCTGTACCTGACCGGCTACGTCGCCTACCTGCTGCCGCTGGTGCTGGGCGCGGTGGCGTGGATCGCGCTGTTCGGCATGGACTCGGACGGCGACGGCCGGGTCGACTTCGGGCCGGCGCTGCGCCTGGTCGGCATCGTCGGTTTCCTGGTCTCGGCCACGGGCCTGCTGTACCTGCGCATGCACGCGGTGGAGAACCTCCCGGCTGGAGGCGGCGGCGTGCTCGGCCGGCTGGTCGGCAATTCGCTCAACCGCGGTTTCGGCGCGATCGGCGGCAACCTGTTCCTGCTGGCGCTGCTGCTGGTGTCGGTGACGCTGGCCACCGGGCTGTCGTGGCTGGCGGTGATGGACCGCATCGGCGGCTGGGTGATGGCGCTGCCGGCGCTGCTGCGCCGCGGACGCAAGCAGGCGGTGGAACACATCGAGGCGCGCGAGCGCCGGGTCGAGCGCGAGGAAACGCGCAAGGTCGACCTCGGGCTGCGCGCGAACCGCGAGAAGGTGAAGATCGAGCCGCCGCCGGCGCCGGTGGTGGAAAAGAGCGACCGCGCCAGGCGCGAGCAACAGATCCCGATGTTCGCCGGGATCAACGCCGGCGGCTCCGAACTGCCGGCGCTGTCGCTGCTCGATCCGCCCAAGCCGCAGGTCAAGGGCTACGACGAGGAGACCCTGGAAACCCTGTCGCGGCAGATCGAGTTCAAGCTCCGCGACTTCCGCATCGAGGTCGAGGTCAAGGAGGCGCAGCCGGGTCCGGTGATCACCCGCTTCGAGATGGAACCGGCGCCGGGGGTGAAGGTCAGCCAGATCAGCTCGCTGGACAAGGACATCGCCCGCGGCCTGAGCGTGAAGTCGGTGCGCGTGGTCGACGTGATCCCGGGCAAGTCGGTGATCGGCATCGAGATCCCGAACACCCGCCGCGAGATGATCTACCTGTCCGAACTGCTCGACTCGAAGGAGTACGACAAGTCGGCCAGCCCGCTGACGCTGGCGCTGGGCAAAGGCATCAGCGGCCAGCCGGTGGTCGCCGACCTGGCGCGCATGCCGCACCTGCTGGTCGCGGGCACCACCGGCTCGGGCAAGTCGGTCGCGGTCAATGCGATGGTGCTGAGCCTGCTGTTCAAGGCCTCGCCGAAAGACCTGCGGATGCTGATGATCGACCCGAAGATGCTGGAGCTCAGCGTCTACCAGGGCATCCCGCACCTGCTGGCGCCGGTGGTCACCGACATGAAGGAGGCCGGCAACGGCCTGCGCTGGTGCGTGGCCGAGATGGAGCGCCGCTACAAGCTGATGAGCGCGGTGGGCGTGCGCAACCTCGCCGGCTTCAACAAGAAGGTCAAGGACGCGCAGGACGCCGGGCAGCCGCTGCTCGACCCGCTGTTCCGCCCGAATCCGGAATCGGCAGACACCGCCGAGCCGCTGGAAACGCTGCCGTTCATCGTCATCTTCATCGACGAATTCGCCGACATGATGATGATCGTCGGCAAGAAGGTCGAGGAACTCATCGCGCGCCTGGCGCAGAAGGCGCGCGCGGCCGGCATCCACCTGATCCTCGCCACCCAGCGACCGTCGGTGGACGTCATCACCGGCCTGATCAAGGCCAATATCCCCACGCGCATCGCCTTCCAGGTGTCGAGCAAGATCGACTCGCGCACCATCCTCGACCAGAGCGGCGCGGAGACCCTGCTCGGCCACGGCGACATGCTCTACCTGCCGCCGGGCACGGCGCTGCCCGAGCGCGTGCACGGGGC
This sequence comes from Luteimonas sp., assembly GCA_035444805.1. GTDB lineage: Bacteria > Pseudomonadota > Gammaproteobacteria > Xanthomonadales > Xanthomonadaceae > Luteimonas. The sequence continues at coordinate 870 of DAOMPM010000123.1, read as the reverse complement.
CTTCGTCTCCGACGAGGAAGTGCATCGCGTGGTCGAACACCTCAAGCGTAGCGGCGGCGGCCCGGACTACATCGAGGGCGTGCTGGACGAGGCGCAGACGATGTACGACGGCAGCAGCGTCGGCGCGACAGGCCTGCCCGAGGCCAGCGGCGCGGCGGGGGACGAATCCGATCCGCTGTATGACGAAGCGGTGAAGATCGTCACCGAGACGCGGCGCGCGTCGATCTCCGGCGTGCAACGGCGGCTGAAGATCGGCTACAACCGCGCCGCGCGCCTGGTCGAGGCGATGGAGGCGGCCGGCGTCGTTTCGGCGCCCGAACACAACGGCGACCGCGCCGTGCTCGCGCCACCGCCGCCGAAGTAGACAACCCGCGCCGATTCCCCAAACGTTTGCTGACTCCGGATCGTCCGGCGGGCGCTCCGGTTTCCGTTTGGATTTCGGACAGGGATGGCAAGGTGCCTGTTCAGCTTCGTCTTTGCAGACTGGCCACCATCCATCCATGAGGACGTGTTCGATGATCCGTAGTTGCCGCTGGTTGCTGGTCGCCGTCGCCATGCTGGCCGGGCTTGCCCATGCGGGCGCGCGCGAGCAGCTCGACAGCTTCACCAAGGGACTGAAGGGCCTCGACGGCCAGTTCACGCAGACGGTGTTCGACGACAACGGCCGCGTGCGCGAATCCTCGAACGGCCGGGTGGCGCTGTCGGCGCCGCGCCTGTTCCGCTGGGAGTACGTGAAGCCGTATCCGCAGCTGATCGTTGCCGATGGCGACACGGTGTGGGTCTATGACCCCGATCTCGAACAGGTCAGCCGCCGCCCGCAGGGCACGGCCGAGCAGGACAGCCCGCTGGCCGCGCTGATCGATCCGGGCA
>DAOMPM010000122.1:2131-5601 GCA_035444805.1 Luteimonas sp. | reverse complement strand
GCGCGCCGGCACCGACTTCCAGCAGCGAGCCGACGATGTTGCGCACCATGTGGTGCAGGAAGGCGTTCGCCTGCACATCGATGGTGACGACCTCGCCCTCGCGCGACACGGCGATGCGCTGCAGCTCGCGCCTCCCGTGCGTGGCCTCGCACTCGGCCGAGCGGAAGGCGCCGAAGTCGTGTTCGCCGACCAGCGCCTGCGCGGCGCGGTGCATCGCGCCTTCGTCGAGCGGACGCCAGTGCCACGACAGCCACTGCCGACCCAGCGCCGGGCGCACCTGGCGATTGAGGATGCGATAGCGGTAGCGGCGCGCGATCGCGCTGAAGCGCGCGTTGAAGTCGTCCGCCACCGGCCGGCACCAGACCACGCTGACCGCCGGCGGCAGGCGCGTGGTGGTGCCCAGTGTCCAGGCGCGCGGGTCGCGCACCGCGTCGCTGTCGAAATGCACCACCTGGCACTGCGCATGTACGCCAGCGTCGGTGCGGCCGGCGCAGGTGGTGACGACCGGCGCATCGGCCACTGATGACAGCGCGGTTTCGAGCACGCCCTGCACCGTGTCCTCGTCGGCCTGCCCCGGCTGCGTCAACCGTTGCCAGCCGCGGAAGCCGCCGCCGTCGTACTCGACGCCTATCGCGTAGCGCGGCACGCTAGGGAACCTCTGGACAAGTCGGAATCGTCATTCCGAGCGCAGCGATGAATCCAAGGGCTTGAAAAGCAGGATTTCTCACTGCGTTCGAAATGACAAAGCCGGAATTTTCAGGGATTCCCTCAAGAGATTGCCTAGACCAGTTCGCGCAGCAGGCGTTGGGCCTCGCCGCGGGCGGCGGGGTCGCCGAAATCGGCGACTTCCTGCAGCAGGGTGCGCGCGGTGTCGGTATCGCCGAGGTCGACGTAGGCGCGCGCCAGCTCGATGCGCTCCTGCCCGGCCGGGGCCGGGTTCAGCGGTGCCACCGCATCGGCCTGCGCCGCGCCGTCTCCGGCCGCGTGCCAGGTCGGCGAAGCGCCGGTGGCGGCGGGCGGGGCCGCCTGCCACGAGGTCGCGACGCTCCCCGGCGCTGCGCTGGCTTCCTCCACCGCCACCTCCGGCTGGGGCTCGGGCTCGGCCGCTTCCGTCGGCGCCGCCGCTTCGGCCTTCGGCTTTGGCGAGGGAACCGTCGATGACGCGAAGCCATAGCTCACCTTGCGCGCCGGTTCCTCGCCCTCCTTGCGACGCGAAGCCAGCCACCACGCCAGCAGCGCGGCGGCGAGCAGGCCGAGGCCGATCCAAAGCCACGGCAGGCTGGACTCGGCGGGTGGCGACGCCGGCGCATCGGCCTGCGCCACGGTCGAGGCCGGCTGCGCATTGCTCTCGGCCAGTCGCTGCTGCGCCGCGGCCAGCTCGCTGTCCTTCATCTGGATCAGCTGCGCCTGCTGCTGCTGCAGCTGCTCCAGGTCGGCCAGTCGCGTCTTCAGCTCCTCGACCTCGGCATCGCGCGCGGCCAGGGTTTCCTTCGCCTGGACCAGTTCCTGTTGCTGCAGCATGTCGCCCTCGCCCCCGGCGGCAGTGCCGGTTCGTGTTCCCGCTTCCAGGCCGTCGCCCGACGACGGCGGCACGATCTCCAGCCGCGCCTCGGTGGTGCGGCCCGCGACCTGCGCACCGGGCGCGGCCTGCGTGCCGGCATCGGCGGCCGGCGTGGTCGCCGCATCCGCAGCGGCGACCGCGGCCGGCTGCGGCACCGGCCGGCGCATCTCGCGCCAGCGGCTGACGTGCTCGCGGACGATGGCATTGGCTTCGGCGACGCTGGCGTCCGACCAGGTGTCCTGTGACGGCACCCGCAGCACGGCGCCCTGGCGGATCAAATTGACGTTGCCGCCGATGAAGGCTTCCGGATTGTCGCGCAGCAGTGCCAGCATCACCTGGTTGAGGCTGTGCCCGCTGCCGGCCGCCAGCGAGGCGGCAATCTCGCCGGCCGTCTGTCCACGCTGCACCGGGCCGTACTCGCCGGGCGTGGCGCGGGCGGCGGCGGGCGCAGGCGGTGCAGGCGCGGGGGCCGGCACCGCGGCGGGCGGCGCGGGCGCTTCCTCGGCCACGGCCTGCGTCGCCTCCGCTTCGGCGGCCGGCGTCTCCTCTGCGACGGCCTCGTCGGCGGAGGCTTCCGGCGCCGACGCCACCGGATCGCGCTCGATCACGTTCGACGGCACCGCCACCGGCGCCTGGATCGGCGGCTGCGCGGGCGCGGCCACCGTCTGCGGCGTGTCGACCAGGGCGGAGTACTCGCGCACCAGCCGGCCATGCCCCCAGTCGACCTCGACCAGGAAGTTCAGCATCGGCTGCTGTACCGGCGCGTCGCTGGTGATCCGGATCACCGGTCGCCCGCGCGGGTCCAGCGCGATCGCGAAGCGCAGGTCGGACACCAGTCCGGTCGGCGGCTCCAGGCCGATGCGCCGGAAGGTGTCGGGCGAGGCCAGCCGTGCCTGCAGGTTCTCCATCTCCGACGGATCGGTGGAGATGATCGGGATCTCGGCCAGCAGCGGCTCGCCAGCCCGCGACTTGACCTCGATCTGGCCGAGGCCGAGCGCGAACACCGGCCAGGCAAGCAGGGACAGCAGCAGGCCGCAGGCAATCGCCCAGGGCCGGCTGCGCGTGGTCAGAAGGGAGCGTCGCGGCCAAGGCATGGCCGCGACTCTAGCCGCCCGGGTACGGATTCCGCAATGTTTCAACCCTCGGCCGCGACCAGTTCCGCCAACTGCACCGCATTGAGCGCGGCACCCTTGCGGATGTTGTCGGACACGATCCACAGGTTCAGCCCGCGCGGATGCGAGATGTCCTCGCGGATGCGGCCGACGAACACCGCATCCTTGCCCGAGGCGTGCGTGACCGGCGTCGGATAGCCCCCCGGCGCGCGCTCGTCCACCACTTCGACGCCCGGCGACGCCGCCAGCAGCTCGCGCGCGGCCTCGGGCGTGACCTTGTCGCGGGTCTCGATCGCCACCGCCTCGGAGTGCCCGTAGAACACCGGCACGCGCACCGCGGTCGGGTTCACCTGGATCGACTCGTCGCCGAGGATCTTGCGCGTCTCCCACACCAGCTTCATCTCCTCCTTGGTGAAGCCGTTGTCGAGGAAGCTGTCGATGTGCGGGATCAGATTGAAGGCAATCTGCACCGGGAACTTCTGCGGGTCGATCTCCTGGAAGCCGAGCAGCTGCGCGGTCTGCCTGCCCAGCTCCTCCATCGCGCTGCGGCCACCGCCGGACACCGACTGGTACGTCGCGACGTTGATGCGCTCGATGCCGTACTTGCGATGCAGCGGGCCCAGCGCGACCAGCATCTGCATGGTCGAGCAGTTGGGGTTGGCGATGATGCCGCGCGGGCGGTTCTTCACCTGGTCCGGATTGACCTCGCTGACCACCAGCGGCACGTCGTCGTCGTAGCGGAAGGCCGAGGAGTTGTCGATCACCACCGCGCCGGCGGCGGCGAACTTCGGCGCGTA
>DAOMPM010000122.1:0-2031 GCA_035444805.1 Luteimonas sp. | reverse complement strand
CGACCGAGCGCCGCGATGAGATTGTCGACGGCCAGGCTGGCCATCGCCCGGCGCGTGGCGAGGCTGGCGCTGCCCACGTGCGGGGTCAGCACGATGTTGTCCAGCGCGAGCAACTTCGGATTGACCGCAGGCTCGCCCTCGAACACGTCCAGTGCCGCGGACGCGAGCCGCCCGTTCGCCAGCGCATCGGCCAGCGCGTCCTCGTCGACAAGGCCGCCGCGCGCGATGTTGGTCAGGGTCGCGCCGGGCTTCATCTTCGCGAGGGCGGAGGCGTTGATCACGTGTCGGGTCTGGGCGGAATACGGCAGGACCAGCACGAGGTGGTCGGACTCGGCGAGCAGTGTATCGAAGTCCACCCAGGCCGCACGACTGTTGCTTTCGATACGTTCCGGCAGCCGGCTGCGGTTGTGGTACAGCACGCGCATGCCGAAGCCGAGCGCGCCGCGGCGGGCGATGCCCTGCCCGATCCGGCCCATGCCGAGGATGCCGAGCGTGCTGCCGTGCACGTCACCGCCGAGCATGGTGTCGAACGACCACTGCGTCCAGCGTCCGGCGCGCAGCCAGCGCTCGCCCTCGGTGATGCGGCGCGCAGCTGCCATCATCAGGGCGAAGGCCATGTCGGCCGTTGTCTCGGTGAGCACGTCGGGCGTGTTGGTGGCGACGATGCCGCGCGCCTCGAGCGCGGCGACGTCGAGGTTGTTGTAGCCGACGCCGACGTTGGCGATCGCACGCAGGCGCCCGGCGCCGGCCACTTCCTCCGCGCCGATGCGCTCGTTGAGCGTGACCACCGCGCCGTCTGCATCGCGCAACCTGTCCGCAATCGCCTGCTGCGACCAGGCAGTCACTTCACGAGTCGCGTCCAGCTCGAACCATTCGCCCAGCCTGCCGACGACGTCGTCGAACAGGGGCTGCGACACCCAGACCCGGGGCCGCGCTTCAGCCATCGGCGCTGCCGGGAATGCGCGGCGTCACCTCGCCCACGTCGCCGCACTGGGCGCGATGACGCAGCGCCTGGTCGATCAACACCAGCGCCAGCATCGCCTCGCAGATCGGGGTGGCGCGGATGCCGACGCAGGGATCGTGACGGCCGGTGGTGATGATGTCTGTCACTTGACCGTCGACATCGATGCCCTCGACCGGCAGACGCAGGCTCGAAGTCGGCTTGAACGCGACCGAGACCACGACCTGCTGCCCGGTGCTGATGCCGCCGAGTACACCGCCGGCGTGATTGGACAGGAAGCCCGCCGACGTCATCACGTCGCGGTGCTGGGTGCCCTTTTGCGCGACCGATGCGAAGCCGGCGCCGATCTCCACGCCCTTGACCGCGTTGATCGACATCATCGCCGCGGCCAGTTCGCCGTCGAGCTTGCCGTAGATCGGCTCGCCCCAGCCCGGCGGCACGCCGTCGGCCACCGCGACGACCTTGGCACCGACCGAATCGCCGGACTTGCGCAGCGCATCCATGTAGCTTTCCAGCTCCGCCACCTGCGAAGCGTCCGGCCAGAAGAACGGATTGCCCTCGACCGCCGACCAGTCGTGCGAACGCGGCACCACCTCGCCGATCTGCGCCATGTGCCCACGCACGGCCACGCCGCGCTGCGCCAGCCACTTCTTCGCGACCACCGCCGCGGCGACGCGCATCGTGGTCTCGCGCGCCGACGAGCGCCCGCCGCCGCGCGGGTCGCGGATACCGTACTTCTGCCAGTAGGCGTAGTCGGCGTGGCCCGGGCGGAACTGGCGGGCGATCGCGTTGTAGTCCTTGCTCTTCTGGTCGGTGTTGCGCACCAGCAGCGCGATCGGGGTGCCGGTGGTGAGCCCCTCGTACACGCCGCTGAGGATCTCGACCTCGTCGGCCTCGCGCCGCGCCGAGGTGTGGCGGCTCTTGCCGGTGGCGCGGCGCGCCAGGTCGTGCACGAAGTCCTCCGGCGCGATCGCAATGCCCGGCGGGCAGCCGTCGATCACGCAGCCGATCGCCGGCCCATGGGACTCGCCGAAGGTGGTGACGCGGAAGAGATGGCCGAAGGTGTTCAA
>DAOMPM010000121.1:0-5815 GCA_035444805.1 Luteimonas sp. | reverse complement strand
GCCAGGCGCGCGGTGGTGCCGGCGATGCCGATGTCCCAGCCGATGTGGCGGTCGAGTTCGGACTGCGGCAGGCCGAGCTGCGCGAGCTGTGCCGGCACCGCCTGCCCAGCGTGGTCGGCGAGCAGCAGGTAAGGCGAACGGCCGTGTTCGCGCAGGACGGTGAACGGCGGCGGGTCGGCTGCGGTCAGCAGCGGCGCGTCGGCGGTGGTCGGCATCAGGAAACCTCTAGAGCGGTTTTGACTCAGCCATCTACGAGCTCGTCATTCCCGCGAAGGCGGGAATCCAGTGGCTATAAGCGGGCAAATCAACAACAAAGACACTGGATCCCCGCCTTCGCGGGGATGACGTGGCTGTGCGTTCGAAATGACAAATCCAAGCTTTCAGAGGTCCCCATCAGTCACGCATCGAGCCGTCGGGGTTGTGGTCGATCATCCACAGGCCGGCCCAGAGCTTGAGGTCGAGTTCGTAGCCTTCGGCGTGCTTGCGCATCAGCCAGGCCGGGGCTTCGCTGCGCGGCACGGCGTGGACGATGATGTCCTCGTCGTCGACGCCGCCGCCATCGCCAACCTTCTCCAGGTCGAGCGCGCGGGCGAAGGCGATGCGTTCGTTGCTCATGCCCGACGAGGTCGGGCCGGTCAGCAGCACGTCGACCCGGCCGGGTTTCCAGCCGGTTTCCTCGATCAATTCGCGGCGTGCGGCGGATTCGAGCGTGTCGTCGCTATGGTCGTCGCCGACCAGGCCGGCGGGCATCTCGATCGTGCGCGCGCCCAGCGGCACGCGGTACTGGTCGACGAACAACACCTCGTCGTCGGGCGTGACCGCGATCACCAGCACCGCCAGGCCGTCGCGGCCGTGGGTGCGTTCGCAGGATTCCCATTTGCCGCGCTTGACCATCCGCAGCCATTCGCCCTGGTACAGCAGTTCCGTGTCGTCGGGGGTTGTGTCCATGGCCGAATGGTACCTGCTGGCGGTCGCGGGCATGGCCCGCTCCTGCGAAACGCGGCTGTAGGAGCGCCCCATGGGCGCGACCGGCGAGCGACGGTGCCTGGGTTGCATCGGTCGCGGGCATGGCCCGCTCCTACGTCTTCAATCCCGACGTCAGCCCGCCGGTGCGTACTCCAGACCCGCCGCCTCGTGCAGTCGGCGCCGGGTCATCGGACCGAAGCGGAGTTGTTCGCACAGTGCGGCGATCGCGGCGGCGTCGGCGGTGCCGCGCGTGAATGTCGGCGCCGCGACGCCAAGCGGCGCGGCCAGCGAGATGGTGGTTAGCTGGCGGTACAGCAGCGCCTGTTCGCGATGCGCGCGCAGCTTCGCCGCCGCCTGCGCCGCGCCGCGGAAGCGCAGGAAGGCGACTTCGTCGACGCGTTCGAGCAGGGCGTCGAGGCTGTCGAAGTGCGCCAGCAGCACCGCCGCGGTCTTGGCGCCGATGCCGGGGACGCCGGGGATGTTGTCGACCGCGTCGCCGCACAGGGCGAGGTAGTCGGCGATCTGCCGCGCCTCGACGCCGTGCCGCGCCTTGACCCCGGCCATGCCCCAGCGTTGGCCGCGGGCGAAGTCCCACTGCTCGTCGTGGGCGTCGAGCAGCTGCGACAGGTCCTTGTCGGCCGAGACGATCACGCCGCGGTGGCCGTGCGTGCGCGCGTGGTGCAGGGCGCTGCCGATCAGGTCGTCGGCCTCGTACTCGGCGTGCGCCAGGGCGTTGAGGCCGAGCGCCTCGACCAGCGCCTTGCAGTGCGCGAACTGGTGCTTGAGCTCCTCCGGCGCCGGCGGGCGGTTGGCCTTGTAGGCCGGGTACAGCGCGTTGCGGAAGCAGCTGTCGAGGGCTTCGTCGAAGGCGACGGCGATGTGCCGCGGCCGCTCGCGCTCCAGCAGTTCGAGCAGGAAGCGCGCGAAACCGTGCACGGCATTGCTCGGCCAGCCGTCGGCGTCGCGGAACTCGTCGGGCATCGAATGCCAGGCGCGGAAGACGTACAGGCTGGCGTCGACGAGATGGAGGGTGGGGCGGTTCATACCCGTATTGTAGGAGCGGGCCATGCCCGCGACGCTTTTTGCTTGTCGGGCCGGATGCCGCGGGGCACCTCAATACTGTCATTTCGAGCGCAGCGAGAAATCTGCTTCGGGTCGCAGGATATCCCGTGAGAAGCAGATTTCTCGCTGCGCTCGAAATGACAATGTTTCAGAATTGCGGCGTCGGTCGCGCCCATGGGGCGCTCCTACACGGCAACGTCGGTCAGCAGCGCCGCCGGATCCGGGCGCTCGCGTTCGGGCGCTTCCCGCATCGGCGTGCCGATATGGATGAAGCCGATGGCGCGCTCGTGTTCGCGCAGGCCGAGCAGGGCGCGTGCTTCGTCGTCGTAGGCCGGCCAGCCGGTGATCCAGCAGGCGCCGAAGCCCAGCGACTGCGCGGCCTGCAGCAGGGCGAAGCAGGTGCAGCCGGCGCTGAGCAGGCGCTCCTGTTCGGGGATCTGGGTGTCGGCCGGGTCGAACACGGCGACCACCACCAGCACCAGCGGTGCGTGGCTGAAGCGCTGCCGGTCCTTGTCGACCATTGCAACTGCCGCGTCCGGGTCGCGGCGCAGGGTGATCGCGGCCAGCGCCTCGCCCAGGCGCGCGCGCGCATCGCCGTGGACGCGCAGGAAGCGGAACGGCACGCGCTTGCCGTGGTCGGGCACGCGCACGGCCGAACGCAGCATGCGCAGCACGGTGGCTTCGTCCGGCCCCGGCTCGCCCAGCTGGCGGGCCGGCACGGAACGACGGAAATCCAGCGGGATCAAGGAAGTGTCGGAGGTATTTGCGGATGCAGTCACAGACGTAATGTCGTTCAGGCGGAATGATGGCCGGGCGATTCGACCTTGCGCATTGTCCCCCCAAAATGACGCTTCGTGCCGTTCCGACAGGTTTGCAGCCGAGCCGGGCTACCGCCCCGCACGCGCCCGCACGCGTGCTGGAAACCCTCAAGCACGACGCCGTGACCGAACTGGGCGGCGTGCTTTCCGGATTCTGGAGCTCGATCGAGGAGCAGGTGCGGCTGGCCGCGCTCGCCGGCCACGACTATGTCGCGGCGCAGGAGGACCGGGTGGCGGTGATGGCCCTGAGCCACCGCGCGCTGGAGCTGGCCTCGCGCTTCCGCGAGGCGATCGAGAAGGAGTTCGCGCGCTGGGAGGATCCGGCCGAGGTGGCGCCGAGCGAGCAGTCGCTGGCGCTGATGTCGGAGGCGGAGCTGGAGGTGCACTTGGCGGGGCAGCAGATCGTCGAGCTGCTCGATCATCAATTCCTGCATCCGCTGGCGCAGCTCGACGAGCGCCTGCGCCGGCTGTCGACCGCGCTGGGCAACAACCGGGTCCGTCCGAACCCGTTGCGCCCGGAGGTGCCGGTGGCGGCGTTCGTGGCGCTGTTCGGCGCCGACGACCTGACCGGCGGCCTGCGCGCGATGGTGTTCCAGCAGTTCGACAAGCGCCTGCCCAAGGTGCTGGGCGAGCTCTACGACAAGGCCAATGCGACGCTCGATGCCGCGTCCTTCAGCGGCAGCGCGCCGGCACGCGGGCAGGCCGGCGGGGCGGCCGCGGGCGGATCGCCGGCAGGCGGACGCGGCGTGGATGCGGGCGGCGAATGGGTGCCCGATGGCGGCATGGTGCCGCACCTCGCCGGTGGCCAGGCGACGGGATCCGGCGGCGTGGCGCACGGCTATGCGACGAGGGGCGGCCAGGGCGGCGAGAGCGCCGCCACCGGGCGCGTGCGCGAGCAGGTGCTGGCCGAGGCGATCGCCAGCGGTCGTCCACTGCGCTACCGCGACCTGGTCCGCGACCAGCTGCGCGCCTGGCGTTCGCGCGGACCGGGCGCGGCCGGACACGACGCGGCGGTTGCCGATGGCGACGCCGCCTACGAGGCCGGCGGCGGTGGAGGCGGGGCAGGGCCGCGCATCGACGGCGGCGGCCACGTGCTCGACATCCGCGAACTGCTCAACCTCGCCAGCCTGATGCAGGGCGACGACCCGGCGCCGTTCGAGAAGGTGCTCGCCGGCGAGGACGAGCGGCCGCTGGCCGACGTGATCCGCCATGCGCTGCTCAACGGCGTGCGCCAGATCGGCTTCGACCCGGCGCACACCCACTTCAGCGGCGACGAGGAGGACGCGATCGACCTGGTCGGCATCCTCTTCCAGTCGCTGTTCGACGCCAACGACCTGGCCGGCGACGCCCGCCAGATGTACGGCCGGCTGGTGGTGCCCTATCTCAAGGTGGCGCTGACCGACGACTCGATGTTCAACCGCCGCAGCCACCCGGCGCGCAAGCTGCTCGACGCGGTGACCGAGGCCTGCGACGGCAACGAAGGCGGGACGCCGCAGGACCAGGAGACCCTGAACCAGGCCGGCCACGCCGTCGACCGCGTGGTCGAGGGCTACCAGGACGACCAGGCGATCTTCGAGCTGGCCGCGACCGAGCTGCGCGAGCACCTCGACCAGCAGCGCCGCCGCGCCGAGCTGATGGAAAAGCGCGCCGGCGAGGCCATCCACGGTCGCGAACGGCTGCAGCAGGCGCGACGCAGCGCCGCCGACCTCGTCGCCTCGCGCATGGCCGAGCGGCCGATGACCGCGGCGGTCGCGCATTTCCTCGACCGCCACTGGCGCCACCACCTGACCCAGACCTGGCTGCGCGACGGCCCGGACTCGGCGCGCCACCTGGCCGCGATCAACGTCGGCGACGCCATGATCCAGGTCGACGCCGATGCCGCCGAGGTGCGCGGCGCGGTGGTCGCGAAGCAGCTGCTGGCGCTGCAGGTGCCGCTGGGCGAGTGCTACACCAGCTGCGGGCTGGAGGCTTCCGCCGCGCGCGATGCGATGGCGCGGATCATCTCGGCGCTGGCGCTGCCGGACACGCCGCGCGCGGTGCACCTGCCCCAGGCCGGTCCCGGGGAGGACGAGGACGGTGACGCGGGCCTGCGCGTCGCCGGCGGCAAGGATGCGACCGCCTGCGATCCGGCGATCGCCGCACGCATGCGCCGACTGCGGGTCGGGCAGGGGCTGCGCCTGGTCGACACGGACGGCCAGGACGGTGCCGGACGTATCGCCTGGATCAGTCCGCTCACCGGGCGCTTCCTGATCGTCAACCGCCGCGGCGCGCGACGGATGGTGGTCTCGCCCGAGGAGCTGGCGGTGATGGTCGCCGACGGGCGGGCGCAGGTGCGGCCGGTGGATGCGCCGTTCGACGAGGCGATGAAGCAGCTGTGGCAGCGGATCAACGCCAATCCCGCGGGCGCCGAGGCGGACGCGCGGAAGGTTTCATCGGCAAGCTGATTCCCTTTGGGGCGGGTGCCCCGTCGCTTGTGGCGCAATGCGGTCTGGGGATCGGTGAATGAACGTGGATGTCATCCCGAGCGCAGCGAGGGATCTGCTCTTTGCCCGCACGCATGGCGCAGAAGCAGAAGCAGATCCCTCGCTGCGCTCGGGATGACATCTCGATCCCTCGCCTCTTGGGGCGGGCTTTTTCGTTTCCCCGGCGGGAATCCCGTGCCTGCAGGTAGCGTTGCGCGAACCCGCGTCGCGCCCGCCGGGCCGATTCGCTACGATGGCGCCCTGGATTCCGGGAGAGGCGCATGACGGTGATCATCGGTGTCGCGCGGGAAACCGCGCAGGGCGAGCGGCGCGTCGCGCTGACCCCGGAAACGACGAAGAAGCTCGTGGCCGCGGGCGCCACCGTCCGCGTGCAGAAGGGCTTGGGCGCGCTGGCGCATTTCACCGACCAGGCCTATGCCGACGCCGGCGCTGAACTGGTCGATGGCGACGGGCTGGCCGATGCCGACGTGGTCGCCTGCGTGCAGC
>DAOMPM010000120.1:0-6548 GCA_035444805.1 Luteimonas sp. | reverse complement strand
TGGTCGAGGAATCGGTGCTGGGCTGGAAGGAGTTCGAGATGGAGGTGGTCCGCGATACCGCGGACAACTGCATCATCGTCTGCTCGATCGAGAACCTCGATCCAATGGGCGTGCACACCGGCGACAGCATCACCGTCGCCCCGGCGCAGACGCTCACCGACAAGGAATACCAGCGCCTGCGCGATGCCTCGATCGCCGTGCTGCGCAAGATCGGCGTCGATACCGGCGGTTCGAACGTGCAGTTCGGCATCAATGCGCAGACCGGGCGCGTGGTGGTGATCGAGATGAACCCGCGCGTGTCGCGCTCGTCGGCGCTGGCGTCGAAGGCGACCGGCTTCCCGATCGCCAAGGTCGCGGCCAAGCTCGCGGTCGGCTACACGCTGGACGAGTTGAAGAACGAGATCACCGGCGGCAAGACCCCGGCCTCGTTCGAACCCTCGATCGACTACGTGGTCACCAAGATCCCGCGCTTCGCCTTCGAGAAGTTCCCGCAGGCCGACGCGCGCCTGACCACGCAGATGAAGTCGGTGGGCGAGGTGATGGCGATGGGCCGCACCTTCCAGGAGTCGGTGCAGAAGGCGTTGCGCGGCCTGGAAACCGGCAAGGTCGGTTTCGACCCGACCGAGCTGGACCTGTCCGACGAAACCGACCTCGCCACGATGCGCCGCGAGGTCAAGGAAGCCGGCCCGGAGCGCCTGTTCTACCTGGCCGATGCCTTCCGCGCCGGGCTGTCGGTGGAGGAAGTGTTCGCGCTGTCCTTCGTCGATCCGTGGTTCCTCGACCAGATCGAGGACATCGTGCTGGTCGAGCAGGAGGTCGCCGCGGCGGGCATCGACGCACTCGATGGCGCCCGCCTGCGCGCGCTCAAGCGCATGGGCTTCTCCGATGCGCGCCTGGCACAGCTGGTCGGCACGGACGAATCCGCGGTCCGCGCCTTGCGCCGCGCGCACGGCGTCAGGCCGGTGTACAAGCGCGTGGACTCCTGCGCTGCCGAGTTCGCCACCACCACCGCCTACATGTACTCGACCTACGAGGACGAGTGCGAGGCTGCGCCGACCGGCCGCGACAAGATCATCGTGCTCGGCGGCGGCCCCAACCGCATCGGCCAGGGCATCGAGTTCGACTACTGCTGCGTGCACGCGGCGCTGGCGCTGCGCGAGGACGGGTTCGAGACCATCATGGTCAACTGCAACCCGGAAACCGTCTCGACCGACTACGACACCTCCGACCGCCTGTACTTCGAGCCGCTCACCCTCGAGGACGTGCTGGAGATCGTCGACCTGGAGAAGCCCAAGGGCGTGATCGTGCAGTACGGCGGTCAGACGCCGCTGAAGCTGGCGCGTGCGCTCGAGGCCAACGGCGTGCCGATCATCGGCACCTCGCCCGATTCGATCGACCTGGCCGAGGACCGCGAACGCTTCCAGAAGCTGGTCGACCAGCTCGGCCTGAAGCAGCCGCCCAACCGCACCGCGCGCAGCGCCGAGCAGGCGCTGCTGTTGGCCCGCGAGATCGGCTACCCGCTGGTGGTGCGCCCGAGCTACGTGCTCGGCGGCCGCGCGATGGAGGTGGTGCACGCCGACGCCGACCTCGCGCGCTACATGCGCGACGCGGTCAAGGTGTCGAACGACTCGCCGGTGCTGCTCGACCGCTTCCTCGACAACGCGGTGGAAGTGGACGTGGACATCATCGCCGACAAGGACGGCAACGTGCTGATCGGCGGCGTGATGGAGCACATCGAGGAAGCCGGCGTGCATTCGGGCGATTCGTCGTGCTCGCTGCCGCCGTATTCGCTGCCGGCCGAGGTGCAGGATCGCCTGCGCGAGCAGGTCGTGGCGCTGGCGCGTGCGTTGAAGGTCATCGGCCTGATGAACACCCAGTTCGCGGTGCAGACCGAGGACGACGGCAACCACACCATCTTCCTGCTGGAAGTGAACCCGCGCGCCTCGCGCACGGTGCCGTTCGTGTCCAAGGCAACCGGCCTGGCGCTGGCCAAGATCTCGGCGCGCTGCATGGCCGGGATGACGCTGGCGGAGCAGGGTGCGACGAAGGAGATCGTGCCGGAGTACTACTCGGTGAAGGAGGCGATCTTCCCGTTCGCCAAGTTCCAGGGCGTCGACCCGATCCTCGGCCCGGAGATGCGCTCCACCGGCGAGGTGATGGGCGTGGGCCGCAGTTTCGGCGCCGCGTTCGCGCGCGCGCAGGAGGCGGCCAACATCAAGGCGCCGCCGCTGGGCAAGGCCTTCGTCTCGGTGCGCGACCCGGACAAGAAGCGCGTGCTGCCGGTCGCCCGCGACCTGATCGAACGCGGCTACAGCATCGTCGCCACCGCCGGCACCGCGAAGTGGCTGCGCGACAACGACATCGCCTGCGAGCAGGTCAACAAGGTGCTGGAAGGCCGGCCGCACATCGTCGACCTGATCAAGAACGGCGAGATCGCCTACATCGTCAACACCACCGAAGGTCGGCAGGCGATCAGCGACTCGTTCTCGATCCGCCGCGAGGCGCTGCAGCAGCGCGTGACCTATTCGACCACGATTGCCGGTGCCCGTGCGCTGCTGCATTCGCTCGAGTTCCGGGGCAGCGGCCCGGTCTTGGCGCTGCAGGAGCTGCACGAGGAACTGCGCGCCAACGCCTGAGGAAACAGACCCGTGAGAACAGACCCGTGAGAGCACCCATGACCATGGCCGGTGCGCAGCGACTGCGCGCCGAACTCGAGGAACTGAAGTCGGTGAAGCGGCCGGCGGTGATCGCCGCGATCGCCGAGGCGCGTGCGCACGGCGACCTCAAGGAGAACGCGGAGTACCACGCCGCGCGCGAGCAGCAGGGCTTCATCGAGGGCCGCATCAAGCAGCTCGAGGGCGAGCTGTCGCATGCCGACATCATTGACATTGCCAGGCTCAACGCCGGCGACAAGGTGGTGTTCGGCGCCACGGTGACGATCGCCGACGTCGAGACCGACGAAGAGAAGCGCTACCAGATCGTCGGCGACCTCGAGGCCGACCTCAAGCGCGGCCTGATCGCGATTTCCTCGCCGGTGGCGCGCGCCCTGATCGGCAAGCACGAGGGCGACAGCGTGACCATCGCCGCCCCGGCCGGCGAGCGCGAGTACGAGATCGTCAGCGTCAGCTACGGCGCCTGAGCGCGTGATGGCGGGCGCTTCGGCCACGCTGTTGCTGCCTGCCGCCGGCCGCTTCGGCGCGCAGGCGCTTTCAGCGTCAGCCTCCGCCGCATTGGGGCGGGCGGATGTGTCGGAAGGCCTCGGCGAAGGCCGGCGCGCGCAGCTGCTGCGGCATGTGCAGCTGCTGCCGAACCACTGGTCGGTCGCGGCCCTGACCCGGCAGGTCGACGCTGGCGACGCCGCCGGCGCCTGCTGGCTGCGCGCCGATCCCTGCCGCGCGCAGCCGGACATCAACGGTGTGCGCCTGCTCGGGATCGGGGCCTCGCTCGGGCTCGACGCCACCGACGCTGCGCAGCTGCTGCCGGCGCTCAAGCCGCTGTTCGGCGATGCCGGCTTTCCCATCGATGCGCCCGTGCCGGCGCGCTGGTACCTGCGCCTGCCGAAGGACGCGAAGCTGCCGGCGTTCAGTGAACCGGACGACGCGCTCGGCGCCGACCTGTTCGAGCACCTGGCCGAAGGCGCGGAAGGGCGTCGCTGGCGCAGCCTGCTCAGCGAGGCGCAGGTGGTCCTGCACAACCATCACTGGAACGCCCGGCGCGCGGCCGAGGGCAAGCCGCCGATTAATTCGCTGTGGTTCTGGGGCGGTGGCGTGCTGCCCGACCACGTGCGCTCGACCCACGGTCGTTTCCACAGCGACGAGGAAGTCGCCTCCGCAATCGCGTCCGCGGCCGGCATCGGCGCGCGCCTGCCCACGCGTTTCGAAGCGCACGAAGGCGACACCGTGTTCGACCTGACCGCAATGCGCGACCTCGCCGCCTGCGAGCGCGACTGGCTGCAGCCGGCGCTGGCGGCGCTGGCGGATGGCACGCTGTCCACGCTCCGCATCGACACCGAGGACGGACGCCGTTTCGATCTCGCTCGTGGTCAACGCTGGCGCTTCTGGCGCCGTCCGCGCACGGGTTTCGCGGCTTGATGGCGCCCCGTATCCAGCGTCGCGACGCCGACGTGCGCGGCAACTGGCCCGAGGCCGTGCCGCCGCTGCTGCGACGCCTCTACGCCGCACGTGGCATCGAAGATCCGGCGCTGGCCCGGCCGACGCTGGCGCAGCTGCTGCCGCCGGACACGCTCGGCGGAATGGAGGCCGCGGTCGCGCTGCTGGCCGACGCCATCGCCCGCGACACGCGCATCCTGGTCGTCGGCGACTTCGACTGCGACGGCGCCACTGCCTGCGCGGTCGCCGTGCGCGGCCTGCGCATGCTCGGCGCGCGCGACCTGGTGCACGCGGTCCCGAACCGGATGGTGCACGGCTACGGCCTGTCGCCGGCGCTGGTGGAGGAGCTTGCCGCGCTGCAGCCGGGCCTGCTGGTCACCGTCGACCACGGCGTCGCCTGCCACGCCGGCGTCGCCGCGGCCAAGGCGCGCGGCTGGCAGGTGCTGGTCACCGACCACCACCTGCCGGGCGAGTCGCTGCCGCCGGCCGACGCCATGGTCAATCCGAACCTGCGTGGCGACGCATTTCCCAGCAAGATGCTGGCCGGCGTCGGCGTGATCTTCTACGTGCTGCTGGCGCTGCGCCGCCACCTGCGCGAGGCCGGTGCGTTTGCCGATGCAGCGGAGCCCGACCTGTCGACGCTGCTCGACCTCGTCGCCGTCGGCACCGTGGCCGACCTCGTGCCGCTCGACGCGAACAACCGCGCGCTCGTGGCTGCCGGATTGCGGCGCCTGCGCGCAGGGCAGGGCTGCGCCGGCCTGCAGGCGCTGATCGAGGTGTCCGGTCGCACGGCCGGCGCCCTCAACGCCGCCGACATCGGCTATGCGGTCGCGCCGCGGCTCAACGCCGCCGGCCGGCTCGAGGACATGGCGCTGGGCATCGAGTGCCTGCTCACCGACGATCCGCACCTGGCGCGCGAACTGGCCGGCGAGCTGCACCGGATCAACGCCGAGCGCCGCGGCGTGCAGCAGGCGATGGTCGACGACGCCGAGGCCGCACTCGCCGCGCTGGAGCGGCCTGACGACGAGACTCCCGCCGTGGCGATCTGCCTGTTCCACCCGGACTGGCACGCCGGCGTGGTCGGCCTGGTCGCCTCGAAGATGAAGGAACGCCTGCATCGTCCGGTGATCGCCTTCGCCCCGTCCGAACCCGGCAGCGACCAGCTGCGCGGCTCGGCGCGCTCAATCCCGGGCCTGCACATCCGCGACGTGCTGGCGGCGGTGGACAGTGCGCACCCGGGCCTGGTCGAGCGCTTCGGCGGCCACGCCATGGCCGCCGGCCTGAGCCTGCAGCGCGCGCGCTACGCTGCCTTCGAGCAGGCCTTCGCCGCCGCCGTGCAGGCGACGCTCGATCCGGCGCTGCTGCAGTCGGAGATCCTCAGCGACGGCGAGCTCGCGGCGCACGAGTTCGACCGCTTCCACGCCAACGCGATCCGCGACGGCGGCCCCTGGGGCCAGGGCTTCCCGGAGCCGCTGTTCGACGGCGTGTTCGAGGTGGCCGATTTCCGCGTCGTCGGCGAGCGCCACCTCAAGCTGGTGCTGCGTGGCGCCGGCGTGCCAACGCCACTCAACGCCATCCACTTCGGCGGCTGGACCGGCGAACGGCCAGCATCGCGCTGCCATCTCGCCTACCGCTTGGCGCCGGACGACTACCGTGGCGCGCAGGCTGTCCAGCTGATCGTCGAGCACTTCGCGGCCGTATAGGGCAACGTTGATCGAGTCGCTTCTGCTCGTCATCCCCGCGAAGGCGGGGACCCAGCGTCTTTGTTCTTCAAAGGCTTGAGGACACTTTGTTCTTCAGATGCTTGAAGACACTGGGTCCCCGCCTTCGCGGGGATGACAGCACTGTCTAAACGTTGCCGTAGTCCGGATCACGTCGCCTGCACAGAAGTGGCCGCCGTCGCTGGCGGTGATTGCCGCTCCCGGTACTTCAGCCCGAACAGCGGACGCAGCGGCGGGATGCGGCGGATCAACTCGTAACCAGCGAAGCACAGCCCAAAGGTCAGCAAGACCAGCAGCGGGCCTTCCAGCAGCGGCGGCAGGTCGAAGGGCTTGAAGTTGTAGGCCAGCACCACGGTGATCGTCTGGTGGAGGATGTAGACCGGGAAGATCGCCTGCGACAGGTAGCGCAGGGCACGGCTGTCGCCCGGCGACCAGTGACGCGCGAAGCCGAGGATGGCCACGATCGCGCACCACTGGCACAGGCCCCAGGCACCGCGCATCGCCAGCCGCAGTCCCTGCGGCGGCGCGATGTCGGTAAAGATCCTGAAGTAGACGACGATCGCCAGCCAGCTGCCCAGCCACAGCACCAGCGTCGGCCAGCGAGCGCGTCGCATCGCCTCCCAGACTGCGTCCGAGCGGGCAATGAAGAAGCCCAGCACGAACATGCCGAAGTACTGCACGTGGTTGTACCAGTCGTCCACCAGGGCATGGGTCTGGT
>DAOMPM010000119.1:0-6866 GCA_035444805.1 Luteimonas sp. | reverse complement strand
CGCGACTGCAGCGCCTGGAGGCGCAGCTGGCCGAACAGGACCGCCAGATCGGCGCCCTGCAGCAGGTGGTCGAACGCCAGCAGCACGCGCTGGACGACCTGTCGCGCGAACTGCGCATGTCACGGCTCGATGATCTGCGTGCACGTGGCGGCGAATCGGCGCTGGCCACGCTGCCGCTGGCAGTCGGGCAGGGCATGGCCGCACTGGCGCCGAACGTCGTGGACCCGGCCGAAACGGACGGCATGCCACTGGCGCAGGCCTCGCGCACAGCGGATGGCGGCGCGATGCAGCAGGTCGGGCGCCCGCCGGAAGCCGCCGAGCGCCCGCCGGAAATCGCGCAGATCTTCGACCAGCCTGGCGTGCTCACTCCCCGTGGGCGCTTCGTGCTCGAGCCTTCGATGCAGTTCGGCTATTCCAGCAACGATCGTGTCGCGCTGATCGGCTTCACCGTGATCCCGGCGATCCTGATCGGCCTGATCGACGTGCGCCAGGTCAAGACCACGAGCCTCACCGGTGCCATTGCGGCGCGCTACGGCGTGAGCCGCCGCCTCGAGATCGAGGCGAGGGTGCCGTTCTCGTACATCAGCAGCGACACTGTGAGCCGCGAGATCTTCGCCGCTGCCACGCAGGACCGCGTGTTCCAGGCGGACGGCAAGGGGCTGGGCGATGTCGAACTGACCGCGCGCTACCAGCTCAACCAGGGGGGTGTCGACAGGCCGTTCTACGTGCTTTGGCTGCGCTACAAGGCGCGCACCGGCAAGGACCTGTTCGACGTGGTCACCAACTGCGTGACGCGTTGCGTCGACGACACCAACGCCACCAGCACCGGCCTGCCGTTGGAACTGCCGATGGGCAGCGGCTTCGCCGCGCTGCAGCCGGGAATCACCTGGCTCTACGCGTCCGATCCGGTGGTGTTCTTCGGCAGTCTGAGCTACCTGCACAACTTCAAGCGCGAAGACGTGTCGCGGACCGTGCTCACCGGTCCGCCGGAGGAGTTCCCGCAGACGACGACCGAGCCGATGGGCACGGTGGACGCGGGCGACATCATCGGCTTCAACTTCGGCATGGGCCTGGCGCTGAACGAGCGCACGGCGGTCAGCTTCGGCTACGACCAGAGCATCGTCGACCGCACCCAGCAGAATGGCGAGGACGCACCGGGCGCGGTGCGCGTGGTGCTGGGCACCCTGGTGATCGGCGGCTCCTACCGCCTGAGCGAGCGCGCCAGCCTGAACGTCGCCCTCGGCGTGGGCGTGACGCGCGATACGCCCGACGTCACGCTGGCGGTGCGGGTGCCGATCACTTTCTAGCAACCCGGCCGACCCGGGTCCGACAGGCTGCTGGGGGGGTGCCACGTCATCCTGCGGTGCCATCCGACCCACACTTCCCCTGACAGTCCCTGTCCGCTGCCTGCTGCTGCCCGCGTTGAAAGCAGGGCAACCAGAATCTGGCATCCATGGAGGGGAGTGGGTGCGGGGGAGTCCCGCATGCAGGTGCATCCCGAATCCCGGGAACTGATCCATCTCCAGATCCATGCTCCGTTCGATGACGGCCCGCTGCGGCGCGGCCTGGCGGATGCCGGCTGGCAGGTGACGGGATGCGATGCGGATGATGTCGGGCGCCTGTTGCGGACCCGGAACGCACCGGGCGTCGGCCTGCTTGACCTGCGCGACGTCGATACCGCCAAGGCGGCGGGACTGTTCCTGCTTCCGGAGCTGGCGTCGACGCTGTCCGACCCGCAGATGGAATGGGTGGCGCTGCTGTATCCCGGGCAGCTGGCCTGCGAGCAACTGCGCCGCCTGATCCATGCCCATTGCCGCGACTATGTCACCCATCCCTGCGAGGCGCCGACGCTCTCGCTGGTCCTCGGGCACGCGCTGGGCATGGCGACCCTGCCCCCGGCTGCCGACGCGGACCCTGCCGACCTCCCGCGCATCGATGGCATGGTCGGCGAGAGCGCGGTGATGCAGCGCCTCGCCAGCCGCGTCGCGAGGGCCGCCGCGAGCGAAGCGCCGGTATTCCTCACCGGCGAGACCGGAACCGGCAAGGAACTGGTCGCGACCGCCATCCATCGTCACTCACGACGCAAGGGCATGCCCTTCGTCGGCATCAACTGCGGCGCCATCCCGCACAGCCTGATGCAGTCGGAGCTGTTCGGCTACGAGCGCGGTGCGTTCACCGGCGCGGATCGGCGCAAGCTGGGGCGGGTTGAGCAGGCGCACGGAGGCACGCTGTTCCTCGACGAACTGGCCGACCTGCCGACCGAATCGCAGGCCTCCCTGCTGCGCTTCCTGGAGGAGGGCAGGATCGAACGGCTCGGCGGGCGCGAGTCGATCCGGGTCGATGCGAGGATCGTCTCGGCCACCCACCTCGACCTGCGCCAGGCGGTCGCCGAGGGGCGCTTCCGCGCGGACCTCTACCATCGCCTGCACGTGATCGAACTGCGGATGCCGGCCCTGCGCGAGCGCGGCGGCGACATCGCGCTGATCGCGCACCACGCCCTGCAGCGCCATGCGGACGAGGCGGGTGGCCGGATGCGCGGGTTCAGCGCCTGCGCCCTGCGCGCGATGCAGGCCTATGAGTGGCCGGGCAACGTGCGCGAGCTGATCAATCGCGTGCGCGAAGCGATGGTGATGGCCGAGGGCGGCTGCATCTCCGCGCGCGACCTGCAGCTGGACGACGTGGCGGCGGAGCCGTACGCCATGACCATCGACCTGGCGCGTCGCGAAGGCGAGCGCACGGCGATCGAGCGCGCGCTGGTGCGCAACGGCCAGCACATCGGCCGCGCGGCCGCCGACCTGGGGATCTCGCGGGTGACGCTGTACCGGCTCATGCTCCGGCACGGCCTGCACGAGGCGCATCCCGATGCGCAGTGGAGCCGTCTGTCGCTGGTGAAAGGCGGCGCCGGCAAAGGGTAGGCCGCCAAGGCCTGATTCAGCCGGCGGCGATGCGCCGTACCGCCGCCGGCAACGGCGTCGGCCGCCCGCTGGCGCGGTCGATCCACACGAGCACCACGTGGCCGTCGGCGTGCAGCACGCTGCCGTCGGCGCTGGCGATGCGGTGGCCGATGGTGACGCTGGTGCTGCCGATGCGGTCGGCGAACAGCTCCACCACCACGCTCGACGGATACGGGATCGGCACCCGGTAGTTCATCTGCACCGCGGCCAGCAGCGGCGCGATCGCCTCGGTCAGCCAGGGCTCGTCCAGCGATTCGAACCAGCGTATCCGCGCCTCCTCGAGGTAGGTCATGAAGTTCGAGTTGTTGACGTGGTTGAACGCGTCGAGGTCGCGCCAGCGCAGTTCGATCGGCAGGCGGACCAAGGCGGTGCGGTTGTCGAGGCTCATCGTTCGCGGAACCTTGTCGAGGAAAGCGACAGTGTCGGCCGGGCGGCGGCGAGCAATTGCTCAGGCCGCCGACTTGCGGCGGGCCGGCTTCGCCCCGATCCCCAGCGTCTTGGCCAGGAACTGGCCGGTGTGCGACTGCGGCAGGCTGGCGATGTGCTCGGGCGTGCCCTCGGCGATGATCATTCCGCCGCGGTGGCCGCCCTCGGGGCCGAGGTCGACCACCCAGTCGGCGGTCTTGATCACGTCGAGGTTGTGCTCGATCACCACCACCGTGTTGCCGTCGTCGCGCAGCTTGTGCAGCACCGCCAGCAGGTGTTCGATGTCGTGGAAGTGCAGGCCGGTGGTCGGCTCGTCGAGGATGTAGAGCGTGCGCCCGGTGTCGCGGCGCGAGAGTTCCTTCGACAGCTTGACCCGCTGCGCCTCGCCCCCGGAGAGCGTGGTCGCCGGCTGGCCGAGCTTGATGTAACTCAGGCCGACGTCGAGCAGGGTCTCGAGCTTGCGCGCGATCGACGGCACCGGCTCGAACAGCGCCAGCGCGTCCTCGACCGTCATCTCCAGCACGTCGTGGATGCTGTAGCCCTTGTACAGGATCTCCAGCGTCTCGCGGTTGTAGCGCTTGCCGGCGCAGACGTCGCAGGGCACGTAGACGTCGGGCAGGAAGTGCATCTCGACCTTGATCAGGCCGTCGCCCTGGCAGGCCTCGCAGCGGCCGCCGCGGACGTTGAAGCTGAAGCGGCCCGGCGAATAGCCGCGAGCGCGCGATTCCGGCACCTGCGCGAACAGCTCGCGCAGCGGCGTGAACAGGCCGGTGTAGGTGGCCGGGTTGGAGCGCGGAGTGCGCCCGATCGGCGACTGGTCGATGTCGACCACCTTGTCGAACAGGTCCAGGCCCTGGACCTCGCGATGCGGCGCCGGCTTGTGCGAGGCGCCGTTGATCTCGTTCGCGGCCAGTGCGTAGAGCGTGTCGTTGATCAGCGTCGACTTGCCCGAGCCCGAGACGCCGGTGATGGCGGTGAACAGGCCCGAGGGGATCGTCAGGTCGACGTCCTTGAGGTTGTTGCCGGAGGCACCGAGCAGCTTGAGCTGCATCTTCGGGTTCGGCTTGTGGCGCCGCTTCGGCACCGCGATCTCGCGCTGGCCGGAGAGGTACTGGCCGGTGAGCGAACGCGGCGCCTTGAGCAGGTCGTCGAGCGTGCCCTGCGCGACCACCTCGCCACCGTGCACGCCGGCACCGGGGCCGATGTCGACCACGTGGTCGGCAAGGCGGATCGCGTCCTCGTCGTGCTCGACCACGATCACGGTGTTGCCGAGGTCGCGCAGGCGGGTGAGGGTGCCGAGCAGGCGCTCGTTGTCGCGCTGGTGCAGGCCGATGCTCGGTTCGTCGAGCACGTACATCACGCCCACCAGCCCCGCGCCGATCTGCGAGGCCAGGCGGATGCGCTGCGCCTCGCCGCCGGAGAGGGTGTCGGCCTTGCGCTCGAGCGTCAGGTAATCGAGGCCGACGTCGACCAGGAAGCCCAGCCGCTCGTTGATCTCCTTGACGATCTTCGTCGCGACTTCGCCGCGCCAGCCCGGCAGGTGGAGCGTGCTGAAGAACGCCAGCGCCTCGTCGATCGGCAGCACCACCAGGTCGGGCAGTGGGCGCTCGGCGACGAAGACGTTGCGCGCGGCCGCGTTCAGGCGCGCGCCACCGCAGTCGGTGCAGGCGCGTTCGCTGATGTACTTGGCCAGCTCCTCGCGCACTGCTGCCGATTCGGTTTCGCGGTAGCGTCGCTCGAGGTTGGGCACGATGCCCTCGAAGCGGTGCTTGCGCTGGGTGCGCCCGCCGGCGTCGGTGATGTAGCTGAAGGTGATCTGGGTGTCGCCGCTGCCGAACAGCACCGCATCCCGCGACTTCTCCGGCAACTCCTGCCACGGCGTGTCGACGCTGAAGCCGTAGTGCTTCGCCAGCGACTGGATCAGCTGGAAGTAGTAGGCGTTGCGCCGGTCCCAGCCGCGCACCGCGCCGGCGGCCAGCGACAGCTCCGGGTGCACCACCACCCGCGCCGGGTCGAAGAACTGCGACACGCCCAGGCCGTCGCAGGTCGGGCAGGCGCCGACCGGGGAGTTGAACGAGAACAGCCGCGGCTCCAGCTCGGGCAGGGCGTACTCGCAGACCGGGCAGGAATATTTCGAGGAGAACAGCACAGGGTCCGCGCCTTCGTCGGCGGCCGCTCCCGGCATCCTGCCTCCCGCGGCACTTGTGCTGTCCTGCGCGGCGTCCATGTCCTGCACCGAGGCCATGCCGTCGCCGAGCTTGAGCGCGGTCTCGAACGATTCCGCCAGGCGCTGCCTCATGCCGGCGGCGGCTTCCGAATCCGGATCACGCACCTTGAAGCGGTCGATCACCGCTTCGATCGTGTGCTTCTGGCGCAGGGCCAGCGCCGGCACCGCGTCGATCTCGTGCAGCACGCCGTCCACGCGCACGCGCACGTAGCCCTGCGCGCGCAGCTGCTCGAACACCTGCGCATGCTCGCCCTTGCGCTCGCGCACCACCGGCGCCAGCAGCATCCAGCGCTTGTCCGGGTCGAGTGCCAGCACCTGGTCGACCATCTGGCTGACCGTCTGCGCCTCCAGCGGATAGCCGTGGTCGGGGCAGCGCGGCAGGCCGACGCGGGCGTACAGCAGGCGCAGGTAGTCGTAGATTTCGGTGATGGTGCCGACGGTCGAGCGCGGGTTGTGCGAGGTCGACTTCTGCTCGATCGAGATCGCCGGCGACAGGCCCTCGATATGGTCGACGTCCGGCTTCTCCATCACGCTCAGGAACTGCCGGGCGTAGGCCGACAGCGACTCGACGTAGCGGCGCTGCCCCTCGGCATAGATCGTGTCGAAGGCCAGCGACGACTTGCCCGAGCCGGACAGGCCGGTGATCACGATCAGCCGGTCGCGCGGCAGGTCGAGGTCGACGTTCTTGAGGTTGTGGGTACGGGCACCGCGGATGCGGATGGTGTCCATCGCCATCGGTGTGGGATTCCGGGAGTCGGGGCTGGGGGAGGCAGCCGGGCGGACGGGAAATCGATCAGGTTAGCGAGCCGCCGATATGGGGGCAAATGGCGGGATCGCCAGCGTGGACGCCGGCTGTCGCGGAGGCTGAGACGCCGCGGACTTTCCGGGCGGTCGCGACGCGGCGTCGAGCGGACGGATTCCCGATCCGCCAGCCGGCCGATCCGCAGTGGAGTCCGGCCCGCGCTTCGGGACGGGGGAGGGGCAGCGGCCCTTCAGCGGCGGGCCGGGTACGCTGCGCGAAAGTTATCCCGTTGTTAACATGCCCTTCACGGGTAAAAATTTAATCTCCCGCCGTGCATTCAGTTGGCGGGCCGTCGGCGTACACACGACGGCTGGTTTTCATGAATGGCGCCGGATGTCGCAATCATGGGACACGAGATCCTACCAACCGTTTGGCGAGTCCTAAAAATCAAGGGAACTGGAAATATGAAGATGAAACTCCTCAGTCTGGCGCTGCTCGGCGGCCTCGGTGTCGCGCA
>DAOMPM010000118.1:0-6950 GCA_035444805.1 Luteimonas sp. | reverse complement strand
CATGCCTGTAGTTCTGATGTATTCAGATCACCACAGGTTTTGGGTCTATCCAAATTGGTTTGTGATCTGCAGGAAGACCGCGGCAGGGTTAGCCGCGGGGCCGCTCGGCGGCGTGCGCCTGCTTTCGGGCAACGGGGGCTGCGGTCAGATCCTCAGCAAGTGGAGGCTGAAGATGAACAGACGCTTTGATCCTGCTCGGCTTGACGGGCAGGCCGGATGCGCGATTCTCGATCTCAGGTCGAGGGAGGGCTGCCGGCCATGTCCATGGCGGAGGTGATACAGGTGCGCGTCCATACCAGCTATTAACAGGTAGCCGGGCAGCCCATGTTGATGTCGATGAGCTGCGCGCCGTGGCCGGCGTTGTGGCGCGCGGCCTCGGCCATCACCTCAGGCACGGTGCCGGCGATCTGCACGCTGACCGGGTCCGGCTCGCCGACGTGGTCCATGCGCGTGCGCGACTTGGCCGTGGTCCAGAAGCGCGGGTCGCTGGTGGTCATCTCCGACACCGCCAGCCCCGCGCCCAGCCGCTTGCACAGCTGCCGGAACGGCTTGTCGGTGACCCCCGCCATCGGGGCGAGGACCAGCTTCGGTTCGATGGCGTGGGGGCCGATGCGCATGGCGCGCATTCTAGGGCCTGTCAACGACGAAGGCCCGGTGAGCCGGGCCTCCGGCGCGCGACGCGGGTCGGTCATACCCGTTCGCGACATGTAGGAGCGGGCCATGCCCGCGACCCGCGGCGGCTGGTGCATTGTCGGCGCCCGGTCGCGCCCATGGGGCGCTCCTACATCTTGATCGCAGGTGTCAGGCGGTCAGGTCGACCAAGGGCGCGTCCGGTGCATTGGTCTTGACCGAGGCGATGCCGTTGTCGCGCGCGGCGGCGCCGGAATACATCTCGCTGTGGCCGATGTTCTGGCCGTTGCTGGCCTTGAGGTTGAAATAGGGGCTGCCGTCCTTCGCGGTCAGGCGGTCGAAGTTGGCGTCGTCCTGGCTGTGCTTGCGCACCGAT
Organism: Luteimonas sp.; assembly: GCA_035444805.1. Lineage (GTDB taxonomy): Bacteria > Pseudomonadota > Gammaproteobacteria > Xanthomonadales > Xanthomonadaceae > Luteimonas. The sequence continues at coordinate 5,944 of DAOMPM010000118.1, read as the reverse complement.
TCCACGCCGTTGAGGGCGGAAGCCTTGGCCTTGTAACCCTCGCTGGTCAGGATGACCTGGCCGTTGCCGGCCTTGAGGTTGAACTGGAACTCGCCGTTCTTGCGGGTGCTGATCTCGAACTTGCCTGCCATCTTGTGGACTCCGTTGTGCTGGGGACATGCGCCGGTTGGCGCGCTCACGTTAATTGCTGATTCGTTACTTCCGGGTCAACGGCCGGCGGCCGCTTCGCTGGCGACGGGCCAGCGCGGCATGGCCACCGCCGCGCCCTCGTGCTCGGTCGACAGCGCGGCGTAGCGGGCGGCGAAGCGCACGTGGTCGGCGAACACGCGGTCGGCCGCCGATGCCAGCGACGTGGCCAGCGCGCCGTTGAAGGCGTCGCCGGCGCCGGTGGTGTCGACCGTGTCGGCCTCGTAGGCGGGCACGCGGTAGTGGGGCACGTCGTCGCCACGGCACTTGTCCTCGCGGTGGGAGACGAAGGCGCCGGCGGCGCCGAGCGTGATCACCACGGTGCCGCGCGGCAGCAGGACGCGGCACAGCCGGTGCAGGCGGGCGTCGTCGAAGTCCGCGACCGCGTCCGCGTCGACGCGCTCACCGGTGTGGCGGGCGAGCAGGGCGGCGAACTCGGTTTCGTTGGGGGTGAGGATGTCGGCCACGGCCAGCAGTTCGCGCGAGCTGTCGGCGTTGGCCGGCGCCGGGTTGAGGATGGTGCGGATGCCGGCGGCGCGCGCCAGCCGCATCGCTTCGAGCACGCTGTCGACCGGCGATTCGAGCTGCGCCAGCACGATCCGCGCCTCGGCGATCGCCGCCGACTGCTGCGCGATGAAGCCGGCCGACAGCGCGGCGTTCGCGCCTGGGCCGATGACGATGCTGTTGCCGCCGTCGCGGGCGACGTAGATCCCGGCGGTGCCGGTGGGCTCGTCACTGGCCTCCGCGCGCAGGTCGATGCCGTCGGCCGCTGCCAGCGAGCGCGCCAGCCGCCCGCCGGCGTCATCGCCCAGGGCGCAGACGAAGACCGTCGCGGCGCCGGTGCGGGCGCAGGCGGTGGCCTGGTTGAAGCCCTTGCCGCCGGGGCCGCTGCGGTAGTGCCCGCTCAGGGTCTCGCCCGGGTGCGGCAGCACGTCGCACTGCCAGACGTGGTCGACGTTGAACGATCCGATGACGACGACGCGGGACACGATCCGCCGGCTCCGTTCAGCCGCCGAGGTTGGTCAGCACGCCGGCGATGGTCGCCGTCATCAGCGTGGCGACGGTGCCGCCGAGCACGGCGCGCAGGCCGAAGCGGGCGAGGTCCTGGCGGCGATCGGGCGCGAGGCCGCCGATGCCGCCGATCTGGATCGCGATCGAGCTGAAGTTGGCGAAGCCGCACAGCGCGTAGGTGGCGATCAGCCGGCCCTGGTCGGTGAGCTGCACGCCCTCGACCCGGCCGTTGACGATCTCGGCCAGCTGCAGGTAGGCGACGAACTCGTTGATGACGACCTTCTGCCCGATCAGCGAACCGACCACGCCCGCGTCCTGCCACGGCACGCCGATCAGCCAGGCGATCGGCGCCAGCACCCAGCCGAAGATCGTGGCCAGGTCGAGCGGCCTGCCGATCGCGGCCTGGATGCCGCTGATTTCACCGAACCAGGTCAGCGGCGCGTTGATCATCGCGATCAGGGCGATGAAGGCCAGCAGCATCGCGCCGATGTTGAGCGCCAGCCGCAGGCCGTCGCCGGCGCCGGCGGCGGCCGCGTCGATGATGTTGCTGGTGGTCTTCTCGACCTCCATCTTCACCGTGCCGCGGGTCAGCGGCTCGCCGGTCTCAGGAATCAGGATCTTGGCGATCACCAGGGTTGCCGGCGCGGCCATGATCGAGGCCGCGAGCAGGTGCTTGGCGTAGTAGGCCTGCTGCTCCGGGTCGCCGCCGCCGAGCATGCCCACGTAGGCCGCCAGCACGCCGCCGGCGATGTGCGCCATGCCGCCGATCATCATCGTGATCAGCTCCGACTCGGTCATCTTCGAGATATACGGCCGCACCGTCAGCGGCGCCTCGGTCTGGCCGATGAACACGCTGGCGCAGACGCTGGTGGTCTCGGCGCCGGAGACGCGCATGACCTTGGTGATCGCCCAGGCCATCACCCGCACCACCGCCTGCATCACGCCCAGGTGGTACAGCACCGCCATCAGCGAGGCGAAGAAGATGATCGTCGGCAGCACCTGGAAGGCGAAGATGAAGCCGTAGGTGTCGACGTCCATCAGGCTGCCGAAGATGAAGGTCGAACCGGCGTTGACGAAGCCGAGGATCTTCACGAAGCCGTGGCCGAGCCAGTCGAACACGTCGCGGCCGCCCGGCACCAGCAGCACGATCGCGGCGAAGCCGATCTGCAGGGCGATGCCGGTGACGACCAGGGTCCAGTCGACCTTGCCCTTGTTGTTGGAGAACAGCCAGGTCAATCCGATCAGCACCGCCAGCCCGAACAGGCCGAAACCGACGCTCTGCAGTGCTTCCATCCCCTTCCCCGGCACGATTCGCGCAAAGTGACGCGGCAGCCTAGAGCAGCGGGCAGCCCGCGGCAACCCGGGTCATGCGGACGACACATCGCCGAATCGCAGGAGCGGGCCATGCCAGCGACCCGCGGCCCCGGGCAACTTCACTTCCCCGGTCGCGGGCATGGCCCGCTCCTACGCGTCGCGCGCGATCACCCGGTTGCGGCCGCTGCGCTTGGCTTCCTGCAGGCGCCGGTCGGCGCAGCCAAGCAGGGCCGAGGCGCTGGCGCCGTCCTGCGGGAACGCGGCGAGGCCGGCGCTGAAGGCCAGCGTGACCGGCTCGAGCCCGCGGTCGGGATGGAACGGCTGCTCGCCCAGGGTACGCCGGTAGCGGTCGATCCGCTCCCAGGCGCTGCCGACCGGGCAGCACAGCACCAGCACGAACTCCTGGCCGCCGATCCGCGCGAGGTGCTCGTCGTCGCCGAGCATGCCGCGCAGGTGTTCGACGATGTGCCGGATCGCGCGGTCGCCGCCGATGTGGCCGATCTCGCCGTAGACGCGCTTGAAATGGTCGATGTCGACCAGGCCGATGCTGACCGAGCGACCCTCGCGGCGCGCCGATTCGAACATGCGCGGCAGCCGGTGCAGCAGCCATGCGCGGTTCGGGGTGCCGGTCAGGCCGTCGCGCCCGGACATCTCGATCAGGCGCTGCATGCGGTAGACGATGGTGCAGGTGAGCAGGGTCATCATCAGCAGCAGGATCGAGCGCTCCGCCTGCGCGCCGATGCCGATGGCGGCGTAGTCGAGCGACAGCAGCGGCGCCGGCGTGGTCGAGTACACCAGCGCCACCACCAGCGCGTACTGCACGATCGCGAGGGCGCCGGCGTACAGGGTCAGGCGGCCGTCGTTGCGGAGCGCGGTCAGGGCGATCGCGAACAGGTAGAAGCACCACACCACCACGCTGCCGAGCCCGCCGACCGGATCGTCCACGGCCAGCATCGCCAGCACGCCGCTGGTGATGCTGATGTCCCAGGTGCAAGTGACGTAGGGCAGCCAGCGGTGTCGGCGTGGCTCGCGCGCCAGCGCCAGCCAGACCTGGGCCATGATGTTGATGAAGACCACGATCCCGAGCCCGAGCAGGGTCCCGGTGCTGTCGGCGCCGCCGATCCCGGCCACCAGGGGCAGCGCCAGCAGCAGCAGCGACAGCAGCGCGCGCACCTTCGCCACCAGCAGCTCGCCGCCGGCGCCGAGTTCGAGCATGACTTCGTCGGGTCGTCCGACCAGGGTCGCGAACACCTGCTTGAGCGATGAGGATTCCTGCATTCCGGTCATTGGTTCGCGCATCACGGCGAGGATACCGCGCCCGGCGGCGTCACATAGACTGTCCGCCGGTACCGACGAGGAGACGACAATGCGCTATCGCCGCCTGGGGGGCTCGGGCCTGCAGCTTTCGGCGCTGTCGCTCGGCGCCTGGCTGACCGCCGGTGCCAGCGTTGGCCGCGGCGAGGCCCGCGAGCTGGTGGCTCTGGCCTGGGACCACGGCATCAACTTCTTCGACAACGCCGAGAATTACGCCCACGGCGAGGCCGAGCGGGTGATCGGCGACGTGATCGCCGACCTGCGCCTGCCGCGCGACGGCTTCTGCGTGTCGAGCAAGGTGCGCTTCGGCTCCGCCGCCGATCCGCGCCCCACCCAGGCCGGCCTGTCGCGCAAGCACGTGCGCGACGCCTGCCACGACGCGCTGCGGCGCCTGCGCGTGGACTACCTCGACCTGTTCTTCTGCCACCGGCCCGACCCCGACACGCCGGTGGCTGAAACCGTGTGGGCGATGGATGCGCTGGTCCGGCAGGGCAAGGTGCTGTACTGGGGCACCTCCGAATGGCCGGCGGCGCTGGTGCGCGAGGCGATCCAGGTCGCGCGCGCGCACCACCTGCAGGCCCCGACCATGGAGCAGCCGCAGTACAACCTGCTGCACCGCGACCGGGTCGAACTCGAGTACGCGCCGCTGTATGCCGAACACGGCCTCGGCACCACGGTCTGGTCGCCGCTGGCCTCGGGCCTGCTGAGCGGCAAGTACAACGCCGGCGTGCCCGACGACAGCCGCCTCGCGCGCCTGGGCGAGGACGACCCGTTGCGCCGCGACAAGCTGGCCCCGCCCAAGCTGGAACGGGCGCGCCGCTTCACCGCGCTGGCCGCTGAACTGGGGGTCGCCCCGGCGCCGCTGGCGATCGCCTGGTGCCTGGCCAATCCGCACGTCTCGACGGTGATCCTCGGCGCCAGCCGGCCGGCGCAGCTGCTTGAAAACCTCGACGCGCTGGCGCTGTCGAAGCGTTTCGACGACACCGTCTGGCGGCGGCTGGAGGCGGCAACCCGCTGAGGTTCAAGGCCGTGCTGAAGGTCTTCATTCGGTAAAACACCGCATAGGTTGGGGTGAACGAAGCGAACCCCAACGGACACGCCGCGTGCCGATCCGGGTGTTGGGGTTCGCACGCTCACCCCAACCTATGGGCTGCGCGTCACAAGGCCACGATGGATTCGTCGTGTGCAACGTCGCCGCCGAAGAACACCACGCGCGGCGGAACCGGCGGCGTCGGTGCCGTAGAGGTGGGCGGTGCCGGTGGCTTCGGCGCCGACGGCGGTGCGGGCGGAGCAGGTGGGGCAGGCGGCACCGGCCACGCCAGCTTCGGAACCGCCACCTGCGTCCGCCCGGTCTTGCGCTCGCGCAGGTAGTCGATCGCCACCTGTTCGCCATCCTTCCTGCCGCGCAGCTGCGCCATCACCTCGCGCGGCGACGCCACCGCCTTGCCGTCGACGCGCTGGATCACGTCGCCGGCCTGCAGGCCCTCCAGGTCGCCTGTGGACAGCACCAGCACGCCGCTGTCGGTGCCGAAGTAGCGGCCCAGCTGCGGATCGACCGAGGCCAGGTTGAGGCCGTTCCAGCGGAACGCCGACAGCAGCCTTGGCGCCGGGCAGTCCTGGTCCTTGCAGTCGGCGCCGTCGCGGGCGATGCGGATGACTTCGCGGCGCACGTCCTGCGCGATCCCCGGCACGGACTCCAGCGCCAGCAGGCTGGTGTCGATGCCGTCCATCGCCGAAGAGATCGAGCGCTCCAGCTGCGCCTCGTCGAGCCATTCGAAGCGCCCGCCGTCGCCGGTGCTGAATGCGAGCGCGCGCGTGCCCGCCTTCGGCGCCACCGACACGCTGGCGTCGCGACCGTCGCGCCGGTACCCCAGGCGCACCGCCTTGTCGGTGCGCAGGTCGCGGAGCAGCTTGCGCGTGTTCTCCACGCGCAGCTCACCGCTGCTGCCGAGGATCTGCACGCCATCGACGCTGAGCAGGCGATCGCCACTCTTCAGCCCAGCCTTCGCGGCGGCACCGTCGGGCGTGACCCCGGTGATGCGCACGCCGGCCTGGTCGTCGCCGGCCAGCAGCACGCCGATCAGCGGGCGATTGCGCGCCTGCGCCACGCGTGCGCGCA
>DAOMPM010000117.1:0-7007 GCA_035444805.1 Luteimonas sp. | reverse complement strand
GCGCGTGCTCAAGTACGACCGCGAGCGCAACCGCGTCAGCCTCGGCCTGAAGCAGCTGGGCGAGGATCCGTGGGACAACATCGCCCGCCGTTACCCGTCCAACACCCGCGTGTTCGGCAAGGTCTCCAACGTCACCGATTACGGCGCGTTCGTCGAGATCGAGCCGGGCGTCGAAGGCCTGGTGCACGTGTCCGAGATGGACTGGACCAACAAGAACGTCAACCCGTCCAAGGTGGTCCAGGTCGGCGACGACCTCGAGGTCATGGTGCTGGACGTCGACGAGGAGCGTCGCCGCATCTCGCTGGGCATCAAGCAGGTCACGTCGAACCCGTGGGAGACCTTCGCGGCCATCCACAAGAAGGGCGACAAGGTCGAGGGCCAGATCAAGTCGATCACCGACTTCGGCATCTTCATCGGCCTGGACGGCGGCATCGACGGCCTGATCCACCTCTCCGACATCACCTGGAGCTCCACCGGCGAGGACGTGGCCCGCAACTTCAAGAAGGGCGACACGATGGAGGCGGTGGTGCTGGCGGTGGATCCGGAGCGCGAGCGCATCTCGCTGGGCGTCAAGCAGCTTGAGCAGGATCCTTACGGCCAGTTCCTCGCCAACCACCCGCGTGGTTCGAAGGTGACCGGCACGGTGAAGGAAGTCGACGCCAAGGGTGCGGTCATCGACCTGGGCGAGGGCGTGGAGGGCTACGTGGCCGCGCGCGACGTCGCCGACGTCCGCGTCGACGACGCCAGCCAGCACCTGAAGGTCGGCGATTCGATCGAGGCCAAGTACACCGGCCAGGACCGCAAGAGCCGCACCCTGCAGCTGTCGATCCGCGCCAAGGACGAGGCCGAGGCGGCCGAGACCCTGGCCGAGTACAACAAGGCCGCGGCGGAAGCCTCCAGTGGCACCACCAAGCTGGGCGCGCTGCTGCGCGAGCAGCTGGAGAACAAGTCCGAGTAATCGGGCTGGCGGCGCAAGCCGCACGCGCTGGTCCGGCCGCCCGCGGCCGGACCGGTGACCAGGGCGGAGGGCCCGGCGCCTGCCGGGCCGCCGCCGACGGGTTTCCACGGATGCGTCGACGATGACCAAATCGGAACTGATCGAGATCCTGGCCCAGCGCCAGGCGCACCTGAAGGCGGACGACGTCGACCTCGCGGTCAAGTCGCTGCTGGAGATGATGGCCGGTTCGCTCGCGGATGGCGACCGGATCGAGATCCGCGGTTTCGGCAGCTTCTCGCTGCATTTCCGTCCGCCCCGCACCGGGCGCAACCCCAAGACCGGCGACGCGGTTGCGCTGCCGGGCAAGCACGTTCCCCATTTCAAGCCCGGCAAGGAGTTGCGCGAGCGGGTGACCGCCGTGATTCCGCTGCCCACGGAGGAGTAGGACGCTGCCCGGCGTCCGGCCCTCGCGCATGCGGCTGCTCCGGATCCTCCTCGCCCTCGCATTCGTGGCGCTTGGCGTCGCCGTCGGCGCGCTCAATCCGCAGCCGGTGGTGCTGGACCTCGGTTTCAGCGGCCTCGCGGCCGGACTCGGCGTGATGGTGCTGGCGGCGCTGCTTGTCGGCGCGCTGTGCGGCGGGCTGGTGCTGGCACTGGGCGTGGTCCTGCCGCTGCGACGCGCACTCAAGCACGGGCGCGCGGGCGAGCAGGCGCCGCGTCCCCCTTACGACATGGGAGTCTGAGCCATGATGGCCTTCGTCACCGAGTGGTTCTGGTTCTTCCTGCTGCTGCCGATCGCCGCGCTCAGCGGCTGGGTCATCGGCCGGCGCGGCGGCGAGCGCCACAGCGATACCCAGGTCAGCCGCCTGTCGACCACCTACTTCCGTGGCCTGAACTACCTGCTCAACGAGCAGCCGGACAAGGCGATCGAGCTGTTCCTGCACATCGCCGAACTGGACAAGGACACCTTCGAGACCCAGCTCGCGCTCGGCCACCTGTTCCGCCGCCGCGGCGAGGTCGACCGCGCGATCCGCCTGCACCAGGGCCTGGCGCAGCGCCCGGACCTGAGCGATGCGCAGAAGGTGCAGGCGCTGCTGGCGCTGGGCGAGGACTACATGAAGTCGGGCCTGCTCGACCGCGCCGAGGTGGTGTTCACCGACCTGGCCCGGATCGACCAGCGCGCGCCGCAGGCGCTCAAGCACCTGATCGGCATCTACGAGGCCGAGCGCGACTGGGCCAAGGCGATCGAGAACGCGACCCGCTACGAAGCCGCGACCGGCGAGCCGATGGGCAAGCTGATCGCCCAGTACGAATGCGAACTGGCCGACCGCCTGCGCGTGGCCGGCGATGCCGACGGCGCCCGCGCCGCGGTGGCGCGCGCCTATGCCGCGGATTCGACCTCGGTGCGCGCCGGCATCATCGAGGGGCGGCTGGAGACCGATGCCGGCAACGACGCCGCCGCGATCCGCGCCTACGAGCGCGCCGCGCGCCACGACACCGACTTCCTGCCGGAAGTGCTGCCGGCGCTGCTGGCGGCCTACGAGCGCGTCGGCGATGCCTCCGGCGCGCGCAAGTTCCTCGCCGAGATGAGCGAGCACTACCGCGGCATCGCGCCGGTGCTGGCGCTGACCCGGCTGGTCGAGGCGCAGGACGGCGTCCACGCCGCGCGCGGCTATCTTGCGCAGCAGCTCAAGGACCGGCCCTCGGTGCGCGGCGAGGCGGCCCTGATCGACCTGACCCTGGCCGAGAACACCGACCTCGTGGCGACCCTGCAGGACCTGCGGTTGATCACCGAGCAGCTGCTGGTGCGCAACCCGAGCTACCGCTGCAACCGCTGCGGCTTCGGCGCGCGCAGCCACCACTGGCAATGCCCGAGCTGCAAGGAGTGGGGCACGATCAAGCCCCTGCTGAACTACGCCGTCGTTTGAGATGACGGAGATCGTGCTTGCCGGCGCCTGGCTGCTCGCAGGTTTTCTCATCGCGTTCGCCGGCACGGCCTTCGCGCGGCGTTACGCGCTCCGGCGCCAGCTGATCGACCTGCCCGGGGAGCGCCGCAGCCACCAGGCGGCGACGCCGCGCGGCGGCGGGATCTCGATCGTGCTGGTGCTGCTGCTGGCGGCGCTGGCCTGGGCCATGGTCGAGCCGGAACGGCTGGGTGCGATCGCGCTGCTCTCGGCCGGGCTCGTGCTGGTCGCGGCCATCGGCTGGATCGACGACCACCGCCCGCTGTCGCCCTGGCTGCGCCTTGGTGTCCACGTGCTGGCGGGGCTGCTGCTGGCGGCGGCGCTGCTGCAGCTGGGCGCGGGTCCGGTCGACGCCGTCCTCGCGTTCGCGGCAGCCGTGGTCCTGGCCAACGTCTGGAACTTCATGGACGGCATCGACGGCCTCGCGACCACCCAGGCCCTGCTGGTGGCGGTCGCCTGGGCGTTGTTCGCGGGCACAGGCCCGGTGTTCTGGCTGGGCCTGGCGCTGGCCGCCGGCGCGGCGGGCTTCCTGCCGTTCAATTTTCCCAGGGCGCGGATCTTCCTCGGCGACGTGGGCAGCGGTGCGCTCGGCTATGCGCTCGCCGCACTGCTGGCCTTGCTGACGCTCGGCGCCGAGCCCGCGACCCGCCTGCTCGCCGTGTTCCCGCTGCTGCCGTTCCTTCTTGACGCATCGTTGACATTGCTCTCACGCATCCTGCGCGGTGAAGCCTGGTGGCGGCCCCATGTGCAGCATGCCTACCAGGCATGGGCGCGCAGGGCGTCCAGCCACGTGGTGGTGACGCTGGGTTACGCCGGCGCCACCCTGGCGTCGATCTTGGCGATGTTTGCCCTGCGTTCATGGAGTTCCGCGATTATCATGTCGGCTTGCGTGACGTTCCTGGCGGCAGGTGGAATGGCATGGAGGCGGTTGCGGGGAGCGTCGGCCGATGGGGGAAGGCCTGACGACATCGACGACATCAGTGACAGGAAGCCCTGACGATGCTCAACTGGAAGGATCGACTCAGCACGGCGCTGCCGAGGATGGCCGTGGTCGGCCATGACCTGTTGATGGTGTGGCTGTGCTGGCTGGGACTGAACCAGTTCCGCCACTCGCTGCAGCCGTCTGCGCCCACCGTCTCATGGCTGTCGACCGAGGTCCTGCTGGTGCTGGTGGCGCAGGGCGCGGTGTTCTGGCAGGTCGGCCTGTATCGCGGCGTCTGGCGCTTTGCCAGCCTGCCGGACCTGCTCAACATCCTCAAGGCGTCGGTGCTCGGCCTGCTGGCGATCATGCTGGGGCTGTTCGTCTACAACCGCCTCGACCAGGTGCCGCGCTCGGTGCTGCTGCTGTACCCGCTGCTGCTGACCGCGCTGCTGGGCATGCCGCGCCTGCTCTACCGCGCCTGGAAGGACTACAGCATCACGCGTACCGACAAGGCCTCGATCCGGGTGCTGATCCTCGGCGCCGGCCAGGCGGGCGAGACCCTGGTCCGCGACCTGCGTCGCGCCGGCGCTTACGATCCGGTCGGTTTCCTGGACGACGCCGCGAAGTTGCGCGGCAGCCGCCTGCAGGGCATCCCGGTGCTGGGACGGATCGATGAAGTGGGTACGATCGCGCCGGAAACGGCGGCCAGGCTGCTGGTCATCGCGATGCCGTCGGTGGACGCGGTCACGATGCGCCGCGTCGTCGCTGCCTGCGAGAGCACCGGCCTGCCGTTCCGCACGGTGCCGCGGCTGGACGACATGCTCGAGGGGCGCTCGCTGCCGGGCGAACTCAAGGAGGTCGCGATCGAGGACCTGCTCGGCCGCAAGCCGGTGACGCCGGACTGGAAGGCGATCCGGGGCTGGCTCGGCGGACGCAGCGTGCTGGTGACCGGCGCCGGTGGATCCATCGGCGCGGAGCTGTGCCGGCAGTGCGCACGCCACGGCGTCAGCCGGATCGCGCTGGTCGAGATCGACGAGCTGGCCCTGGTCAAGACCGAATCCGAACTGCGCCGGGATTTCCCCCAGATCCAGTGCATCCCGGTGCTCGGCGACTGCGGCGATGCGGCGGTGGTGCGGCACGCGATCGGCCTGTCCGCCCCCGACGCGGTCTTCCATGCCGCCGCGTACAAGCAGGTACCGGTGCTGGAGGGCCAGCTGCGCGAGGCGGTGCGCAACAACGTGCTGGCGACGGAAGTGGTGGCGCGCGAGGCCGCCGCGGCGAAGGTCGGCACCTTCGTGCTGATCTCCACCGACAAGGCCGTCGACCCGGTGAACGTGCTCGGCGCCACCAAGCGCCTGGCCGAGATGGTCTGCCAGGCGCTGGCCGAGCCCGACGGCACGCACTTCGTGACCGTGCGCTTCGGCAACGTGCTCGACTCGGCCGGCAGCGTGGTGCCGCTGTTCCGCGAGCAGATCCGCAGCGGTGGCCCGGTGACGGTCACCGACCCGGAGGTCACGCGCTACTTCATGACCATCCCGGAAGCCTGCCTGCTGATCATGCAGTCGGTGGCGATTGGCTCGCGCGAGGCGATCTACACCCTCGACATGGGCGAGCCGGTGCCGATCCGCATGCTGGCCGAACAGATGATCCGCCTCGCCGGCAAGCAACCCGGGCGCGACATCGCCATCGTCTACACCGGCCTGCGCCCGGGCGAGAAGCTGCACGAGACCCTGTTCCACGCCGACGAGCGCTATCGCCCGACCGTGCATCCGAAGATCCTGCAGGCCGAGGCGCGCTCGGTTTCGCCGGAGAAGATCCACCAGGCGGTGGCGGGCCTGCGCGAGGCCGCCTCCGTGTTCGACCTCGAAGCGCTTGCCGCGCTGCTGCGCGAGACCCTGCCCGAGTTCCGGCCCGCCAGCGCGACCCTGGCCCGCGACGATGCCGGTACAGTGGTCGCCTTCCCCGCCAGGCAGGCTCGCAGGACATGACGCAACGCATCCGCAAGGCGGTGTTCCCGGTGGCAGGGTTGGGAACGCGGTTCCTGCCCGCGACCAAGACCGTTCCCAAGGAAATGCTGCCGATCGTGGACCGGCCGCTGATCCAGTACGCCGTCGACGAGGCGATCGAGGCCGGCTGCGATACGCTGGTGTTCGTGACCAACCGCTACAAGCACGCGGTGGCGGACTACTTCGACAAGGCCTACGAGCTCGAGCAGAAGCTGGAGAAGGCCGGCAAGCGCGAGCAGCTGGAGCTGGTGCGCAACGTGCTGCCCGAGGGCGTGCGTGCGGTGTTCGTGACCCAGGCCGAAGCGCTCGGCCTCGGCCATGCCGTGCTGTGCGCGAAAGCGGTGATCGGCGACGAGCCGTTCGCGGTGCTGCTGCCCGACGACCTGATCTGGAACCGCAGCGGCGACGGCGCGCTCAAGCAGATGGCCGACCACGCCCAGGCCAACGACGTCGGTGCGATCGCGGTGCAGGACGTGCCGCTCGAGCAGACCGGCAGCTACGGCATCGTCGCGACGGCGGGCTTCCGCGACCGCCACGGCGCGATCCGCCAGATCGTCGAGAAGCCCAAGCCCGAGGATGCGCCCAGCACGCTCGCGGTGGTGGGCCGCTACATCCTCCCCGGCGCGATCTTCGACCACCTCGAGAAGACCGGCCGCGGCGCCGGCGGCGAGATCCAGCTGACCGACGCCATCGCCAGCCTGCTCGACGAGCAGCGGGTGGACGCCTACCGCTTCCGCGGCACCCGCTTCGACTGCGGCACCCACATCGGCCTGGTCGAGGCGACGATCCGCTTCGCGCTCGACCACGAGAAGATCAGCGACGCCGCCCGTGAGAGCATGGCGCGGGCGCTGAGGGAACTGGGCGTCAACGACATCAGCTGAGCGCGCCGCGTCCTTGGAGTATCCAGCAGCGAATGTCATCCCGACCCCAGACTTGATCCGGGGGAGGGATCTCCAGTTCGGCTCCAACAAGCAAGATCCCTCGCGGAGCCTATCCTGAGCGAAGTCGAAGGGCTTGGGATGACATCCCGTTGGAAGTTCTTGGCAACGGGAAAAAAGTTCTTTTCCGATTCGAGCCGGATCTGGCGGGACTGCTGGGGCGAGGTCCTGGCTTTCGGCCGGAAGTCGTCCCGGGCCGGGGATTGCTCCCCGGCTCGATCAGCCATCCATGGCTGACTC
>DAOMPM010000116.1:0-7152 GCA_035444805.1 Luteimonas sp. | reverse complement strand
AACAGGAAGCCGGCGACGATCATGATGATCGCCATCGGGATGCTGACGTGCCACATGCCGACGATCGCCTGGTACAGCAGCAGCAGCGGCACCACGAACACCACCAGCGCGACCAGCATCCACTTCATCGGCAGGTCGCGCTCGGTCTCCGGCAGGTCGTCGCCGCCGGAACCCGCGCGTGCGGCGGCGATGCCGCTCTTCACGCCCGACAGCAGCGACTTGCGCAGCGAGAACAGCGTCCACACGCCACCGATCAGCATTGCGCCGACGCCGAGGTAGCGGATCTTCGCCGACCAGATCGCGCCGGCGATGTCCTCGGCCCCCGCGCCGGCGACGCTCGCCGCCAGCGCCGGATCGCTGTCCATGAAGAACATGTGGTACAGCGGGATGGCGATGTGCCAGGACAGGATGCTGCCCGACAGCACCACGATGCCGATGTTCAGGCCGACGATGTAGCCCACGCCGAGCAGCGCCGGCGACAGGTTGGTGCCCATGTAAGCGAGGTACTTGCCGAAGAAGCCGGCGCCGGCGGCAGTGTCCGGGATCAGGCGCATGCCGCTGTACGCGGCGAGCTTGAGCAGCGCGCCGATGGCGGCGGAGAACGCGAGGATCTTCAGGCCCGGGCCGGGGTTGTCGCCGGCCTTGAGTACTTCCGCCGCGGCCTTGCCCTCGGGGAACGGCAGCGGCTCCTCGACGATCATCGAGCGCCGCAGCGGCACCGAGAACAGCACGCCGAGCAGGCCGCCGAGGCCGGCGATCGCCAGCACCCAGGAGTATTTGAAGTCCTGCCAGTAGCCGAGGATGATCAGCGCGGGGATGGTGAAGATCACGCCCGCCGCGATCGAGGAGCCGGCCGATGCGCCGGTCTGCACGATGTTGTTCTCGAGGATCGTGCCGCCGCCGAGCAGCCGCAGCACGCCCATCGACACCACCGCCGCCGGGATCGCGGTGGCGACGGTCAGGCCCGCGAACAGCCCCAGGTAAGCATTGGCGGCGGACAGCACCATCGCCAGGATGATGGCCAGCAGCACGGCGCGGAAGGTGAGTTGCGGGACGCCTTTCTCGGCCATGGCACGCTCGCGGAGTCGGAAAGGCGACACGCTATCGACCGCTGGGCGGCAAGTCCAGCCTGCCGAGCCACCGAGCGATCCGGCGGGCGCGAATGCCCGCCGGATGCAGTTTCGTCATTCGCCCGTGGCGGCGCGCCGGGAACCGATGTGCCGATCGAGGAAATCCAGCAGGCGGCTGTAGAACTCGCGCCGGTGCTCGACCGTGTAGAAGCCGTGCCCTTCCTTCGGGTAGTACAGCGTTTCGACCGCGACGCCGGCACGCTTGAGCGCACGCTCCATCGCCTCGCTGTGGGCGATCGGCGCCACCTTGTCCTCTCCGCCGGCGGCCAGGAACACCGGCACCTTGATCCGGTCGGCGAGCGTGGTCGGGGATGCCGCCGCGAGTGCCGCCGCGTCGTTGCCGACCCACTCCCTGGACCACGTTCGCAAGCCCAGGCTGCCCTGTCGCATGTCCTCGCGGCGCATCATCTGCAGGTCATAGACCCCGACGTAGCCCACCGCGCAGCGGTACAGGTCCGGCTCCCTGGCGACGCCCATGAGGGAGGCGTATCCGCCGTAGCTCGCGCCGTACAGGCAGATCCGGTCAGGGTCGGCGATGCCCTCCTGGATCGCCCACCGCGTGGCGTCGGTCAGGTCGTCCTGCATCGCGCCGCCCCACTCGCGGGCGCCGGCGAGGCGGAACGCCCGTCCGTAGTTGCCGGAGCCGCGGAAGTTGATCTGCAGGACCGCGTAGCCCGCCCGTGCCAGCAGCTGTACGTCGCTGTCGAAGCCCCAGCTGTCGTAGACCCAGTACGGGCCGCCGTGCGGCAACACCACCAGCGGCGAGGGCCGCCCGCCGGCGCCGGCTGGCAGGGTGAGGAAGCCATGCAACTCCAGGCCGTCGCGCGCGCGCAGCGACACCGGCTTCATTGGCGACATCTCGGGGGGATCGACCAGCTTGTTGCGCCCGAAGATGAAGTCGGCATTCTTCGTGACCGTGTCGAACAGATAGAAACTGCCCGGATCGATGTCGCTCCTGGCCAGCACCACCTTGACGCGCCCGTCCCCGGTGGCCGAGGGGATCGCGACGACGGTATCGGGAAAGGCCTTCTCCAGGCTGCGGTACACGCGTGCATCCGGGTCGGCGTCGTCGAAGAACCGCATCGTCGGCTTCGCCCCGAGGAACCTCGCGCCCAACGGCCTTCCCCAGCCATCCTGGTAGATGGTGACGGGGTCGACGACGCCATCGCGCATGAGTTCCCTGCGCTCACCGGTCGCGACGTCGAGGGCGACGATGGCATCCGGCCCACGGGCGCTCGAAACGCGCAGGTAGGCGGTGCCGTCGTCAGGCGAGAATCCCAGCGGGACCTCGATCCGTCCGCTCTCGGCCTCGTAGTTGATCCGCTTCCAGCCGGCGGCATCGGAATCGCGATAGAACAACTGGCTGCTGTTGTCCGACATCGCGCCGACCGCGAAGCGCACCTGCCCGCGGTTGTCGGTGACGAAGTCGGCGTGCGTCACCGGGACCGTCGCGGTGCGCACGCGGCGCCCGGTGTAGACATTCATCTTCTCGACGCGGACGAACGGATCCTTCGAGAACGGCCTGACCGATACCAGGACGTGGTCGTCGTCGTCCGGCAACGGGTCGACCAGGAACGCGGCGACCAGTTCCTCCTTCTTCTGGGGACTGATGCGGCTCCCGAACTCCGTCCCGCGGACGCGCCAGCCGACGAGCAGTTCCTTGCGTTTTCCGTCGGCATCCACGCCGTACAATTCCCCGGTCGGCACGGGCTCGTCGCGGGTGCCGAACGTCTCCGCGATCGAGATCAGCACGCGGGTGTCGTTCACCCACCAGAAACCGGACACGTGTGTGTCCTTCTGAAAGCGCATCGATGTGGTGACCTTGCGGTCACCGCGGGTGATGATGACCAGGCCGGTCTGGCCGTCCTTCGGCACCGAAAGCGCCAGGTACTCGCCGCCGGGCGAAATCTTGACGTCGGTGATGTCGCTGTCGACGATGAATGGCTCGATGTCCACCTTCGGCGCCGCCGCGTGGCCCGGCCATGACCACAACAAACCCACCGCGACCAGCATCGCAGTCCACAAACGTCCCATGTTCTCCCCCTTGCAACACGACTTCGACGACGCGGGGCGCGCCCCGCCACCCCATCACGCCAGCCGCGCCAGCGCCTTTGGCAACGCATCATGCCAGTCCGGGAGGCGAATCGGGAAATCGCCCTCCAGCCGGGCGACGTCCAGGCACGAGTACGCCGGCCGTCGCGCCGGCGTCGGATACTCCGCGCTGGAGATCGGGACGACCCGCGGCACGCGATCGATCAGGCCGCGCGCATGCGCCACGTCGACGATCGCTTCGGCGAAACCGTGCCAGCTGGTGCCGCCGCGTGCGGTCAGGTGCCACAGTCCCGACGCCGCGAACGGCCGGCCCAGGATCGCGGCGGTGGTATCGGCAATCAGCCACGCCGGCGTCGGCGTGCCGACCTGGTCGGCGACCACGCGCAGCTCGTCGCGCTCCTTCGCCAGCCGCAGCATCGTCAGCAGGAAGTTGCGGCCGTGGGCGGCATAGACCCAGGCGGTGCGGAAGATCATGTGCCGTGCGCCGCTGGCGCGGACGGCCTCCTCGCCGGCGAGCTTGCTGGCGCCGTAGACGCCCAGCGGCGAGGTCGGATCGTCCTCGCGGTACGGTCGCGTGCCGCTGCCGTCGAACACGTAGTCGGTCGAGTAGTGCAGGAGGAGCGCGTCGCGCCGCGCGCAGGCGCGCGCCAGTTCGCCCGGCGCCTCGGCATTGGCGCGGAACGCGGCGTCGCGGTCGGTTTCGGCCTTGTCGACGGCGGTGTAGGCGGCGGCGTTGACCACCACGTCCGGCGCGATCCGCGCCACCAGCGCCGCCAAAGAAGCGGGATCGTCGAAATCCGCGATTTCGCAGGCACTGCCGTCGCCCAGCATGCCGCTGCGGGTGGTGCACACGAGATCGCCCAGCGGCGCCAGGGCGCGGCGCAGCTCGTGCCCGACCTGGCCGTTCGCGCCGAGCAGCAGCAGCTTCACGGCGCGTAGGTCGGCAGGCGCTCGGGCGGCACCTCGGCGAGGAACGGCGCCTTCGCGTCCTTGCCCGACAGCTGCGGATCGGCGATCGGCCAGTCGATGGCGAGGTTGGCGTCGTTCCAGCGGATGCCGGCGTCGGCCGCCGGGTCGTAGGTCGCGGTGCACAGATAGGTGAACACGGCTCGCTCGCTGAGCACGACGAAACCGTGGGCGAAGCCCTCCGGGATCCAGAAGTGGCGCCGGTTCTGTGCGCTCAGCAGCGCCGCCGTCCACTTGCCGAAATGCGGCGAGCCGCGGCGGATGTCGACCGCGACGTCCCAGACCTCGCCTTCCAGCACCGAGACATACTTGCCCTGCGGGTTCGGCCACTGGTAGTGCAGGCCGCGCAGCACGCCCTTCGCCGAGGACGAGACGTTGCCCTGCACGAAATCCGGCGACAACCCGTGCGCCGCGAGCTTGTCACGGTTGAACGATTCGAAGAAGAAGCCACGATCGTCGCCGAAGACCTGCGGCTCGATGACCACGCAGCCGGGCAGGTCGGTCTCGATCAGCTTCACGGCACGTATCCGCGTTCTGCAATGCTCATCAGGTACTGGCCGTAGCCGTTCTTCGCGAGCGGCTTCGCCAACGCCTCCAGTTGCGCGCCGTCGATCCAGCCGTTGTTCCACGCAATCTCTTCCGGGCAACACACCCGCAGCCCCTGTCGCGCCTCGATGGTCTCGATGTAGTTCGACGCCTCCAGCAGCGACTGATGGGTGCCGGTGTCGAGCCAGGCGTAGCCGCGCCCCAGCCGCTCCAGGTGCAGATCGCCCTGGTCCAGGTAGCAGCGGTTGAGGTCGGTGATTTCCAGCTCGCCTCGCGGCGAGGGCTTGAGCGACGACGCGAACTCGCTGGCGCGGCCGTCGTAGAAGTACAGGCCGGTAACGGCATAGTTCGAGCGCGGCTTCGCGGGCTTTTCCTCGAGGCCGATCACGCGGCCGGCCTCGTCGAACTCGGCCACGCCGTAGCGCTCCGGGTCCGATACCCAGTAGCCGAACGCGGTCGCGCCGGTCTCGCGCGCGTCGGCGCGCTTGAGCATGGTGGTCAGGCCGGGGCCGTGGAAGATGTTGTCGCCGAGCACCAGGCAGCTGGGCACACCGTCGAGGAAGTCGCGGCCGATCAGGAAGGCCTGCGCCAGCCCGTCCGGGCTCGGCTGCACCGTGTACTCGATCTTCATGCCCCACTGCGAGCCGTCGCCGAGCAGTGCCTTGAACAGCGCCTGCTCGTGCGGAGTGTTGATGATCAGCACCTCGCGGATGCCCGCCAGCATCAGCACGCTGAGCGGGTAGTAGATCATCGGCTTGTCGTAGACCGGCAGCAGCTGCTTGCTGATGGCCTGGGTGATCGGGTACAGCCGCGTGCCGGAGCCGCCGGCGAGGACGATGCCCTTGCGTGCGGTCATGCTTCGACTCCGATCCTTTCGAGGCGATAGCTGCCGTCGAGCACGCGCTTCACCCAAGGCTGGTTGTCCAGGTACCAGTCGATGGTCTCGGCGATGCCTCGCTCGAAGGTGTACTTCGGCTCCCAGCCGAGTTCGTCCCGCAGCTTCGACGCATCGATCGCGTAGCGGCGGTCGTGCCCGGGGCGGTCGGCGACGTAGGTGATCTGCGACGCGCGTGGCTGGCCGTCGTCTCGCGGGCGGCGCTGGTCGAGCAGGGCGCAGATCGCCTTCACCACCTCGATGTTCTGCTTTTCCGAGTTGCCGCCGACGTTGTAGGTCTCGCCGACGCGGCCGCTGGCCAGCACGGTGCGGATCGCCTCGCAGTGGTCGGTCACGAACAGCCAGTCGCGCACCTGTTTCCCGTCGCCGTACACCGGCAACGGCTCGCCGGCCAGCGCCTTGGCGATCACCAGCGGGATGAGCTTCTCGGGGAAATGGTAGGGGCCGTAGTTGTTGCTGCAGTTGGTGGTCAGCACCGGCAGCCCGTAGGTGTGGTGGAAGGCGCGCACCAGGTGGTCGGAGGCGGCCTTCGACGCGGAGTACGGCGAATTGGGCGCGTACGGCGTGGTCTCGGTGAACAGGCCGGTGTCGCCCAGCGTGCCGTAGACCTCGTCGGTGGACACGTGCAGGAAGCGGAAATCGCCCTTCGCCGCGCCTTCCAGCGACTTCCAGTAGTCGCGCACCGCCTCCAGCAGCGCCAGGGTACCGACCACGTTGGTCTGCACGAACGCAGCCGGGCCGTCGATGGACCGGTCGACGTGGCTCTCGGCCGCGAAATTCACCACCGCGTCGGGACGATGCTCGGCCAGCAGCCGATCGACCAGGTGCCGGTCACCGATGTCGCCGTGCACGAACACGTGGGCCGGATTGCCTTCCAGGCTCGACAGGGTGTCGAGGTTGCCGGCATAGGTCAGCGCATCGAGGTTGACGATGCGCACACCCTGCGACACCGCTGCGAGGACGAAGTTGCCACCAATGAAACCGGCGCCGCCGGTGACCAGCCAAGTCGGCACGAAGCCTCCTGTTCGTTCGATCGGGGAACGGGTTATACCGCGGCCCGTCAGAACGGGATGTCGTCGTCGAAGCCTTCGTCGGCCGGCGGCGCCTGCCGGCCCTGGGCCGGCTGCGAACGCTGCGGGGACTGGCCGCCGCCGGACTCCTGCCGCTGCGGGCGCGGGCTGCGTTCGTAGGAGCCGCCACCGCTGCTGCCTTCGCCACCGCCGCCGCCGAGCATCTGCATCTCGTCGCCGATGATGTCGGTGGTGTAGTGCTTGACGCCGTCCTTGTCGTAGGAGCCGTACTCGAGGCGGCCCTCGATGTAGACCTGGCGGCCCTTGCGCAGGTACTCGCCGGCGATCTCGCCGAGCTTGCCGAACAGCTTGACGCGGTGCCACTCGGTCTTTTCCTGCTGGTTGCCGTCGCGGTCCTTGCGCACGGTGGTGGTAGCCAGGCTCAGCGTGGTGATCGCCATGCCGCCCTGCGTGTACTTCACGTCGGGGTCGTTGCCGAGATTGCCGACCAGGATGACCTTGTTGACGCCACGAGCCATGGGAATACGTTCCT
>DAOMPM010000115.1:0-7218 GCA_035444805.1 Luteimonas sp. | reverse complement strand
GGCCGGGGATTGCGGAAAGCAAAACATGGATGTTTTGCGCGCGAGTCAGGGCAGGGTGAGTGCGGACGGCTTGCGCGGCACTGCCGCGCGTCCGTGCGAACGCCCGGCGTGCTGCGCCGGGCCGGACCGCGAAGCGGCCTGATCGAGCGAAGAGCGATCCCCGGCCGACAGGGCGTGGCGTCCATCCGAAGCCGGGGTAGGCAAGAGCTTCATCCAGCAAGGTCCAGCTTTTCCCTCGTTCGGGAAAAGTTCCGAGAGTAGGCAAGGGGTCGCCTGAATGAGCAACCGTTTTCCGTAAGGACCTATAGGTCCTCGGAGGACTCCGACACCCGCCCATGTTCCACGTGGAACACAGTCGCCGGCCAATCCAGTCCGTCCAGGGCTGCCGGGACCTCGGTGCCGGTCACGAAGACCTGGGCGCCGCTGTCGCGCAGCCGCTCCAGCAGTCGGCGCTGGTGGGCGCGGTCGAGTTCGGAGGCGAGGTCGTCGAGCAGGAACACCGGCCAGTGGCCGCGGTGCGCGGCGAAGTCCTCCGCCTGGGCCAACAGGCAGGCCAGGGCGGTGAGCTTGGCCTGCCCGCGCGACAGCGCCTCGGCGCCCGGGCGGGCGGCGTGCCCGAGCGACCAGTCCGCCCGGTGCGGGCCGACGGAGGTGAAGCCGGTGGCCAGGTCGCGCTCGCGCGCCAGCAGCAGGGCATCGGCCAGCGGCAGCTGGTCGCGGCGCCAGCCGGAGCGGTACTGCAGCCCGGCCTCGCCCAGCTGCGGCAGCAGCTCCAGGCTCAGGGCGGCGAAGCGCGGCTGCAGGCGCTCGACGTAGGCCCGGCGCTGCAGGTCGAGCTGCTCGCCTGCCGCGGCCAGTTCGGCGTCCCAGGCGTCCAGCTGCGCGCCCGGCGCCCGCTGCTTGAGCAGGGCGTTGCGCTGCTTCAGCGCGCGGGCATGGCGGCGCCAGACCGGGCGGAACAGGTTGAGTTCGCCCTGTTCCACGTGGAACAGGCCCCAGTCGAGGTAGCGCCGCCGCGCCTCGCCGCCGGCGGTGACCAGGGCGTGGCTGCCGGGTTCGAAGCTGATCGCGGCCAGCGCCGCGCACAGCTCGCCCAGCTGCTGCACGGATTCACCGTCGAGGCGTCCGCTCCAGGCCTGGCCGCTGTGGCGCAGGCCGGCGCGCCGCGGCACGGCGTCGGCTTCGACCCATTCGGCGAAGACTTCCAGCGCCTCGGCGCCGGTGCGGACCAGGCCGTCTCGCACCCGTCCGCGGAAGCTGCGGCCATAGGCCAGCAGGTGCACGGCTTCGAGCAGGCTGGTCTTGCCGGTGCCGTTGCCGCCCAGCACCAGGTTCAGCTGTGGCCCGGGCCTCAGCTCCAGCGGCGCGAGGTTGCGCAGGGCCGAAACCGTGAGTCGGGTCAGGTGCATGGCAGCGGCTGCCCGGACGCGGCGGGACGACGCCGGTCGATGCCGGGAAACGACTTCGCCCGGCGCGGGCCGGGCGAAGCAGGGGGTTCCACGTGGAACAACGCCATCGACCTCAGAGCCGCAGCGGCATCACCACGTGGCGGCACTTGTCGTTGCCGGCCTCGCGCACCAGGGCCGAGGAGTTGGCGTCGCGCAGCAGCAGCATCACCTGTTCGTCGCGCAGGGCCGACAGGGCATCGAGCAGGTAGTTGACGTTGAAGCCCACCGCCAGCCCGTCGACCTTGGTGTCGGCCTCGACTTCTTCCTGCGCCTCTTCCTGTTCGGGATTGTGGGCGTTGATCCGCACCAGGCCCGGCGACACTTCCAGGCGCACGCCACGGTACTTCTCGTTGGACAGGATCGCCGCGCGCTGCAGCGCCGCGCGCAGGGCCTCGCGGTCGATCTGCACCTCGCGGTCGGCGCCGATCGGGATCACCGCCTCGTAGTCCGGGAAGCGGCCGTCGATCAGCTTGCTGGTGAAGGTGACATCGTCGCGCTTGACGCGGATGTGGTTGCGGCCCATTTCCAGCACCAGGGTGCGGTCGCCGCCTTCGAGCAGGCGCTGCAGCTCCTGCACGCCCTTGCGCGGGACGATGATCTGCCGCTTGCTCTGCACCGCCTCGTCCAGCCCGGTCTCGCACAGCGCCAGGCGGTGGCCGTCGGTGGCGACGCAGCGCAGGCGCTTGTCGGCCAAGTCGAACAGCAGGCCGTTGAGGTAGTAGCGCACGTCCTGCTGCGCCATCGCGAAGGCGGTGCGCTCGATCAGCTCCTTCAGCGCCGCCTCGGGCACGCTCACCCGTTCGGTGGCCTCGACCTCGTCCACCGACGGGAAATCGTTGGCCGGCAGGGTCGCCAGGGTGAAGCGGCTGCGGCCCGCCTGCACGGTGATCTTGTCGCCGGTCTGCGACAGCGTGACCTTGCTGCCGTCGGGCAGGGCGCGGACGATGTCGAACAGCTTGCGTGCCGGGATCGTGGTTTCGCCGTCCTGGGCATCGTCGACCGCGCTGCGCGAGACCATCTCGACCTCAAGGTCGGTACCGGTCAGCGACAGCTGGCCACCGGAGACCTGGGTCAGCAGGTTGGCCAGCACGGGCAGGGTCTGGCGTCGTTCGACGACGTTGACCACTTGCGCCAGGGGCTTCAGGAGGGCTTCGCGTTGCAGGCTGAAACGCATGCGTGGGATTCCTGTGACTAGGCTTCTAGAGAACGTAAGAACTTCAAAAGCGGTGGTGCTGGGGGGCCTGCATAGCGGGTACAACTAACATAAGCTGTTGATTCCGCTTGATTTTTCGGGTGGTTTGGGGTGTGGACAACTGTCGCTGGCCGATGCGGGCAAGCTGTGGATGATTCACGCCCCTCGCGGTTGTCCACAGCTTGTGCCGACGCTGTCCACGGACACCACAACATCTAGTGTAGCGAAGGATTCGGGGACGATGCGTTCTTCGTGGGCGAACCGCGATCGGGCGTCTGGCGCGGCGTCGCATGGCCGGCCTGTCCAGGCTCAACGGAGGTCATTCCGAACCCTTCGGCTTCGCTCAGGGCAGGCTCCGCGAGGGATCTTGTCTTGTGGCTGCCGAAAAAGCAGATCCCTCACTGCGTTCGGGATGACAATGCGGGCTTCGGGACGACAGAACGGGAGTCACTCGCTGAGCTTGCGGATCAGCTTGTCCCAATCCTCGCGCAGCTTGCCGTCGGTCTCCATCAGGTTGCGGACCTGGCGGCAGGCGTGGAGGACGGTGGTGTGGTCGCGGCCGGCGAAGGCGTCGCCGATCTCGGGCAGGCTGTGTTCGGTCAGTTCCTTGGCCAGGGCCATCGCCACCTGGCGCGGGCGCGCCAGCGAGCGGGTGCGGCGCTTGGACAGCAGGTCCTTGATCTGCAGGCCGTAGTAGTCGGCCACGACCTTCTGGATGTTGGGGATGCCGATCGACTGCTGCTGCGCGCGCAGCAGGTCGCGCAGGGTTTCCTGCGCGAACTCGACGGTGATCGTGCGCCCGGTGAAGTTGGCGCGTGCGGCCAGCGAGTTGAGCGCGCCCTCGAGGTCGCGGACGTTGCCGTGCATCTTCTTGGCCAGCAGGAAGGCGACCTCGTCGGGCACGATCGTGCCGCGCTCGCGCGCCTTGGCCAGCACGATCGCCGCGCGCGTCTCGAAGTCCGGCGGATCGATCGCCACCGACAGGCCCCACGACAGCCGCGACTTGAGCCGAGGCTCCAGGCCATCGACTTCGCGCGGATAGCGGTCGCAGGTCATGATGATCTGCTGCCGGGTCTCGAACAGCGCGTTGAAGGTGTGGAAGAACTCTTCCTGGGTGCGGTCCTTGCCGGCGAAGAACTGGATGTCGTCGATCAGCAGCGCGTCGATCTTCTGGAACTGGCGCTTGAACTGGTCGGTGCTCTTCTCCTGCAGCGAGCGGAAGAAGGCGTCGTAGAAGGCGTTGGAGCGCAGGTAGAGCACGCGCGCGGCCGGATTGAGCCGGCGCATCTCGTTGCCGGCGGCGAACATCAGGTGGGTCTTGCCCAGGCCGGTGCCGCCGTACAGCAGCAGCGGGTTGTGGGTGCGCTCACCGGGCTTCTGCGCGACGTGCCAGGCGGCGGCGCGCGCGAGCTGGTTGCTGCGGCCCTCGACGAAGTTGTCGAAGGTGTAGTGGGGATCGAGGTGGCCGGCGAAGCTGATCGGCGCGGCGGCGGGCGTGGCCGAACCCGCAGCCGGCGCGGCGGCCAGCCCGGTCGCCGCCACAGCGCGCGGCAGCGAGCCGATCTCCAGCGACACCTCGCCGCCGCCGCCGAAATGGCCGAGCAGTTCGCGGATGCGCGGCAGGTAGCGCTCGAGCACGGCGTCGCGGATGAACACATTGGGCGCGTACAGCACGGTCGCGTCCGCGCGGCGCGCGGCCTGCAGCGGCTTGAGCCAGGTGTGCACGTCCTCGGCGGGCAGTTCGGCTTCCAGGCGTTCGAGGCAGCGGGGCCAGGCATCCATAGCGGTCTTGCGGGAATTCCTGCGGGACTTCTTGCGGAAAAAACCGGGGACGGCCAGCGCGCGGCAGCGGCCGGTCGTCGGGGTGGCGAGGGGAGGGCAGACTACCACCGGCACCGGGCAGGCGCACCCGCGGGCCGGCAGCCGGCTCCGGGCCCGGCTTGACCCGGGGAAGGGGCCCCCGCTAGAATCGCCGGTTCTTTCCGTTCGCCTCGCCGCACATCCCGCCATGGCCACCAAGCGCACCTACCAGCCCAGCAACCTCAAGCGCAAGCGCGACCACGGCTTCCGTGCCCGCATGGCGACCGCCGACGGCCGCAAGGTGCTGGCCCGCCGCCGCGCCAAGGGTCGCAAGCGCCTGTCGGCCTGAGCCGACGCGCGCCTGCCGCCGGCCTGCACTGGCCGGCCCCCCGCATCACGTGAGCGACGCCCGCTTCCCGCGACAGGCGCGGGTCCGTGCGCGCGCCGACTTCGACCGCATCTTCCGCGACGGCCGGCGCGTGGCGCTGCCGGTGCTGGCGCTGCACTGGCTCGACGACGGCCAGCCGCCGCGGCTGGGCCTGGCGGTGTCGCGCAAGGTCGATCCGCGCGCGGTGGGGCGCAACCGCATCAAGCGCATCCTGCGCGATCATTTCCGCCACGCGCGCGGGCGGCTTGCCGCCGGCGCCTACGTCCTGGTTGCCCGGCCTGCCGCCGCTTCAAGCACGCCGGCGGCGCTGCGCGAAGCGGCGGATGCACTGCTGCGTCGCGCCGGTGCGTTGCCGCACCCGGCCGCGGACGGCACAATGCCGGCCGCGGATTCCCGCCCGGCAACCCTGCCTCCCCCCATCACCGCGCCGCGCTCCCACGGCGAATGAGCCTGCCTGTCCGATGAACCAGACCCGCACCTTCCTGATCCTCGCCTGGCTGATGGTGGCGGTGTTGCTGTGGATGGAGTGGAACAAGGAGCAGGTGGCGCCGCCGGCGGAAGCCGTGGCTGCCGCAGCCGTGACCACTGGCGACAGCGCGGTGCCGACCGCGCCGGCCGTGCCCGGCGCGCTGCCCGAAAGCCGCGCCACGCCCGCCGCCAGCAGCGCGATCCAGGTCGAGACCGACGTGCTGCGGCTGCAGATCGACGGCGGCAGCGTGCTCCACGCCGAGCTGCTGCAATACCCGCAGAGCCGCGACGAGGGCAGCCCGCCGGTGCTGCTGTTCGACAACGCGCCACAGCACTACTACACCGCGCAGAGCGGCTGGGTCAGTGCCGGCGGCGCGGCCCCGAACCACGAGCGCGGCTTCGTGCCCGACACTGCCGAGCGCACGCTCATCCTGGCGCCGGGCCAGGACGAGCTGGTGGTGCCCTTCGTCTGGCACGGCCCGGACGGCGTCAGCATCCGCCGCAGCTACGTGCTCACTCGCGGCCAGTACGCGATCGGCGTGCGCGACGAGATCGTCAACGCCGGCAGCCAGCCCTGGCAGGGCTTCGTCTACCGCCAGCTGCTGCGCGGCTCGCCCAACGTCAAGCGCGGCATGACCAACCCCGAATCCTTCAGCCTCACCGGCGCCACCTGGTATGGCGACGAGCGCGGCTACAGCAGGCGCTGGTTCAACGACTACGACGACGGCCCGATCGAGGCCAGCGACAGCAACACCTGGATCGCCTTCGTCCAGCACCACTTCTTCAGCGCGTGGCTGCCGGACGGCCCGCGCGGGGGGAAGAACACGATCTCGCTCAACACCGACAGCAGCAGCGGCGCGCCGCGCTACCTGATCCGCGAGATGGCCAGCGCGCCGGTGGTGGTCGCGCCGGGCGCGCAGGCCAGCGCCACGGCGCGGCTGTGGGTGGGCCCGAAGCGGGTCGACCAGATCAAGGCGCAGCAGGTCGCCGGCCTCGACCGCGTGGTCGACTACAGCCGCTTCTCGCTGATGGCGTGGCTGGGCGAGGGCCTGTTCTGGGTGCTGGCGAAGCTGCACGGGATCTTCGGCAACTGGGGCTGGGCGATCGTCGGCCTGGTGGTGCTGGTGAAGCTCCTGCTGTTCCCGCTGGCGACCGCGCAGTACAAGTCGATGGCCAAGATGCGCCGCTTCCAGCCGCGCATCCAGCAGCTCAAGGAGCGCTACGGCGACGACAAGCAGAAGTTCCAGACGGCGATGATGGAGCTGTACAAGAAGGAGAAGATCAATCCGGTCGGCGGCTGCCTGCCGGTGCTGCTGCAGATGCCGATCTTCTTCGCCCTGTACTGGGTGCTGCTGGAGTCGGTGGAGCTGCGCCACGCGCCGTGGATCGGCTGGATCCAGGACCTGACCGCGCGCGACCCGTGGTTCATCCTGCCGGCGATCAACATGGCGGTGATGTGGGCGACGCAGAAGATCTCGCCGATGACCGGCATGGACCCGATGCAGCAGCGCATGATGATGATGATGCCGCTGGTGTTCGGCGTGATGATGGTGTTCTTCCCGGCCGGGCTGGTGCTGTACTGGGTGACCAACGGCGGCCTGGGGCTGCTGCAGCAGTGGTACATGCTCAAGAAGTACGCCGAGCCGGCCCCGGCAAAGGACTGACCGCGTCGGCAGTGCAGAAGAAGCCCGCCTACCGGCGGGCTTTTTTGTCTTGGTGTCTTACTCTTTGCTCGTCATCCCCGCGAAGCGCTTCTCAACAGCCGAAGGCTGGTCAAGCCGGGATCCATTTGCTTTCGCCGTTGCTTGTCAGGAGCAAGAGCAAGATGGATCCCCGCGTTCGCGGGGATGACGAGCGAAAGCGTTACGCTTTTCCCGATTCCCGATTCCCGATTCCCGATTCCCGATTCCCGATTCCCGATT
>DAOMPM010000114.1:0-7300 GCA_035444805.1 Luteimonas sp. | reverse complement strand
GATGCGCGACTCCGCGCCGTCGAACGGCAGCACCTTGACGTCGCCGCTGATCAGCAGGAAGCGCAGCTCGTCCACCAGCGGCGCGATGCGGATCTGGTCGGCGGTGCCGGCGTGCAGTTCGATCTCCGCCTCCAGCGCCGCGCCGATCTCGCCGCTGGCGCGCATCGGCTCCAGCACCTTGGCCACCTGCTCGCGCAGCGCCAGCAGGCGGTCGAAGTCGTTCGCCGACAGCGGCGCATCGGCCGGCAGCGGCGCCAGGCCTTCGTACCAGGTCGCGAACAGCACGTTGCCCTTGCGCGCGCTGCCGTCGGCCGGCGCCGGCAGGTAGCCCCACAGTTCGTCGGCGGTGAAGCTCAGCACCGGCGCAATCCAGCGCACGAAGGCCTCGCTGATGTGGTACATCGCGCTCTGCGCGCTGCGCCGACCGCGCGAATCCTCGCGCATGGTGTACAGGCGGTCCTTGGTGACGTCGAGGTAGAGCGAGCCGAGGTCGACGCTGCAGAAGTTCAGCAGCGCCTGCACGATTTCGGCGAAGTCGTAGCGCTCATAGGCGGCCTTGATCTTCTCCTGCACCTCCCAGGCGCGGTGCACGATCCAGCGGTCGAGTGCGACCATGTCCGCGGCCGCGACCAGGTGCGCGCCCGGATCGAAGCCGTGCAGGTTGCCGAGCAGGAAGCGCGCGGTGTTGCGCAGGCGGCGGTAGGCGTCGGCGTTGCGCTTGAGGATCTCCTGCGACAGCGACATCTCGTTGCTGTAGTCGGCGCTGGCGATCCACAGGCGCAGGATGTCCGCGCCCAGGGTCTTCATGATGTCCTGCGGCTCGATGCCGTTGCCCAGCGACTTCGACATCTTGCGACCGTGCTCGTCCACGGTGAAGCCGTGGGTGAGGCACTGGCGGTAGGGCGCGGCCTTGTCGATGGCGACGCCGGTCAGCAGCGAGGACTGGAACCAGCCGCGGTGCTGGTCGGAACCTTCGAGGTAAAGGTCGGCCGGCTTGCCGATGCCGCGCTCGAGCAGCACGCCCTCGTGGGTGACGCCTGAGTCGAACCAGACGTCGAGGATGTCGGTGATCTTGTCGTAGTCGGCCGCCTCGTCGCCGAGCAGCTCCGCGGCGTCGAGCGTGTACCACACGTCCACGCCCTCCTTCTCCACGCGATCGGCGACCGCGCGCATCAACTCGGTGCTGCGCGGATGCGGGTCGCCGGTCTCGCGGTGCACGAACAGCGCAATCGGCACGCCCCAGGTGCGCTGGCGCGAGATCGTCCAGTCCGGACGCCCCTCGACCATGCCGGCCATGCGCGCCTTGCCCCACTCCGGATACCAGTGCACGGTATCGATGGCAGCCAGCGCGTCCGCGCGCAGGTGCGCCTGCTCCATCGAGATGAACCACTGCGGCGTGGCGCGGAACGCGATCGGCGTCTTGTGCCGCCAGCAGTGCGGATAGCTGTGTTCGAGCTTGCTGAAAGCCAGCAGCCTGCCGCTGTCGCGCAGCACCTCGACGATGGCGTCGTTCGCCTTCCAGATGTGCAGGCCGGCCAGCGCGGTGCCGTGCGCCGGCGGCGTCGACGGCAGGTACACGCCGCGACCGTCGACCGGGTTGAGTTCGGCGGCGGTATAGCGATCGATCAAGCCGTACTGGCGCGCGACCGCATAGTCCTCCTGGCCGTGGCCGGGCGCGGTGTGCACGGCACCGGTGCCGTCTTCGGCAGAGACGTGGTCGCCGAGCAGCACCGGGATGTCGCGCGCATCGTAGAACGGATGCGCGAACAGCATCCCTTCCAGCCGCTCGCCCTTGGCGCGGCCGAGCACGACCGCCTCATCGACGCCGTAGCGTCGCAGCGCGGATTCGGCCAGCGCATCGGCCAGCACCAGCCAGCGCCGCTGGCCGCCGTGCGTGGGGCCTTCGACCAGGGCGTACTCGAGTTCGGCGCCGACCGAGATCGCCAGAGAGGCCGGCAGCGTCCATGGCGTGGTGGTCCAGATCGGCAGCGCGACCTCCACGTCCTCCGGCACCTCGACCCCGAACGCGCGCGCCACCGCCTGCGGGCTGCGCGCGGCATAGGCCACGTCGACCGCGGGCGAGACCTTGTCGGCGTACTCGATCTCGGCCTCGGCCAGCGCCGAGCCGCAGTCGAAGCACCAGTGCACCGGCTTCACGCCGCGGGTGAGGTGGCCGTTGTCGACGATCTTCGCCAGCGCGCGGATCTCGTTCGCCTCGAATCGGAAGTCCAGCGTCAGGTAGGGATCGTCCCAGTCGCCGATCACGCCCAGGCGCTTGAAGTCCCTGCGCTGCAGGTCGATCTGGGTGAGCGCGTACTCGCGGCACTTCGCGCGGAATTCGGTCGCGTCGAGCTTGACCCCGACCTTGCCGTACTTCTTCTCGATCGCGATCTCGATCGGCAGGCCGTGGCAGTCCCAACCCGGGATGTAGGGCGCGTCGAAGCCGGCGAGGTAGCGCGACTTGACGATGATGTCCTTGAGGATCTTGTTGACCGCGTGGCCGAGGTGGATCGCGCCGTTGGCGTAGGGCGGGCCGTCGTGCAGCACGAACAGCGGGCGGCCCTTGGCGTTCTCGCGCAGCCGTGCGTAGAGGTCTTCGCTTTCCCAGCGCGCGAGCGTGCCCGGCTCGCGCTTGGGCAGGTCGCCACGCATCGGGAACTGCGTCTCCGGCAGCAGGATCGTGGACTTGTAGCGCTGGCTGTCGTTGCTGTCGGTCACGCCATGGCCCGCCGTGGGGTGTGTTGCTTGAGGATGCGACGCGCCTGCTCGGCGTCACGATGCATCTGCGCGACCAGGGTCGGCAGGTCGGGGAACTTCTCCTCGTCGCGCAACCTCGCGACGAACTCGATCCCGATCCGGCGCCCGTACAGGTCGCCTTCGAAATCGAACAGGTGGGCTTCGAGCAGCGGCTCGACGCCGCCGACCGTCGGCCGCGTGCCGAAGCTCGACACCGACGGCCACGGCAGGCTGGTGACGCCGTGCACGCGCGTGGCGTAGATGCCGCGCAGCGCCGGCACCTTGCCGGCGAAGCGCAGGTTGGCGGTCGGATAGCCGAGCGTGCGCCCGAGCTGGCGCCCGTGCACCACCCGGCCGGACACCGCGTAGGGCTTGCCGAGCAGGCGCGCGGCGGCGGCGAAATCGCCCTCCACCAGCGCCTGGCGGATGCGCGTGCTCGACACCCGCTCGCCGTCAAGCAGCAGCGGCTCGATCTCGCCGGCGGTGAAGCCGTGGCGTGCGCCTTCGCGCTGCAGGAGTTGGAGGTCGCCGCCGCGCCGGTGGCCGAAGCGGAATTCCGGCCCGACCCAGACCTCGCGCGCCTGCAGCCGCCGTGCCAGCACGCGCTCGACGAAGGCTTCGGCCGGCATCGCCGACAGCGCCGCGTTGAAGCGCAGCAGGCCGACGACGTCGGCGCCGAGTTCGGCCAGGCCCTCGATCTTCGCCCGCGCCAGGCTCAGTCGCGGCGGCGGGTTGTCGCGCGCGAAGAACTCGCGCGGCAGCGGCTCGAAGCTCAGCGCGACCGCCTCGACGCCGAGCGCGCGCGCGCGGGCGACCGCGTGGCGCACCAGTGCGCGATGGCCGAGATGCAGGCCATCGAACGCGCCGATGCAGACCACACTGCCGTTGGGGCACAGCGGCCCGCCGTCGACGTCGCGAAACAGCCTGCTCATGGGAACCGCGGATTATAGCGGGCTGCGGGCCTGCGCCGTGGCACGATCGACGTTGGGAGCGGCTTCAGCGGCGATCCCCGGAATGGTCGGCGTCCGCGGACGATCCATCGCGCCTGAAGGCGCTCCCACGGGAAGAGGCGCGCGCTCAATGGCGCAGGTCGCGCGGGCGGATGCCCTGCGCCCACAGCACCGCCGCGTAGACGAGGCCGCCGAGGCCGACCACGACCAGCAGCTTCCACACGCGCTCGCTCCAGTGCCACGTCGTCCAGCCGTCCCAGGTCCACAGCAGGGCGGCGACGGCGACGGCCATCGCCACGCTGGCCACGGCCAGCTGGCGCAGGAACCGGGACCAGCCCGGCTGGACGCGGAACACCCCCGCGCGGCGTAGGTACCAGCCCAACTGCAGCGCATTGGTCCAGCCCGCCGCCGCGGTCGCCAGGGCCAGGCAGGCGTGCGCCCCCGGCAGCGCCTTGAGCGCAGCGCGGATCTCGCCATTGCCCGCCGCCCAGGCCGCCTGGCCGACGTCGGTCAGGGCCAGCACCGCGGCGAGGAACAGCACGGTCGCCAGCAGGTTCACCGCCACTGCGACCAGGCCCGCCTTGACCGGCGTCTTCGTGTCCTGGCGCGAATAGAACGCCGGCGCCAGCACCTTCACCAGCAGGAACGCCGGCAGCGCGGTGGACAGCGCGAGCACCGTCAGCCGCGCCATCTGCGTGTCATGGGCGGTGAAACGGCCGTGCTGGAACAACGTCGCGACCAGCGCCTCGGAACACAGCATCAACCCCAGGCAGGCCGGCACCGCGATCATCAGGCACAGCCGGAAACCCCAGTCCAGCGCCTTCGAATAGCCCGCCGGATCGGCCGCGGCGTGGCGGCTGGACAGGTGCGGCAGGATCACCGCGCCGATGGCGACGCCGAACATCCCCAGCGGGAACTCGAGCAGGCGATCGCCCAGGTACAGCCAGGTCACGCTGCCGCCGATCAGCATCGAGGCGACCACCGTGTTCAGCAGCAGGTTCAGCTGCGCCACCGACGAGCCGAACAGGGTCGGCACCATCAGCCGCATCACCCGGCGCACGCCCTCGTGCGCGCCGCCCCAGCGCGGCCGCGGCACCAGCCCGATCCGCGCCAGCGCCGGCAGGTGGAAGGCCAGCTGCAGGACGCCGGCGGCGAGCACGCCCCAGGCCAGCGCCATCACCGGCTCCTCCATCCTCGGCGCCAGCGCCAGCGCGGCGGTGATCATCGCCACGTTCAGCAGCACCGGCGACAGCGCCGGCACCGCGAACCGCCCGTAGCTGTTGAGCACGCCGCCGGCCAGCGAGGCCATCGAGATGAACAGCAGGTAGGGGAAGGTGATGCGCAGCATGTCCGTGGCCAGCCGGCCCTGCTCGCCATCGGCGTCGAAGCCCGGCGCGAACACCTGGATCACCAGGGGCGCGGCCAGCACCGCCGCTGCAGTCAGCACCAGCAGCGCCGCCAGCAGGGTGCCGGCGACCCGGTCGACCAGCTCCTTGACCGCGGCGTGGTCGCGCTGCTCCCGGTACTCGGACAGCACCGGCACGAAGGCCATCGAGAACGAGCCCTCGGCCGACAGCCGGCGCAGGAAATTGGGGATGCGAAAGGCCACCAGGAAGGCGTCCATCGCCGGATTGGCGCCGAACACGCCGGCGTAGACCTGGTCGCGGACCAGCCCGGAAACCCGGGAAATGAAGGTCATCGCGCTGAACACCGCGGTCGAGCGCAGCAGGCCGGCGCGGCGGGCCGGCGGCGGCTGGCCCTGGCCCGGGGGGGGGGTCGGATCCGGCCCGCTCACCTCAGTCGCGCTCCGGCCGCGGCGCTGTTGACCCAAGCCACTGAATCCCCCATAATTTCCGGTTCCATCTTCCCGAAACCCGGCCTTGGCCGGTGTTCGACGTTCATCCCACCAGTTTCCAGGATTCCACCGTGGCCAACATCAAGTCCGCCAAGAAGCGCGCCAAGCAGACCGTCGTGCGCAATGCGCGCAACACGGCCCAGCGCTCGCAGCTGCGCACCGCCGTCAAGAAGGTCGTCAAGGCCCTCGACGCCAACGACGCCGCCGGCGCCGAAGCCGCCTTCGCCGTCGCCCAGCCGCTGCTCGACCGCTTCGGCTCGCGCGGCCTGATCCACAAGAACAAGGCCGCCCGCCACAAGAGCCGCCTGACCGCCCGCATCAAGGCGCTCAAGGCCGCCTGATCCGGGCAGCTTCGAAGCGTTCACGAAAAACCCGGCCCGCGCCGGGTTTTTTGTTGCCCGCCATCCCTGGCGACCACCCTTCGAGCCATCGCTGCGCGATGCCAAGAGTCGCTCCGGTCGATTTCTTGTTGGTTCCCCGGCCAGCGCCGGGAACAACGAAAACACAACCTTGTCATTTCGACCGCAGGGAGAAATCTGCTGTCCGACGCCGGGGAAGCAGATTTCTCCCTGCGGTCGAAATGACAGCGGGGCATGCTGCCGGGTCACCGGAGGCCGGAAGCCGGCCTTCACGGCTCCGTCAAGTTGCATCGAACGCATCTGCGTCGCCCGCTTCCCCGGCTTCACGCTCGGCGCGCCCCATCTCGTCCAGATGCGCCTGCACCTTCAGCATCACCTCGCGCGTGCCCGCGTGGGCAAGCCCGGAGACGATGAACCACGGCGCGGTCCAGCCGAGTTCGGCCACGATGCGCTCGCCCAGCTCGCGGGCGTCGTCCTCGGGGATCAGGTCGGCCTTGTTGAGCAGCAGCCAGCGCGGCTTGTCGAGCAGGCCGGCGTCGAACTTTTCCAGCTCGCGCTCGATGGTGCGGATCTGCTCGACCGCGTCGCCGCCATCCAGCGGCTCGATCTCGACCAGATGCAGCAGCAGCCGCGTGCGCTGGATGTGGCGCAGGAACAGCGCGCCGAGGCCGGCACCGTCGGCCGCGCCTTCGATCAGCCCCGGGATGTCGGCAATCACGAAGCTGCGCGCCGGCTCGACGCTGACCACGCCGAGGTTCGGGTACAGCGTGGTGAACGGATAGTCGGCGACCTTCGGCGTCGCCGCCGAGACCGCGCGGATCAGGGTGCTCTTGCCGGCATTGGGGAAGCCGAGCAGGCCGACGTCGGCCAGCAGCTTCAGCTCCAGCCGCAGCGTGCGCTCTTCGCCGGTGGTGCCGGGCGTCGACTGCCGCGGCGAGCGGTTGGTCGAGCTCTTGAAGTGCATGTTGCCGAGGCCGCCCTTGCCGCCCTGCGCCACCAGCAAGCGTTCGCCGTGGTCGGTCAGGTCGCCGATGACCTCGTCGGTGTCGACGTTGTGCACGACAGTGCCGGTCGGCACCGCGATCTCGATGTCCTCGCCGGCCTTGCCATATCGTTGCTGGCCCATGCCGTTCTCGCCGCGTTGGGCGCGGAACTGCTTCTGGTGGCGGAAGTCGACCAGGGTGTTGAGGTTCTCGTCGGCGACGAGGTACACGCTGCCGCCGTCGCCGCCGTCGCCGCCGTCCGGCCCGCCCAGCGGGATGAACTTCTCGCGCCGGAAACCCACGCAGCCGTTGCCGCCGTTGCCGGCGGTGACGGTGATTTCAGCTTCGTCGACGAGTTTCATGGGAATCGGGAATCGGGAATCGGGAATCGGGAATCGGGAATCGGGAATCGGGAAT
>DAOMPM010000113.1:0-7556 GCA_035444805.1 Luteimonas sp. | reverse complement strand
CGCAGTTCGTGATCAACGCGATGGCGCCGGCCGAGGTGCAGTCGATCGTGGTCGACGAGGACAAGCACTCGATGGACCTGGCGGTGGCCGAGGACAAGCTGGCTCAGGCGATCGGCAAGGGCGGCCAGAACGTGCGCCTGGCCAGCCGCATGACCGGCTGGCAGCTCAACGTGATGACCCAGGACCAGGTCGCGGCAAAGTCGGAGGCCGAGCAGGCCGCCGCGCGCGCCCTGTTCCAGGAGAAGCTCGAGGTCGACGAGGAAATCGCCGGCATCCTGGTCGCCGAAGGCTTCAACACGGTCGAGGAAATCGCCTACGTGCCGGTCGGCGAGCTGCTGGCGGTCGAGGGCTTCGACGAGGACATCGTCGAGGAACTGCGCGCCCGCGCCCGCGACGCGCTGCTCAACGACGCGCTCGCGATCGAGGAGGAGCTCGACGAGAACGCGCCGACCGAGGACCTGCTGGCGCTCGAGGGCATGGACGACGAGACCGCGTACGCGCTGGCCTCGCACGGCGTGCGCACCAGCGAGGAGCTGTCCGACCTGGCCGCCGACGAGGTGATGGACTTCGGCATCGAGGGGCTCGACCAGGAACGCGCCGCGGCGCTGATCCTGTCCGCCCGTGCAGAGGAAATCGCCCGCCTGGAGCGTGGCGAATGAGCGCCACCGAAGCCCGTCTGGAGCGCGGCGAATGACCGCGCGATGAACGCCGCCCTGCACCGTACAGGGCTTAGAATCCGCGCTTCCCTTGCTCTGCGCGAGGGGGCGCCAAACAGAGCATAGGATCCGAATGTCGCAGCAAACCACCATCCGCAAGCTCGCCGCACTGGTCAACACGCCGGTCGAGAAGCTGCTGGAGCAACTGTCCGAGGCGGGCATGAGCTTCAGCGATCCAGACCAGGTCGTCACCAGCACCGAGAAGGTCAAGCTGCTCGGCTTCCTGCGCCGCACGCACGGCAAGGACGAAAAGCCGGCCGAAGACGCGCTGGCGCCGAAGAAGATCACGCTCAACCGCACCCGCAAGCAGGAACTCACCGTCGGTGGCGGCAAGAACAAGTCGACCGTCGACGTGGTGGTGCGCAAGAAGGTCACCCTGGTCAAGCCGACTGAAGCCGCGAAGGCAGCGGATGCAGCGACGCCGGTGAACGACGAGCAGGCAGAGATCCTGCGCAAGCTCGAGGAGTCGCGCCAGCGCAACCTGTCCGAGCAGCAGCGCCTGGCCGAGGAGGACCAGCGCCGCGTCGAAGAGGCCGCCGAGCGCAAGCGCCAGGAAGAGGCCGAAGCCGAGCGCATGCGCAAGGAAGCGGAGGCGACTGCCTCCCTTGTCGCGGGTGAGGAAGAAGCGCCTGCGCGCAAGCCGGCCACGCACGGCCACGGCCATCCCAAGCCGGCACCTGCGCGCGATGAGCGCAGCCTCGGCCCGAAGCACAAGGGCAACCGCGGCTCGCACGTGATGGTGGCAGGCGTCGAGGACGACGACAGCACCGCGCGTTTCGCCGGCCAGCTGCACCTGTCCGCGTCCGAACGCGCGCGCCGCACCAGTTCGCGCGGCAAGCCCAAGGCACGCCGCCACCTCGAGCAGTCGCGCAGCGGCGCCGGCCCGCACGGCTTCGAGCGGCCGACCGCGCCGGTGGTGCGCGAAGTCGCGATCGGCGAGGCGATCACCGTGGCCGACCTCGCGCAGAAGCTGGCGCTCAAGGGCGGCGACGTGGTCAAGGCGCTGTTCAAGATGGGCGTGATGGCCACCATCACCCAGAGCATCGACCACGACACCGCGGTGCTGGTGGTCGAGGAGCTTGGCCACAAGGCGGTCGCGGCCGACAGCAACGACGCCGAGTCCGAGCTGCTGGCGCACTCCGAGGAAGTGCAGGGCGACAAGGTCGCGCGGCCCCCGGTGGTCACCATCATGGGCCACGTCGACCACGGCAAGACCTCGCTGCTGGACTACATCCGCCGCACCAAGGTTGCCACCGGCGAGGCTGGCGGCATCACCCAGCACATCGGCGCGTACCACGTCGAGACGCCGAAGGGCGTCATCAGCTTCCTCGACACCCCCGGCCACGCCGCGTTCACCTCGATGCGCGCGCGCGGCGCGAAGCTCACCGACCTGGTGGTGCTGGTGGTCGCGGCCGACGACGGCGTGATGCCGCAGACGGTCGAGGCGATCCAGCACGCGAAGGCGGCGAAGGTGCCGCTGATCGTGGCGATCAACAAGATCGACAAGTCCGACGCCGATCCGGGCCGGATCAAGAACGAGCTGCTGGCGCACGACATTGTCGCCGAGGACTTCGGTGGCGACACGCAGATGGTCGAGCTGTCGGCCAAGACCGGCGACGGCGTGGACGACCTGCTCGACGCGATCTCGCTGCAGGCCGAAGTGCTCGAACTCACGGCCGTGGCCGAGGGACGCGCCACCGGCACAGTGATCGAGTCCTCGCTGGACAAGGGCCGCGGCCCGGTGGCGACCGTGCTGGTGCAGCAGGGCCTGCTGGAGAAGGGCGACTACCTGGTATGCGGCGTGCAGTACGGCCGCGTGCGTGCGCTGTTCGACGAGAACGGCGCGCAGGTGCAGTCGGCTGGTCCGTCGATCCCGGTGCAGGTGCTCGGCCTGTCGGGCGTGCCCGATGCCGGCGACGACTTCGTCGTGGTCGAGGACGAGCGCCTGGCCAAGGACGTGGCCCAGCAGCGCGAAGCCAAGCGCCGCGAGCAGCGCCTGGTCGCACAGGCCGGCAACCGCATGGAGGACATCATGGCCCAGATGGGCCAGGGCGAGGCGCAGCAGCAGCTCAACCTGGTCATCAAGGCCGACGTGCAGGGTTCGGTGGAGGCGCTGCGCCAGGCGCTCACCGCGCTGTCGAACGAGCAGATCCGCATCAACGTCATCGTTTCCGGCGTGGGCGGGATCACCGAATCCGATGCCAACGCCGCCGCGACCGCCAAGGCCACGATCATCGGTTTCAACGTCCGTGCCGACGCATCGGCGCGCAAGTTGATCGAGGGCAACGGCCTCGACCTGCGCTACTTCTCGATCATCTACGACGTGATCGACCAGGTGAAGCAGGTGGCGTCCGGCCTGCTGGGCGTGGAGATCCGCGAGGAGATCATCGGCATCGCCGAGGTCCGCGACGTGTTCCGCAGCTCCAAGTTCGGCGCGGTCGCCGGCTGCATGGTGGTCGAGGGCGTGGTCAAGCGCAACAAGCCGATCCGCGTGTTGCGCGACAACACCGTGGTGTTCGAGGGCGAGCTGGAATCGCTGCGCCGCTTCAAGGAGAACGTCGACGAAGTGCGCAACGGTACCGAGTGCGGCATCGCCGTGAAGGCCTACAACGACGTGCAGCCGGGCGACCAGATCGAGTGCTTCGAGCGGATCGAGGTGCAGCGCACGCTGTAACGGCAAGTTCGTGGTTGGTGGTTGGTGGTCGGTAGCAGCCCCACCAACTACGAACTACCAACTACCAACTGACTTTCCAGAGAAGATGCCCAGCAAATCCTTCCACCGCACCGACCGCGTCTCCGCCCAGCTCCGCCGCGAGCTGGGCACGCTCGTGCGCGAGGCGGTGGCCGAGCACGGATTGCCGTCGGTCAGCGTGTCCGACGTCGAGGTCACGCGCGACATGGCGCACGCGAAGGTGTACTTCACCGCGCTGCAGGCCGAGCGTGCCAACGAGGCGCTGAAGGGGTTGAAGGCGGTGGCGCCCGAGATCCGCTTCCGGCTCGCGCGCGTGGTGAAGATGCGGCACGTGCCGGAGCTGCATTTCCACTACGACGATTCGGTCGACCGCGGAGAGCGCATCGACCAGCTGCTGCGGGACCTGTAGGAGCGGGCCATGCCCGCGACCACCGGCCGCGATCGGCTGCCGAAGCCGGTGGTCGCGGGCATGGCCCGCTCCTACAATGCCTTGATGACCTCACGCCCGCGCACGAAATTCAGGAAGCTCGACGGCATCCTGCTGCTCGACAAGCCGCGCGGCCTGAGTTCGAACCAGGCGCTGCAGCGCGCACGCCACCTGTTCCGCGCGGAAAAGGGCGGGCACACCGGCAGCCTCGATCCACTGGCCACCGGGCTGCTGCCGATCTGCTTCGGCGAGGCGACCAAGATCGCCGGCGGCCTGCTCGGTGCGCGCAAGGCCTACGACACGGTGGCGCGGCTGGGCATCGTCACCGACACCGACGACGCCGAAGGCCAGCCGCTGCTTGAGCGGCCGGTTCCGGATGTCCGCATCCCGCAAATCGACGCCGCGCTGCAGGCGCTGACCGGCCGCATCCGCCAGCGTCCGCCGATCTACTCGGCGCTCAAGCGCGGCGGCGAGCCGCTGTACGCCAAGGCGCGCCGGGGCGAGGTGGTCGAGGTCGAGGAACGCGAGGTCGACGTCCACGAGTTCAGCCTGCAGTCGGCCGCCGACCTGGTCGACGACGTGCACGGCGTGCCGCCACAGCTGCGCCTGCACGTCGAATGCGGGTCGGGCACCTACGTGCGCAGCCTGGTCCGCGACCTCGGCGAGGCGCTGGGCTGCGGCGCCCACGTGGCCGAGCTGCGGCGGCTGTGGGTGGACCCGTTCCGCGAGCCGAGGATGTGGACGCTGGAGGAGCTGCAGGCCCTGGCTGAACGCGGCGAGCGCAGCCTGCTGGCCTGCCTGCTGCCGCTGGAGCGGGGCATGGCCTCGTGGCCGCCGGTGGACCTCGACGAGGCCCAGGCCCGCCGGCTGGGGCGCGGACAGGCGGTGGACGGGGACTTCCACCCGCCCGGGAGCGTCGCGGTGTTCGGCCCGGATGGCCGGGCGCTGGGGCTGGGCGAGGTGGTCGACGGGCGCCTGCGGCCGCAGCGGCTGTTCACCTGGGCCTGCGGCGCGGGGGCGCCTGCCACGGCCTGAACTTGTCCGGTCGCCCGGAGACCGCTATAATTCCGCGGCTTTTTCAAGCACTTTCGTTCCATCCGCAGGGGCGTCCCCAGGGACCTTCCCGACCACCATGACGAGCCAGGCGGTGCGCCACATGCGTCGATGACGCAGCGGTGCGTCTGCAGGCTTCGCGACTACGAGGCAAGACATGTCCATCGACAACAGCAAGATCATCGAAGAACACGCGCGCGGCAGCAACGACACCGGTTCGCCGGAAGTCCAAGTGGCCCTGCTCACCGCCCGCATCGTGCACCTGACCGAGCACTTCAAGACGCACAAGAAGGACCACCACAGCCGGCGCGGCCTGCTGCAGATGGTCAACCGCCGCCGCAGCCTGCTCGACTACCTGCACCGGAAGGATGCGACCCGCTACAAGGCGCTGATCGAGAAACTCGGCCTGCGTCGGTAAGTCCACTGTCCGCCGCGGCGCAGCGATGCGCCGCGGCGTTGTTTTTGGGGTGTGGCGAGGCAGGTGCCGCACCCGGGCAGACGAAGCCCGCCCCACCGCCAGCAGCACGGCCATGCGTACGTGGCCACCCGTCCGGGGCATGGGCCCCGTCCGGTTCATCGATCTACACCCAAGGAATTCCAACGTGGCAAAAGTGACCAAGACCTTCCAGTTCGGCAACCAGGCCGTGACCCTCGAGACCGGCGAGATCGCGCGCCAGGCAGGTGGCGCCGTGATGGTGTCGTGCGAAGGCACCGTCCTGCTCGTGAGCGCGGTTGCCAACAAGACCGCACGCGAAGGGCAGGACTTCTTCCCGCTGACGGTGGACTACCAGGAAAAGTTCTACGCCGGTGGCCGCATCCCGGGCGGCTTCTTCAAGCGTGAAGGCCGTCAGACCGAGAAGGAAACGCTGATCTCGCGCCTGATCGACCGCCCGATCCGCCCGCTGTTCCCCGAGGGCTTCCGCAACGAAGTGCAGATCATCGCCACCGTGATGTCGATGAATCCCGAGGTCGACGGCGACATCCTCGCGCTGATCGGCGCTTCGGCCGCGCTGTCGCTGTCGGGCGCGCCGTTCGATGGCCCGATCGGCGCCGCCAAGGTCGGCTACAAGGACGGCCAGTACCTGCTCAACCCGACCGTCAGCGAACTGAAGGATTCGGAGCTGGAGCTGGTGGTCGCCGGTACCGCCGCCGCCGTGCTGATGGTCGAATCCGAAGCCCGCGAGCTGTCGGAAGACGTGATGCTCGGCGCGGTGATGTTCGGCCACAAGCAGATGCAGGTCGCGATCAACGCGATCAACGAGCTGGTCGCCGAAGCCGGCAAGCCGAAGTGGGCATGGTCGGCTCCGGCCGCCAACGAGGGCATGGTCGCCGCGATCCGCAATGCGGTCGGCGAGCAGCTGGCCACCGCGTTCCAGGTGCGCGACAAGCTCGAGCGCAAGGACGCGATCTCCACCGTCAAGAAGGCGGTCATCGAGGCGCTGGCGCCGCAGGCCGAGGCCAATGCCTGGTCGACCAGCGAACTGTCGAAGGAGTTCGGCGAGCAGGAATACCAGACCATGCGCAACTCGGTCCTCAAGACCAAGGTCCGCATCGACGGCCGCGCGCTCGACACCGTGCGCCCGATCGCCTCGAAGGTCGGCATCCTGCCGCGCGTGCACGGCTCCTCGCTGTTCACCCGCGGCGAGACCCAGGCGATCGTCGCCGTGACCCTCGGCACCGCCCGCGACGGCCAGATCATCGACGCCGTCTCCGGCGAGTACAAGGAACACTTCCTGTTCCACTACAACTTCCCCCCGTACTCGGTCGGTGAAGCCGGCCGCATGATGGGCCCGAAGCGCCGCGAGATCGGCCACGGCCGCCTCGCCAAGCGCGGCGTGCTGGCGGTGATGCCGACGATGGAGGCGTTCCCGTACACCATTCGCGTCGTGTCCGAGATCACCGAGTCGAACGGTTCGTCGTCGATGGCGTCGGTCTGCGGTTCGTCGCTGGCGCTGATGGACGCGGGCGTTCCGATCAAGGCGCCGGTCGCCGGCATCGCCATGGGCCTGGTGAAGGAAGGCGACGACTTCGTCGTGCTGTCCGACATCCTCGGTGACGAGGACCACCTCGGCGACATGGACTTCAAGGTCGCCGGCACCACCAACGGCATCTCCGCGCTGCAGATGGACATCAAGATCCAGGGCATCACCGAGGAGATCATGAAGGTCGCGCTGGCGCAGGCGAAGCAGGGCCGCCTGCACATCCTCGGCGAGATGGGCAATGCGCTGTCGACCGCGCGCACCGAGCTGAGCGAGTACGCGCCGCGCCTGCTGACGATCAAGATCCACCCGGACAAGATCCGCGAAGTGATCGGCAAGGGCGGTTCCACGATCCAGGCGATCACCAAGGAAACCGGCACCCAGATCGACATCCAGGACGACGGCACGATTGTCATCGCCTCGGTCAACGCCGCCGCCGCGCAGGCCGCCAAGGACCGGATCGAGCAGATCACCTCCGACGTCGAGCCGGGCCGGATCTACGAGGGCAAGGTCGCCAAGATCATGGACTTCGGCGCGTTCGTGACCATCCTGCCGGGCAAGGACGGCCTGGTGCACGTGTCGCAGATCTCCAGCGAGCGCGTCGAGAAGGTCTCCGACAAGCTCAAGGAAGGCGACGTGGTCAAGGTCAAGGTGCTGGAAGTCGACAAGCAGGGCCGCATCCGCCTGTC
>DAOMPM010000112.1:0-7585 GCA_035444805.1 Luteimonas sp. | reverse complement strand
AAACCCCGCCAGGGCCGGAAGGCAGCAACGGTATCGATCGACGCGGGTGCCGAGGTCAGCTGGCGGGGCCATCGCCTTTTCAGGCTATTGCGCTTCGCCCATCTCCACCGAAGGCACGCCCTCGCGTTGGCTGAAGCCGAAGACGTACGAGAGCCGCAGGGACACCGGGGTCTGCACCGCATCGGGCTCGCCGCAGACATCTGCCACCGTGCGCCCATCGGGCAAGGCGCAGATCCGGGCCGGAACATAGCGCCACTGCAGCACCGCAGCGCCCATGGCATCGGCAAACCGTTGCTCGTGCCCGCCGGCGTCCATCGGGCAGGCGTCGTCGATCCGACGCCGGGCATCGAAGACCTCGCCGCTCGCGGCGATGTCGATCTCCATGCACAGCTCAAGCGGTTCGAGCCGCGCGGACAGCAGTTCCTCCGGATACTCCGGCATGGCTGCGGGCAGGATCAGGTCCGGGAATGCGAATCCCTGGTCGGACGCCAGCTCGATCCGCGCCGCGCCAGGCGGCGGAACGACGATCGCGACATCGACGCTACCCCTCCTCCGGGGCTCCGCCAGCGGTGTGCTCCGACAGCCAGCGAGCACGAGCAGCGCGGACAGGGCCACGAGTCCGCCCTGCCATACTCCGTGCATCAACCGCTCCTTGCCGCTGCCTGTGGCGATGGTGCCCCCTACCCTGCGGCGGAGGGATTCGACGGGTGCGGATGCAGCCAATCCGCGTCGCCATCGGCGTAGCGCTCGTGCTTCCAGATCGGCACCCGCGCCTTCACTTCGTCGATGATCCAGCGGCAGGCGTCGAAGGCCATGCCGCGGTGCGCGGCGCTGACGCCGACCCAGACCGCGAGGTCACCGATCGCGAGGTCGCCGATGCGGTGCACGGCGCAGGCGTCGATGGCGCCGAATTTCTCCAGCGCCTCGCCCACGATGCGCTCGCCCTCGGCCTCGGCCAGTTCGACGTAGGCCTCGTAGCGCAGGCCGTGCACCCGGCGGCCGTCGTTGTGGTCGCGGACCCAGCCCTCGAACGCGGCGAAGGCGCCGGCGCGGTCGTGCAGGAGCCGTGCGCGCAGTGGCGAGGTGTCGATGGGATCTGCGGAGATGTGGAATCTGGCCACTTTCGAGGGATTCAAGGATCAAAATGGATTCCAGCTTGCGCTGGAATGACGGCGCTACTAGCCACCGGACACCGGCGGAATGAAGGCCACTTCGGCACCGTCGCGCACGGCGTCCTTCCAGTGGGCGAAGGCGCCGTCGACCGCCACGCGCAGGCGTTCGACCGGCAGGGTGAAGCCGTGGCGCCAGCGGGCTTCCTCGTACAGCGCGGCCAGGTCCGGCGCGCCGGTCTCCAGCGTTTCCGACGATGCCCCCGCGGCGTCGCGCAGGCTGGCGAAGTACAGCAGGGTCACCTTCACCATCAGCCGGCGTTCCCGAAGTCACGCTTGCCGCCGCGCTTGCCGACCAGCTTCGCCGGGCCGAGCACGATCGCGTGCGACAGCGCCTTGCACATGTCGTAGACCGTGAGCGCGGCGACGGTGGCGCCGGTCAGCGCCTCCATCTCGACGCCGGTGCGGTGGGTGGTCTTCACCGCGCATTCGATCCGCAGCTCGCGCTCGCCGTGCCAGTCGATGGCGATGCGCACGCCGTCGATCGGCAGCGGGTGGCAGAACGGGATCAGCTCGAAGGTGCGCTTGACCGCCATCGTGCCGGCGATCACCGCGGTGTCGACGATGCCGCCCTTGGCGCTGCGCAGGCCGGACTTGCGCAGCTGCGCGGCAACCGCGGCCGGGAAGCGCACGCGGCATTCGGCCAGCGCCTGGCGCGCGGTCACGGCCTTGCCGGAGACGTCGACCATGGCCGGGCGGCCGGCTGCGTCGAGGTGGGTCAGTTGCGTCTTCTTCGCCATCGTTGCTTCACTTCCGTCCCGGCTTTGCCGACGCAGTGGGATCGCCCAGCGTCGCGTTCAGTGCCACCGCCGCCGCAACCAGCTTGCGCGCAGTCGTCGCGGGCATCGTATCGCCTTCGCGCAGTTCGATCGTCGCCATCTCGTACTTGCCGCCCGGCTTGAGCCGCGGTTCGATGTCGCGCAGGCGCTGTCCGCGCCAGAAGCCGAACAGCACGCGCGCGTCCTCGGCGCGGACCAGGTACGCGGGACCGTTTGCCGAATAGACCAGGTGGCCCCAGCGGATGCGCTCGTCGACGTCCTTCGGCTTGCGCGCAATCGCCCGCAGCGCGGTCACAAGCACGCGCCGCCAGCCGTCGAGCGCAGCAACGTAGGCCTCCGGATCAGCAGCGGGCTCCACTTTCTTCACGCCGCCTACCCGCCCACCAGGAACATCTCGACGTGCTTCTTCGACGCGCGCGCGCTTCCGCGCACTTCGCTGTAGCGGTCGGCGCGCGCCGACCACAGGCCGGCCAACTGCTCGGCCAGCGCCACGTCGCCCTGTGCCAGCGCGGGGCGCAGGTCGATGCCGTCGGCGGCGAACAGGCAGGTGTAGAGGCGACCGTCGGCGGAGACGCGGGCGCGGTGGCAGTCGCCGCAGAACGGCGCGGTGACCGAGCTGACGAAGCCGATTTCGCCCGCGCCGTCGTCGAAGGCGTGGCGCTGAGCGACTTCGCCGCGGTAGTTGGCGTCGAGCGCGTGCAGCGGCCAGCGCGCGTGGATGCGGTCGCGCAGCT
Source organism: Luteimonas sp. (assembly GCA_035444805.1). Lineage (GTDB taxonomy): Bacteria > Pseudomonadota > Gammaproteobacteria > Xanthomonadales > Xanthomonadaceae > Luteimonas. The sequence continues at coordinate 4,903 of DAOMPM010000112.1, read as the reverse complement.
CCGCCGAGGGCACCACGCCCTCGCGCCGCCAGTCGTTGCAGGTGCCCACGTCCATGTATTCGATGAAGCGCACGACGTGACCGCTGCCGCGGAAGTGCCCGACCAGCGCCAGCGCGTCGTCCTCGTTGACGCCGCGCTGCACGACGCAGTTGATCTTGAGACGGTCGAAGCCGGCAGCCTCCGCAGCGGCGATGCCGGCGAGCACGTCATCGACCTCGCCGCGGCCGCCGGACATCGCGCGGAACCGCGCCGGATCCAGCGCGTCCAGGCTCACGGTGATCCGGCGCAACCCGGCCTCGCGCAGCGCACGCGCGTGGCGCGCCAGCAGGCTGCCGTTGGTGGTCATCGCCAGGTCGTCGATGCCGTCGATCTTCGCCAACCGTGCCACCAGCTCCGGCAGGCCCTTGCGCAGCAAAGGCTCGCCGCCGGTGATGCGCAGCTTGGACACGCCCAGTCGCGCCGCGGCGTGCACCAGCGCCTCGATCTCGTCGAACGACAGGCGTCCGGCGGCGTCCAGGCCGTAGTCGTCGGGCACGCGGTCGGCGGGCATGCAGTAGCCGCAGCGGAAGTTGCAGGCCTCGATCACCGACAGCCGCAGGTCGCGCAACGGGCGGCCGAGGCGGTCCAGCGGTGCCGTCGCCGGCTGCGGCTGCGCGTTCATGCCGCCGCCTCCCGCGTCGCAGCCGGCGCGTCGAGCGCGAACACCGCGCCCGGCGTCGCTACCTGGTAGCCGCGCGCGGCCAAGGCCTCGCCATCGGCGGCGGAGGCGTAGTGGTAAAGCACGCAGCGTGATCGCATGTCCGGATCGTACTCGCGTTCGAGGTCGTCGATGCCGGTGTGCGAGGGGTTGCCGTGCAGGCCGCAGTCGTGCGCGATCAGTTCGCCGGCATCGGCGTGGCGGCGCAGCTGCTCGGGGATCGGGCGGGTGTCGCCGGTCCACGCCACGCTGCCGCGCAGGCGCAGGCCGAACGCCGTGTCGGGCCAGTGGTGGCGCGCCGGGAACACCTCCAGCCGCAGCCCATCGTGCCAGAACGCATCGCCCACCGGAATCACCCGGAACGCGTCCCAGAAGTTCGCGCCGCCCTCGGCCAGCACGTTCGGATAGGCGCCCACGCGCTGGTGCAGCAGCGGGACCACGGGCGCCGGCACGTACAGCGGCATGCGCCCGCGCCGCGCCGGGTCGAAGTATTCGGACACGAACAGGCGCTCGAAGCCGCCGACGTGGTCGAGGTGGACGTGGGTGATGAACAGCGCCCGCGGCGGCTCGCCGTAGTGCGCGAGCAAGGCGCTGAGGCCTTCGCCGCCGCAGTCGATGGTCAGCCACGGCGCGCCGTCGCGCTCGATCGTGGCCATCGGCGAACCTAGGTCGGTGGCCGAGGCGTTGCCGACGCCGTGGAAGCGCAATGTCCAAGTCACGGCCTAATTCCCCTTCGCCCAGCGCGCATCGTAGGCCTTGCGCAGCCGCGCGAAGCCCTTGTCGACCGCGCCGCGCCGGGACTCGCCGCCCACCTTGTGCAACGAGCGCAGCAGGCGCTGCAGGTTGCGTTCGCGCCACGCGGTGGCGGGAATCTGCATGCGCGCGCGGTCGAAATCGATCAGCCAGCCCTTGCCGGCGGCGTCGTAGAGCACGTTGTGGGCGTTGAGGTCGGCGTGGTCCAGGCCCTCGCGGTGGAAGCGGGCGACCAGCCGGCCGCTCGCCTCCCAGGGCGCCTCGTCCGGAGACTCGAGCAGCAGGTCCGCCAGCGAGCGCACGCCCAGCAGCCGCTCGATGATGATCCAGGCCCGGTAGCTCGCGCGGCCGCGCAGGTAGCAGGCCGCGACCGGCTGCGGCACCGGGCACTTGCGCCGCAGCAGTTCGCGCAGGATGCGGAACTCGGCGAAGCTGCGGCTGCGGTCGGCGCCGCGCCACAGGTAGCGGTCGCGGCTGAACTTCGCCGCGAAGCCGCCGCGCAGGTACTGGCGCAGCACCAGCGGGCCGTGGCTGGCGTCGATGAACCACGCCCCGCCGCGGCCGCTGCCGTCGACCTGCTGCGCGCGATCGCCCCAGTCCTGCGGGTCGAACCAGCGCGGGTCGACTTGCCGCAGCTGCGTCGAGTCGAACAGAATCGCGCCATATTCCCCGCTGCCACGATCGTCGAGGAAGGGCGTCAAGCTCTCAGTGGCGTCGAACGCGACCATCCAGTGAGTCTATCAAGCCGTGGCGAAACCTCCCCCCGCCCCCCGTTCGATCTGCCTGCTGCGCCTGTCGGCGCTGGGCGACGTGACCCACGTGCTGCCGCTGGTGGACACGCTGCGCACGGCCTGGCCGGAGGTGGCGATCAGCTGGGTCATCGGCAAGGGCGAGTTCCGCCTGCTCGAAGGCCTGCCCGGGGTGGAATTCATCACCTACGACAAGAAGACCGGCATCAAAGGCATGCGCGCCCTGCGCCGGCAGCTGGCCGGGCGCCGCTTCGACGCGCTGCTGCAGATGCAGGTGGCCGCGCGCGCCAACCTGCTGTCGGCCTTCATCCCGGCCACGCGCCGCGTCGGCTACGACCGCTCGCGCTCGAAGGACCTGCACGGCCTGTTCATCAATGAACGCATCCCCGACCGCCCCGGCATCCACGTGCTCGACGCCATCGGCAGCTTCTGCGAGCCCCTTGGGCTGCGCCAGCAGCGCGTGCGCTGGGACATGCCGGTGCCGGACGACGCCCACGCCTGGGCGCGCGCGCAGTGGCCGGACGACGGTGACCCGGTGCTCGCGATCTCGCCCTGCTCCAGCCACGTCCGCCGCAACTGGTTCCCCGACCGCTACGCCGCCGTCGCCGACCACGCCGCCGCGCAGGGCTGGCGCGTGGTGCTGTGCGGCGGCCGCAGCCAGCTCGAGCGCGACACCACCGACGCCATCCTCGCCGCGATGCAGGCGCCGGCGCTCGACCTGGTCGGCAAGGACACCCTCAAGCAGCTGCCCGCCCTGCTCGCCCGCGCCGACCTGGTGATGACGCCCGACTCCGGCCCGATGCACATCGCCAACGCGATGGGGACGAAGGTGCTGGGCCTGCATGCGGCCAGCAATCCCGCGCGCAGCGGCCCGTACTCGGACCGGCGCTATTGCGTGGACCGCTACGACGACGCCGCGCGCAAGTACTTGCGCAAGCCGGCCGCCGAGATCAAGTGGGGTACCAAGATCGAGTTCGACGACGTGATGGCGCTGGTGACGGTGGACGATGCCGTCGCCGCGTTTGAACGCTACCGGCGCGACCCTCCGCCGGCTTGACCGCAGTGCGCCGTACCTGCCACCACTGACCCTCCCTGGGAGGCTGCGCTGACCGATTCCCCCGCCAGCCCGCGTTTGCTCCCCCATGCTGTCCGGGCCGGGGATGGAGATGACTTTGCGCAGGTCGACCCAAAGACTACGTGGCTTCGTTGCCTTTGTACTGGTCGTGATCGCGACGATCTTCCTGTACTCACTTCTGTCGAACCAGCCAATATTTCCCCAAGTCTCGATCGGCACGGCCTGGCTCGAGGACAAGGACCTGAAGTTCCTGAACGTGCTGGTAGGCGGCCTCGCCTTGGCGGGTGCCGTGTTCACGATCTACATCGGCCAGACGGATCTCGAGCAAGCCCTTGAAGACCTGAAGGAAACGAAGTACCTGAGCCACTACGGGGAACTGGACCGGATATATTTCGATCTTCTGACCATGTCCGTCGATCGCCCTTACCTGCGCGAGCGTGCGCTGCGCACCGCCGGAAATGCGGACCAGTACGCGGCCTACGCCTACATGGCGTGGAACTTCATCGAGACCATTGTCGACAGACTGTTCAGGCACGAGATCGAGTTGATTGCGCGAATCGACGCCGAGGGTGGGCCGGATCGCGGGCTTGAACAGGTCATGGCGAAACTGGCGTCATCGCTTGAGTCGGCAAGACGCGACAGGCCACTAGACTACCTCGCCGCAACGTGGCTACCCACGCTGGAGCAGGAGATGCGGCTGCATCGGGAATGGTGGGAGCAATCGGACAGCAGGCAGTTCAAACGGCCGTTCAGGCTGTGGGTGGAGTTCACCTTCCGCGAAGCCCAAGGGACCCGGACGACTCCCCCCGCACCTGCTCCGCTTCAGGCGCCGCTGCCCGTCCCGTAATCCTGATACGACTTCTCTTCGACGTAAGCCGAGCCCAGGGCGAGGTTGATGTCCTTCTTGATCCGGGCGCGGACGTCGTTCTCGAAGTAGACGCTGCGCGCGAGCCGGATGAACTCCTCGTCGAAGGACTGCGCCTTCTCCTTCAGGCGGACCTCGTCCTCGATCACCCACAGGCGCTCGTTGACCGCCTTGAGTTCGGCGCGCAGCTTGGCGATGCCTGCCCCGGACCCCGATCCGGGGGCGCCGCCGGCGGCCGGGTGCGCCATCCAGGTCTTCTCCAGCGCCGCCAGCTCATTGCGGACGTTGGCCAGCTTGGCTTCGTCGGTCATGCGCTCGGACTTGATCTGCAGGATCGCGATCTTGTCCAGCAGCTCGCCGAACGACACCGGCACGGACACTTCGGACATGGGCGGCTCCAGCGGCAGACGGGCCTGCCAGTCTATCGGCGCGCCTTGTCCGCCGGCACCCCGCCCCGTATCATTGCGCCCCCGGCGTTCAGCGCCGGGACCGCGCAACACCAGCATTCCGGGGAGGTGGCAGAGCGGTTGAATGTACCTGACTCGAAATCAGGCAGGCGTTTATAGCGCCTCGGGGGTTCGAATCCCCCCCTCCCCGCCAGATACGCAAAACGCCCCTTCGCGGGGCGTTTTGCGTATCTGGCGGGGAGGGGTTGAGAAGAGAACACCAAGGGGGTTCGACAAATCGGCATGGATTGCCGATTTGCACAGCCGAAGGCTGCCCCGAAGGGGCGAGGGCCATGGATGGCCCGAGTGAATCCCCCC
>DAOMPM010000111.1:0-7696 GCA_035444805.1 Luteimonas sp. | reverse complement strand
TACGATTGATCCCGGACTCTAAACCGCCTTGCTACTGAAGGCGGGGGGACGTCGGGTGGAATCGTGATATCCCTGGTGCCATGGACAAGCTCGATCTGAACCTGCTCGTCACCCTCGACGTGCTGCTCGACGAGGGAAGCGTCGTCGGTGCGGCCAAACGCCTGCAGCTGAGTGCCTCTGCCATGAGCAGGTCGCTGTCACGCTTGCGAGAGGCAACCGGCGACCCGTTGTTGGTGCGCGCTGGTCGCGGGTTGGTGCCCACGCCGCGCGCGCTGGAACTGCGCGGTCGCGTTCGCCAAGTGGTTGATGACGCCGAGACGGTGCTGCGGCCCGCGCTCAAACTCGATCTTGCCTCGCTGTCGAGGACGTTCGTGATCCGCAGCACGGAGGGCTTCGCGGAAACGTTCGGCGCGGACCTGATCGCCAGGGTCGCCGCCGAAGCGCCCATGGTGCGGCTCAGCTTCCTTGCCAAGCTCGATAAGGACAGCACTGCATTGCGTGACGGCAGCGTGGACCTGGAGACCGGCGTCATCGCGCAGGCGATGGGTCCCGAGGTCCGCTCACACGGCCTGTTCCGCGATCGCTTCGTGGGCGTTGCCCGTCGTGGCCACAAGTTGTCCAGGGGGCGCCTGACCCTGGAACGTTACTTGGCGGCCCCGCACGTGTTGATCGAGAGGCGTGGCCTGCGTGCAGCGATGGTCGACGAGGTGCTGGCGCGAATCGGGAAGAAGCGCAATGTCGCGGCAACGGTGAGCGGCTTCGGCCCTGCCATCGCACTCGCCCGGGTCTCCGACATGGTGGCAACGGTACCGGAGAAGCACACTTCCGGCCTGTGCGAGGGAATGCATCGATTCAAGCTGCCTGTAGACGTGGAAGAGTTCATGATTTCCCTCTTCTGGCATCCGAGGATGGATGCCGATCCCGCGCATCGCTGGTTGCGTTCGCTCGTGCTGGTGGCGTGCCGCGGCGCCGGCTAGTGCTCCGGGTGCTGGAGGGGAGCGAGCCAAGGGATGTCCCGGACGCGATCCTGCTGATTGGCAGGCTGGCGCAAGGCGGAATCCAGTAGGTGCCAGAGACCAGCGATGGCGTCTGGAGCGAAGGGCACTGATGCCCGCTACAGCTCCGCCGCCAGCCGCGCGATCGTCCTGGCACGCGGATCGCCGTTCAGCGCCGAGCCCATCCGGTTGACGATGTAGGCGACGCCGCGCCCGGTCGCGGGATCGGCGAAGCCGAAGCTGCCGCCCCAGCCGCTGTGGCCGAAGGCGTGGTCGTCGGGCCCGTAGAGGCCGCCGCGGTTGAGTGCGACGCCTGCGGCCCACTGCCGTTCGCCGAGCATTTCGTCGCGCGGCTCGCCGCGTGGGCGGACCATGTCGGCGAGGGCGGTCTCCGACAGGATGCGCATCGCGTCAAGCCGGCCGCCGTTGGCGAGCGCGCCATACAGCCGCGCCAGTCCGTCGGCGCTGGCGTGCACGTTGACCGCGGGGATCTGCGCCGCGCGCCAGGCGCCGTGGTTGGCGGCGGCTGCGTTGGGCGCCGGGTTGACGGTCGGACCGACTGCGATGGCGTTCAAGCTCGCCGGATGCAGGTCGTCTTCAGGCGGAATGATCTCGGCCACGTCACCCATCCGTTCCGGCGGCACGCCGAGGGACAGGTCCGCCTGCAGCGGTGCGGCGATGTGCTGCTCGATGTAGTCGCGCGGCATCAGTCCCGTCACCCTGCGCACGAGTTCGCCGGTGATCCAGCCCCAGGTCATGCCGTGGTAGGACGCGGTCGAGCCTGGCGGCCACAGCGGCGCCTGCTCGGCAATCCGGCGCGTCATCAGCGCCCAGTCGTAGAGGTCCTCGGGCCGGGTCGGCGCGGCGAAGCCGTTGAGGCCGGCGCGGTGCGACATGACCTGGTCGAGCGTGATCGCCTGCTTCCCGGCCTGCGCGAACTCCGGCCACCACCTTGCCACCGGAGCGGCGTAGTCCAGCGCGCCGGCATCGACCAGCTGCGCGATGGCGACCGCCATCACGCCCTTGCTGGCCGACCAGATGTTGGTGAGCGTGCGCTCCGTCCAGAGCGCCTGCCGCCGCGCATCCTGGAAGCCGCCGTGCAGGTCGACGACCTTGTGGCCGGCTTCGTAGACGACCACGCCGGCGCCGAGTTCGCGGAATTCGTCATCGCGTTCGAAGTGCGCGGCGAAGGCGTCGCGCAGCGGGGCGAACCTGGCATCGAGGACGCGCTCGACGATCATCCGGCCGCGGCTTTCCCGTTGGCCTTGCCGTTGCGGCCGCCCTTGCCGTGTGTGCCGGTTTCGTCGGCCCCCGCAGCCTCTGCGGCTTCGTGCGCCAGGAACAGCTCCTTGTGCCGGGCCAGTTCGAACCGCGTCCGCCGGATGTGCTCGTGCAGCAGCCGGCCGGCGCGCTCGGCGTCGCGCTGGCGCAGGGCGTCGATGATCAGCTTGTGCTCGGCGTGGATGACCCAGTTGCCTTCCTTGCCGATCACGCGGGTGAACGCGCGGCGATAGGGCTGGGTCGTGTTCCAGAAGCGCTCCACCATGCCGCCGAGCTGGTGCATGTCCGCGGCGCGGTAGCTGGCGAGGTGGAACTCGCGGTCCAGGCGCAGGAAGGTGTCCGGGTCGTCGGCAGTCGTCATCTCGATCACCAGGGCTTCGAGTGCGTCGATCTCCTCGTCGGTGAGCTTGGCGACCGCTTCGCTGAGCACCAGCGGTTCGAGGCGCTCGCGGATCTTGTAGATCTCCAGGCACTCCTCGAGGTCGAGCTTGGCGACCCATGCACCGCGGTTGGGCTCCATCACCACCAGGCCGTCGCTCTCGAGCCGGCTCAGCGCTTCGCGGATGGGAATGCGGCTGGTGCCGAAGCGCGTCGCGAGGGCGTCCTGCGAGATCTTGCTGCCGGGCAGGAGTTCGCCCGAGAGGATCATCGAGCGGATGGTTTCGGTCACCCGCGGACCGCTCAGGGCCTTGGGCGGGGGAGCGGGAGTGGAAGGTTCCGCGTGGTCTGGTTTACGCCGCGTCATGTTGCCTGCTCTTCGTGCCGTGCCGCCCTGCGTCGCGAAAGATGCAGGATCGGCGATGGTCGCCGCCAAGGGACCTTTGAACAACGATCGTCATCCCCGCGAAAGCGGGGATCCATGGACTTGCTTTTCAAGACTTGACGTCCATGGATTCCCGCTTTCGCGGGAATGACGAGCAATAGAGACATTGTTCAGAGGCTCCCTAATGTGCCGGATGCTCATTCCGCAGGGCAAGTCGGGTTCCAGAGCTTGACCGCGGCATCCTTCTCGTAGGCCTTGCCGTGGGGAAAGCTGACCAGCTCCAGCTGCATGCCCCAGGGCGTCAGCACATACACCCAGGTCTGCCCCGCGCTGGGTCCGGTGCTGCGCACGGTCGGCTCGCCGAGGATGCGCACGCCGTGCCTGCGCAGGTAGTGGACCGCCGCGTCGATGTCGTCGACGTAGAACGCCAGGTGGTGTCCGCCGACGTCGCAGTTGCGCGGCGGCTGCGTGACCTGGTCGTCGACGGCGTACTCGAACAGTTCGAAGTTCGGGCCGTGCCCGCAGCGGAAGAAGCGCAGTTCGCGCACGACCGCGGATGCCGGCACGTTGAGGTGGCGCGACATCCAGTCGCCATCGGGATCGCGCAGCGGTCCGAGTGAATACACCTGGGTGCAGCCGATGACGTCGACGAAGAAGCGCGTCGCCGCGTCCAGGTCCGGGACGGTGAAGCCGATGTGCTCGACGCCGCGCAATCCCGGCAGGCCGGCGGGTGGTTCATGCAGAGCTTGCATTCGGCGCCCCTATATTTGTATACAATCGATGCCTAGATGCTGTTGCAAATCAGCTAGTTGTGTCAACAGGTCATGTGCACTTGCAGCAATTATATACAATCGTGTTGACGGGGTGACGGGAACGTGAAACATTGCGTCGCCACGGGCGATTGGCTGTGCCCCATGCCGGCGCGCCAGCCCATGGCCTGGATGTCATGCAATCACACTTTTGAGGGAGGGTAGGGTTGATGAGCAGCAAGCCGAAGAGTCGAGTGCCCGGATCACTGGGCGGGTCGCGGGGCCAACACCGTTTGTTGGCGCTGAGCGTGTCCATTTCCGCGGCGATCGCCATGACGGCGTCGGCAGGCGCACTGGCACAGGAAGCCCCGGTCGCGGACGACGCCCGGATGCTGGACACCATCGTGGTGACCGGCTCGCATATCCGCGGAACCCCGGAGGATGCGGCGCTGCCGGTGGAGGTTTACACCGCCGAGGACCTGCGTCGACAGGGCTCGCCCACCGTCCTGGAGTTCATCAAGTCGCTGTCGGTCACCGGCTCGGTGCTCGGCGAGTCGAACCAGACCAACACCAACCTCGGCGCGCAGACGCGCAGCGGCGGCGGCACGATCAACCTGCGCGGGCTGGGACCGCACCGGACCCTGGTGTTGATGAACGGCCGCCGCTTCCAGTACGGCCAGGTCGACACCAACCTGCTGCCGCAGGCGGCCATCGGCCGCGTTGAAATCCTCAAAGACGGCGCCGCCGCCACCTATGGATCCGACGCGATCGGCGGCGTCGTCAACTTCATCACCCGCACCGACCTGGAAGGCTTCGACATCTCGGCCGACCACCGCTTCGTGAGCGGCTCCGATGGCGACAGCACGGCGTCGATCGCCTACGGCTGGCAGGGCGAGAACGGCAACATCCTCGTGTCGGCGGGCATCCAGCACCGTTCCGAGCTTTCGACCATGGATCGCGACTGGTCCTACGTGCCGCGCACGGTCAACCCGACCAGCTACTCGGCCTATTCCAATCCCGGCATGTTCTTCACCTCGTTCTTCGTCCCGACGGTGGATGCGGGCTGCACGGACCTGGGCGGTGAGATCGTCAATTCTGGCGCCCTCCCGACGTGCCAGTTCCCGTTCGCGCCACACCTGAACCTGATCGAGAAGGAAGATCGCCACCAGATCTATGCCGAGGCCAACGCCACGCTGTCGGACAGCGTGCGCTTCCACGGTGAGATGCTGTACGCGCTCAACGACACGCCGGAGCTGCGCACCTCGCCTGCGTTCTTCCCGCTCAACGGCCCGACCGGCCCGCTCACGAACTTCACGGTGCCCAATACCAACCCGGGCACGGTCACCGCACTGCGCCAGGCCGGCTACAGCGATGCCCTGATCGCGATGATGCCGCTGCACTTCCTGGGCTTCTGGCGCCCGTTCGCGATGGGCGGCAACCCGACGGACGGCGGCATGGGCGGGACCGCGACCGAGCGCAAGTACACCCTGTTCCGGACCTCGGCCGCGCTCGAAGGCGAGATCGGCGAGACCATGCACTGGCAGGTCGCCGCCACCTACGTGCGCGACAAGGCGACTGCGCGGACGCCGGACATCCTGGTGAACCGGCTGCAGCGTGCGCTCAACGGCTTCGGCGGGCCGGGCTGCACCGGCACCGTGGCCGGCGCCAACGGTTGCCAGTTCTTCAATCCGTTCTCCAACGCGATCGAACACAACCCGGCGCTGGGCCTGTCGAACCCGTACTACGTGCCCGCCAACGCCAACAGCCGCGAGCTGAGCGCCTGGCTCTTCGGTGAAGTCGCGATCAAGGCGGAGTCGGACTACTGGGTGGTCGATGCGGTGCTCGATGGCGAGACCGGCTTCGAGTTCGCCGGAGGCCCGGTCAGCTACGCCGTGGGCGGCCAGGTCCGGCGCCTGAGCTATACCAGCAATCCGCTCAACAACGAATCGAACTTCTTCACCCATCCGTGCCCGACCCCCGGCGACACCACCTGCCTGGTCCAGACCGGCGCCTTCATTTTCCAGGGCCCGACCGCCCCGGTGCGCCTGGACGAGGACGTCTACGCGGTCTTCGGCGAACTGCACCTGCCGATCACGGAGAAGTTGAACGCCCAGCTCGCGGTGCGCTACGAGGACTACGGCGGCCTGACCGGGTCGACGACCAACCCCAAGCTCGCGTTCAAGTGGCAGGCGAGTGACTGGTTCGGGCTGCGCGGTTCGGTCGGTACGACTTTCCGCGGTCCGGCGCCGGGCAACCGCTCCGAGGGCGGCGGCACGGTGGTGGCCTTCGTCGCGCCGGCCGGCGGCTTCCGCGCGATCGACAACTTCGGCAACCCCTCGGTCGGTCCGGAAGAGGCGTTCACCTTCAACCTGGGCGCGCTGTTCAGCGCCGGCGGCTTCCGCGCCAGCGTCGACTACTGGAGCTACGAGCTGGACGACCAGATCGTCTCGATCCCGGCCGGCACGATCGCCGGCGCCGTCGCCGGCACCGGCCTGGCCGACTGCGCCAGCCCGCTGCGCGACCTGATCACCTTCGACAACAACAACACCTGCGTGCAGGGCGTCACCACCGGCCTCAACATCGGCCGCATCCGTTCCGACACGACCAATGGGCCCACCGTCAACACCTCCGGCCTCGACGTCGCGGCCGACTACGTCATGGACAACGTGTGGGGCGGCAGGCTGGCGTTCAACGCCAACGCCAGCTTCATTCTCGAGTACGACCAGGAGGAGTTCATCTACCGCGGCGTGCGGGTGTCGAACGCCTACGACGCGCGCGGCTACCTGAACTACGAGCGCCTGCCGGGCACGGTGTCGAAGCTGCGCGGCAGCGTCGCGGCCGAGTACAACAACGGCCCGCACACGCTGTATGCCAGGTTGAACTACATCGACGGCGTGACCGACGATCGTGGCCCGGTGGCGGTGCAGACCGGCGGCACGACCGCCTGCACCCTGGGCAATGCCGGCACGGTGGCGGGCTGCCAGCTGAGCACGGCACCGATCGACATCGGTTCGTTCACGACCACCGACCTGACCTACCTGCTGCGGCTCAATCCGACCTGGTCCTTCAGCGCGAGCGTCCTCAACCTGTTCGACCGGGATCCGCCGCAGGCGCGCACCTCGCTGACCTATGATCCGGCGATCAGCAGCCCCTACGGCCGCAGCTTCAAGCTCGGGGTGCGGATGCAGTTCTGACGCAACGAGCGGTGCCGGGCCTGTCGCGGGCCCGGCACTCCCCATTCCACACAGAGCATCGCCAGTGTCCGATCCCACGCCTGCAGCGGCCGCGAATACGCGTCGCGCGACCGTCCTGTTCCTGCTCATGCTGATCTACACGAGCAACTTCGTGGATCGCACGATCCTGGCGACCCTGGGCCAGGCGATCAAGCTGGACCTGATGATCACCGACGCGCAGCTGGGCCTGCTCCAGGGCCTGGCCTTCGCGGTGTTCTACACCGCCATGGGCATCCCGCTGGCGCGGCTGTCCGAGCGCGTCAACCGGGTGTCGCTGATCGCGGTCTGCCTGACCATCTGGTCGGCGATGACCGCACTGTGCGGCGCGGCGCAGAACTTCTGGCAGCTGTTCCTGTGCCGGGTCGGCGTGGGCATCGGCGAGGCCGGGTGCACGCCGCCGGCGCATTCGCTGATCAGCGACCTCTACCCCCCCGAGCGTCGCGCCACCGCGCTGGCCTTCTATTCCTTCGGCATCCCGCTGGGGGTGATGTTCGGCGCCGTCGCCGGCGGCTGGCTGGTCGAACACTTCAACTGGCGGGTGGCGCTGGTAGCCGTCGGCCTGCCGGGCGTGGTGCTGGCGCTGGTGTTCCGCCTGGTCGCGCGCGAGCCGGTGCGGGGTGCCGCCGACAACACCATCGTCGAGCACGAACAGGCGCCGTCGATCCGTGAAACCGC
>DAOMPM010000110.1:0-7829 GCA_035444805.1 Luteimonas sp. | reverse complement strand
GCTGGCGGTGGGCGCGAGCGCCGCGGCACTGGCCGAGTACGCGACGGCGGTCGGCTTCAACGCCACCGCCAGTGGCGCGTATGCGGTAGCCCTGGGCCAGTCGGCGATGGCGGTCGGCGATGGCGCCGTGGTGATCGGATCCGACGCGGTGTCCTGGGGCAGCGGCGCGGTCGCCGTCGGTTCCGGTGCGACCGCCAATGCCGACGCCGCCACGGCGGTGGGTGGTTTCGCCAATGCCGCGGGCACCAACAGCACCGCGTTCGGCAGCGCCGCGGTCGCGGTGGGTGATCATTCGCTGGCGCTGGGCGCGGATTCGCTGGCGCTGACCGAGGGCAGCGTGGCGATCGGCCAGGGATCGATCGCCGATCGCGAGAACAGCGTCTCCGTGGGCAGCGTGGGCAACGAACGCCAGATCACCAACGTCGCTGACGGGCGGATCGGGCTCGGCAGCACCGACGCGGTGACCGGTGGCCAGGTGTACGACGCGCTCGACAGCGCCGCGCAGATCATCGGCGGGGGCTCCGAGGTCACCGCGTTCGGCACCCTGTCGGCGCCGGCGTTCATGATCCAGGGCAGCACCTACTTCAGCGTTGGTGACGCCTTCGGCGCGGTGGATGCGCAGATCAGCGTGCTCAATAGTCGCCTGACGACGCTCGAAGGCGCCACCACCACCGGCTCCAGCCAGCAGGCAGCCGCAGCGTCCGGCCGTCGCATGGGCGACCTGGGCGAGGCGGAGCTGGCGGCCGACGGCAGTGCCGGCACGGCCACGCTCGACACCGGCGGCGGAACCTCGACGACCGGCAGCGGGTCGGTCGCCGTTGCCCACGGCCAGGGCGCTGTCGCCACGCACGCCACGGCCACCGCGGTCGGCGATGGCGCGACCGCGACCGCCAGCAACTCGGTGGCGCTGGGCCAGGGCTCGGTGGCCGATCGCGCGAACACGGTATCGGTGGGCAGCGCCGGCAACGAGCGCCAGGTCACCAACGTCGCCGCCGGCACCCAGGCCACGGATGCGGTGAACGTCGCCCAGCTCGAGTCCACCGCCACCCAGGCGGTGAGCACGGCCAATGCCTACACCGACCAGAAGTTCGCGGCCTGGAACGACAGCTTCTCCGCCTACCAGAGCCAGCTGGAGCAGCGCTTCACCGACCAGGACCGCCGCATCGACCGCCAGGGTGCGATGGGCGCGGCGATGCTGAACATGGCCACCAGCGCCGCCGGCATCCGCACCGACAACCGCGTTGGCGTCGGCGTCGGCTTCCAGGGCGGGCAGAGCGCGCTGTCGGTCGGCTACCAGCGTGCGCTCAGCGATCGCGCCACGCTGACCATCGGTGGCGCATTCAGCGGCGACGAGAAGTCGGTCGGTGTCGGCGCCGGCTTCGGCTGGTGAGGCATCGCGAGCCCCGCCGCTGGCCGGCGGGGATCGCAGCGGAAGGATCTCCAGCGACATGCGTAGCGAACCAGCGAACTGCAGGCCGGCGAGACAGCGGTTTCCCCCAATCATTTTCACGAGAGGACCGGAAGGGATGAACAAGAAAAAAATCAGTGTGGCGATCGCCAGCGCGATCCTGATGTCCGTGGCGGGCATGTCCGCGGCGTCCGCCGCCGACCTGAAGGCCAAGCTCATGAGCGAGCCGGCAACGACCGCGAACCTCGACGGTGGCCACAGGTTCGTGGTCAAGTACCGGTCCGACTCGATCGAGGCCCGGGATGCCTCCGCGATCGGCTCCGGCCTGAAGTCCGCGGTCAACCGTGCGGGCCTTGCCCGTTCGGCGCCGGCCACCAAGATCGCGCCTGCGCGCAGCGCGGTGGCGGCCAGCCACCTGCGCCCGATGGCGGCCCCGGGATGGAACGTCGTGACCACGTCGCGGACCCTGGACCGGCAGGAGGCGGCGGACTTCATCCGTGAGCTCGCCGCGGACCCGGCGGTCGATTCGGTCGAGATCGACCGTCTCTACCAGCGCTCGCAGACGGTCTCGCCGTCGTTCGTACCGAACGACCCGAACTACGCCCAGTACCAGTGGCATTTCCACCATCCGGTCGGCGGCGTGCGCGCCGAAGAGGCCTGGGACATCGCCAACGGCGCCGGCGTGGTGGTGGCGGTGCTGGACACCGGCATCGTCCAGAACCACCTGGACCTCGCCGCGAACGTCATTCCCGGCTACGACATGATTTCGGACGCCCGGGTGTCGCGTCGCGCGAGCAACGGCCGCGTGGCGGGCGGCTGGGACGTCGGCGACTGGGTCGAGGCGAACTACTGCGTGCAGCTGGGCGCGCCGTCGCACCCGGCGGAGGACAGTTCATGGCACGGCAGCCACGTGTCCGGCACGGTCGCGCAGCAGACCAACAACGGCACCGCGCTCGCCGGCCTGGCGCACGGCTCCAGGGTCATGCCGGTCCGCGTGCTTGGGTCGTGTGGCGGCTTCGGCAGCGACATATCCGACGCCATCGTCTGGGCAGCGGGCGGGATCGTGCCCGGCGTGCCGACCAACACGAACCCCGCCGAGATCATCAACATGAGCCTCGGCAGCTCGGGGACCACCACCTGTCCGGCGATCTACCAGTCGGCGATCAACCAGGCGCTGTCGCTGGGCTCGATCATCGTCGTGGCCGCAGGCAACTCGAACGGCAATGCGGCCAACTACACGATGTCCGCCTGCAACAACGTGATCAGCATCGGCGCGACCGCGATCAACGGCGGCAAGGCCTCGTACTCCAACTGGGGCGCGCGCGTCGACCTGTCGGCGCCCGGCGGCGGCGGCGGTGCCGAGTGGACCGGCTACGTCGTGCAGGTGATCAACGGCGGCACGCAGGGACCGACCACGCAATGGTTCCTCGGCGGCATGGCCGGCACATCGATGGCCTCGCCGCACGCGGCGGCGGTGGCGGCGATGGTGCAGGGCGCCCTGGTCGACGCCGGGCGCGACCCGCTGACCTGGGAGCAGATGCGCGACCTGCTGAAGGCGAGTGCGCGTCCGTTCGCGGTAGCACCGCCTGCCGCGAATCCCATTGGTGCCGGCATCCTCGACGCCAAGGCGGCCCTCGACCTCGCGCTGGTGGAACCCTGTGATCCGGAAGTCGAGCAGTGCACGCCTGACGCGACGCCCCTGGTCAACGGGGTGGCGGTGACCGGCCTGTCCGGCGCGGCCGGCAGCGAGGCGCTGTACAGCATCGAAGTGCCGGCAGGCACGCGCGGGCCGCTCAGCATCACCACCACCGGCGGCAGCGGTGACGTCACCCTGCTGGTCAGCCTGGACGAGGAGCCGACCAATGCGGCGGCGGACTATCGCTCCGCGCGCCCGGGCAACAACGAAACCGTGCGCGTCAATGCACCGCAGGCCGGCGTCTACTACATCAAGCTGGTCGGCACGCGCGCCTACAGCAACGTGCGGTTGACGGCACGCTTCTGAGATCGGTTCACGCGGTCCATGGAGCCCCGGCCCAGGCCGGGGCTCTTCTTTTCCGGACGCCACGGCCGGCACCGTCCGCGGGCGGCTCCCGCGGGTTTATCGACCCGACAGCACAAGCTGCTAAAGTCGGGACCCCCGACGGAAGTCCTCCGTGAACGCCATCTCCGACCGCCCTTCCAGCGAACCCGAGGCCCAGGGTGCGGAAGACCGCATCGTCGCCGTCCTGCTTGCCAGGCAGCAGCTCAAGGACGTCGACCTCGCGCGCGCGCGCCGCCTGCAGGAGGAAACCGGCGGCGGCATCCTGCTGCTGCTGTCGCGGCTGGGGCTGGTGTCCGAGCGCGACCACGCCGAGGCCTGCGCCGAGGCGCTCGGCCTGCGCCTGCTCGGCGCCAGGGACATGCCGGCCGAGCCGCCGGAACTGCTGCCCGACGCGCAGCCGCTGAGCGTGCGCTTCCTCAAGCAGTTCCAGCTGTGCCCGGTGGGCGAGAGCCGCGGCAAGCTGGCGCTGTGGATGGCCGATCCCTGGGACGACTACGCGATCGACGCGGTGCGCCTGGCCACCGGCTGCGAGGTGCAGCCGATCGTCGGCCTGCGTTCGGAAATCGACGACCTGGTCGAACGCTGGCACGGCCAGGGCCGCAGCGCGATGGGCGCGATCATCGAGACCGCCGACGGCGAAGGCGGCAGCGACATGGACGACGTCGAGCACCTGCGCGACCTCGCCTCCGAGGCGCCGGTGATCCGCCTGGTCAACCTGCTGATCCAGCGCGCGGTCGAGCTGCGCGCGTCCGACATCCACATCGAACCGTTCGAGAACCGGCTCAAGGTGCGCTACCGCATCGACGGCGTACTCGAGGACGGCGAGAGCCCGCCGTCGAACCTGACCGCGGCGGTGATCAGCCGCGTCAAGATCATGGCCAAGCTCAACATCGCCGAGCGCCGCCTGCCGCAGGATGGCCGCATCATGCTGCGCGTGCAGGGCAAGGAGCTCGACCTGCGCGTGAGCACGGTGCCGACCGCGCATGGCGAAAGCGTGGTGATGCGCCTGCTCGACCGCGAGACGGTGGTGTTCGACTTCCACCGCCTCGGCTTCACCGACGATTTCCTCCCTGCGTTCCAGAAGGTGCTGGAGCAGCCGCACGGCATCCTGCTGGTCACCGGCCCGACCGGTTCGGGCAAGACCACCACGCTGTACACCGCGCTGTCCAAGCTCAACACGCCCGACGTCAAGATCATCACCGTCGAGGACCCGGTCGAATACCAGATCGAGGGCATCAACCAGATCCAGGCCAAGCCGCAGATCGGCCTGGACTTCGCCCACGCCCTGCGCAGCATCGTGCGCCAGGATCCGGACATCATCATGATCGGCGAGATGCGCGACCTGGAGACCGCGCGCATCGCGATCCAGTCCGCGCTCACCGGCCACCTGGTGCTGAGCACCCTGCACACCAACAACGCCGCCGGCGGCATCACCCGCATGCTCGACATGGGCGTCGAGGACTATCTGATGACCTCGACGGTCAACGGCATCCTCGCCCAGCGCCTGGTGCGCCGGCTGGAGCCGCGGCACGCGGAAAAGTACCCGGCCTCGCCCGAGGAGATCGAGAAGTTCGGCCTGCGCCGCTACCAGCCGCAGGGCGAGATCTTCCTGTACCGGGCGCGCGGCTCGGCGATCGCGCCGACCGGCTACCTCGGCCGCACCACGATCATGGAATTCCTGGTGATGAACGACGAGCTGCGGCGCGCGGTGATGCGCCACGCCGGCATGGGCGAGCTGGAGCAGCTCGCGCGCCAGTCGGGCATGCGCACCATGTACGAGGACGGCATCGCCAAGGCCCTGGCCGGCGTGACCACGATCGAGGAAGTGTTGCGGGTGACCGAAGAGGCATGACGTCTGGTCAGGTGCGTGGAGTTTCTTGCCCGTCATTCCCGCGAAAGCGGGAATCCATGGACGTTTGCGGGGAGTTGCAATGGACAAGCAACCATGCGTCTACATTCTGGCAAGTGATCGCAACGGCACTCTATATGCCGGCGTCACCAGCGATCTGATCGGCAGGACGTGGCAGCACCGGGAGCACGCCGTCAGCGGTTTCACCGAACGCTACGAGGTGACCCGGCTGGTCTGGTATGAAATGCACGACACGATGGAATCGGCGATATTGCGCGAGAAAAGAATCAAGAAATGGAGGCGGGAGTGGAAAGTGCAGTTGATCGACGAAAGCAATCCTTCCTGGCGGGATTTGTGGCCTGATATCACAGGTCAGGTGCCCAAAGCCTAACGTCCATGGCTTCCCGCTTTCGCGGGAATGACGAGCAAAAGAAGCGACTGGTCCGAGTCATGCCCCTCTACCACTACAAGGCGCTCAACACGCGCGGCGAGATGCTCGAGGGCCAGATGGAGGCTGCGAGCGATCGCGAGGTGGCGCTGCGCCTGCAGGAGCAGGGGCACCTGCCGGTGGAAGCGAAGCCGGCGGGCGAGGGCGGCGGCTTGGCGTCGTGGAAGGCGCTGCTGCGGCCGAAACCTTTCGCCGGTGCGCGGCTGGTGCAGTTCACCCAGCAGCTGGCGACCCTGCTCGGCGCCGGGCAGCCGCTCGACCGCGCCCTGACGATCCTGCTGGAACTGCCCGAGGAACCCGCCGCGAAGCGCGCCATCGCCGAGGTCCGCGACGCGGTACGCGGCGGCGCGCCGCTGTCGACCGCGCTCGAGCGCCAGCACGGCACCTTCTCGCGGCTGTACATCAACATGGTGCGCGCCGGCGAGGCCGGCGGCAGCCTGGAGGAGACGCTGCAGCGGCTGGCGGACTACCTCGAGCGCAGCCGCAACCTGCGCGGGCGCGTGGTCAACGCGCTGATCTACCCGGCGATCCTGGTGGTGATGGTCGCGCTGTCGCTGATGTTCCTGCTCGGCTACGTGGTGCCGCAGTTCGCGGCGATGTACGAGAGCCTGGACGCGCCGCTGCCGCTGTTCACCCGGCTGGTGCTGGCGGTCGGCCTGATCGTGCGCGACTGGTGGATCGTGCTGCTGGCGGTGCCGCTGCTCGCGATCTGGTGGTTCGAACGGCGCCTGCGCGATCCCGCCTTCCGCACGCGCTTCGACGGCTGGCTGCTGCGGCAGAAGCTGGTCGGATCGCTGGTGGCGCGGCTGGAGACGGCGCGGCTGGCGCGTACCCTGGGCACCCTGCTGCGCAACGGCGTGCCGCTGATGGCGGCGCTGGGCATCGGCAAGACCGTGGTCGGGAACCGGGTGCTGTCGGCCGATGTCGAAGCCGCTGCGGAGGACGTCAAGAACGGCGTCGGCCTGTCGACGGCGCTGGCCAAGGGCAAGCGCTTCCCGCGGCTGGCGCTGCAGATGGTGCAGGTGGGCGAGGAGTCGGGCGCACTCGACGCGATGCTGCTCAAGACCGCCGACACCTTCGAGCAGGAAACCGGGCAGTCGCTCGACCGCCTGCTCGCCGCGCTGGTGCCGGCGATCACGATGTTGCTGGCGCTGGTGGTGATGGTGGTGATCCTGGCGGTGCTGGTGCCGATCTACGATTTGAGCAATGTGATCGGTTGATGCCAACTTGCGATCGACATGGATGGAAAGGCGTAGGAGCGCCCCATGGGCGCGACCGGATAGCGATGATGTTCCGGCCGCCGCGGGTCGCGGGCATGGCCCGCTCCTACGGTCATCTTTCTGATCGCGAATGGGCGTGAGTCATCGGGTCGCGGGTTTGCCGCATTGAACAGAACTGGAAGATGAAGAGGTGAGGATCATGGCTGGACGACGCTACCAGGCAAGACGCGCAACCCGGATTGCGGTTGGCAAGAGCGTTTCGATCGGGCGAATGGATGCTGTCGGTCGTGGAGACAGCATCATTCGCGTCGCGACGGGTCATTCCTCGCAGCCGGAAAGCGGCTTTCGTGGGCGAGCGAGTGGCATCGGCCGTGCCGACGGCATCATTCGTTCCGTAACGGGGAGTGTTTCGCAGCGGGGTTTCAGCCTGATCGAGATCATCCTGGTGGTGGTGCTGATCGGCGGCATCGTCGCGTTCGCGGCCACGCGCATCCTCGGCGGCGGCGACCGCGCGAAGGTCCGCCTCGCCCAGGCCCAGGTGCAGACGCTGGCCGAGAAGGTCAGCCAGTTCGAGATGGATACCGGCCAGCTGCCGGCTTCGCTCGACCAGCTGGTGACGCAGCCCGGCGGCGCGGTCGGCTGGCTGGGGCCGTACGCCAAGGACTCCGAGCTGCGGGATCCGTGGAACACCCCCTACGAATACCGCGCGCCCGGCGACGGCCAGCCCTACGACATCGTCAGCTACGGTGCCGACCGCCGCCCCGGCGGCGACAGCGTCAACGCCGACCTCCGCAACGACTGATCCCGGCGACCGGAGCAGGGTGACGCATGCGGGTCGGTCTGCGCCTTGGTGCCGTCGTTCG
>DAOMPM010000109.1:0-7998 GCA_035444805.1 Luteimonas sp. | reverse complement strand
CGCGAAAGCGGGAATCCATTTGCGGTTGATCCTGGGGTGGTGAGAAAGCCAAGTGGATCCCCGCTTTCGCGGGGATGACGGCTGTGGGTTTGCCTCCACCGCAACTGCCGATGCAGTTCAGACCTCCAGCGCCGCCTTCATCGGCAGCGACCAGTCGATCGGCGCCTCGCCGCGGCGCGCGAGATAGTCGTTGGCCGCGGAAAAATGCCCGCAGCCGAGGAACCCCCGGTGCGCCGACAGCGGCGAGGGGTGCGTCGTGCGCAGCACGCGGTGACGACGCGCGTCGACAATGCCGCCCTTCTTCTGCGCGTAGGCCCCCCAGAGCAGGAACACCAGTCCTTCGCGCTCGCGGTTGAGTACATCGACCACGTGGTCGGTGAAGCCTTCCCAGCCCTTGCCCTGGTGCGCGCCGGCGCGGCCGTCCTCGACCGTCAGCACCGCGTTGAGCAACAGCACGCCCTGCTTCGCCCACGGCATCAGCCAGCCGTGGTCGGGCGGCGCGATGCCGAGGTCGCGCTGGATTTCCTTGTACATGTTCTGCAGCGACGGCGGCACCGGCACGCCCGGCAGCACCGAAAAACACAGCCCGTGCGCCTGGCCAGGGCCGTGGTACGGATCCTGCCCCAGCACCACCACCTTGACCGCGTCGAAGGGCGTGGCGTCGAACGCTGCGAAGATCTGCGGCCCCGGCGGATAGATGCGCGCGCCGGCCGTCCTGCGTTCGCGCAGGAAGGCCGACAGCGCCTGCATGTCCGCGCGCTCGAACCAGTCGCCGACGCGCGACTTCCACGACGGCTCCAGGCGGACGCGATCCTCGCTCACGGGTCCTGCTGGGCGGGCGACACCGGCAGCCGCGACAGGCGCAGCTGGAACAGCGCCTTGGTCGCCAGCAGGCGTTCCTCGATCGGCTTGAGCACCAGGTCGTTGGCGCCGTGGCGCAGCAGGGTGGCCTGGTTGTCGCGGTTGTCGTCGCCGGTCATCACCAGCACCGGCAGCCGCCGCTTGCCGTAGCCCAGGCGGTTGCGCACGGTGTTGAGCACGTCGCGACCGTCGAGTTCGCCCTTGAGGTAGAGGTCGGTGAGCACGAGGTCGGCGCCGGGCGCGCCCTCGGTGCCGGCGTAGGCCTCCAGGTAGGCGATCGCATCCTCGGCGGTGGTGACGTGGGTGACGCGCATCTGGTGCGTCTCGAGCATGCGCCGGATCGCCACCGCCACCGTGCGACTGTCCTCGATGTACAGCACGTGCGCATCGGCGATCGGCTGCGGCTGCACGTAGCCGCGGATGAAGGCGGCCAGTGCGCTGTGGCCGAGGCTCTTGTCGAAGTAGTCGGTGACGTCCTCGGTGAAGCGGCGGTCCTCCAGGTGCGACTGCACGTCACCGGAGATCACGATCACCGGCACGTAGCGCTGGCCGCCGGCCTCGCGCACCGCGCGCGCGACCTGCAGGCCGTCGCCGTCGGGCAGCACCAGCGCGGTGGTGACCAGGTCGACCGGCTCGCCGGCCAGCACCTCGCGCGCCTCGGCCAGGCTGCCGCCCTCGGCCACGCGCACGCCCGGCAGCTCCTTCTCCAGCACCGCGTGGATCAGCTTGCGCACCAGCTTCGAGCCGTCCACGACCAGCACCCGTGGCTGGTCGGTTTCAAGGTGGCGGAGGTCGTGCGTGGTCATGCGCCGTCAGGTATCGATG
The DNA here is from genome assembly GCA_035444805.1 of Luteimonas sp. Taxonomy (GTDB): domain Bacteria; phylum Pseudomonadota; class Gammaproteobacteria; order Xanthomonadales; family Xanthomonadaceae; genus Luteimonas. Next base: position 6,312 of record DAOMPM010000109.1, on the reverse strand, counting down.
GGGCGGGTCTGGCGCAGGAAGTGGCCGGTGACCAGGCCCGCGCCGAGCCAGCCGAGCAGGGTCGAACCGGCCAGCACGCCCAGCGTCCACGGCAGGTCGATGCCCGACAGCGCGAAGCGGCTGCCGTAGCTGGTGGCCAGCGTCGCCAGCGGTTCGCGCAGCGCGGTCGCGGCGAGCAGCAGCAGCGCCAGCGCCAGCGCGCCGGCGCCGAGCCCGTACCAGGCGCCGAGATACAGGAACGGGCGGCGGATGAAGCCGTCGGTCGCGCCGAGCAGCTGCAGCACGCCGATCTCCTCGCGCCGCGACTGGATGTCCAGGCGCACGGTGTTGCCCACCACCAGCAGCGCGCCCAGGCCGAGCAGCAGCGCCAGCACGAGGGCGACGCGTCCGCCGAAGCGCAGCCAGCCGTCCAGGCGCTCGCGCCACAGCGCATCGTGCTGCACCAGCTCGGCCTCGGGCAGCTGCTGCAGCGAGGAGGCGACCATCAGCTCGTCGCCGCCCGGCGTCACCACCAGCACGTGCGGCAGCGGGTTGTCGCCGCCGATGGCGTCGATGATTCCGGCCAGCTCGCCATCGGCGCGCAGCGAAGCCATGCCCTGTTCGGGGGTGACGTGCACGACGCTGCCGATGTTGCCGCGCGCACGCAGCTCGTCGGCCAGCTCCGCCACGCGCGCGGCGTCGACGTCCTGCTTCAGGAACACGCTGATCTCGCGCGAACGCTCGACGCTGCCGGCGAGCTTGCCGACGTTGCCCAGCACCAGCCACAGCCCCAGCGGCAGGGCCAGCGCCAGCGCCATCACCGCGATCGTCAGCAGCGCCGCCCAGGGCTTGCGGAACACGCGGCCGAGGCTGGCGACCAAGCTGTAGAGGTGGTGGTCGACCCAGGTGCCGACCGGCGAGGACGGCTTCGCCGTGGCGTTGGCCTCACTCATCGGCGAGGTCCTCCGGCGGGATGTCGTCGACCAGCTGGCCGTGATCGAGCACCAGCACGCGCTTCTTCATGCGCTTGACCAGCCCCAGGTCGTGGCTGGCGACCAGCACGCTGGTGCCGCGCTCGGGCAGTGAGGCGAACAGCGCCATGATCTCGGCCGACAGGGTGGGGTCGAGGTTGCCGGTCGGCTCGTCGGCGACCAGCAGCCGCGGCTCGCCGACCACTGCGCGGGCGATGCCCACGCGCTGCTGCTCGCCGGCCGACAGCTGGGTCGGCAGCGCGCGTTCGCGATCGCCCAGCCCGAGCCGCTCCAGCACGCTGCGCACCCGCTTGCCGACCTCGCCGCGGCGCATCCCGCGCAGGATCAGCGGCAGCGACACGTTCTCGAACACGCTGCGGTCGGTGAGCAGGCGGTGGTCCTGGAACACCACGCCGACCTCGCGCCGGTGCAGCGCGACGCGGCGGCCGCGCACCTTGAGCAGGTTGCGCTCGTGGAACAGCACCGCGCCGCGGCTGGGCCGCTCGGCGAGGTGGATCAGCTTGAGCAGGGTGCTCTTGCCGGCGCCGGAATGGCCGGTGAGGAACAGCATCTCGCCCGCGGCCACGTCGAAGCTGACCTCGGACAGCGCCACGCGCCCGCCGGCGTACTGTTTGCTCACGCTGTCGAAACGCAGGACCGTCATGGCTGCGGAGTATCGCAGAAGTCGCGCGGGCCGAAGGGAACGGTGTCGCGGCTTTGCGTCTGGTTATGCCTGGAGCATGCGGCAATCGCGACCGGCGTTGAAGCCCTCCCCTTGAAGTGGAGGGAGAAGTGCGATCAATGCTGGCTCTGCGGTGCCCGCGTCACCAGCTTGCGCAGGCGTGCGCCGATGCGCGACAGCAGCGAAGACTCCGGCGCGGCCGGGGCATCGCTGCTGCGAGGCGCTGCCTGCGCGCGCGGTGGCTTCGCGGCGCCCTTCGCTTCACGCGGCTGGCCGCGGCCTTCGCCGTGACCGTTGCCGTTCGTCGCCGCTTCCGGCGCACCCTCGACCCGCTGGCCGCGACGGCGGCGACGACGCTTGCGCGGCGGACGCGATTCATCCTGCATCGCCGCGGCGACCGCGCCCTCGGCGTCGATCACCGGCTTCGGCGCTTCCTGCACGACCTCCGCAGCGGCGGCGACCGGCGCCGCTTCGCCTTCCGGCTTCGGACGCGGCGTGCGGGTCCGGCGCGGGCGCTCACCGCCCTCACCCGAACCGCGTGGCCCACTGCGCGGGCCGCGACCATCGCCCGGGCGCCCGCCACGGCCACCGCCGCGCTTGGCGTCCTCGGCCGCGCGCGCCTCGCGCACTTCCTTGAAGATCTCGCCGATGCTCTCGCCTTCCTCGGCGTCGATTTCCACGCCCTCGCGCGGCTTGCGCGGCAGCGCGGTCAGCAGCTCCGGCGTCACCGGCTCGGACGGGATCTTCTGCTCGATGTAGGCCTCGATGTCCGGCAGGCCCATCGCGTAGCGCTCGCAGGCGAAGCTGATCGCGTCGCCTTCCGCGCCAAGTCGGGCCGTGCGCCCGATGCGGTGGACGTAGTCCTCGGCGTCGAACGGCAGGTCGTAGTTGTAGACGTGCGACACGCCATCGATGTGCAGGCCGCGCGCGGCGACGTCGGTGGCGACCAGGATCTCGAGCTGGCCGGCCTGGAACTTCTTCAGCAGGCTCTCGCGCTTCTTCTGCGGCACGTCTCCCGAGAGCACGCCGACGCGGTAGCCGGCGCGCTCCAGCGAACGCGCCACGCGCTCGACGAAGGCCTTGGTGTTGACGAACACCATCGTCCGCGCACCCTCGCTGCGCGAGAGCAGGCCGATCAGCAGCGGCAGCTTCTCCTCGTCGGAAGGGTAGTACAGCCGCTGGCGCACGCGCGCGGCGGTGATCGTCTCGGTCTCGACGACGATCTTCTCCGGCTCGTTCATGTGCTCGTAGGCCAGCTCCAGCACGCGGTGCGACAACGTCGCCGAGAACAGCAGCGTCTGTCGCTCGGTGCGGATCGGCATGCGCCGCAGGAGGAAGCGGATGTCCTTGATGAAGCCGAGGTCGAACATGCGGTCGGCCTCGTCCAGCACGCAGACCTCGCAGGCGTGCAGGCTGACCACCTTGTGCTGCTTGACGTAGTCGATCAGGCGGCCGGGGGTGGCGATGATGACGTCGGCGCCGGCCTGCAGCAGGGCACGCTGCTTGTCGTAGTCGACGCCGCCGTAGACCAGGGCGAACTTGAGGCCGAGTTCGGGCGCGAGCTTCATCGCGTCCTTGTGGATCTGGATCGCCAGCTCGCGCGTGGGCGCCAGGATCAGCGCGCGCGGATCCTCGGGCTTGCGATCGGCCAGCGCCGGCTTCGACAGCAGGCGATTGATGACCGTGACCAGGAAAGCCAGGGTCTTGCCGGTGCCGGTTTGCGCCTGGCCGGCGACGTCGCGTCCGGAGAGGGTGATCGGCAGGGTCAGCGCCTGGATCGGCGTGCAGCGGGTGAATCCGGCGGCCTCGAGGCCGGCCAGCAGCGCTGGATGCAGCTCGAAGCTGGAGAAGGTGATGTCGGTAAGTGGTTTGTCGCTCATGGACGAATCGATTCAGTGCGGCGGCCGAAGCGGCATTGGGGCCTGCTCCAGTGGCTTGCGTGGGCGGCGCCCGCATCGCAGACTGCCGGGATCGGAAACGGCGCCTCGGGCGTGGTTTCCGGGAAGGTCGCGGACGAGGGCGGCGGGGGCGCCCGGGGATCCCCGAGGGGGCTGCCCTGGGGAATGGCCCCTTGAATCGGGCCGCGAATCCCCCAAGTTTATCATTCATCCCGTCGCGGCCGTGCCGGCCGTCGATCCAGCCAGGAGCTTTTTCGTGAGCGAACACGTCATCCACGCCACCGACGCCGATTTCGATGCCACCGTGCTGCAATCCTCCGAGCCGGTGCTGGTCGATTTCTGGGCGCCCTGGTGCGGACCGTGCAAGATGATCGCCCCGGCCCTGGACGAACTGGCCGACGACTACGCCGGCAAGGTCAAGATCGCCAAGGTCAACGTCGACGAGAACCGCGCCACGGCGCTGAAGTACCACGTGCGCTCGATCCCGATGCTGCTGCTGTTCAAGGACGGCCAGGTGCAGGCGACCCAGATCGGCGCCGTGGGCAAGGCGCAGCTGGCGCAGATGATCGACAAGGCGGTCTGAGCCCCACGCCGGTCCCGGCAAGCCTTCCCCAGGCCGGCTCGCAGGATCCGGCCTTGGCCTCGACGGCCCGGGCCGTCGGCCCGGTGGCCGCCTGCCCAAACTCGCTCCCACACCCCCGGCGCATGAACACCGCCCCTTGCGCCTGCTTGCCGCGGCCCCTGCCCCGGTGTTAGTTTGCGTCCATCCGGCGTGGAATTCGGCGCCGCACCCCGTCTGAACGACTTCCCCTCAACACTCCCCGCCCGCTTCAGGGCGCTCGCACCGAGCGAGGAATCCGCACTTGTCCGACAACACCCCCGACGCCGGCGACACCGCCGCCAAGCGCGTGCGCAAGACCGCCGCGCGCACCACCAAGAAGGTCGCCAAGACCGCCGACGCGGACGCGTCCGGCCTGTTCGAATCGACCCCGGCCCCGGCCCAGCCGAAGGCTGCGCCTCCCGAAACGGCGGCCGCACCACCGCCACCGCCCCCGGCACCGACCGCCGCGGCCCAGGCCCCGCAGGGCGGCGACGCCCAGCCCGCCGCCGAGGGCGGCCGCCAGCCCTACGATGGCAACCGCGGCAGCAACCAGAATCAGAACCAGAACCAGGGCAACAACCGCCGCGACCGCTTCCGCAACCGCCGCGACCGCCAGCGCGACCGCCCGCGCGACGGCGGCCTGCCGCAGGACGACGGCGGCAACGACCAGGCCCATCGCCTGCCGCCGCCGAACATCCCCGAAGGCTTCCCGCAGTACTCGCTGGGCGACCTCAAGCGGATGCCCGCGCACAAGCTGATCGACATCGCCGAACAGCTCAACATCCACGAAGGCGTCGCCCGCGCGCGCAAGCAGGACGTGATCTTCGCCGTGCTCAAGGTGCTCACCCGCACCAGCGAGGGCGTGCAGGCCGATGGCGTGCTGGAGATCCTGCCCGACGGCTTCGGCTTCCTGCGCGGCGCCGAGGCCAGCTACCTCGCCGGCCCGGACGACACCTACATCTCGCCCAGCCAGATCCGCCGCTTCAACCTGCGCACCGGCGACCACCTGTCCGGCCGCATCCGCTGGCCCAAGGACGGCGAGCGCTACTTCGCGCTCAACGTGGTCGACACCATCAACGGCGAGCCGCCGGAGGCCAGCAAGGGCAAGGTGCTGTTCGAGAACCTGACCCCGCTGTTCCCGCGCAAGCGCTTCAAGCTCGAGCGCGGCGACGGTTCGTCCGAGGACATCGCCGGCCGCATCCTCGACCTGATGGCGCCGCAGGGCAAGGGCCAGCGCGCCCTGATCGTCTCGCCGCCCAAGGCCGGCAAGACCATGCTGATGCAGCAGATCGCCACCGCGATCACCACCAACCATCCCGAAGTGTTCCTGATCGTGCTGCTGGTGGATGAGCGTCCGGAGGAAGTGACCGAGATGCAGCGCACCGTGCGCGGCGAAGTGGTGTCGTCGACCTTCGACGAGCCGGCCGCGCGCCACGTGCAGGTCGCCGAGATGGTGATCGAGCGCGCCAAGCGCCTGGTCGAGCACAAGCGCGACGTGGTGATCCTGCTCGACTCGATCACCCGCCTCGCCCGCGCCTACAACAACGTCGTGCCCAGCTCCGGCAAGGTGCTCACCGGCGGCGTCGACGCCAACGCCCTGCACCGCCCGAAGCGCTTCTTCGGCGCTGCGCGCAACGTCGAGGAAGGCGGCTCGCTGACCATCATCGCCACCGCCCTGGTCGACACCGGCAGCGCGATGGACAAGGTGATCTACGAGGAGTTCAAGGGCACCGGCAACTCGGAAGTGCACCTGGACCGCCGCATCGCCGAGAAGCGCGTGTACCCGGCGATCGCCGTCAACCTCTCCGGCACCCGCCGCGAGGACCTGCTGATCGAACCGGAGCTGCTGCAGAAGATCTGGATCCTGCGCAAGCTGCTGCACCCGATGGACGAGATCGCGGCGATGGAATTCCTGCTCGACAAGATGAAGAGCACCAAGTCCAACGACGAGTTCTTCGCCTCGATGCGGCGCTGAGCACCAAAAGCGCCGACTCTCCGGGAGTCGGCTTGGAAGCCCTGCTGGGGCCTTGATTTCAAGGCTTTTTCACCAGCAGGGCTTTTTTGTGGGCGCTAGTTTCTTTCATCCTACGCAATTTCCTGAATGGGCGGCGACGATTCGCTTCTTTCCGCTTCGGAGCGCAGATCACAAACCATATTTCGGTGACCCGGAAAAGCAGGGCA
>DAOMPM010000108.1:0-8003 GCA_035444805.1 Luteimonas sp. | reverse complement strand
GTGTCGCTGTACTGGTCGGTGTCGCGGCCGACGCCGAGGCAGTGGCGCGACTACGTCGGCGGGCTCGACATCGACCGCCAGTTCCAGGGCCTGCTCGGGCTGGGCTACGTGCCGTACCTGCGGCGCTCGGACCTGGAGGCGCTGCAGCTGGCGATGCGCGACGAGGGGCAGGGCCTGTTCCAGATCCATCCGCAGGGCGTGCGCGAGATCTACGGCCCGATCCTCATGCTCGAGCCGCAGACGCTCCCCAACCGCAGCGTGATCGGCTACGACATGTTCTCGGAGTCGGACCGGCACCAGGCGATGGCGGCGGCGCGCGACAGCGGCGAGATCCGCCTCAGCGCGCCGGTGGCGCTGCTCCAGCAGGGCGCGGGCGGCGACCGCAGTGGCCTGCTGATGTATGCGCCGATCTACGCCAACGGCATCCAGCCGTCCAACCTGGTGGCGCGCCGCACCGCGATGTCGGGCTGGGTCTACGCGCCGTTCCAGGTGCAGTCCTTCATCGACAGCGCGCTGCAGCCGTTCCGCTCGGGCCAGCTGATCCGCATCACCGACCTGGGCGACGGCCGGACGCCCGCTTCGCCGGTCTACCAGGACGCCGGCTTCAGCGACGAACCGGCCGCCGACACCCTGCGCCACGCGGGCACGTTCGACCTGTACGGCCGTCGCTGGCAGATCGATTTCCAGTCGACGCTGCCGGTGTCCGCGGGCAGCGGCATGTCCAGCCTGCGTTCGACCATCCAGGCCGGCGTGATCGCCTCGCTGCTGCTGTTCGCGGTGATCCTGGCGCTGGCGCATACCCAGTCGCGCGCGGAGCGCCTGGCCGAGGCGATGAGCGAGTCCTACCGGCGCAGCGAGCAGCGCTTCCGCAACGCGCTTCTCTACTCGGGCAGCGGCATCGCCCTGCTGGACGAGGGCGGCCGCATCATCGAGGCCAACCCGGCGCTGGCGAGGATCCTCGGGGTGGCGCAGGGAGCGCTGCCGGGCAGCGCGTTCACGGACAGTTTCGTCGATCCTTCGGCGCAGCACGTGCTGACCGACGGATCCGGCGACGGCACGCCGGTGACGCTGCAGCTGCGGCGCGGCGATGGCGACGTGCGCCTGGTGCAGCTGGTCCGTTCACAGGTGCCCGGCGATATCGGCAGCGATGTCGCCGAACTGGTGCAGCTGGACGACGTCACCGACCGCCTGCGCGCCGAGCACGAAGTGCACAAGCTCAACCGCACGCTCGAGGCGAGGGTGGAGCAACGGACCCGCGAACTCACCCAGGCCAACCACGAACTGGAATCGTTCGCCTACAGCGTGTCGCACGACCTGCGCGCGCCGCTGCGCACGGTCGAGGGCTTCAGCCGGTTGCTGGGCGAGCGATTCTCGGGCGTGCTCGGTGCCGATGGCGTGGACCACCTGTCGCGCGTGCGCAACGCCGCGAACCGCATGGATACCCTGATCGATGCGCTGCTGAGGATGTCGCGGATCACCCGTGAGCCGCTGCAGTTCACCGACGTCGACCTCAGCCGGCTGGCGGCCGACGTCGTGGCGGAGCTGCGCCAGGCCAATCCTGGCCGCGACGTCGAGGTCGTCGTCGAGCCTGGCCTGCACGCGGGCGGCGACGCCTCCCTGCTGCGCAACCTGCTGCAGAACCTGCTCGGCAACGCCTGGAAGTTCAGCGCCGGGAAGGAGCATGCCCGTATCGAATTCGGGAGTTCGGACACCGGGTGCGATGACGCCGGCATGGCCGGATTCCACGTGCGCGACAACGGTGCCGGCTTCGATCCGGCCTACGCCTCGAAGCTGTTCCGCCCCTTCCAGCGACTGCACGGGCCGGACGAGTTCGAGGGACACGGGATCGGGCTGGCCACGGTCAAGCGCATCGTCGATCGCCACGGCGGCGCGATCCAGGCCAGCGGCGGGGTAGGCGAGGGCGCGACCTTCCGTTTCACGCTGCCACGCAGCGACAGCACCGAAGTGCGGCACTGACCGGCGTGCCGCCGTGCGGGAGCAGTACCCGTTCACGATCTGCGGGAGCGGGCCATGCCCGCGATCGGGTAGCGATGACGCTCCGGTTACCCCGGGTCGCGGGCATGGCCCGCTCCTACGACGATCGCGCGCGGGTATCAGGCGTCCTTGTTGTGCGCGCGCATCACCCGCTGCTTGTCGCGGGCCCAGTCGCGATCCTTCGCCACCTGGCGCTTGTCGTGCGCCTGCTTGCCCTTGGCCAGCGCCAGCTCGACCTTGACCTTGTTGCCCTTCCAGTAGAGCGCGGTCGGGACGATGGTGTAGCCATCGCGCTGCACGTGGCCGATGAGGGTGTCGATCTCGCGCCTGTGCAGCAGCAGCTTGCGGCTGCGGCGGTCGTCGGCGACGACGTGGGTCGAGGCCGAGATCAGCGGGGTGATCTGGGCGCCGACCAGGAACAGCTCGCCGCGCAGCGCCACGGCGTAGGCGTCGCCGATGTTGGCGCGACCGGCGCGGATGGCCTTCAGCTCCCAGCCCTGCAGCGCGATCCCGGCCTCGAAGCGGTGCTCGATGTGGTACTCGTGGCGGGCGCGCTTGTTCAGCGCGATGGTCCGGTCGCCGTTTGCCTTATCCTTGCCGCTCTTCTTCGCCATCCGGGCATTGTCCCCGAACCAGGTCACGCACGCGAGCATGCCCACGATCGAACGCAGCGCGCTGGTGGAGCATTCCGTGACCCGGATGTTCGCGCTGGTCAACGATGTCGCCGCCTATCCCCGCCGGTTCGGCTGGTGCGAGCACGCCGAGGTCCTCGAAGCCGGCGAGGAGCGGGTGCTGGCGCGGCTGGAGCTGGGGATCGGCGGTTTCCGCACCTGGTTCACCACCGAGAACACGCTGTCGCCGCCGCACCACATCGAGATGGAGCTGCACGACGGGCCGTTCCGGCGGCTGCACGGGCGCTGGCTGTTCCATGCGTTGGACGAAACTGCGAGCAAGGTCTCGCTGGTACTCGATTTCGAGCCGCAGAGCACGCTGATGCTGCCGGTGCTGTCGCTGGGCCTGCGCGGCCTGGCCGACCGCATGGTCGATGACTTCGTGCGCGTTGCCGACACCGAGGCCTAGGAGGGCGGCGATGCGGGTGGAGGTGGTCCGGGCATGGCGCGACCGGTTCGATGCCGAAACGCTGGAGCTGGCGACTGGTGCCACCGTCGCCGACGCGCTCGCGCTGACCCGCGTGCCGCGCGAAGGCATCGCCGGATTCGCGATCCACGGCGAGCGCGCGACGGGGCAGACGCCACTGCGTGACGGAGACCGGCTGGAGCTACTGGATCCGCTGCTCGCGGACCCCAAGGAGTCACGCCGCCGCCGGGCTCGTGACCAGGCGCAGCGGAAGACGCGTTAGCGGCGCCTGCCTTTTTCCTTCGGCAGGTTGCCGAAGCGGCGCATGCGTTCGGACAGTTCCTTGTCCTGCTCGGCGAAGTACTCGCCCTCCCAGCGCGCGAGCTGGTCGTTCTCGAACCACAGGGTCATGTTCCTGACTTCGGTGTGGCCGCGGCGGTTGGTGCGCTCGGTCGCCGTGTAGTCCCAACGCTGGTGGTGGAACGGATCGGCGATCGACGGCGTGCCGAGAAGGGTCACCACCTGCTGCTTGTCCATGCCGACCTGCAGCTGGTCGATCGCGGACTTGTCGATCAGGTTGCCCTGGTAGATCGGCTGCTTGTAGAGGATGCCGCAGCCGGCGGTCACCAGGGCGACGAGGGCAGCGAGCGCGATGCGTGGAATGGGCATGGAAACAGGGGCCTGCGATGACGGGCGGAACCGGTGCGATGATACACTCCGCCGGGCATTGCAACCGGCATCCCGCGCAGCTGGCGCTAAATGGCCTGTGAACGGAGACCCCATGGAATCGATGGAACTGCGCAAGGCCGGGCTGAAGGTCACGCATCCGAGGATGCGGATCCTCGAGCTGCTCGAACAGCACACCCCGCGCCAGCACATGACTGCGGAGGACCTCTACCGCCAGCTGCTGGAGCAGGGCGACGAGATCGGCCTTGCGACGGTGTACCGGGTACTGACCCAGTTCGAGGCCGCGGGCCTGGTGGTCAAGCACAACTTCGAAGGCGGCCACGCCCTGTACGAGATCGACCGCGGCGACCACCACTACCACATGGTCGACGTGGTCAGCGACCAGATCACCGAATTCGAGAGCCCGGAGATCGTCGAGCTGCTCAACAGGATCGCCGGCGAACACGGCTACGTGCTCGACGAGCATTCGCTGGTGCTGTACGTGCGCAAGAAGCGCTGAGCGAAGCGACAAGTGGTGGCGTCGCGCCTGCACGAGATCGCAAGCGTTTTGTAGGAGCGCCCCATGGGCGCGACTTGGCGGGTCGGTCGCGAACGCCCGTCGCGGGCATGGCCCGCTCCTACGCGGGGTCGGTGCTGCCGGCAAGCAGGCGGCGGGCAGCAGCCCGCGCTTCCTTCGAGACTTCCACGCCGCCGAGCATCCGCGCCAGTTCCTCCTGGCGCTGCTTCGGGTCCAGTCGCTGGACGGCGCTGTGGGTCACGCCGGCGCTGTCGGCCTTGCTGACGCGGTAGTGGGCGTGGCCCTGCGCCGCGACCTGCGGCAGGTGGGTCACGCACAGCACCTGGCGGCTGTCGCCGAGGGCGCGCAGCTTCTGGCCGACGATCTCGGCGATCGCGCCGCCGATGCCCGAGTCGACCTCGTCGAAAACCATGGTCGGCACCGCGTCCGAGCCCAGCGCGGCGACCTCGATCGCCAGTGAGATCCGCGACAGTTCGCCGCCCGAGGCGACCCGGCGCAGCGGCCGTGGCGGCTGGCCGGCGTTGGCCGAGACCAGGAATTCGACGCGTTCGCCGCCCTGCGGGTCGGGTCGGTCGCCGTCCGCCGGCTCCAGCGCCACTTCGAAGCGGCCGCCGCCCATGCCCAGTTCGGCGATGAGGGTAGTGGTGGCCTGCGACAGGCGTGCGGCGGTGGCGGCGCGCGCCTCGCCCAGCGTGTCGGCGGCCTGGCGCCATGCGCTGGCTGCGGTGGCGATCTCGCCGTCGAGCGCGTGCAGTCGGGTGCCGGCGTCGCGCAGGGCGTCCAGTTCGGCGCTGAAGGCGGTCTGCCGCTCGCCCAGTTCCTCCGGGGCGACGCGATGCTTGCGCGCCAGTTCGTGCAACCGCGCCAGCTTCGCATCGAGCGTCTCGAAGCGGGCAGGGTCGACGTCGAGGTCGTCGCGCACGCGCTGAAGCAGCAGGGCGGCCTCGTCGATCTGGATCGCGGCCGAGTCGAGCATGGCGTCGACTTCATCCAGCCGCGGCTCATGCGCACGCTCGCGCGACAGGCTGCCGCGCAGCTGCTGCAGGCGTCGGACCAGGGAGGGACCGTCGTCGCCGGCGAGGCCCGACAGGGCCTCGTCGCAGGCGCCGATCAGGCCGGCCGCATGCGCCTGGCGACGGTGGTCGGTGACCAGGGCCTCGATCGCCTCCGGGCGCAGGTCCTCGCGCTCGAGCTCGCCGATCTGGTGGCCGAGCCAGTCGATGCGCTCCGACACGTCGCCGGTCTTCGACAGCGCCTCGCGCTCGCGCAGCAGCCCGTTCCAGCCGGCGGCGGCTTCGCGCACGGCCGCCAGCGCCGCCTCGTGCCGGCCGAAGGCGTCGAGCAGGGCAAGCTGGCTGGATTTTTCCAGCAGCGCCTGGTGTTCGTGCTGGCCGTGGATCTCGACCAGCAGGCCGGCCAGCCGCGACAGCTGGGCCAGGGTCGCCGGGCGGCCGTTGATCCAGGCCCGCGAGCCACCGTCGGCGCGCAGGGTGCGGCGCAGGGTGCAGGCGCCGGCGTCGTCGAATTCCTCGTCGCGCAGCCAGGCCTGTGCCGCCGGCGCGTCGGCGGGGTCGAACTCGGCGTGCAGTTCGGCGCGCTCGGCGCCATGGCGGACCATGCCGGCGTCCGCGCGCAGGCCCGACAGGAAGCCCAGCGCGTCGACCAGCAGCGACTTGCCGGCGCCGGTTTCGCCGGAAATCACGGTCATGCCCGGTCCGAACTCCAGTTCGGAGGCGGAGACGACGGCAAAATCGCGCAGGGTCAGTCGCTTGAGCATGGCCGCGCATTGTAGGGCGCGCCGTCGCAGGCGCCGAGACGCGAATGCCCCGGATTGCTGTCAGGAAGTACCGAGCGCGGGAGATGGCGACCGGCTGGAGATTCCCCACCCGCTGTGCGGGTTCGGAATGACAGGAAACTAGGCGGGACAAGGCCACCGCTTGCGGCCACCCGGCGATCGGCGATCTAATCGACCCGATGGTCGCTCCCCCGTCCCGCACGAACCTCGATCCGCGCGCAAGGAAGCTGCTGCGCACCCTGATCGCGCGCCACATCCACGATGGCGAGCCGGTCGGGTCGCAGACCCTGGCCCGCCACGCCGGGCTCGACGTCAGCCCGGCGACGATCCGCAACATCCTCGCAGACCTCGAGGACCAGGGCCTGCTGGCCGCGCCCCACGCCTCGGCCGGGCGGATCCCGACCGCCCAGGGCTACCGGGTCTTCGTCGACTCGCTGCTGCAGGTGCAGCCGCTGCCCGATGCCGATTTGGCGCGCCTGCGCGGGGAACTGCCCCCGGGCGGCGGCACCCAGTCGCTGCTGGGCAGCGCCTCGGAGCTGGTCTCGGCGATGACCCACTTCGTCGGCGTGGTCTCGGTCCCGAAGCGGGGGCAGTTCGCCTTCCGCCACATCGACTTCGTGCCGTTGGACGGGCAGCGGGTGATGGCGATCCTGGTGTTCGCCGACAACGACGTGCAGAACCGCATCATCCAGACCCGCCGGCCGTACGAGGCCTCGGAGCTGGAGCGGGTGGCCAACTACCTGAACGCCCATTTCGCCGGTCGCCAGGTGGCCGACATCCGCGCCACCTTGCTGCACGAGCTGCAGTCCGCGCGCCACGAGATGGAGGCGCTGCTCTCGCACACCGTCGAGCTGGCCGAGCAGGCGCTGGCCCCGGTCGACGGCGACGACATGGTCCTTGCCGGCCAGACCCGGCTGATCGGGGTCCAGGACCTGTCCGACCTCGACCGCCTGCGCGAACTGTTCGAGGCCTTCGCCCGCAAGCGCGAGATCCTGCAGCTGCTCGAACGCACGATCCGGGCGCCGGGCGTGCGCATCTTCATCGGCGAGGAAACCGGGCTGGCGCCGCTGGAGGGGGTGTCGCTGGTGACCGCGCCGTATGCCTCGGGCGGCAAGGTGCTGGGGGTGCTGGGCGTGATCGGTCCGACCCGGATGGCCTACGAACGGGTGATCCCGGTGGTGCAGGCCACCGCAGAGGCGCTCGGGGCCGCCTTGAATCCGGATGCGCCGACCCCATAGCTGCGGAGGTCGGCGGCCTGGTGACCGCCATTGCAGCCACAGGACATGACCGCAGAATCCTCGCAGGACGCCGCACCCGCGGCCGAACAACACGATTCCCCCGAAGACCGCATCCAGATCCTCGAGGCGGAACTCGAACAACTCCGCGCGCAGTCGCTCATCGACCGCGCCGACATCGAGAACCAGCGCAAGCGCCTGGAGCGCGACGTGCGCAACGCCTGCCGCTTCGCCAACAAGCAGCTGCTGGGCGACCTGCTGCCGGTGTTCGACAGCCTCGAAGCCGCGCTCAACACCGCACCGGCCGACGACCCGCTGCGTGACGGCGTGGTGCTGACCCTGCGCGAGCTGGCGCGCGTGTGCGGCAACAGCGGCCTGGTCGAAGTCGCGCCGAACCCGGGCGACACCTTCGACCCCGACAGGCACAACGCCATGAGCGCGGTCGAGACCGTCGAGGTCGCCCCGGGCACCGTGTTCCGGACCTTCCAGAAGGGCTACGTGCTCAACGACCAGCTGCTGCGGCCGGCGCTGGTGTCGGTGGCCAAACACGACTGAGCCTGAAAAACATGCTGCGGGGCGCTTGAAGCGCCACCGCGACAGCCCCAGATACCCAGCATCGGCGGCGCGACCGCCCCAAGACTCCAGATTCCAGAGGGAACCCACAATGGCAAAGATCATCGGCATCGACCTCGGCACG
>DAOMPM010000107.1:0-8318 GCA_035444805.1 Luteimonas sp. | reverse complement strand
AAACATCCATGTTTTGCTTTCCGCAATCCCCGGCCGCCAGGACGCGGCTCACCGCTGCTCGTCCTGCAATGCTTCGATGCATGGCTGTCTTTCTCCCAACGAAGCCATGCCGGTGACTGGCCGATGGGCGTTCCGGGCCGGGGATTGCGGAGAGCAGCGCATGGATGCGCTGCGGCGGCGAGTCAGCCATGGATGGCTGATCGAGCCGGGGAGCAGTCCCCGGCCCGGAACGACTTCCGGCCGCAAGCCCGGACCTGGCCCCAGCAGTCCGGCCAGACCCCCACTCGAATCGGAGAAGAACCAAAAAAATGCTCCCGGGGCCGACGTCTACGAACTGCACGACAGCATCGAACAGCCGGGGCGATCGCGCGCCCACTCCGGCCGCTTCGCCGCGAACGCCTCGCGTCCGGGCTGGTCCTCGTACGGCCGGCGCAGCACGTCGAGCAGTTCCTCGATCCCGGAGGGATCGCCCGCCTGCGCGCGGTCGATCACCTGCTGTGCGAGACAGTTGCGCAACACGTACTTCGGGTTCGCCGCGTGCATCCGCGCGCGGCGCTGGCCTGCATCCAGCGGATCGTCCGCGACGCGGACCGCGTAGTCCCGCAGCCAGCCGGTGAACCCGGCTTCGTGCGTCGCGCGCAGCGCATCGTCGTAGAAAGCTTCGGCGAACGCGGCAGGCGACGGATCCGCGAGGTCGAGATCCGCCAGTCCGCGGAAGCACAGCGTCATGTCGACCTGCGCCGCCTGCATCAGGCCCTGCAGCGTTCGCATCCGCTCGACGTCGTCGTCGCGGCATTCGGCCAGGCCGAGCTTGCGCGCGATGTTGTCGCGGTCGGCGCGCACGTACGCCGCGGCGTAGCGGTCCAGTCCCGCCTGCAGCGGCGCGGTCTCGCCGAACAGCGGCGACAGCGACTGCGCCAGCCGCATCAGGTTCCAGTGCGCGATCCGCGGCTGCCAGCCGAAGCGGTAGCGGCGGCCCTGCGCGTCGGTGGTGTTCGGCGTCCAGTCCGGGTCGTAGTCGTCGATCCAGCCGTAGGGGCCGTAGTCGATGGTCAGACCGAGGATCGACATGTTGTCGGTGTTGAGCACGCCGTGGACGAAGCCCACGCGCATCCAGCCGGCGACCAGCCGCGCGGTGCGTTCGCAGACTTCGCCGAACCAGTCGCCGTACAGCGCCTCGTCGAACACGCCGGCGTCACGCAGCCCTGCCAGCGGCACCCCGGCACGGTCGCCGAGCAGGTGCGGGAAGTCGCGCCAGATGCAGAAGTCCGCCAGGTGCCGCAACAGTTCGACGTCGCCGCGCGAGTACGGCAGCTCGAAATGGCCGAAGCGGATGAACGACGGCGCCACCCGGCACACGATCGCGCCCGGCTCCACCTGCGGGTGGCCGTCGTAGAACATGTCGCGCACCACGCCCTCGCCGGTCGCGACCAGCGACAGCGCGCGCGTGGTCGGGATGCCGAGGTGGTGCATCGCCTCGCTGCACAGGAACTCGCGGACCGAGGAGCGCAGCACCGCGCGGCCGTCGGCGCTGCGCGAGTACGGCGTCAGCCCGGCGCCCTTGAGCTGCAGCTCGTGGCGGCGGCCATCGGCACCGAGCGCCTCGCCGAGGGTGATCGCGCGCCCGTCGCCGAGCTGCCCGGCCCAGTGGCCGAACTGGTGGCCGCCATAGTTGGTCGCGAACGGATCCATGCCGGGCAGCAGCGCATTGCCGCCAAACACCTGCGCGAATTCCGGCGAGCGCACGCCCGCCTCGCCGACGCCCAGGTCAACGGCCACCTCGCGCGAATGCGCCAGCAGCGCCGGCGCGGCGACCGGAGTCGGCATCACCCGCGACCACGCCGCGGCGACCTGCCGGATCCCCGGCCCGGTCTCCGGATCGCCGGGCAGCTCGCGCAGCAGCGCGTTGTCGAAGTCGGGGGCGAGCATGGCTCATCGTAGCGGACGCCGCGTTTACCCGGCGCTACGGCGCCCCGCTGCCCCGGCGCGTACACTGTGCGCCCTGATTTTTCGAGACCGGCGCCGCCCGGAAACACCATGAGCGCCGACGCTCCATCCGTCCGTTTCACCGATTTCGGCCTGCCCGAACCCCTGCTGCGGGCGCTGTCCGACGTCGGCTACGAGTCGCCCTCGCCGATCCAGGCCGCAACCATCCCGCCGCTGCTGGCCGGCCGCGACGTGCTCGGCCAGGCCCAGACCGGCACCGGCAAGACCGCCGCCTTCGCCCTGCCCGCCCTCGCCCGGCTCGACCCCGCCGCGCGCAGGCCGCAGGTGCTGGTGCTCGCGCCCACCCGCGAGCTGGCGATCCAGGTCGCCGAGGCCTTCCAGAAGTACGCCAGCCACCTGCCCGGCTTCCACGTGCTGCCGATCTACGGCGGCCAGGGCTACGCCCAGCAGCTCTCCGCGCTCAAGCGCGGCGTGCAGGTGGTCGTCGGCACCCCGGGGCGCGTGATCGACCACCTCGATCGCGGCTCGCTGGACCTGTCGGAGCTGCGCACCCTGGTGCTCGACGAGGCCGACGAGATGCTGCGCATGGGCTTCATCGACGACGTCGAGGCGGTGCTGAAGAAGACCCCGGAGACGCGCCAGGTGGCGCTGTTCTCGGCGACCATGCCCAGCCAGATCAAGCGCATCGCCCAGACCTACCTCAAGGATCCGGTCGAGATCGCGATCAAGGCGCAGACCACCACCGCCGCCAACATCCGCCAGCGGGTATGGATGGTCAGCGGCACCAACAAGCTCGACGCGCTGACCCGGATCCTCGAGGCCGAGCCCTTCGACGCGATGATCGTGTTCGCGCGCACCAAGCTCGGGACTGCGGAACTGGCCGAGAAGCTGGCTGCGCGCGGGTTCTCGGCGGCGGCGATCAACGGCGACCTCGACCAGAAGCAGCGCGAGAAGACCATCCAGTCGCTCAAGGACGGCCGCATCGACATCCTCGTCGCGACCGACGTCGCCGCGCGCGGGCTGGATGTCGAACGCATCAGCCACGTGCTGAACTACGACATCCCCTACGACACCGAAAGCTACGTCCACCGCATCGGCCGCACCGGCCGCGCCGGCCGCAGCGGCGAGGCGATCCTGTTCGCCGCGCCGCGCGAACGCGGCATGCTCGGCGCGATCGAGCGTGCCACCCGGCAGAAGATCGAACCGATGCAGTTGCCGAGCGTCGAGACCGTGAACGAACGGCGCGTGGCGAAGTTCATGGAACGCATCACCGAGGCACTGGGCAGCGCCGACCTGGCCCTGTTCCGCGACCTGGTCGAACGCTACGAGCGCGAACACAACGTGCCGGCGGCCGAGATCGCCGCGGCGCTGGCCAAGGTCGTGCAGGGCGACACGCCGCTGCTGCTGCCGCCGTCCGCGGACAGGAAGCACCGCGACGAGGGCCGCGGACCGCGCGAGCGGATGGAGCGGCGCGAGCGCGAACCGGAGGCGCGCCCGGCGTTCCCGACGCGACCGGCGCGCGGCGAACGCCCCCGCAACACCGCCGAGGCCTTCTTCGCCGATGAGCCGTCCGTCGACGAACGGCCGGCACGGCGAGAACGCCCCGAGCGTCCCGCGCGCGCCGCCGCCGACCACGGCTTCGCCACCGAGACTTTCCGCATCGAAGTGGGCCACATGCACGGCGTGCAGCCGGGCAACATCGTCGGCGCAATCGCCAACGAGGCCGATCTGGAAAGCCGCTACATCGGCCGCATCGACATCCGCGACGACCACAGCCTGGTCGACCTGCCCGAAGGCATGCCGCGTGAGGTCCTCGAACACCTCAAGAAGGTGTGGGTGTCCGGCCAGCAGCTGAAGATGCGCCGCGCCGACGATGACGCCGGCGCGCCGGCTCGGCGACGTCCCGCGGGCAAGCCGGCCGGAAAGCCTCGCGGCAAGCCGGGTCCCCGCAGGTGAAAACCGTGAAAACTGGGGTCAGAGTACAGTTTCCTGCGAACATCCACCCGGCTGCGGGCAAGGTGGTGGAAACTGTACTCTGACCCCAGTTTTCACGCGAACATCCACCCGGTCGTGGGTAACGTGGGGGAAACTGTACTCTGACCCCCGTTTTTTTCTCCTAGAATCGGGGCATGCCCCGCATCCTCGTCTTCCAGCACGTGGCCGCCGAGCCGCTCGGCACGCTCGATCCGCTGATCCGCAATCGCGGGCACCGCATCCGCTTCGTCAACTTCGAGCGCGAACCGGAGGCAGTGCCGAACATCGACCGCTACCAGGGCCTGATCGTGCTCGGCGGGCCGATGAACGTCGAGGACCAGTCCGAGCGCCCGCACCTGCGTACCGAGTTGCAAGTCATCGAGCGCATGCTCGATCAGGACAAGCCGGTCCTGGGCATTTGCCTCGGCGCACAGCTGCTCGCGCACGTGCTCGGCGCGCCGGTGAAGCGCCACGAACAGGGTGAGATCGGCTGGTATCCGGTGCGCCCCACCGAGCAAGGCCGCGAGGACCGGGTGCTCGCGCCGTTGGGCGAAGCGGCGCCGGTGTTCCAATGGCACGGGCAGCATTTCGAGATTCCCGATTCAGCCACCCACCTGGCCCGCAGCGACATCTGCGAACAGCAGGCATTTCGCTGGGGCGACCGCGCCTATGGCTTCCAGTTCCACCTGGAGATGGACCAGCCGCTGATTGAACGCTGGCTGGCCAAGCCGGCCTATCGCCGGCAACTGGCCGAACTGGCCGGCGTGCAGGACGAAGCCACGATCCGCGCCGAAACCGCACGCCACATCGCCGGGATGCAGGCCCAGGCAGACGCGGTGTTCAACAACTTCCTCGACATCATCGGGCGCCCGCAGCGGCGTATCGCCCTGCCCTCGCGCGAGTTCGGCGAGTAGCGCCCACCCGAAGGAAAAATATAGGAGCGGGCCATGCCCGCGACCCTCGGCGGACGAGACATCATCGCGACTCCGTCGCGCCCATGGGGCGCTCCTACAGCCCGGACACAAGCGCAGGCGCTCTTCAGTCGATGTCGACTGGCCGCACCTGTTCCGCATCCGCTTCGGCGGGTGCCGGGGCGGGCGTCGCCGCTTCGCCGCCGGCGGCGGGCTCAACCGCAGGCGGGCCAAGGACGCGATCGACCACGCCGTCGACGACGCGATCCGCCACGCCGTTGGCGATCGCGCCCGGCTGCAGCACCTCCTCGATGCGCTTGCCGCCGAAGTCCGGACCAAACACGTAGAACAGGTCGGATACCGTTGGCCAGCCCAGCTGCGGCGCGGCGAACCAGTAGCCGCCGACCAGCGCCAGCGCGAACATCACGAGTTTCAGCGCCGCGCCGGCCAGCTTGTACGCCAGCCAGGCGCCGAGCACCAGCAGCACCAGTCCGAGCCAGCTCAAGCCGCGCGCTCCTGCATGCCTGTCGCGGCGTCACCATCGACCAGCGGCCGCAGCGCCGGATCCAGCGCCACGCGCCCGTCGAAGACGAAGCAGCGACCGTCGTAGCCGGCGCCGCCGACCGCCTCGAAGTAGCCGAGGATGCCGCCGTCGAGCTGCAGCACGTTGTCCATGCCGCTGTCGCGCATCCACAGCGCCGCCTTCTCGCAGCGGATGCCGCCGGTGCAGAAACTGACCACGGTGGCGTCGGCCAGCGCCTCGCGGTGCGGCGCCAGCGCCGCGGGCAGGTCGGTGAAGTTGTCGATCGGCAGGGTCAGCGCGCCGGCGAAGCTGCCGTAATCGACCTCCTCGCGATTGCGGGTATCGAGCAGTACCAGCCTGCGGCCGGCGTCGTCGCTGCCGCGCGCGATCCATCCGGCGAGCGTAGCCGGCGACACCGCCGGCGCGCGCGGACGCGACAGCGGCACCGCATCATCACGGCGGAAGCTGATGATCTCGCGCTTGAGCTTGACCTTCAGGCGTGGGAACGGCAGATGCGCGCTCTCGCTGTGTTTCGCGTGGAGATCGGCGAAGCGCGCGTCGGCGCGCAGCTCGCGCAGGAAGCCTTCGATGTCGCCCGATGCGCCCGCCAGGAACAGATTGATGCCCTCGGGCGCGACCAGCACCGTGCCCTTCAGGTCCGCATCCTCCGCCCAGCGACGCACGTCGGCCGCGAGCGCGGGCGGATCCTCGATGTGGACGAAGCGGTAGGCGGCGATGTTGACGATCATGCCGCCATTGTAATAGTCCCCGCGCACGCGAAGCTGAGTGTAGGAGCGGGCCATGCCCGCGACCCGCGGCGGTCTCGGCATCAAGCTGCGAGGTCGCGCCCATGGGGCGCTCCTACGGATCCCGTCCGGGCATCACCCCTGGAACACCGGATCAAGCATGCGGAAGCTGCCGGCGTCGGCGTCCATCTCCACCCGGCCGCCGACCGGCACGATGAACTGACGGCGGATGTGCCCGATCATCGCGCCGCGGTAGGCGGGGATGCCCAGCGGCTTGATGTGGTCGTCGAAGATCTGGTCCAGGCTCAGCGAGCCGAAGCCCTCGCCCGGATCGCAGTCGGTGCATTCTCCGAAGATGAAGCCGGCGATCCGGTCCAGCGCACCCATCAGCTTGAGCGTGGAGAGCATGCGGTCGACGCGGTACGGCGCCTCCGACACGTCCTCCAAAAAAAGGATCTTGCCGTCGAAATCCGGCAGGTAGGGCGAACCGGCCAGCGCGGTCAGCACCGTGAGGTTGCCGCCGACCAGTTCGCCGCGCGCCTTGCCGCCGGCAATGGTGAGGGTGCGGTTCTGCCGCTGCACCAGTTCATCGCCGGCATCACTGAGGTTCTCGTAGCGCATCAGCTCGCGCTCGAAGAACACGCGCCGGAACTGGTCGGCGTTGAAGCTGTTCCAGCTGCCGGTGCCGTTGGGGCCGTGGAAGGTGACCAGGCCGGTCTGCGCGTGGATCGCGCTGTGCAGGGCGGTGATGTCGGAATAGCCGAGCAGCACCTTGGGATGGGCGCGGATGGCGTCGTAGTCGAGCAGCGGCAGCAGCCGTGCGGCACCGGAGCCACCGCGCACGCAGACGACGGCACGAACCTCGTCGTCGGCGAAGGCGGCATTGAGGTCGCCGGCGCGCTCGGCATCGCTTCCCGCGAGATGACCGTAGCGCGACGCGTGGTGGGCGCCGGTCCGGACCTTGAACCCCATCGCCTGCATCACCTCCTGCGCCAGCTGCAGCTGGAGCCGCTCGTCGGTGGCCGAAGACGGGCTGACCAGGGCCACGGTATCGCCCCGCCTGAGCGCTGGCGGCAGCAGCCGTCCGCGGGGAGCCGCGATCGCGCCGCCGCCGGCCGTCGTGAGCCACGAGGCGGCCAGTGCCGCACTACCGATGAACTGTCGCCTGTCCATGTCCTGCCTGTCGATGCGGATGCTGGGGCCAGATTATCGCGCCGGCCGATTGATACCCATTCGCGATAAAAAAAGCCAGTGTAGGAGCGGGCCATGCCCGCGACCCGCTGCGGTCGGGGCATCATCGCGCACCGGTCGCGCCCATGGGGCGCTCCTACGCCAATCCTTGTTCTTGATCGCAAGGCGGCATGAGTCCGGGTCTGGAGCGGATTCACTCATGGTGATCGCGCACGAAGCGATCCAGCAGCCGAACGCCGAACCCGCTCGCGCCCTCCGGCACGGTCGGCTTGCCGCGGTCGTTCCAGTCCGTACCGGCGATGTCCAGGTGCGCCCACGGCAGCTTGCGATCGACCCATTCGCCGATGAAGTACGCACCGGCACCCGCGCCCGGCGAGCCGCCGCCGTTGCGCAGGTCGGCGATCGGCGACTTCAGGCGCTTGCCGTACTCGTCGCGCAGCGGCATCCGCCACAGTTCCTCGCCGCTGGCCCTGCCCGCCGCCAGCAGTTGCGCGGCCAGCGCGTCGTCGCGCGAGAACAGGCCGGCGTAGTCGCCGCCGAGCGCGGCCACGATCGAGCCGGTCAGGGTGGCGACGTCGACCACCAGCTTCGGCTTGTCCTGGCGCTGCACGTACCACAGCGCGTCGGTCAGCACCATGCGCCCTTCCGCATCCGTGCTCATGATCTCGAAGGTCTTGCCCGAGGCGGTGCGGATCACGTCGCCCGGTCGCGCGGCGCTGCCCGAGGGCATGTTCTCGGCCAGTGCCGCCACCGCGACCACGTTCACCGGTGCCCGCCGCCCGGCCAGCGCGAGCGTGGTCGCCACCACCGACGCGGCACCGGTCATGTCGGCCTTCATCGTCCACATGTTGGTGTTGGGCTTGATCGAGATGCCGCCGGTGTCGAAGGTGATGCCCTTGCCGACGAAGGCCAGCGGCGCGTCTCCGGCCGTGCCGCCGGCGTAACGCAGCACCAGCAGCCGCGGCGGGCGCACGCTGCCCTGGCCGACTGCGAGGATGCCGCCCATGCCCAGCTTCTGCATCGCCG
>DAOMPM010000106.1:0-8732 GCA_035444805.1 Luteimonas sp. | reverse complement strand
GCGGCGAGGATGCCGCCCAGCGCGCCGCCCAGGTGCGACTGCCAGGACACGCCCGGCTCCTGCGGCAGCACGGTCAGCAGCATGCCGCCGTAGAAGAAGAAGGCGATCATGCCGGCGGCGATCGAAGCGCGGTCGCGGCGCAGCAGGCCGAGCATGAACAGCAGGAACATCAGGCCGTGGGTCACGCCGCTGGCACCGAGGTGGTAGGAGCCCGGGTCGCCCAGCAGCCAGGCGCCGAGGCCCGAGCCCAGCCACATCAGCGGCGCGGCGCGCAGGGTCGCACGCGGGTAGACCGCCAGCGCCAGGGTGGCGAGGATCAGCAGCGCCGAGGCGTTGGCGATCAGGTGCGCGGGCGATCCGTGCAGCAGCGGCGCGGTCAGGATGCCGGCCAGGCCCGCCGGCGACAGCGGCGCGACCGCGAACATCCGGTGCTCGCCCAGGCCCTGCAGCCCGAACACGATCACCAGCAGCAGGACGAAGGCGATGCTGCCGCGCAGCGCGGCGCCGAGGCGACGCCGGTCCGCTGCGCGCTGCGCCTCCGGATCGAGCGGGGCTTCGGACGTGGGCAGGTGCATGGGGGAGAGGATGGCGCCGGATCGGGAGGATGCAAGGGCGGGCGCTGCGCGCCGGTTGGTGGTTGGTAGTTGGTGGTTGGTGGTGCGACTTCCTGCCTTTCACCAACCACCAACTACCAACCACCAACCGCGGCCCCCGGGGCGCCGCCTCCAAACCCCGTAAAATCCCCGCATGACCGACACCCTCCCCACCATCCGCCTCAAGAACGCCTGGCGCTCGAACCACCCCTGGATCTTCCAGAAGCTGGTCGACAAGCCGGCGCAGCGCCCCAAGCCCGGCAGCCTCGTCGACATCGTCGGCGTCGACGGCGCCTGGATCGGCCGCGGCTTCTACAACGGCCATTCGCGCATCGCCCTGCGCATTCTCGAGACCGATCCCGGCATCGCCGTCGATGCCGCCTGGTTCGAGCGCAAGCTGGCCGACGCCGTGCGCCTGCGCCGCGAGGTGCTGCGGCTGGACGACACCAGCAATGCCTGGCGGGTGTTCCACAGCGAGGGCGACGGCATCAGCGGGCTGGTGGTCGACCGCTACGACGACCTGCTGGTGGTCGGCTTCTTCAGCGCCGGTGCGTGGCGCCACCGCGAGTGGATCTTCGAGGCGCTGCGCGGGCTGTTCCCCGGCTGCCGCTTCCACAGCTTCGCCGACGAGCACGTGCAGAAGCAGGAAAGCTTCGACTACCGCGACACGCTCGGCACCGAGCCGGCGACCATCACCGAGCACGGCATCCGTTTCCGCGCCGATCCGGCCGGCGCGCACAAGACCGGCTTCTTCGCCGACCAGCGCGACAACCGCGAGTGGCTGTCGCACCGCTGCGAAGGCCAGCGCGTGCTCGACCTGTGCTGCAACACCGGCGGCTTCGGCGTGTACGCGGCGGTGCGCGGCGCCAGTGAGGTGGTCGGCATCGACATCGACGAGGCGGTGCTCGACATCGCCCGCGGCAACGCGAAGTTGAACGGCGTGAAGCCGCGCTTCGTGCAGGCCGACCTGTTCCCGTGGCTGCGTGACGCCGCCAACAACGGCGAGCAGTTCGACGTGGTGATCCTCGACCCGGCGAAGATGACCCGCGACCGCGAGCAGGTGATCAACGCGCTGAAGAAATACCTCGACATGAACAAGCTGGCGCTGGGCGTGGTCAAGCCCGGCGGCCTGCTCGCGACGTTCTCGTGCACCGGCCTGGTCAGCGAGGAGCAGTTCCTCGACATGCTGCGTCGCGCCGCGTTCTACGCCGGGCGCACGGTGCAGGTGCTGAAGGTGTCCGGCGCCGGCGCCGACCATCCCTTCCTCGCGCATGTGCAGGAATCGCGCTATCTCAAGGCGGTGTTCTGCCGCGTGCTGGATTGATACCAAGTTGCGATCAGAAGCATGGAATGGAGTAGGAGCGCCCCATGGGCGCGACCGCGCCGCGATGATGCCGCAGCCGCAGCGGGTCGCGGGCATGGCCCGCTCCTACGTTTGTCTTTCTGATCGCGAGTGGGCATGAACCGGCGCATCGACCGCCGTGCCTCGGTGGGCGTGCGCCGCGCGCTGGTCGCGGTCGCGGCGCTGACCGCGCTCGCCCTGGTCGCGACCTTCCTGTGGCCACCGCTGCGCGACTGGCTGCGTCGTCCGCCGCCACCGCTGCCGCCGACCGCGTTCGACTGGCAGCCGCGCATCGTCCCGCTCGCCGGCACCGGCCTGCGCGGCGCGCGCGACGGCCATGTGCTGGAGGCGCGCTTCGACGAGCCCTGGGGCCTGGTGCGTGGTCCCGACGACAGCCTGTTCATCGCCGACGGCGGCGAGGCCAACCGCATCCGCAGGATCGCGCCGGACGGCACGGTGACCACCTTCGCCGGGTCCAGCGAAGGCTTCGCCGACGGCATCGGCAATGCGGCGAAGTTCGACACGCCCTCGTCGCTCGCGGTCGACCGCTTCGGCAACCTCTACGTCGCCGACACCGGCAACCATGCGATCCGCAAGGTCTCGCGCAACGGCGCGGTGACCACGCTCGCCGGAAATGGCATCGCCGGCTTCCGCGACGGCGACGCGGCGCTGGCGCAGTTCCATGCGCCGATGGGCGTGGCGGTGGACGAGGCCGGGCGCGTCTACGTGGCCGACACCTGGAACGACCGCATCCGCGTGATCGAACACGGCCGCGTGCGCACCCTGGCCGGCGGCGACGGCCCCGGCTTCGCCGCCGGTGGCGCGGGCCATCCTTCGCGCTTCGACACGCCGACGGCGCTGGCGATCGCCGGCGACGGCACGCTCTGGATTGCCGACACCGGCAACCGCGCGCTGCGCTGGATCGATCCGGCGGGCGCGGTGCACACCTGGCAGCCGGCGGCGTGGGAAAGTACGGTGAACCTCGCGCGCCCGCTCGCGCTCGCGCCCACCCACGACGGCCAGCTCTACGTTGCCGAATTCTCGCCCGGCCGCGTGCTGCAGCTCGCACGCGATGGCCGCGCACGCGTACTCACCGGCGCCGATCCCAAGCAGTGGTTCGCGCGCCCTTCGGCGCTGTGGCGCGAGACCGACGGCAGCCTGCTGCTGGCCGACGCCGCCGGCCATCGCCTGCATCGCATCGTGCCGAGCGCTGTCGACGCGGCGAGCAACGGACTGGCCGACGGCCCGGTCGGCCCGCGTCCCGATCGCCCGCTGCCCGACACGCGGCAGCGCTGGCCGCTGGCGCCGCAGGACGCCTGGCATGAGGTGGTCGGCACCCTGGGCGAGGTGCGCGGCAACTTCAGCGGTGAAAGCCGCAGCCACCTGCACAACGGCCTCGACGTGCGCGGCGACGTCGGCGCGGCAGTGCTGGCGATCGCCGACGCCAAGGTCACCAGCCCGCTCGCCGCCTCCGGCTTCGGCGGACAGGCCGAGGGCGTGTCGATCGATGAGGTGAGCTTCCTGCACCTGCGCGTCGGGCGCACGCCGCAGGGGCGCAACCTCGATCCGTCGCGCTTCCTGATGGAGTACGACGAAGACGGCCGGCCGGCGATGGTGCGCATCGCCCGCGGCACGCGCTTCGCCGCCGGCGAGGCGCTGGGCACGATCAATGCGCAGGCGCATGTCCACCTGATCGTCGGCCCCTACGGCCACCAGCACAATGCGATCCGGCTCGGCTTCCGCGATTACGTCGACACCGTGCCGCCGCGCATCGATGCCGTGGCCCTGCTCGACGACGTCGACCAGCCGCTGCGCGCGCGGGTGAACGGGCGCGTGCAGGTTCCGCGCCACGGCGGCGGCGTGCAGGTGGTGGTCGACGCCTGGGACCAGGTCGATGGCAACCTGCCGCGCCGGCGCCTCGGCCTGCACCGCGTCGGCTACCAAGTGCTGCGTGCCGGCGGCACGCCGGTCGCCGGCTTCGAGGTGCCGGCGATGAACCTCGACTTCTCGCGCATGCCCGCGCACCCGGACGCGGTGAAGCTGGCCTACGCCGCCGACAGCGGCATCACCGTGCACGGCGCCGCGCGCACGCGCTTCCTGTACGTGGCGAGCAACCACGTGCGCGGCGACACCGTGGCCTTCGGACGCTGGGACCCCTCGTCGCTGCCACCGGGCGACTACATCGTCCGCGCCTTCGGCGAGGACGCCGCGGGCAACCGCGCGATCGGCGCGCGCGATCTGGCGGTGACGCTGGTCGATGCGCCGCCGGCGGGCGCGGAGGTGGTCGATGTACAGGCGCTGCCGGCGGAGGAATGAGCTTCGCGAGGCGGGTGTCCACGCAGCCTTGTCATCCCGAACGCAGTGAGGGATCTGCTCTTCCCGCGACAAACGCAGATCCCTCGCGGAGCCTGCCCTGAGCGCAGCCGAAGGGTTCGGGATGACAACCAGCGGCTGAAGCAGTCCTTCAGCGCTGCAGCAGCCACTCCCGCAGCACCACCGCCTGGTTGTGCTCCTCGTCGCGCGCGCCGTACACCAGGGTCACCGGTCCCTTGCGCAGCCATGGCCGCAGTTGCGCGACCGCATCGTCGTTCGCCGCCAGCTCCTTGCGGTAGCGCTTGTCGAACTCCGCGAAGCGCTCGGGGCGGTGGCCGAACCACTTGCGCAGTTCCGCGCTGGGCGCGATGTCCTTCAGCCACAGGTCGAGCTCAAGCGCTTCCTTCGTCTTTCCGCGCGGCCAGACCCGGTCGACGAGGATGCGCGCGCCGTCGCCGCGGGCGGGCGGTTCGTAGGCGCGCTTGATGCGGACGTCCATGCCCCGACCCTGCGCCCGCGGCATGC
Organism: Luteimonas sp.; assembly: GCA_035444805.1. Lineage (GTDB taxonomy): Bacteria > Pseudomonadota > Gammaproteobacteria > Xanthomonadales > Xanthomonadaceae > Luteimonas. The sequence goes on along the minus strand of DAOMPM010000106.1, from coordinate 3,959 downwards.
GGGGCGCAAGCGGCGGCGCAGCATCCCGGCGGTCGGAGTGATCAGGATCAATGCATCGCCATCGTTCCGGCGCAGAATGAACGTATCCCCCTTCAGGAGATTCACATGCAGCAGGATTTCAGCGGCAAGGTCGCCATCGTCACCGGCGGTGCATCGGGAATAGGAGAAGCGGTCTGCCGCCGACTGTCGGCGGGCGGCGCCAAGGTGGTGGTCGCCGACTACAACGGCGATGCCGCGCAGGCGCTGGCCGACGAGCTGGGCAACGCCATCGCGGTGCAGCTGGACGTGGCCGACGCCGACGCGGTGCGCGGCATGGTCGAGCGCACGGTCGAGGCCTTCGGCGCGCTGCACCTGGCGGTGAACAACGCCGGCATCGGCGGGCCCTCGCATCCGACCGCGGAGTATCCGCTGGACGCCTGGCACCGGGTCATCGACGTCAACCTGCACAGCGTGATGTACGCGATGAAGTACGAGATCCCGGCGATGCTCGCGGCCGGCGGCGGCGCGATCGTCAACATGTCCTCGATCCTCGGCAGCGTCGGCTGGAACCAGTCGATCGCCTACGTCGCGGCCAAGCACGCGCTGCTGGGCATGACCAAGACCGCGGGGATGGAATACACCGCCCGCGGCGTGCGCGTCAACGCCGTCGGCCCCGGCTACATCGACACGCCGCTGCTGGCCAGCATGGACCGCGCCGCGTACGACGGCCTGGTCGCGCTGCATCCGATCGGCCGACTCGGTACCGCGGACGAAGTGGCGGCACTGACCTGCTTCCTGCTCTCGCCCGGCGCATCCTTCATCACCGGCAGCTACCACCTGGTCGACGGCGGCTATACCGCGCGCTGAGCCGCGCTGGAGGATTCTCGACTCAAGTATCTACAGTCTCGTCATTCCCGCGAAAGCGGAAGCGCTTTTCAACAGCCGCATGGCTGGTCAATCCATGGACGTAGCGCCACAGAAAGTTGGATTCCCGCTTTCGCGGGAATGACGGGACTGCAAGCTTCTTGCACGAACTGGCACACGCCGGACCGGCGTGTGCCGAGTGCCATGTCCGCGGTCGCGGGGATGGCGGCAATGCCTCAGTGCCCCTGCTCGCGCAGCGTCAGCCGCACTTCCTCGTGCTGTTCCTGCACCGCCGCCGACGGCGCCTTGCCGAGCAGGCTGGCGACGACGATGGCGACGGTGGCGGCGATGAAGCCAGACACGATCTCGTACAGCGCGCTTCCGGTGTGCTTCCACAGCAGCACCGTCAGCGCGCCGGCGAGCATGCCGGCGATCGCGCCGTCGCGGGTCATCCGCTTCCACGTCAGCGACAGCAGCACCACCGGCCCGAAGGCCGCGCCGAAGCCGGCCCAGGCGTAGGCCACCAGCCCGAGCACGCGGCTGTCGGGATCGCGCGCGATCCACATCGCCAGCAGCGCCACCGCCAGCACCATCGCCCGGCCGACCCACACCAGCTCGCGGTGCCCGGCCTTCGGGCGCACGAAGCCGCGGTAGAAGTCCTCGGTCAGCGCGCTCGAGCACACCAGCAGCTGCGCCGACAGCGTGCTCATGATCGCGGCCAGGATCGCCGACAGCAGCAGACCGGCGATCCACGGATTGAACAGCACCTCCGACAGCACGATGAACACGCGCTCGGGGTTCGCGTTCACCGGCCCGGCGACCTCCGGGTGCGCGGCGAAGTAGGCGATGCCGAAGAAGCCCGTCGCCACCGCGCCGGCCAGGCACAGGATCATCCAGGTCATGCCGATGCGGCGCGCGCGCGGGATCGTCGCCAGGCTGTCGGCGGCCATGAACCGCGCCAGGATATGCGGCTGTCCGAAATAGCCCAGCCCCCAGGCCAGCGCCGAGACCACCGCGATCACGCCGCCGGCGCCGATCCAGTCCAGCCGCGTCGGATCGACCTGCTCGATCAGCACCAGCGACTGCGACAGCCCGCCCGCACCGATGACCGTGAACACCGGCACCAGCAGCAGCGCGAAGATCATCAGCGTGGCCTGGATGGTGTCGGTCCAGCTGACCGCGAGGAAGCCGCCGATGAAGGTGTAGAGGATCGTCACCGCCGCGCCCCAGACCATCGCCTGGCCGTAGGGCAGCCCGAACACGCTCTCGAACATGCGCGCGCCGGCGACGATGCCCGAGGCGCAGTAGATCGTGAAGAACACCAGGATCACCAGCGCCGAGAGGATGCGCAGCACCCGGCTGCGGTCCTCGAAACGGTGGGTGAAGTAGTCCGGCAGGGTCAGCGCGTTGCGCGTGCGCTCGGTGTAGATGCGCAGCGGGCCGGCCACGTATTTCCAGTTGGCCCAGGCGCCGAGGATCAGGCCGACCGCGATCCACGCCTCCGACGCGCCGCTGAGGTAGAGCGCGCCGGGCAGGCCCATCATCAGCCAGCCGCTCATGTCCGAGGCGCCGGCCGCAAGCGCGGTGACGTAGCTGCCCAGCGAACGCCCGCCGAGGATGTAGTCGTCGAAGGTGCGCGTGCGGCGCCAGGCGACGAAGCCCAGGCCGATCATCAGCAGCAGGTAGGCGGCGAAGGTGATGGACAGCGGCGAGGTGAAAGACATGCGGACGGCATCCCCGGGGGCGTCAGGACGCCGAGTGTGGCCGAACGCGGTGTCGCAAGGAAAGCAGGGGTCAGAGTCGACTTTCCTCGAGATCGCTTCCGCTCGCCGCAAAGTCCGGGGAAAGTCGACTCTGACCCCGGTTCTTAATCCGGCGTCTCGTTGCCGCGGACGTAGGCGCTGGCGCGCTCGGCTTCCACCGGGCGCAGCTCGTAGAACAGCCCCTGCTGCAGGGTCGGGCTGGCGGCAAGCAGCGCCGCGGCCTCCTCCAGCGTACGCGCGACCACGAACCAGTAGCCGCCGACCAGTTCCTTGGTCTCGCCGAACGGGCCGTCCACCACGAAGCCCTTGCGCGACACCGTCGCCCCCCCGCGCGCCAGCCGCTGCCCGGTCTTCATGCGTCCCGCGGCCATGTGCGCCTCAATCCAGGGATAGAACGCGTCGATCGCCGCCTGGATCGCCTCGGGCGACGCCCCGCGGTCCCACTGGCCGCGTGAGAGGACCAGGAACTCGTGCTGCTCGTCGTCTTGCGTCATGTGACGTCGCCTCTTTCTGAAGGAAGCCATCCCCGGGATGGCGCCCCTGGAGGGGTGAGCGGACGCGATTGCGAACCACCGGTTCGCGCGTCCGGCGAACGCCCGTGCGCCATGCGCACGGGCCGGGAATCACGCAAGGAAGCCATCCGCAGGATGGCGCGCCTGGAGGGGTGAGCCGACGCGTTTGCGAACCACTGGTTCGCGCGTCGTGCGAACGCCCGATCGCTGTGCGATCGGGCCGGGAATCCCGACCCGTGTGGACCCACAAGCAGTTAGTGAGAAGCGAATACTAGCGATAAGTGAGAGTCCGCCAGAGGCCGGATCTCCCCCTGAACCCTGTCTCAAGCGGGCTGAGGAGAACCGGCGCGCCAAAGAAGAAGCTGCTCAGCTGTTCGCCGTAATCGAGGAGCGTAACGAACTAGGCTGATTAGGTCGGTCATGGGCGAGTTCCCGTCTAGGGGGCTCGCCTAGGTGTTCGCGCGGACGTGCGCCATGTGCATACCGTCGGATTTGTCGCGCGCGTCGGCGGGTTGCGCCGCTGTAAACGACCAGGCCCGGTCGCGGCCAGAAGGAGACGCTCGGCAGAACGTGGCGTGTACCGCTCAACCGAGACTGTCCGCGAAGCCTTTTCCCGTCTGGAACTCCTGACCAACTTCGAAGACCGGGGCTAGAAGTCGAATCGGCGGCGCCGAGAGCCGTCCCGTTTCACAGACCCACCGCACCCGGTCTCAACCTGTGAAGAGACGAAGACCAACACTAGACGCCCGGAATGGATGCCATACGTACTGCGTTTTTACATGCAAAGTACTATGTTATGGTGGTATATCGCAGCACATGAGTAAGCTGGAAATGCCCAGAG
>DAOMPM010000105.1:0-8818 GCA_035444805.1 Luteimonas sp. | reverse complement strand
ACCACCGGCGGCAACGCGCTCAAGTTCTACGCCTCGGTGCGCCTGGACATCCGCCGCATCGGCGCGATCAAGAAGGGCGACGAGATCATCGGCAACCAGACCCGCATCAAGGTGGTCAAGAACAAGATGGCGCCGCCGTTCAAGCAGGTCATCACCGAGATTCTCTACGGCGAGGGCATCAGCCGCGAGGGCGAGCTGATCGACATGGGCGTCGACACCAAGCTCGTCGACAAGGCCGGCGCCTGGTACAGCTACGGCAGCGAGCGTATCGGCCAGGGCAAGGAGAACGCCCGCAACTACCTCAAGGAGAACCCGGCGGTCGCGGTGAAGCTGGAGGCCGAGCTGCGCGAGAAGTTCCAGCCGGCCGACGCCAGGCGCGACGAGGCGAACGATGCCGGCGGCGGCGATTGAGCGTCACGATGACCTTCGCGGCCAAGGATGGCCTTTCTCCAGCCATTCCCGGGAACGGGGAGGGCTGTCCCGCAGGGGCGGGACAATGACCGGCTGTCGGATGCGGCCGGGCCCGGGGCTGACGTATCGCTGCGCCGCCGGCATCCTGCTTCTTCTTCTGTCGACGGGCGTGGCCAGCGCCCGGGAGGCCCGTGTGTCGAACGTGGCGAAGGGCGAGTTCACGGTGGCGATCGAGCCGCTGGCGCTGGAGAACGTGGAGGATGGCGACACCCGCGGCCGGATGACCATCGACAAGCGGATCACTGGCGACCTCGTCGCGACCACGCGTGGCCAGATGCTGACGGGGATGACCGGCGAGCCTGGTTCCGCGGTGTACGTGGCCATCGAGCGGGTGAGCGGCACGCTGGACGGGCGCGCCGGATCGTTCCTGCTGCACCACCGCGGAATCATGGATCGTGGAGCGCAGGACCTGTCGGTGTCGGTGGTGCCGGATTCCGGGACCGGCGGATTGACCGGGATCGCCGGAGAGTTCCGGATCCTCATCGAGGGCGGCCGTCACCGCTACGAGTTCACCTGGTCGCTGCCCGCGACGGACTGAGCGCGGCGCACAAGGGGCAAGCCATGGCGACCGACGTCGATTTCATCGAGTACGTGCTGGAGCAGGCCGCCTTCGGCCATCGCCTGAGCCACAAGCGCATGTTCGGCGAGTACGCGCTGTACCTGGACGAGAAGGTGGTCGCCTTCGCCTGCGACAACAGCCTGCTGCTCAAGCCGACGGAAGCGGGTCGCGCGGCGCTGCCGACGGTGACGCTGGGCAAGCCCTATCCGGAGGCGAAGGATTATTACGTGCTCGACGAGTTCCTCGACGACACGCCGCTGCTGCAGCGACTGCTGCAGGTGACCGCCAACGCGCTGCCCGCGCCGAAGCTGAAGCCGGCGCGAGCCGGCAAGGCGGCGTCGCGGCGAAAGGGCGGCGGAGGGAAGGAGGGCCGCTGATGAAGCTGTCCGCGCTCCGGGCCGACATCACCACGCTGCGCGTCGGCGCCATCGTCAACGCGGCCAATGCCTCGCTGCTCGGCGGCGGTGGCGTGGACGGCGCGATCCATCGCGCGGCGGGCCCGGAGCTGCTGGCCGAATGCCGGACGCTCGGCGGCGCCGCCACCGGCGAGGTCAAGGCGACGGCCGGCTACCGCCTCCCGGCGAAGCACGTGCTGCACGCGGTCGGCCCCGTCTGGCAGGGCGGTGGATCGGGCGAACCGGAACTGCTGGCGGCGTGCTATCGCCGTTCGCTCGAGATCGCCGAGGCGCTCGGGGTGCGCGACATCGCCTTTCCCGCGATCAGTACCGGCGTCTACCGCTACCCACTGGAAGCGGCGACGCGCATCGCGGTCGCGACCGTGCTGGAACGCGAACCAGGATCCCTCGACGAGGTTGTGTTCTGCTGCTTCTCGGAGCGCGATCTCGCCGTCTACCGCGCCGAGCTGGCGGCGCGCGGGATCGGTTGAGTGGCGATGGCGACGCGACGCGCTTTCCCCGGCCCGCGGACGATGCCATTGATTGCCGGCTTCAGGCAGCCCATCGTGACGTGCCCGCCAGGCGACTACGGAGGGGCATCGCCATGAGCGACGCTACCCGCCCGCGACGCCAGCGTCCGCAGCCCAGCGCGACCCAGCGCGCCCTGGGCCTGCTGGTCCGCCGCGAACACTCGCGCAAGGAACTGGCCCGCAAGCTCGCCGCGCGCGGCGTCGAGCCGGACGAGGCGCAGGCCGCGATCGGTCGCCTGGCGGACGCCGGCTGGCAGGACGACGCGCGCTTCGCCGAGTCGCTGGTGCGCAGCCGCGCCGCAGGCGGCTACGGGCCGCTGCACGTCCGCGCCGAACTGGGCATGCACGGGCTGGACCGTGACCTCATTGCCAGCACGATGGACGCATTCGAAGGTGACTGGACCGAAGTGGCCCGCGACCTCGTCCGCCGCCGCTTCGGTGAAGCCGGGCCGCGCGACCTGGCGCAGCGGCGCAAGGCCGCCGAACTGCTGATGCGCCGCGGCTTCGACGGCGACCGCATCCGCGCCGCAACCCGCTTCGATCCGGATGATCCGGACGGCGGCTGATCCGCACTCGCAATCAGAGTGCGCACTGTCGTAGGAGCGCGCCATGCGCGCGACCGCGCCGCGAATCACTGGATGACGCGGCACGGGTGAACGCGTCGCCACGCGCGACAGGAGGCGGACTACGTGGTCGTCCATGCGGGGCATCGTCACCCGGTCGCGGGCATGGCCCGCTCCTGCACGGTCCCGAACAGATCGAACTCCGCAGGCAGCGCGCCTTCGAGCTTGAGCAGGAACTGTTTGGTCGGCAGGCCGCCTCCGAAGCCGGTGAGCGAGCCGTCGGCGCCGATCACGCGGTGGCAGGGCAGGACGATCGGCAGCGGGTTGCGTCCGTTCGCGGCGCCTACCGCGCGGCTTGCGGCCGGTCGGCCGACGCGCGAGGCGAGCTGCGCATAGCTCAGCGTGCTGCCGTAGGGAATCGTCGCCAGCGTGGTCCAGACCTTGCGCTGGAACTCGGTGCCGCGCGGCGACAGCGGCAGGTCGAACGCCTGCCGTTTGCCGGCGAAGTATTCTGCGAGCTGTTTGCGCGCACGGCGCAGGATGGCGTTGTCGCCTTCGCGCCAGTCGTCGTCGCGGCGGATGGGGTGGCGGTTGTCGCGGAATTCGATTGCGCGCAGGCCGGCGTCGTCCGCGGCGACGAACAGGGGGCCGACGGGGCTGTCGACGATGGTGGTGTGGACGGTCATGCCGCGGTCCTCCGTGGGGTGGTGGTGCGGGGTGGTGTGCGGTCGGATTTCGATGTGGTGCGCGCCGCCAGCGAGGCATCGCGCCAGAGCTGGATGACGGCGTAGGCGCGCCACGGCCGCCAGTGCTCGGCGCGCGCCAGCAGTGCCTTCTCGGTCAACCGACTGCCGTCTCCGGGGAGGTGCTTCTGCAGCACCAGGTCACCGGCGGGAAAGGCGTCGGGATGGCCGAGCGCGCGCAGCGCGATGTACTGCGCGGTCCACGGTCCGATACCGGGCAGCGCGGTCCAGCGAGCGACGACTTCGTCGAGCGTGTGTTCGACCCGGAAATCGACGTGGCTCTCGACCACCGCCTGCGCGATGGTGCGGATCGTCGCAGCGCGCGCGCCGGTCAGGCCGATGCCGGACAGATCGGCATCGGCGAGCCGCTCCGGCGTCGGGAACAGGTGCGTCAGGCCCTGCGCGGCGAACGCTTCCGGCAACGGCGTGCCGAAGCGCTCCGCCAACCGTGCGGAGACCGTGCGCGCCGCGGCGACGCTGACCTGCTGGCCGACCACCGCGCGCACCGCGATCTCGAAGCCGTCCCAGCCGCTGGGCAGGCGCAGCCCCGGCCGTTTGCGCACCAGCGTGCGCAGGCGCGTGTCGCGCGAGAGCGCAGCGTTGATGGTGCGCGGATCGGCGTCGAGGTCGAACATCCGCCGCACGCGCTCTACCACGCCCAGCAGCCGCGGCGGCGGGCAGCCGTGCAGCTCCAGCCGCAGCGCATGGGCTTCGTCGCCGCCGCCGCGCGGCCATGCGCCGACGTGCAGCCAGCCGGGCGCATCGCTGTCGCCGATCACCCGCCGATAGCCGCTGTCGTCGACCTTTTCCACGCCCGGCAGCGCGCGCCCGTGCAGGAAGTCGAGCATCGCCGCGAAGTCGTAGGGCGGCCGGTAGTTCAGCCGCAGCACCAGCGTTTCATCGCCGCTCGCGCGCGGACTCCGCCGCAGGTCGCGCGGCGCCATGCGGTAGGCCTCGCGGAAGCTGGTGTTGAACCGGCGCAGGCTGCCGAAGCCGGCGGCGAGTGCGACCTCGGTGACAGGCAGCGCCGTCTCGGTCAGCAGCTGCTTGGCGAACAGCAGCCGGCGCGTGCCGTGCACGCCGATCGGCGGCGCGCCGAGGCGCTCGACGAACAGGCGACGCAGCTGCCGTTCGCCGATGTGCACGCGCTCGGCCAGCGCCGCCAGCGGCTGCTCGGCCAGCAGGCCCTGGTCGATCAGCTTCAGCGCGCGCGCCACCGTCTCGTCGCCGCGACGCCAGGCGCCGTCCGCTGGCGACAGCTCCGGGCGGCAGCGCAGGCAGGGGCGGTAGCCGGCGGCCTCGGCCGCGGCGGCGTTGCCGTAGTAGCGCACGTTGCGCGCCTTCGGCGGCGGCGCCGGGCAGGTCGGACGGCAGTAGATGCCGGTGCTCGACACCGCGGTGAAGAACAGGCCGTCGAAGCGCGGGTCGCGGCTCAGGCGCGCCTGTTCGCAGATGGCCGGATCGGGCAGGGCAGCGGTCGACATGGGCGCAGTCTAGCGCCGCTCCCCGGGCCGGACTCGCCGTTTTCGGACATCAATGTGCGGGCCGCGACCAGATCTCAAGAATGCTGGTGCAGGAGCGCCCCATGGGCGCGACCGGGGCGCGATGATGTCCCGGCCGCCGCGGGTCGCGGGCATGGCCCGCTCCTGCATGATCGCGCGTGGGTATCAGTTGTTGCTGTTATCGCGCAGCGCGGGCAGCAGCGATTCGATCGAGCCGTCGTTGGCCGCTGGCTCGACGCCGAGCAGCCGCATGAGCAGCGGATAGACGTCCACGTTGTCGAACGCGGCCAGGGTGGCGCCCTGCCTGAACGACGGTCCGTTGGCGATGAACACCGCGCGCATCTCCGGCTCGGCCGGGTCGTAGCCGTGCGATCCGCGGGTGCCGGCCGGGCGCCGGGCGATGAACTCGCGCGGCAGCGCGTCCCAGCCCTTGTCCATCTGGCAGACGATCGCCGGCACGCGCGGATGCGTGCCGTAATGCCAGCGCGCCGGCAGCTCCGCCTTGCGCCAGCACGCATGGCGCGCGTGGCGGCCGAGCAGGGCGCGTTCGGCATCGGCTTCGCGTCCGGCGAGGGGGTTGAAGCCGATCACCTGTCCCGCCATCACCAGCATCGCGACATCCGTGCCGACCATGTCCTCGGTCGCGACCACCTGGCCTTCCGGCACCTCGGCCATGCCGTGGTCGGAGACGACGATGATGTCGGTGTCGTCGCGGACGCCGGCGCGTTCGAGTTTGTCCAGCAGCCGGCCGATCGCGGCATCGACGTTGCGCATCGCCTCGCGCAGTTCCGCCGAGCGCGGGCCGTGGGCATGGCCGGCGCTGTCTGGATGCTCGAAGTAGAGGGTCGCGAAGCGGGGGCGCGTGGTCGCGGGCTCGGTCAGCCAGCCGGCCACCGTGTCGACGCGCTCGTCGAGCGGACGCTCGGCATCGAACAGGTGCCAGCGCGCGGGACGCACGTCCTGCACCGGCGCCTCGCTGCCCGGCCACGACAGCGTTGCGGTCGCCAGGCCGGCGCGTTCGGCGGTGACCCAGACCGGCTCGCCGCCCCACCAGCGGCCGTCGCCGACCGCGTCGCGGTTCGACAGCCAGAACCGGCCCAGCGCATCGTCCCACATGGTGTTGTGGACGACGCCGTGGTGGTCGGGCCGCAGGCCGGTGACGAGGGTGTAGTGGTTCGGGAAAGTCAGCGACGGATACGACGGATTCATCCATTCGGCGCGGACGCCTTCCCGCGCCAAGCGGTCGATGTGCGGCGTGTCGCCGCGACCGAGGTAGTCCGGATGCACGCCGTCCAGCGACACCAGCAGCAGGCTGTGGAACGGGGCGGCGTCCGGCGTCGGCGCAGGCGTCGTCGCGCAGGCGGCGAGGGACAGCAGCAGGAGCGGGGCGAGCAGTCGATGCAGGACGGTCATCTGGCCCATGATACGGATGAATATGACATTGGCCCCATTCAACAATCGTCGGATTGCGCGGTCGCATGGCGCAATCCGCGCAGCAGGTGCGCGCGGAACCTCGCATCGGCGTAGACCGCGCGGTCGTGGCCCAGGCCGGTGTACCAGGCGCGGCCGCCGTAACGCGCGTGGCACCAGGCGATCGGATGGTCCTCGCCCATCGTGCCACCGTCATACATGCGCTCGTCGACGGTGGCCACCACGGCCACGAACGGGCGTGGATTGCGCCGGTAGTTGTACAGCTCGTCGGTGATGCGCCAGCCGTCCGCGCCGGGAAGTTCGCGTCCCGCCTCGAAGTGTACGTCCGAGGTCTGCAGTCCGGGCGGATGGCTGTCGAACCAGGCGCCGACCAGTTCGCCATACCACGGCCAGTCATACCCGGTGTCGGCCGCTGAGTGCACACCGATGAAGCCGCCACCGCCGCGCACGTAGCGCTCGAACGCGGCACGCTGCGCGGGATCGAGGACGGGGCCGGTGGTGTTGACGAACGCGATCGCGTCGAAGCCTGCGAGCGTGGCGTCGGTGAACAACGCGGGGTCCTCGCCGTGCACGATGTCGTAGCCTGCCTCGGCGGCGAGTTCGCGCACGGCGGCCACCGCGACGGGGATCGAGTCATGGCGCCAGCCCAGTGTCTGCGTGTAGACGGCGATGCGCGGGCGCTCCGTCGCTCCGTGCCCAGGAGCGCGGTCGACGGACGTGGGGCGCGTGGTGCAGCCGGCCGACAGCAACGCGAGCAGCAGCAACAAGCCGGGGAGCGCGCGGGACGAAACAGTCATCGCTGCACATGATAGTGCGCCGACCAGGCTTCCGCGGCCGGTGCCGAGCGGCGGTTCCGAGCGTGCAACGCTGACGGTGGTCTGAATCGCCCCGGCGCAAGACGTTGATTCGGCGGCGACAGCGCGTATGTTGGAAGGTGGCCATCCGGCCGCAATTGCCCGAGGTGCCCCCATGAAACATCGCCTGCTGACTGCGCTGCTCGCCGCGGCCGCATTCGCTGTCGCCGTTCCCGCCACCGCCCTGGCGCAGGATGAGGAAGCCGAAGAAGCCGGCGCCGCCAAGGAGAAGAAGAAGGGCGACCCCGATGACCGCTTCTGCATCAAGGAAACCGGCTCGCGCATCGTCGCCACGCGCAACCGCTCGAAGAAGAACGACCAGGAATGCGTGAACGCCTCCGGCCGCGTCTATACCCGCGAAGACATCGAGAACACGGGGTCGGGCGACCTGCGTGACGCGCTGCGTCGCCTGGATCCTTCGATCTACTGATCCCGCGCCGCCGGGAATCCACCGCTACGGGCGCCCGGTCGATGCCGGGCGCTTTTTTTTGGTTCTTCTCCGATTCGAGTGGCGTCTGGCCGGATTGCTGGGGGCCAGATCCCGGCTTGCGGCCGGAAGTCGTCCCGGGCCGGGGATTACTCCCCGGCTCGATCCCCGGCCGATTGGGCGCGGCGTCCCTCCGACGCCCGGGCAAGGAGAGCTGCCATCCAACGGCTTCCAGCGTCCCTTCGTTCTGGAGAAGAGCCTTTTTCGTGACGCATCTGCCTGGGTGGCCTGAATCGGTCGGCCGGGAATGAAGCGGGATGCGATAATCCGCGCCCCGCTTTCCCGGAGCACGCCATGGCCGCCGATGCGTCCCGCCACGACCCCTCCCGCAGCATCCGCGCCCCGCGCGGCAATGCGCTGAGCTGCCGCAGCTGGCTCACCGAGGCCCCGTTCCGGATGCTGCAGAACAACCTCGACCCGGACGTCGCCGAGCGCCCGGAAGATCTGGTTGTCTACGGCGGCATCGGCCGTGCGGCACGCGACTGGGCCTGCTACGACGCGATCCTCGAAACGCTCAGGACCCTAGGCGACGACGAAACCCTGCTGGTGCAGTCCGGCAAGCCGGTTGGCGTGTTCCCCACGCACGCGGACGCGCCGCGCGTGCTGATTGCCAACTCCAACCTGGTGCCGCACTGGGCGACCTGGGAGCATTTCAACGAACTCGACCGCAAGGGCCTGATGATGTACGGCCAGATGACGGCGGGCAGCTGGATCTACATCGGCTCGCAGGGCATCGTGCAGGGCACCTACGAAACCTTCGTCGAGATGGGGCGCCAGCACTACGGCGGCAGTCTCAAGGGCCGCTGGATCCTCACCGCCGGCCTGGGCGGCATGGGCGGCGCGCAGCCGCTGGCGGCGTCGCTGGCCGGCGCCTGCTCGCTGACCGTCGAATGCCAGCAGAGGTGCATCGACTTCCGCCTGCGCACGCGCTATGTCGACGAGCAGGCCGCCGACATCGACGACGCGCTGGCGCGGATCGCGAAGTACACCGCCGCGGGCGAGGCCAAGTCGATCGCGCTGCTCGGCAACGCCGCCGAGGTCCTGCCCGAACTGGTGCGCCGCGGCGCGCGTCCGGACTGCGTCACCGACCAGACCAGCGCGCACGACCCGGTGCACGGCTACCTGCCGATCGGCTGGACGGTCGAACAATGGCTGGACGAACAGAAGGCGAATCCGGACAAGGTGCGTGACGCGGCGAAGAAGTCGATGCGCGTGCACGTCGAGGCGATGCTCGCCTTCCACGCGCAGGGCATCCCCACCGTCGACTACGGCAACAACATCCG
>DAOMPM010000104.1:0-9013 GCA_035444805.1 Luteimonas sp. | reverse complement strand
AGTGGGTCAATCTTGCCCGCGCATTACCGTCGAAAGTGGGTCAGTTCTGGACGCGCGCCAACATGCTGGGGTCAAGACATACTCCGAAATCGGCCCGTGCAGCCGGCGGCCTTTGTCGGCAGTCGACGCCTGCGCCGACTCAGGCCTGCGCCGGCCTGCGCGCCAGCAGCTGCTGGCGCGCACGCGCGAACTCGTTGGCGATCAGGGCGACGGCGACGGCGGGGCGCTCCAGTGATTTCTCGCGTGCGGCCAGTTCGACGCGCTTGGCGGCGGCCGACAGTGACATCGCGCCGAGGTTGGCGCTGGAGGACTTGAGCGAGTGCGCGGCGTCGCGCAGGGCGTCGTAGTCGGGGACGCTGGCGGCGTTCTCGAGGGCGCGGATCAGGCGTGGGGTGTCGTCGAGGAAGACGTCGACCAGGCGCTCGACTTCCTCGCCGAGCATGGCCTGCAGGTCGTCGAGGATTTCGACGTCGAGGACCGGGGCCAGCGCGGGTTTCGGGTGGGCGACAGGTGTGCTGGCTGCGAGTGCGGGCGGTGCCGGCGGCGGTGCGACAGCGGGTGCCGGAGACGGCGCAACGGGTGAGCTGGCGGGCGGCGCTACCGGTGGCGCAGCAGGCGGCGTGGCGGGAGGTGCGGCCATCGACACTCCAGCTGCGGGCGTCAGGGGGGCGCTGGCCGCCGGGGCGGTCGCGACGGGTGGGACGGCGGGCTCGGCTGCAGCGATTTCGGACGCGGTTGTTGCCGCGACGGTGGGGTGGTCCGGGGCGTCCGCCTGCGTCGATGCCGCTTCGGTGCCGGTGCCGGCGACATCGCCGTCCGCGACCGGAGCGGGTTCGAGCTCCGGCGAGGCGGGCGCCTGTGGATCCGGCTCAGTGGCCGACTCGAACGCGGCGGTGTCGTCGGGGCGGACCAGATCGGCGAATTCGGCCGGGACGGTGATCTGGTCGGGGTCCCACCAGCGGTGCAGGCAGCGTTCGAGTTCGCTGCGGGTCACCGGTTTGGGCAGGTAGTCGTCCATGCCGGCGTCCAGACACTTCTGGCGGTCGCCGGCCATGGCGTTGGCGGTCATCGCGATGATCGGCAGGCGGCGGCCGTCGCCGCTGGCCTCCTCGTTGCCGCGCCAGCGCTGGGTGGCGGTGTAGCCGTCCATCACCGGCATCTGGCAGTCCATCAGCACGATGTCGAATCGCGAGGCGGACATGCGCAGCAGCGCCGCCTCGCCGTTGCTGGCGGTGTCGCAGGTGATGCCGAGCACGCCGAGCAGGCGCTGGCCGACCATCAGGTTGACCGGATTGTCCTCGACCAGCAGCACGCGCGGCTTGCGCACGGCGAACTTGTCGACGGCGGGGGCGGAGGCCGTCGCCGTCGCCGGCGTTTCCGCGGCGCCGTTGGATTCGGTGTCCGCGGCGGACGTCGCCTCTTCGCCGCCGCGCTCGAACAGCGCCGCGCGCAGGTCGACGTCCGGCGCCTGGCGGCTGACCAGGGTGATGCTGCGCTGCAGTTCCTCGGCCACCGGGTCCTCGCCGTACAGGCAGACCAGGCGCAGGTCGCCGTAGACGCTCTGGCGGCCGAGGTTGCGGTGCAGCGCGAGCGCGGTGTTGCGCATGCCGGCCAGGTCGGCGAGCACCACCGAGTATGCCCACGGCGGGCCCTGGTTGGCGGCGGTGCGCAGGCGGTCCAGGGCTTCCTGGGTGGTCTCGACCGAGGTCACGCGCAGTCCCCAGTTCGGCAGCAGCATGCTCAGGCGCAGGCGCAGGCGCGGGTCCGCGCTGAGCAGGAGCAGGCGCCCGCCCTGCGGGCTCTTGTCTTCAGCTTGCATGTCGCCCTGTACCTTGAGCAGCGGAATCTCGAACCAGAACGTGGCGCCGAGGCCGGGCTCGGACTCGACGCCGATGCGCCCGCCCATCAGGTCGACGATGCGCTTGGAGATCGCCAGCCCGAGGCCGGTGCCGCCGTACAGGCGGGTGGTCGAGGCGTCGGCCTGGCTGAAGGCCTGGAACAGCCGCGACTGCGCCGCCTGGGAAATGCCGATGCCGGTGTCGCGGACCTCGAAGCGCAGCTGGTGCTGGGCCGGGGTCTCGCCGAGCTTGCGCAGGGTGCAGGTGATCGAGCCGCGTTCGGTGAACTTCACCGCGTTGCTCACCAGGTTGCCCAGCACCTGGCGCAGGCGCACCGGGTCGCCGCGCACCGGCAGGCGCACGCCGGGCTCGATCTGCATGTGCAGGCGCAGGCCCTTGCTCTGCGCCGGGCGCTCCATCAGCTGCAGCACGCTCTCGAGCATCTCGCGCAGGTTGAAGGTGGTGGTCTCGAGGTCGAGCTTGTCGGCCTCGAGCTTGGAGTAGTCGAGGATGTCGTCGACGATGCGCAGCATCTGCTGCGACGACAGGTAGGCGGTGCGCACCAGTTCACCATGGTCCGGCGCGAGCCGGGCGTGCATCAGCAGGTCGAGCATCGGCACGATGCCGTTGAGCGGGGTGCGGATCTCGTGGCTCATCGTCGCCAGGAACTCACCCTTGGCCATCACCGCCGAATCGGCCGCGTGCTTGGCCTGGCGCATCTCCGTCTCGAGCTCGGAGTGGCGCTCGATCTCGCGGTGCAGTTCGGCCAGCAGCTGTTCGTCGCGCTGCGCGCGCTCCTGCGCCTCGGCCAGCTCACGCTCGCGCACGCGCAGGTTGTAGAACACCGCGATCGAGGCGAACACCGCCAGCAGCGCCAGTACCAGCGCGAAGCCCTGCCACGGCCCTTCCAGGCCCAGCACGTGCAGCACCAGCGACAGCGCCGCACCGGTCGCCGCGCCGAGCGTGAACCAGCGCAGCATGGTGCTCGAAGGGCGGGTGTGGCTGATCATGATCGCTAGAGCACCGAAGTGTGGAAGTCGAAGTCGAGGTCGCCGGCCGGGCGCTGCACCAGGTTGCCCTGGATGAAGTCGACGCCGGTCATCCACAGCGTCGCCGCCGACTGCGCGTCCTCGACCTGCTGGCCGATCACCTGCAGGCCGAGCCGGTGCGCGTGTTCGATCGCGCTGCGCATCTCGTCGCGCACCGTGAGGTCGTCGAGCTGGCTGGAATAGCGCGCCGCCAGCCGCACGTAGCCCAGCGGCAGCTGGGTCAGCAGCAGGTTGGCCTCGGTGCCGAAGCGATACTGGCTCAGGCACAGCTGCACGCCGGCCGAGACCATCGCCGCGCAGAATTCCTGCAGCGACAGTGCGTGCACCAGGGCGTCGTCCTGGCGCACGTCGACGACCAGCGAGGTGCCGTCGACGCCGGCATCGGCCAGCGCCTGCAGCAGCCATTGCGCGTAGCCGTCGTGCGCGAGCGTGGACGGGGACTGGGTGACGAACAGCCGCGGCGCGTGGCTGTGCTGGCGCAGCCGCTGCAGCGTTTCGATGGCGATCGTCGCCACGCGCCGGTCGACTTCGGCGGTCACGCCGATTCGCGCCGCGGCCGCGAGCACCTCGCCGGCGGCGTGGATCGCGCCCTGCGCGTCGCGCAGCCGCAGCAGCACCTGGTACTGGGCGTCGTCGCCGCCGGCGACCGCCACGATCGGCTGGAACGCCACCATCAGGCCGTTGCCCGACGCCAGTGCGCCGCGCAGGGCCTGCGCCAGCTCGGCCGAAGTGCGGTCGGCCATCGGCACCGGGCGTTCCCAGGCCGCGACGCCGTCGGGCAGGGCGCGCGCGGCGCGCAGCGCCTCTTCCGCCGCCGCCAGCGCGCTGCCGGCGTCCTCGAATCCGAGCGAGAGGCCGGCGTACCCGACCAGCGCGCGCAGGCGCAACCGCTCCGCGCCGATGGTGAAGGCGTGCTGGCCCATGCCGTCGCGCAGCTGCCGCGCGAACGGAGCCAGCGCGTCGCTCGCCAGGCCGGATGCGAACACCAGGAAGGTGTTGTCGTTGAGGCGCGAAGTGGGCTGACCGTCGGCGACCTCGCCAATGCGGCGGCCGGTGTCGGCCAGCAGCGTCTCCAGCGCGGCATAACCGAAGCGGTCGCGCAGCGCGGCGGTGCCGGTGATCTCGACGAAGAACGCGCCGCCGCTGCGCGTGGTCGTCACCGAGGACGACAGCAGGTGCAGCATCTGGGCGCGGGAGTGCAGTCCGGTCGACGCATGCCGCTGCTCGCCGACGGCGGGGGCCTGCATCGCGCGTGCGCGCAGGATCCGGTTCTGTACCGCCGAGATCAGGTGCCGGGGCCGGACCGGCTTGCGCAGGTAGTCGTCGGCGCCGATCTCGAGCGCCTCGAAGCGGCGCTCCGGATCCTCGTCGCCGGTGAGGAATACGACCGGCGTCAGTGCGAACTCCGCACGCGAGCGGATCATCGCGGTCAGCTCGCCGCCGTCCATGCCGGGCATGTGCAGGTCCATGAGCACCAGGTCCGGCTGCACCTGCTCCATCGCCGTCATCATGTCGGCGCCGCCCGCGGCCACCTGCGCGTGCATGCCCGCGCCGCAGAGCACGCTTTCGGCGAACAGCGCCTGGCTCGGGTCGTCCTCCACGATCAGGACGCGGTACTGCGCCCCGTCCTGCGCGGCGGGCGACGGCGGCGCGAATGCGGGTTCCGCAACGGGCGTGGGCGCGGCGGGCGCGTCGACAGCGTGCGCGTTGACAGCGGGCGCCGGCGCAGGACGCCGGTTCGCGGCCACCGGCGCGGGGGCGTCCACGCGCGGCAGCACCGGCGCCGGCGCATCGGCGCACCAGCGCCTCCAGTAGAGCGCGGGCGGGAATTCCGCGCGCTGGCGGTTGTCGGCGTCAGACACCACGGGCACCTTGCCGCAAAGCCGCAGGACGGGCAACCGCGCGCGCGCGCGCCGGGCACGCGCGGTCGACGCACGGGCGGTGCGGCGAAATCCTCTCTGGCGGGGAGCCTGCCTGCGCAGCCTCGCGATCCATTCCCATCCCCCTGATGCCGGCATTGTTCACGACAATGCGGCTTGCGACTATCGCACGTGAAATGCGTCCGTGCGCGGCCAGCCGTCGCCGCGCCAACTCCCAAAATGTGACGACTTGCTCAGC
Source organism: Luteimonas sp. (assembly GCA_035444805.1). Lineage (GTDB taxonomy): Bacteria > Pseudomonadota > Gammaproteobacteria > Xanthomonadales > Xanthomonadaceae > Luteimonas. The sequence goes on along the minus strand of DAOMPM010000104.1, from coordinate 4,008 downwards.
CCGGGGCGGGCTGCGGCGCGCGCCTGAACAATCGTCGCCAGACCCACCACAGCAGCAGCGCCAGCCCTAGGCCCAGCGAGACCACCACCGCCAGCACCAGCCACGGATACGCCCACGCCAGCCCCAGTGCGCCCACCACCACCGCGTCCTCGGTCGCTGACGCGGTCCAGTTGCTGACGGGCTCGGGCGAGGTGTTGAGCAGGGCGCGGGATCCGGCCTTGATCGCGTGGCTGGTGAAGGCGACGCCGGCGCCGGCGGCCAGCATCCCCGCGCCCAGTTCGCCGTCGGGCGACAGTGCCGCCGCGGCGAGGAAGGCACCGGCCGGCACCCGCGCCAGGGTCTGCAGCAGGTCCCAGCCCGAATCCACGCCGGGGATCTTGTCGGCGAGGAATTCCGCCACCGCCAGCACGCCCGACACGCCCAGTACCCACGGCGAGGTGGTCACCTCCAGCGCCGGCGGCAGGTCGAGCCAGCCGAAGGCGCCGGCGATACCGACCCCGAACACGGTGAGATAGGCGCGGATCCCGGCCAGCCACGCCAGCAGGATGCCGACGGCGAACAGATGGGCTTCGGTCATGGCGGTCTTCCTCGCAGCCGGCCGGTGGCTGAACAACGGCGCAGGCGTGTGGCCTGCGATCGGCAGTATAGGACGCCGGCCGCGGGATGTTCCGCGCCGCCGCAGGGTCGGACCATCGGCATCGCAGCCGCTGGTCCGCGCCCACGTCACGCAACGGCGCCGCGCGCCTTGACGCGGGCGTGGGCGGCTCGCTATACCGGCCGGATGACCAAATCCGAGCTGCCGGACGCCGCGCCGCCGCCGTCCCCGCCATCCCTCGCGCCGCCGCCGACTGCCTCGGCGGCGGGCTACGCCGTGCTCGGCCTGTTCGTGGCGGCGCTCGCCTTCGGCCTCTGGGGCCTGTGGACGTCGATGGGCACGGGCGGCGGCGATCCGCGCAAGGAGCTGGCGACGCGCCAGGCCCGGATCGACGCGCTGGAGCAGCAGGTGGCGACGCTCACGCGCTCCGACCAGATCAGCCGCGAGGCCAACCACGACCTGCAGGGCACCCTGGCCGAGCGCGACGAGGAGGTGTCCGCGCTGCGCGCCGACGTCGCCTTCTACGAGCGCTTCGTCGGCTCCACCGCCCAGCGCCGCGGGCTGTCGGTACACGAGCTCAAGCTCACGCCACAGACCGACCAGGCCTGGCACTACACCGTCACCCTCACCCAGAACATCAACCGCGGCGCGGTCAGCTCCGGCCGCTTCACGCTGTCGGTCGAGGGCATGCGCGAGGGCAAGCTGCAGCGGCTGGGCTGGGCCGACCTGCGCCAGCAGCCGAACGCGGCGGGCGTCGAGTACTCGTTCAAGTATTTCCAGCAGGTCGAGGGCGACATCGTGCTGCCGCCGGGCTTCGAGCCGCTGCGCATCAGCGTGCGCCTGGTGCCCGCGGGCGGCGCGCCGGTGGAGCAGACGCTGCCGTGGCGCGACGCCACCTCGGCGCCGGCGGTGGGGCCGGCCGCGGCCGTGGTGACCGTCGTCGGCTGATATCCATTCGATGGGCGCAGGAGCGGGCCATGCCCGCGACCCGCGACGACCGGCGCACCATCGCGACCCGGTCGAGCTCATGGGGCGCTCCTACGCCTTCCATGTTCTTGATCGCGGGGGGCATGAAACACTGCGGTCGCCGAGCGCGCTTGAAGTCGGCGCCCGCGCCCCCCATCCTGCCTGCCATGGATACGGCGGCCCCCGACTACCTCTCGCTCGAGCGTCCGCTCGACTTCACCCCGGCCGCGGCCGGCAAGGTGCGCGAACTGATCGCCGAGGAGGGCAATCCCGGTCTGAAGCTGCGCGTCTACATCCAGGGCGGCGGCTGCTCGGGCTTCCAGTACGGCTTCGAGTTCGACGAGCAACAGGGCGAGGATGACCTGGCCGTGGTCACCGAGGGCGTGACCCTGGTGGTCGACCCACTGAGCCTGCAGTACCTGATGGGCGCGGCGGTCGACTACGTCGAGAGCCTGCACGGCGCCCAGTTCACGATCCGCAACCCGAACGCGAAGTCGACCTGCGGCTGCGGCTCGTCGTTCACCGTCTGAGCGACATGGCCGACGCGTCGCCGTTCGCCTTCATCGACGGCGCCCTGGATCGCGCCGAATACCTGCGCACCGATCACGGTCGCCTGGCCGCGCTGTGGCCAGGAGCACGCCTGCTGCTGCTCGATGCTGAAGGACGCGCGCTGGGCGGTATCGACGGCCCGCTGGCCGTCACCGGCGCCGACCGGCCCGCGCTGCGCGAGGGTGCGGTGCTGCTCGGCCTCGATGGCGGCCAGGCCTGGTTCGCGGCCTCGGAGCAACCCGCTGCCGACGCGCCCCGCATCGACCTGCGCAGCGCCGCCGCGCACTGGCCGCTGCGCGAGGCCACCGCCTTCGCCCAGGCGCGCGCCGTGCTGCACTGGCGCGCGCGCCACCGCCACTGTGGCGCCTGCGGCTGCACGCTGCGCTACGAGCGCGCCGGCTGGCTCGGCCGCTGCGATGGCTGCGCGCTGGAGCACTATCCGCGCACCGACCCGGCAGTGATCGTCGCCGTGAGCGACGGCGAGCGCCTGCTGCTGGGACGGCAGGCGGGCTGGCCGGCGCGGCGCTACTCGACCCTGGCCGGTTTCGTCGAACCGGGCGAGACCCTGGAGCAGACCGTGGTGCGCGAGGTGTTCGAGGAATCGGCGGTGCGCGTGCGCAGCTGCCGCTACCTCGCCTCGCAGCCATGGCCGTTCCCCTCGTCGCTGATGCTCGGCTTCTTCGCCGACGCCGAGCCCGACGAACCGCGCCCCAGCGACGAGGAACTGGAGGACGCGCGCTGGTTCACCCGCGACGAGATCGGGGCCGCGCTGCGCGGCGAGACGCGGGACGAGGGACTGCTGCTGTCGCCGAGGCTGTCGATCTCGCGCTGGCTGATCGAGTACTGGTACCGGCAGGGCTGAGGCAGGGGGCTGAGGCCTGGAATTGTCATCCCGAACGCAGTGAGGGATCTGCTTCTCTGTGCCCGGGACAAGAGCAGATCCCTCACTGCGTTCGGGATGACATCCTCCAGACTTTCCCGGACCTCCAGCCCCCAGCCCAAGTCCCCTAGAATCCCCTCATGTTCGCTACCCTGCTCGCGGTCGTCGTCGCCCTGGCGCTGGGCCATTTCGCGCACGAGCTGAGCGCGGTGCTGCGCGACCATGGCTGGTTCCGCGCCTGGCTGCGCTGGCTCGACGCGCGCTTCCCCGACGACGGCTTCTGGCACGGCCGCGCCGGCATCGCACTGGCGCTGGTGCCGGTGGTGGTGCTGGTCGGGCTGCTGCAGTGGCTGCTGCACGGCACGTTGTTCGGCCTGCCGTCGCTGCTGTTCGCCGTGGCCGTGCTGTTCCATGCCTGGGGACCGCGCGACCTTGATCGCGACGCCGACGCGGTGATCGACGCCACCACGGGCGACGAGCGTCGTGCCGCCGCCGCATGGCTGTGGCCGGCGTCGCGCCGGAGCGAGGCCAGCCTGCGCCCGTCGGCCCTGGTCGATGCCGTGATCGATGCCGCGCTGCGGCGCTGGTTCGGTGTACTGCTGTGGTTCCTGCTGCTCGGTCCGGTCGGCGCGCTGCTGTACCGGTTGGTGGCGGTCGTGGCGGAGGACGAGGTGGCCGCGGAGTTGCCAGCGGGCATGGTCGACGGCGCGCGCACGCTGCTGGCGGTGCTCGACTGGCCGGTGGCGCAGCTGATGACGCTGTCGCTGGCGCTGGTCGGCAATTTCGACGTGGTCGTCGGTGCGTGGAAGGAGGCGGGCGGCGCGACCCTGCGCCTGGACACCGGCTTCCTGCGCGCGGCCGCGCGCGCCAGCGTGCGCAGCGAGATCGCCGACGAGGCCGAGGAATACGCCGATGCCGGCGTGGCGACCGGCAGTGCCCTGGTGCACGAACTCGGCCCGCTGCCCGAGCTGCGCGACGCGATGAGCCTGGTCTGGCGCAGCCTGCTGGTGTGGCTGGC
>DAOMPM010000103.1:0-9106 GCA_035444805.1 Luteimonas sp. | reverse complement strand
GACGAGGCGCAGCGCAAGAGCCTGCGCAACCTGCTGCTGCGGCCGCTCACCCAGACCTACGCCGCACTGGTGGCGCCGACCGAGGCCGAGCTCAACCACATCTGGGGCGCGCAGGTGCAGCAGCCGTTTGAGGCCGGGATCGGCCAGCGCTATCCGTTCGCGGCCGGCGCGACGGTCGAGGCGGTGCAGGCCGACATCGAACAGGTGTTCGGGCCGACCGGCAGCATCGCCGGCTTCAGCAAGGACACCCTCGGCAGCCTGGTGACCCGTCGCGGCAACGCGCTGGAGCCGGCGCGCTGGGCCGGGCTCGGGATCACGCTGGCGCCCGAGTTCGTGTCCGGTTACGCCAGCTGGGTGGCGCCGCTGGGCCAGGTCGCGTCGTCGGGCGGAGGCGGCGGCGCGGCGCAGCAGATGTTCCGCATCCAGCCGCAGCCGGTGTCGGGGCTCAACGAGTACACCATCGAGATCGACGGCCAGGCCTTGCGCTACCGCAACACGCCGCCGCAGTGGCAGACCTTCCGCTGGCCTGGCCCGGGCACGCCGGGCGCGCGCGTATCCGCGGTCAATGCCAGCGGCCAGGTGGTCGAATTCCTCAACGCCCCGGGCAACCAGGGCCTCGGCCGCCTGTTCGAAGCCGCCGAGCAGCGCACCCTGGCCGAAGGGCATTACCAGCTGACGTGGCAGGCGCCGGGCAACCCGGCGATCACGGTCGAGCTGGAGCTGATCGCCGCATCGGTGGCCAGCAGCGGCGGCGGCAACAGCGGCAGTGCGGCCGGGCTGACGACAGGCAGCATGCGCGGCCTGCGCCTGCCGGCGACGATCACCGCGTCGCCATCATCGATGCCCGCGCCTGCCGGCGCTGCAACGGCGGAGGCGCGGCCATGAGCGAAGTCGCGATCCCGGTCGGCTATTTCGGCAAGCTGCCCTCGCGCGGCGACTTCGTGCGCACCGCGGACAACCACCAGCTGATGCAGCTGCTCGACCGCTGGGCCGGACAGGGGCTGGAGCTGCTCAGCCAGGACGTGGCCTGGAAGCAGTCGTACGAAGCCGCGCCGCCGCTGCATTTCGCCTTCCTCGGCTCCGGCAGCCGGCTGGTGATTGCCGGGCACCTGCAGCCAAGCCGCGACGCCTCCGAGCGCCGCTTCCCGTTCCTGTCGGCGACCCAACTGCAGGTGCCGCCGTCGATCGAGTTCGTGGCGCGCAGCCCGCTGGCGTTCTCGCGCCTGTGGACCGCGCTGGCGCGCATGTCGCGCAGCGCGGTCGCGGCCGATGACGCCGGCGAACCGCTGCGCCAGATCGCGGACACGCGTTTCTCGCTCAATGTCTCGCCCGCCGCCTACGACGCCCCCTTCGCCGACTTCCTCGACCTGCAGGTGCTCGACACGCTCGAGGATTCGCTGGCCGACGCCGGCCACGGCCAGGTGGTGCTGAAGTGGGCGCTGCCGGCGCTGGGCCTGTTGCTGCAGCCGGCGCTGACCGGCGCGTCGATGCCGGCGGACAAGGGACTGTCGCTGCCGCTGCCGCGCGACCCGCTGTACCGGCCGCTGGTGGCGGCGTTCTGGCTCGACCTGGTGTCCGGCTTCCTCGCCCGCGCCGACGTCGAGCTGGCCCTGCTGCTCAGCGAAGGCGAACGGCCGCGGCTGATGATCGGCTTCAACGGCGCCGACGGCCGCATCCTGCACAGCGCGCTCGATGCCCGCGTCGGCGCCGAACGCCTGATCGACATCCAGGCCGCGGACTGGGTGGAGGACCAGCTGCACGGCGATTACGCCCTCAACAAGCTGGCCAGCTATCTCGACCGCGGCGACCTGTCGCTGCGCGCCGCGCGCCAGGTGTTCCGCGAAACCTTCCTGGGAGCATGAGCATGCGCATCGCCGCCTCCGTTTTCCTGCTGTCCGCCGGCTTGCTGTCCTGTCCTGCCCTCGCGCAGCAGGCAGGCGACCTCGCGCCCGTCGTAGTCGAGGGCGTGGTGCCCGACGAGGCCTCCAAGGCCACCGTGCTGGCCAGGGTGCGCGAGGTCTACGGCGCCGAGCGCGTGGTCGACCGCGTGCGCATCGGCACCGTGGTTGCCCCGCCGAACTGGAGCGAGAACGTCGCCGCGCTGGTCGAGCCGGGGCTCAGGCGCGTGTCCGCCGGCGAGCTCGACGTCAACGGTAACAGCGTCACGATCCGCGGCACCGTCGCCAACGAACTGCAGCGACAGCAGGTGGCCAGCGGGCTGCTCACCTCGCTCAACGCCACGTACTCGGTGAACGCCAGCGGCCTCGAGGTCGGCACGTCCTCGCAGCACCTGCTGGACGAGGCGCTGGCGAACCGCATCATCGAATTCGAAAGCGGCAGCGACCGGCTCACGCCCGCCGGCCAGCGAGTGCTCGATGGGCTGGTCGAACCGATGCGGCAAATCGGCGATGCGCGCGTGCAGGTCGTCGGCCACACCGACAACGTCGGCCAGCGCCAGGCCAACCTCGCCCTGAGCCTGGCGCGTGCGGAAAGCGTGCGCGACTACCTGCAGCAGCGCGGCATCGCCACCGCCGGCTTCAGCGTCCTCGGCCGCGGCCCCGACGAACCGGTGGCCGACAACGCCACCACCGAAGGCCGCGCCCGCAACCGCAGGATCCAGTTCACCGTCGAGTAGGAGCGCCCCATGGGCACGACCCCGCTGCGCCCCTGCTCCTGTTTGTCATCCCGAGCGCAGCGAGGGATCTGCCCTGGAGCAGCTTCGAATCAAGTAGCTACACGCTCGTCATTCCCGCGAAAGCGGGAATCCATGGACACTGCGCCATGAAAAGCGGGACGAGCAGACAAGACCAACCATGCAATTGTTGAAGAGCGATTCCCGCTTTCGCGGGAATGACGATGTTGCAGGTGTTTGACACGAATTTGCCCTGGATGCATCACCAGCAAGATCCCTCGCTGCGCTCGGGATGACAGCTTGCGTTGCCATGGATCGTGGTGCGCGCTTGCTACTGGCTCTCGTCAACGTCCAGCAGCTCTTCCATCTGCGCCAGGGTCGAGTCGTCCTTGATCACGCGTTTGAGCCAGACGTGCAGCGGCATCTCGCCCCAGCGCGCGGCCTTGTCGGCCAGGTAGGCGACCGGGCTGTGCGGCTCGGTGCGGCGGAAGAACTCCGCCACCCGCCGCAGCTGCGCCAAGGCTTCGCGTCGCGTCGTGATCTGCCCGGGCGTGCCCTGCCCCGGTGCGGAAGTCGCGCCCTCCTCCGTCGCCAGCGTGTCGTCGGCCGACGCCTCGTCCTCGCCATCGAGCAGCACGCCGGCATCCTTCGCGTAGCGCACCGCGAGGCGGTAGGAATAGGCCAGCTGGTCGCGCACCGCGCCGAAGCTCGGGCCGTCGCTGCCCAGCTGCGCGTCGACCACGTCCTCCAGCTGCCGCAGCGCCGCCTCGCAGTCGGCCACCGCCTCCACCAGCTGCGCATAGAACTCGCGCGGCGTCGCGCGCCGGGCCGCTTCCATCGCATCCAGCGGCGGCAGGCCGTCGATCGCGGCGGCGTGGTCGTCCGGGGTGTTCTGGCGGATGCGGGCGGTGTCGAACTGGACCTGGCTGAAGCGGCCCTGCGGCGCCTGCGTCAGCGGAATGGCGCGGATCCATTCCAGCGAATGCGAGAGCAGCCAGCTGAAGTTGCCGATGCGCTGTTCGAGGTCGTCGTCCTCCAGCAGCGGATGCAGCGCGTCCCAGTAGCGTTCGCACAGTCCGGCGACGACGCGGTAGCCCAGCGCCAGTCCCTGGAATCCGTGCAGGCGCGAGGCCGCTTCGCAGAACCACACCGCCAGCTGCAGGTCCTTGGTGCGCGTGCGCAACAGGTCGGCCGACTCGCGGTGCACGGCCAGCCAGTCGGCGACCTTGAGGTCGGTGACCCATTCGCCCTGTTCAAGCGTGGGATCGTCGCCGCGACGCGCCTCCTGGATGCGGTCGTACTCCAGCGAGAACGCCATGTCCTCGCCGCAGGGATTGTCGTCGGCAATCGGCGCCAGCAGGGCTTCCAGTTCCGCCATGGTCTCGTCCTTGATATCGATGTCCGCCGATTCTAGCGCGGCGGGCGCGGGCACGCCTCGCCGCAGGCAATGGAAAAGGGCCGCTTGCGCGGCCCTTTCCTGTCCTGCCTGGTAGGAGCGCCCCATGGGCGCGACCGGTTGGCGACGATGCTGCGACCGCCTCGGGTCGCGGGCATGGCCCGCTCCTACGTTCCCGGTATCAGCTCTGCAGCGGCACGATCCGGATCTCGACGCGGCGGTTCAGGGCGCGGCCCTGGTCGGTGCTGTTGCTGGCGATCGGATGGCGGTAACCGAAGCCGGCGATCTCGAAGCGCTCGCGCTGCAGGCCCTGGCCCACCAGGTAGTTGGCGACGTTCTGGGCGCGCTGCTCGGAGATGCGCTGGTTCACCGCCTCGCCACCGACGTTGTCGGTGTGGCCGCTGACCTCGACGATGGTCTGGTTGTACTCGCGCAGGGTGGTGGCGACGTTGTTGAGCGCCGGATAGAACTGCGGCTTGAGTTCGGTGCGGTTGAAGTCGAAGGTCACGCCATCGGGCAGGTTGAGCTTGATGACGTCGCCGTCGCGGCTGACTTCGATGCCGGTGTTCTGGGTCTGCCGGCGCAGCTCGGCTTCCTGGCGGTCCTGGTAGGCGCCGATCGCGCCGCCGGCAAGGCCGCCGACGCCGGCACCGACCATGGCGCGCTGGCGGCGCTCGGTGGCATCGCTGCCGCTGAGCAGGCCGGCGACCGCGCCGATGCCGGCGCCGATCAGGGCGTTGTTGCGGGTGCGGTGGGGGTCGTCCGGGGCATTGGTCTGGCCGGTGTAGCTGGCGCAGCTGGCCAGCAGCGAGCCGGCGAGGATGGTCGTAACGGCGGCGATTGCGGTCTTGTTGCGCATGGGCGCTCTCCTTGGGGGTGGCCGCGGGCGTTGCGATGCCCGCATTCGGTCAGGTTGCGGGGCGCAAGCTAAACATGAACAAGGACAACGGCAGGTGACGAAGCGGGCGCCTGTCGCGCCCGGTAACGCACCCGTTCAGGATGCGTCGGGGTTCGCGGACGAGGCCAGCAGCGACTCCGCATCCACCGAATCCAGCGTCCGCTCCCAGTTGCCCATCAGCGCCAGGTACAGCAGCTTCTCGAACTCGGGCCGGAAGCGGCGCACCACCGCGTCCGGATCCGGCACCAGCCTGGCGTCCGCGATCATCCCGAAGTGCACGCGATGGTTGTAGCTCAGGATCGACAGGCCGATGCCGATCGAGCCGGTCTGCGGCACCCAGAACATCATCCCGGACAGGCGGCAGCCGGCGAGGTACAGCGGCTGCTGCGGTCCGGGCACATTGGTCGCCACCGCGCTCGCCTTGCGGCTGAACATCTCCAGCGCCAGCGCCTGCAGCGGCTGCGGCGCCATACCCAAGGCGGCCAATAATCCATACGCAACAATTGCTTGCTGAGAATTCTTTAACTGATTCATGCACTCGGCGACGTACTCCAGCCGACGCACCGGATTGGGCTCGCCCACCGGCAGGTCGAGGAACACCAGGCCGAAGTGGTTGCCGAGCTTCTTCGCGTGCTCCAGCGGCCGCAGGTTGACCGGCACGGTCGCGCGCAGGCTCAGGCCGTCGACCGCCTCGCCGCGGTCGAGCATGTAGCTGCGCAACGCGCCGGCGGCGGCAGCCATCAGCACGTCGTTGACCGTGCAGTCGCAGGCTCGGCTGACGGCTTTCACCTCGCCTAGGTCCAGCGGTTCGGCCCAGGCCACGCGCTTGCTGGTGCCGAGGCTGCCGCGCAGGATCGAGGGCGGATCGTCGGGCAGCGCCAGCGCCTGCACCAGTTCGCGCGCGATCTCCCCGCCTTCGCGGGCGAGCACGCCGGCCAGGCCCGGGTCCTGGACCATCTCCCTGCCCTTGCCCAGCATCCTGCCGCCGATCGCGGTGTAGCGCTCGACCGCGCCGACGCGGCGCGCGACCTCCTCGCCGTCGCGCTTGAGCCAGGCGCGCGCCAGCGCCTTGTCCTCGCCCGGGTCGCGCGCGGTGTCGGTGAGCGACAGCAGCACCTGCACCAGGGCGATGCCGTCGGCATAGCTGTGATGGATGCGGGCGATGAGCGCGGAGCCGCCGCCGTAGCGCTCGACCAGGTGGAACTGCCAAAGCGGCCGCCCCTTGTCGAGCGGGGTCGATGCCATCTGGCTGGCGAAGCGCTCCAGCGCCCGCTTCTCCGCCGCCGCGCCGCGCCTGGCGCCGGCTCCGGGCAGGGCCGAGAGGCGCACGTGCCAGTCGAGGTCGAAATGCTCGTCGTCCTGCCAGACCGCCCCGGTGGCGCCGTCGACCGCCTTCTGCGCGAAGCGCGAATAGGCCAGGAAGCGGGTCTCGACCACCTTGCGCAGGCGTGCGATCGACATCGGCTCGTCGAACATCAGCACGCCGGTGATCATCATCGGGTTGGTCGGGCGATCCATGCGCAGCCACGCGGTGTCGACCTTCGACATCGGCTCGCGTCGCACGCGCTTGCGCTGGGTTGTCGTCGCCATGCACCCTCCCCTGCGGTCGCGCGAGTGAATCACGCCGCCGGCGCGAGCGTCAATTTGTCGCCGGCGACGTCCCGACGTACTCGCGCGGGATGCGCTCGTTGAGCTGGACCAGGATCTCGTAGGGAATGGTGCCGGCCCGCCGCGCCACCTCCTCGACCCGGATCGCCTCGCCGTCCTGTTCGCCGACCAGCACCACCTCGTCGCCGTTGAAGGCGCTGCCGTCGCCGATGTCGACCATGAACTGGTCCATGCACACCCGGCCAACGACGTCGTGGCGTCGCCCGCCGAGCAGCACCTGGCCACGCGAGGACAGCGCCCGCGGCCAGCCGTCGCCGTAGCCGATCGGCACCGTCACCACCCGGGTGTCGCGTGCGGCGGTCCAGGTGGCACCGTAGCTGACCGGTTGCCCGGCGCGCACCACCTTGAAGTAGACGACCCGCGAGACCAGCGACAGCGCCGGGCGCAGCGCGATCGTCGGCCGCGAGGCGGCGTCGGGCAGCACGCCGTACAGCGCGATGCCCGGCCGCACCATGTCCAGGTGGGTGCCGGGGAAGTGCAGGATGCCGCCCGAGTTGGCGAGGTGGCGCAGCGGCATCGGTGCGCCGATCCGGTCGAAGTGCGCGCAGGCCTCGCCGAAGCGTTCGAGCTGCAGCGCGGTGATCGGCGAGTCGGGGTCGTCGGCGCAGGCCAGGTGCGAGTAGACGCCGCGCACCTCGCACCACGGCGACGCCACCGCCGCCTCCACGAACGGGCCGCAGGAAAAGCTGTGCACGCCGACGCGCTCCATCCCGGTGTCGATCTTGAGATGGATCGCGGCCTTGCGCCCCGCCGCGTGCGCCGCGTCCTCGACCTGGCGCAGCTTGGCCAGCGAGGACACGGTGATCTCCAGGTCGTGCGCGAGGAACTGCGCCACCTGCGGGCCGAAGATCCCGCCCAGCACCAGGATCGGCGCGGTGATGCCGGCGCGACGCAGGGCGATGCCCTCTTCCACGAACGCCACCCCGAACCGTTCCGCACCACTGGCCTGCAGGTGCCGGGCCACCGGGACCAGGCCGTGGCCGTAGGCGTTGGCCTTGACGATCGGCATCACCGGCACGCGCACGTGCGCGGCAATCGCGCGCAGGTTGCCGGCGATGGCGTCGAGGTCGACCACGATGCGCGTCGGCCGGCCGCTGGCCTCGGGCGACGGCTCGCGAACCGGATGGGCAGGGGGCAGCATCGGCGCATGATAGCGGCCGGCGCTTGCCGGACGGGTGCGCGGTCCGCTCCGGGCCTCGTCTTGCGTTATGGTCTCCAGCCGACCATCCATGCCGCGATCAGGACAGGGAAATGCCGATGCAGAACGAAGTCCGGATCGATCCGTCCGTCGCCAGGATCCTGCTGTTCGAGGAGGTCTACCCGGCGCGCGCGGCGCAGGAGCAGGCCGAGAAGAGCAAGCTCAACGCCTTCGGCACCCTCGCCCGGCTCAACCCGCTCAACCGACCCAAGGCCGACACCGTGCTGCTGTCGAAATGGGAGCTGCGCTACGAGCCGTTCTGGCACGTGCAGGCCCGCCGCGAGGTCGACTTCAGCCGCAACGCCACCTACCAGCTGCCGGTGACCCAGCCGCACGCCCGTTCGCTGCGGATCGCCGGCCAGGAGCATCCGGTGGCGTCGCCGCATGGCGGCAAGGCGCATGTCGAACTCGCGGTCTGCGAGAGCTGCCAGCGCCGCATCGACGCGACCGTGCACCAGGACGGCATGAAGCGCGAGATCAAGCCGGTCCTGCTGCAGCGCTACATCGAGAAGTACCGCGCGACCGGGCTGGAGCAGATTGATCGCGAAGGCGCGCTGGAGCCGCTGCTGCCGTCGCAGGCCGCACTGCAGATCGCGCTGTCGCGGCTGGCGTCCGAGGCGATCGACGCCAGCCAGATCCACCAGGACGTGGTGACGGTCGAGGCGCTGCACCTGTACTACCGGCCGGTGTTCGCCTTCGAGTATGCGTGGAGCACGGCGGGGAAGATCGGCGTGGTCGAGGTCGACGGCCTCACCGGCGAGGTGGCCGAAAGCGGCCAGTGGTTCCGCGACAAGCTCGGCGGGATGATGAGCCGCGACCTGCTGGTCGACATCGGCGCCGACGTCGTCTCGATGGCGATCCCCGGCGGCTCGATCGCGGTCAAGGTGATCAACCGGCTGGTGTGATGGCAATTGCGATCAAGCGCATGGAATCGCGTAGGAGCGCCCCATGGGCGCGACCGGGTCGCGACGATGCCCCGACCGCCGTGGGTCGCGGGCATGGCCCGCTCCTACGTTCAACTTTCTGTCGCGAACGGGAGTGAGGCGCCGGCACCGCCGCCGCGCTACTCGAAGCTGCCCACCGAGTCGTGCGCGAGGTTGTCGAAGCGGGTGTATTCGCCGAAGAACTTCAGCTTGAGCGACCCGGTCGGGCCGTTACGCTGCTTGCCGATGATCACTTCGGCCAGGCCCTTGTCGGGCGAGTTCTCCTTGTTGTAGTACTCGTCGCGGTAGATGAAGATGATCACGTCCGCGTCCTGTTCGATGGCGCCGGACTCGCGCAGGTCGGCCATCACCGGGCGCTTGTCGGTGCGGG
>DAOMPM010000102.1:0-9448 GCA_035444805.1 Luteimonas sp. | reverse complement strand
GCTTTTGATGTTCGAGCCGTAAAGCGAGCCGAGCATCGCAGGGCGGCGGGGCCGTAGAGCGGCCCATGTCTGAGCGTAGCGAGTTTGGGCCGCGTGCCCCGTCGCCCGAGAAGCGCAGGGGACCGGGCCGGCGCAGCCGGACCGGCTCGCGTCCCGGTGGAGGCGGTTTTGGTGACTTTTGCCAAGACAAAAGTCACCCGCGCGACAGCGCGGAAGCTGTTGCTTCTGCCTCTGTGCTCTTGATGATCGGTCTTGCGACCACTCGGAAGATCAAGGGCTTTCGCCCGCTGCGCGTGCGAGTTCCTTTTTGAAGGACCAAAAAGGAACCAAAAAGTCCTTCCGCCGGACGCGAGCCGCCGCGGCTGCGCCGCGGCGGTCCCCTGCGCTCCTCGCCCGGGGCGGCACGGCGCCCAAACTCGCTGCGCTCAGACATGGGCGCCTCTGCGGCCGCCCCGGGCTGCGGTGCTCGGCTCGCTTTACGGCTCGAACATCAAAAGCAACGGCAACAGCAACCGCAACGGCAACGGCAGAAGCAGGGCGAAGCCAGAGTCCGGGGCCAAGGCCCATGGAATTGGCAAATCCCGCCCCCATGAAGAAGGGCATGACCACGCCCCCCATCCCGTATTCCCTCCTTGACCTCGCCCCCGTCTGCGAAGGCAGTACCCCCGCGGACGCGTTCGCCAACTCGCTCGACCTCGCCCGCCACGCCGAGCAGCTCGGCTACAAGCGCTTCTGGCTGGCCGAGCACCACAACATGCCCGGCATCGCCAGCGCGGCGACCGCCGTGTTGATCGGCCACATCGCCGGCGGCACCTCGACCATCCGCGTCGGGGCCGGCGGGGTGATGCTGCCGAACCATGCGCCGCTGCAGGTGGCCGAGCAGTTCGGCACGCTGGCCTCGCTGTATCCGGGCCGCATCGACCTCGGCCTCGGCCGTGCGCCCGGCACCGACCAGCCAACCGTGCAGGCGTTGCGCCGCTACTACGCGGGCGCGGACGCCTTCCCCTCGGACGTGATGGAACTGCTGCGCTACTTCGAACCGGCGCAACCGGGCCAGCCGGTGCAGGCGGTGCCCGGCGCCGGGATCGACGTGCCGGTATGGATTCTCGGATCGAGCCTGTTCGGCGCGCAGCTGGCCGCGGCGCTGGGCTTGCCGTACTCGTTCGCCTCGCATTTCGCGCCGGCGATGATGACCGAGGCGCTGGCGCTGTACCACCGCGATTTCAAGCCGTCCAGGCGCCTGCGCGCGCCGTACGCGATGCTGGTGCTGAACGTGGTCGCCGCGGACACGCGGAGCGAGGCGCAGCGCCTGTTCACCACCCAGCAGCAGAGCTTCGTGCGCCTGCGCCGTGGCGATATCGGCCTGGTGCAGCCGCCGATCGACGACATCGAAGCGTTCTGGACGCCGCAGGAGAAAGCGATGGTCGAACAGGCGCTGGCCTGTTCGGTGGTCGGCGATGCTGCCGACGTGCACGAGGGTGTCGCGGACTTCATCGCGCGCCATCGTCCGGACGAACTGATGCTGACCGCGAACATCTTCGACCACGAGGCGAGGAAACATTCGTTCGCGCTGGCGGCATCGGTACTCGCCGCGCGCTGAATTCCCGATTGCGCGGGTCGTGCATGCGCGCTCGCGCATTCGATGTATCTGTTTGAATACAACGAAATTTTCTGGCCTCTTCACGCGATAGGCGTTAGCCTCTTCGACGATCCATTCGACGCCATCGGGGGCGCGCATTTGGACGCGAATACTGGCCAGCAAGGCAAACGACGGGAACTGCTGCTGTTCCTTTTCATCACGGTGGTCCTGTTTCCGCTGCTTTCGGTCATGATCGTGGGCGGCTACGGATTCGCCGTCTGGATCTGGCAGATGCTGTTCGCCGGTCCGCCCGGTGCGGCGGGCTGAGTCGGCATCGTGTCAGCTTCAGCGCCAGGGCATCACGACCGCAGCCGCAGGAGCCTGCTGCAGGGCCGTCTGCGCCCGCCGCCCGCGCTGCGCCCGCCGTGGGCGCTGGACGAAGCCCGTTTCGTCGACGCCTGCACGAGTTGCGGGAAGTGCGTCGTAGCCTGCCCAGAGCAGGTCCTGGTTCGCGGCGAGGGTGGGTTGCCCGTCTTCGATCCGCGCCGGGGCGAATGCAGCTTCTGTGGCGACTGCGCCACGGCCTGTGGCGACGCGGCGTTCATCGCGACAGCTGAAACACCCTGGAACCTGCGGGCCCGGGTCGGCGACGCCTGCCTCGCCGCGAACGGCATCGTTTGCTCCAGCTGTCGCGACGCCTGCGGCGAAACCGCGATCCGCTTTCCGCCCACCCGCGCGGTGCCGCTGCCGCAGGTGACGGCCGAACGCTGCACCGGCTGCGGCGCCTGCGTGCCGACGTGTCCCACAAATGCGATTTCGCTGGTGGCCACTCTCCACGAGCTGGAAGCCATCGATGCCTGACACCGCGCCCGAGTGGCACGTTGCCAGCCTGGTGGTGCGCCACCGGCCCGAGGCGGTCCCCGCGCTGGCCGCGGCGATCGAGTCGACCGATGGCCTCGAGCTTGCCATGCAGGACGACACCCGCAGCGTGCTGCTGCAAGAGAGCGACGGCACCCGCGGCCTGATGGACAGCATCGACCTGCTGCAGGCGCTGCCGGGCGTGATCACCGTCAACCTCGTCTACCACCACGTTGAGCGGCTCGAGCCGCCTGGCGACGTTTCCGCATTCGATCCACAGGAGTCCCACGGATGAGCACCAGCCGCCGCGAATTCATCCGCAACAGCGCCATCGCCAGCGCCGCCGTCGCGGCGGGGCTGCCGGTTCCCGGCGGTGCCGCCGACCCGCTGGTCGAGGGCGGCCAGAGCCTCAAGTGGAGCAAGGCGCCCTGCCGCTACTGCGGCACCGGCTGCGGCATCAACGTCGCGGTGCGCAACGGCCGCGTGGTCGCCACCCACGGCGACGTCAAGGCCGAGGTCAACCGCGGGCTCAACTGCGTCAAGGGCTATTTCCTGTCCAAGGTGATGTACGGCGCCGACCGCCTGACCACGCCGCTGCTGCGCAAGAAGGACGGTACCTACGACAAGGAAGGCGACTTCACCCCGGTGACCTGGGACGAGGCCTTCGACGTGATGGAAGAGAAGTTCCGCGCGGTGCTCAAGGCCAAGGGCGGCGACGGCATCGGCATGTTCGGCTCCGGCCAGTGGACGGTGTGGGAAGGGTATGCGGCCAACAAGCTGATGAAGGCCGGCTTCCGGAGCAACCACATCGATCCCAACGCGCGCCACTGCATGGCGTCCGCGGTCACCGGCTTCATGCGCACCTTCGGCATGGACGAGCCGATGGGCTGCTACGACGACATCGAGGCCGCCGACGCCTTCGTGCTCTGGGGCTCGAACATGGCCGAGATGCACCCGATCCTGTGGACGCGGGTGACCGACCGCCGGCTTTCGAATCCGCACGTCAAGGTGGCGGTGCTGTCGACCTTCGAGCACCGCAGCTTCGACCTGGCCGACATCCCGATGGTGTTCAAGCCGCAGACCGACCTGGTGATCCTGAACTACATCGCCAACCACATCATCAAGTCGGGCAAGGTCAACCGCGAGTTTGTCGACAGGCACACCACCTTCAAGCGCGGCAACGACGACATCGGCTATGGCCTGCGGCCCGAGCATCCGCTGCAGGTGGCGGCGAAGAACGCCAACGATCCCAACGGCGGCACGGCGATCGACTTCGACGAGTTCGCGCGTTTCGTGGCGCCGTACACGCTCGAGAAGGCCGTGGAGATGACCGGCGTCGAACGTGGCTGGCTGCAGCAGCTGGCCGAGCTGTACGCCAACCCGGACATCAAGGTGATGTCGTTCTGGACCATGGGCTTCAACCAGCACACGCGCGGCACGTGGGCGAACAACATGGTCTACAACATCCACCTGCTGACCGGGAAGATCGCCACGCCGGGCAACAGCCCGTTCTCGCTCACCGGGCAGCCGTCCGCCTGCGGCACCGCACGCGAGGTCGGCACTTTCGCCCACCGCCTGCCGGCGGACATGGTGGTGACCAATCCCGAACACCGCGCCATGGCCGAGGACATCTGGAAGATCCCGCGCGGGATCATCAAGGAGAAGATCGGTTACGCCGCGACCGAGCAGAACCGCGCGCTGAAGGACGGCCTGCTCAACGCCTACTGGGTGCAGGTCAACAACAACATGCAGGCGGCGGCCAACATCCTGGAGGAGGGCTATCCGGGCTACCGCAACCCCGACAACTTCATCGTGGTCTCCGACGCCTATCCAACAGTCACCTGCCAGGCGGCGGACCTGATCCTGCCGACCGCGATGTGGGTGGAGAAGGAGGGCGCCTATGGCAACGCCGAGCGCCGCACCCACTTCTGGCACCAGCTGGTGGATGCGCCCGGCGAGGCGAAGTCCGACCTGTGGCAGCTGATGGAGTTCTCCAAGCGCTTCACCACCGACGAGTGCTGGCCGGAGGAGATCCTGGCGGCGAACCCGGAGTTCCGCGGCAAGTCGCTGTTCGACGTGCTGTACCGCAACGGCAAGGTCGATGCCTTCGGCGTGGACGGGATCGAGGCCGGCTACGCCAACCACGAGGCCGCCGCCTTCGGGTTCTATCCGCAGAAGGGCCTGTTCGAGGAGTACGCCGAGTTCGGCCGCGGCCACGCCCACGACCTCGCGCCCTTCGATACCTACCACCAGGTGCGCGGCCTGCGCTGGCCGGTGGTCGACGGCAAGGAGACACGCTGGCGTTACCGGGAAGGCGCAGATCCCTACGTCAAGGCGGGCACCGGCTTCGAGTTCTATGGGAATCCGGATGGCCGCGCGGTGATCTGGGCGCTGCCCTACGAACCGCCCGCGGAGTCGCCCGACGCCGAGTACGACCTGTGGCTGGTCACCGGTCGCGTGCTCGAGCACTGGCATTCGGGCTCGATGACCATGCGCATTCCAGAGCTGTACAAGGCCGTGCCCTCGGCGGTGGTGTACATGCATCCCGACGACGCGCGCGCGCGCGGGCTCAAGCGCGGCGACGAAGTCGAGGTGACTTCGCGCCGCGGGGCGATGCGCACCCGCGTGGAGACCCGCGGCCGCAACCGCGTGCCGCGCGGGGTGGTGTTCGTGCCCTGGTTCGACGCCGCGCAGTTGATCAACAAGGTCACGCTGGACGCGACCTGCCCGATCTCCAAGCAGACCGACTTCAAGAAATGCGCGGCCAAGGTCGTCGCGGTGGGAGCCTGAGATGCGCCGGATCCTGAAGCCCCTTGTCCTCCTGCTGGCCGGCGTGGTGCTGGCGCTGCCCCTGGCGGCCTGCGGCGACCGCGAGCCGGAGCCCACGATCGTGGCGCCGGCGCCGCCGATCAGCGCCCGCGGCAACCCCGCCCAGGACATCGACGCGATGCGCCGCCACGTGCCGATCACCACCGAGATCACGCCGCTGCCGCTGGCCAACGTCGAGAACTTCGACATGACCCGCGAGCGCGCCTATCCGATGCAGCCGCCGACCATCCCGCACAGCATCGACGGCTACCAGGTTGATCTCAATTCCAACCGCTGCATGCTCTGCCACGCGCGCAGCAGCGCGGCGCAGTTCCAGGCGCCGCCGGTCAGCGTCACCCACTACATGGATCGCGATGACCAGTTCCTGGCCGAGGTCTCGCCGCGGCGCTACTTCTGCGTGCAGTGCCACGTGACCCAGACCGACGCGCAGCCGCTGGTGGCCAGTGGCTTCCGCGACATCGACGAGGTGCTGCGTTCGGAGCGCACGCAATGAAGCTCGTGCGGCGTCTCCGGGAGGCGGTGGTCGGGTTCTGGCGACAGTTCAACCGACCCGCCATGCACCTGAGCCTGGGTTTTCTGACCCTAGGCGGCTTCCTCGCCGGCATTGTCTTCTGGGGCAGTTTCAACACCGCGCTCGAGGCGACCAATACCGAGGCCTTCTGCGTCAGCTGCCATGAAATGAACGACAACGTGTTCGAGGAACTGAAGACCACGATCCATTACAGCAACCGATCCGGCGTGCGCGCCACCTGCCCGGACTGCCACGTGCCGCACGACTGGACCGACAAGATGGCGCGCAAGATGCAGGCGTCCAAGGAGGTCTGGGGCAAGATCTTCCGCACCATCAACACCCGCGAGAAGTTCCTCGACCACCGCCTGGTGCTGGCCCAGCACGAATGGACGAGGCTCAAGGCCAATGATTCGCTGGAGTGCCGCAACTGCCACGACTACGAGTCGATGGACCTGACCCGGCAGGCCAGCCGCGCCGCGCGCATCCACCGCACCTTCCTCGCCACCGGCGAGGGGACCTGCATCGACTGCCACAAGGGCATCGCCCACAAGCTGCCGAACATGGCCGGCGTGCAGCAGGGCGTGCAGCCGCTGCCGGCCGGCGTTTCGGGCGAGCATTGATACCCGATCACACAGGCAGTTGTAGCAGCGGGCCTTGCCCGCGACCCGTGTCGCCCTGGGCATCGCCGCCGCCCGGTCGCGCCCGTGCGGCACTCCTGCGTCATTCATGTTCGTGATCGCAAACCGGTAAGACGTCGTCCGACGGCGACCGGCCGGGCCGGGCGGGGAAGCAGGATCGCCACGCGGTTGCGGTGAGGCCGCGTTCAGGGCATCTTTCAACAGCGGAACGACGCCGGCTCGACGGGCCGGGTCGTGGCAATGCCGGCGATGTGGGCCGGAATCAGGCAGGAAGCCGGAACGGTTGTGCAAGGAGAGCAGGTGATGAGCGTCGAATCCGCCGAGCAGATGTTGGCCGCCCTGGCCCGCTACGCCGGCGCCGACCGGCTGTACGGCCTCGAGGGCAAGGCGATCCCCGCCGACTGCGCGGTGGAGCGTTGGCAGGGCTGGGAGCAGCTGTCGCTGGGTTTCGAATGGTGGGTGGACGTACTGTCCAGCGATGCGTCGTGGGATTTGCAGGCGCTGCTCGGCAACTGTGCCACCCTGACCACACGTTTGGCCGACGGGGACTCCGCCCGCCGCAGCGGCGTGATCCGCGAAGCCAGCTGTCTTGGCGGCGACGGCGGCCTGGTCCGCTACCGCCTGTGCCTGGTGCCGTGGACCTGGTGGCTGACCCAGGGCCGGCACAGTCGGGTGTTCCAGGACCAGACGGTCATCGGGATCGCCGAGGCGGTGTTCGCCGGTTACGCGCCGCTGGCGCAGTGGCAGTTGTCCGACGAGGTCGGTCCTTTCATCGCGCAGGCCCATCCGCGCAGCTACTGCGTGCAGTACCGCGAGAGTGATTTCGACTTCGTCAGCCGCCTGCTCGCCGAGGAAGGGCTGGGCTGGCGCTGGGAAGAAGACGAGTCCGCGCCCGCTGGCCATCGGCTGGTGATCTTCGCCGACAGCGCGATCCAGCCCGAGGATCCGCTGGCGACCGGCGGTGGCATCCGCTTCCATCGCGATGACGCCACCGAGGCGAGTGACACGATCCAGGCCATCGGCACCAGCCGCCGCATCGGCCCGGCGAAGCTGAGCGTGCTCGGCAGCGACTACCGCAGCGTGCAGTCGGTCGCGGCCCAGCTGCCGCTGGGCACCGACGGCGCACCGGTCTACGGCGAGGACTACGACCCGGCCGGTGCCTATGCGTTCGCCGATCGGGGCCAGGCCGACCGCCTTGCCCGTCTGAGCGGCGAGGCGCGCGAGGCCGGGCTGCAACGCTGGAGCGGCCAGGGCGGCGTGCGCAGCTTCCGCGCCGGCACCGCGTTCACGCTCACCGACGCGCCGCGCAATGCCGCCGGCATCGACACCTTCTTCCTGCAGAGCCTGCGCCACGCCGGCCGCAACAACCTGCCCGAGACCGTGCGCGACGGCCTGGTCGACCTGCTCGGCCCCGCCCCGGACTGGCCGGCGCCACCCGAGGCCGTGGCCGCCGGGGACGGCGTGGCGCCGTCGCTGTGGCCGCACGCCGACGCCCACGGCTACGCCAACGCCTTCGCCGCCGTGCCGCGCAGCCTCCCTTGGCGCCCGCGCCTGCACGACGACACCGGCGCCCGCCTCAACCCGCGACCGACTACGCCTGGCTACCAGAGCGCGATCGTGGTCGCTGACGACGGTGGTCATGACGTCCTCAGCAGCGACGCGCTGGGCCGGATCAAGGTCAAGTTCCACTGGCAGAAGGCGGGTGCGTCCGTGGCCGAGCGCTCCTGCTGGCTGCGCGTGGCGCAGCGCTACGCCGGCCCGGGCGTCGGCGCCCAGTTCCTGCCGCGGGTCGGCCAGGAAGTGCTGGTGGCCTTCCTCGAAGGCGACATCGACCGCCCGGTGGTGGTCGGCGCGCTGTACAACGGCCAGGGCGAAGCCGGGATCGCACCGACCACAGGAGGCAAGGACGCTGCGGCCGCAGGCACCGACCTGTATGCCCAGGCCACCGACCACGGCCCCAGCGCGCAGGGCAACCTCGCCGGCGGCCACGCCCCGCCGTGGCACGGGCTGGGCGGGGGCGACGCCGCCCATCGCAATGCCACCGCCCTGTGGGGGATCCAGTCGCAGGAGTGGCACGGCTCGGGCCACAACCGGCTGCTGTTCGACGACAGCGACGGCCAGCTTCGCCTGCAGCTGGCGACCACCCAGGCCGCGACCCAGCTCAGCCTCGGCCACCTGATCCACCAAGCCGACAACTACCGCGGCAGCTTCCGCGGTGAAGGCTTCGAACTGCGCACCGACGCCTGGGGCGCGCTGCGCGCGGAAGCCGGCCTGTGGCTGAGCGCCTACGCCGCCAGCGGCGAGACCCCGGCCGGCGATGCCGTCGGTCCCACGGCCCTGCTCAAGCAGGCGCAGTCGGTGGCGGAAGTGTTCAGCGGCGCCGCGGGCACGCACCTGACCGTGAAGCTGGCCGGGCACGAGGGCGTGGGCAGCCGCAAGTCCAGCCTGATTCCGGAAGAACCTCCGCTGCAGGCACTGCTCACCAGCGCAAAGACCATGGTCGCTGGCGACGACTACGCCACCGCCCGCGACGAAGCCGCCGAACGCAATCCCGCCCCCGGCGACGGCCGCGTCCCGCACAGCGGCGACCCACTCCTCGGCCTGGCCGCGCCGGGAGGCATCGCCCAGATCGCCGGCCAGAGCCTGCACTGGGCGGCCGGCGAGACGCTCACCCTGGGCAGCGGGCAGGCCAGCCAACTGGCCGTCGCCGCCAACCTGCGCCTGCACACTGGCCAGGCCATCGGCTGGCTGGTCGAAGCCGTCGACGGCGCCCCCAGCGAAGCCGTCTCACTGAGCCTGGTCACGGGCGAAGGCGAACTCGACATCCAGGCCCAGCACGACCAGATCAAGCTGCAGGCCAGGGATCACCTGAAGATCGTCAGCGCCAACGCCGAAGCCGAGTTCGCCGCCGGCAAGACCGTGCACTTGGCCACGTCCGGCGGTGCCAGCCTGACCATCGAGGGCGGCAACATCACGGTTGCATGCCCGGGGACGATCAAGGTGCATGCGGGGAAGAAGAGTTTTGTCGGGCCG
>DAOMPM010000101.1:2458-9492 GCA_035444805.1 Luteimonas sp. | reverse complement strand
GCCAGCAGCACGCCGATCAGCGGGCGATTGCGCGCCTGCGCCACGCGTGCGCGCACGGTCCCCTGTTCGCGGGACAGTTCGGCGACGCGCGCCGCAGCCTGGGCCAGTGCCTCGTGCGCCTGCGCGAGTTCCTTCTCGGCGGCGGCATCGGGCGGGGTGTCGCCGGCGAGCGCGCTGCCGGCGAGCAGTGCCGCGAGCACGGTGGCCAGCAGGGGAAGGGACGTGGATGTCATGGCGGGACCTCTAAGGGAAGACTCGAAGGGAAGACGCGATGGGAAGTGACGGATCAGTCGACGGTGAGCAGCGTCGCGTCGTAGCGCGCGCCCTGCGCCGCGAGCCAGCGACGGTTGCTTTCGAAGCCGGTGACGGTGCGCAAGCCTTCAACGCGCTGCTGCCACAGCGACAGTTGCGCCTCGCGGCTGAGGCCGGGCTGGGTCAGCGCTGCGTCGATCACCGCCAGCCGGTCGTCGAAGGCATCGGCGAGCAGCGCGGCGGTGGCACTGGAGACCCGGTCGTCGCGGGCGACGGCGAGCAGGAATTCGAGCTGGGCGGATTCGGCGTACAGCTGCTCGAAGGGATCGGTGGATGCGGTCGCGATCCCTGCGTCCGCCTCGGTCCCGGTCGCCGGCGCGAGGGTGGGCGGCGCCAGCATGCGCCAGGGCAGGACCACCGCGATCACCAGGACGGCGGCGCTCGCTGCCCACAGCGGCCAGCGGCCGCTGCGACGGCTGCGCGAGGTACGAGCGGCGGGCGCGCGCGCATCCAGCCGCGCGGTGATGGCGCCCCAGCCGCCGGGCGGCGGCGTCTCCGGCGGCAGCGCCGCGAAGGCATCGCGCCAGTCCCGGGGCGGGGCAGGGGCGGGGTGGTCAGGCATGTGCGGACTCCTTGAGCGGACGCGCGTCCGGCTCCAGCAGGACGCGCAGGCGGCGGGTGCCGCGCGCGAGCTGCGATTTCGAGAAGCTGGTGGTGCGTTCCATCAGTGCGGCGATCTCTTCGTGGGTGTAGCCCTCGGCGTGGTACAGCCACAGCACGCTGCGGGTGGGCGCGGGAAGCGCGGCCAGCGCCCGCTGCAGGGCGGCGGCATCGGCGGCGGCCGGCGGCGGTGGCATGGATTCGTCCGCCGGCTCGTGGTCGTCGAGGTCGAGATCGCCCGGGTGCAGCCGCGCGCGTCGCAGCCGCATCAGCGCCTCGTTCACCGCGATCTGCCGCAGCCAGCCCCAGAACGGGCAGGCGCCACGGAAGTCGTGGATGCGGTCGATCACCTTGAGCATCGTGTCCTGCAGCACGTCGGCCGCCTCCTCGCGGTCGCCGCAGATCCGCAGCGCCAGCGTGAATACCGGACGCTCGAACCAGCGATACACCTGTTCCAGCGCCGCGCGATCACCGGCCCGGGCGCGGTCGAGCAGCGCGGCGGGCACTTCAATGGCGAAGTTCGACCTGAGCAGGGCAGGCGACGCCGTCGGCTGCGCAGTCGTGGGGCTCGATGGCGGTCGCGATTCGGGCGGCATGTACGGACAGGGATGCGGCCGGAGGGGAAAGCGTCGCAGGTCGCGGCCGGCGATGCGCATGGCATGGGTCATGCCCGGTCACATCCGGCCCGCCGCCTGCGTCTGCCACCTATACTGGAAACCGGACGAAAGGAGGGGCAACCCATGGGCGGAGGCATGTTTCTGACGGTGGTGCTGCTGGTCGCGGGCATCATCATCCTGTTCAAGACCGTGCGCATGGTGCCGCAGGGCTATGAATGGACGGTCGAGCGTTTCGGCAAGTACACCCACACCATGGACCCGGGCCTGCACTTCCTGGTCCCGGTGGTCTACGGCGTCGGCCGCAAGGTCAACATGATGGAGCAGGTGCTGGACGTGCCCAGCCAGGACGTGATCACCAAGGACAACGCGGTGGTCAAGGTCGACGGCGTGGTCTTCTTCCAGGTGCTCGACGCCGCCAAGGCCGCCTACGAGGTCGCGAACCTCGAGATCGCGATGATCGCCCTGGTGCAGACCAACATCCGCACCGTGATCGGCTCGATGGACCTGGACGAATCGCTGAGCCAGCGCGAGACGATCAACGCCAAGCTGCTGGACGTGGTCGACCATGCCACCAACCCCTGGGGCGTGAAGGTCACCCGCATCGAGATCCGCGACATCCAGCCGCCGCGCGACCTGGTCGACGCGATGGCGCGGCAGATGAAGGCCGAGCGCGAGAAGCGCGCCAACATCCTCGAGGCCGAGGGCTTCCGCCAGGCGGCGATCCTCAAGGCCGAGGGCGAGAAGCAGTCGACCATCCTCGACGCCGAGGGCGAGAAAGAGGCGGCGTTCCGCGAGGCCGAGGCGCGCGAACGCCTGGCCGAGGCCGAAGCCAACGCGACCCGGATGGTGTCCGATGCGATCGCGCAGGGCGACGTGCAGGCGATCAACTACTTCGTCGCGCAGAAGTACGTCGAGGCGTTCAAGGAGCTGGCGACCGCGCCCAACCAGAAGTTCGTGCTGATGCCGATGGAGGCCAGCGGCATCATCGGCTCGATCGCCGGCATCGCCGAACTGGCGAAGGAAGCGCTTGGCAAGCAGCAGTCCGCGCCGCGCGGCGGCAACCAGCCGCCCCCGCCCCCGCGCGCGACCTTCCCGACCGGAGGCTGAGCCATGGAGCTGCGCTGGGACGTGGTGGCATGGGCGGCGATCGCGCTGCTGCTGTTCGCGGCCGAGGCGCTGGCGCCGGGTGCGTTCATGCTGTGGATGGGGTTCGCCGCGGTTGCGGTGTTCCTCGCGGTGCTGGTGGTGCCGGGCATCCCGGTGCTGGTGCAGGTCGCGGCCTTCGTCGTGCTGAGCTTCGTGTCGATCCAGGCCTACCGCAAATGGTTCCGCGCGAAGGGGCGCGAGCGCGAGAGCGACCATCCCACGCTCAACCGGCGTGCCTCCCAGCATGTCGGTCGCGTCGTGCCGCTCGACCAGGCGATCGTCGCCGGGCGCGGGCGGGTCAAGATCGGCGATGCGTTCTGGGTGGTCGAAGGCCCGGACCTGGCGGCCGGCACGCCGGTGCGCGTGGTCGGCACCGACGGCGTGGCCCTGCACGTGGAAGCGGCCGGCTGATCGGTCGTGCGTATGCAGGCGCGCCCATGGGGCGCACCTGCGCGTGGCCTGCGCGATTGTGTAACAACCCCCGCCGTCGCTAGCGTTGCCCGCCATGGGGCACGACCACGACCACGCCAGCGCCGCCAGCATCCGCCACGAGAAGCCGCTGTGGTGGGCGCTGGCGTTGATCGTCTCCTTCATGGTGGTCGAGGTGGTCGCCGCGTTCGCGACCAACAGCCTCGCCCTGCTGTCGGACGCGGCGCACATGGCCACCGACGCGCTGGCGCTCGGCATCGCCCTGGTCGCGGTGCGCCTGTCCCGGCGGCCGCCCGATGCGCGCCGCAGCTTCGGCTATGTCCGCACCGAAGCGATGGGCGCGATGATCAACGGCGCGCTGCTGTTCGCGCTGGCCGGCTACATCCTTTGGGAGTCGGTGCATCGCTTCCTGGCGCCGCCGCCGGTGGCCTCGATCGGCATGCTGGTGGTCGGCGTGCTCGGACTGGTCGTGAACCTGATCGCGATGCGGCTGCTCAAGGCCGGCAGCGACGAGAGCCTGAACGTCAAGGGCGCCTACCTGGAGGTGTGGGCCGACATGCTCGGCTCGGTCGGCGTGATCATCGGCGCGCTGGTGATCCACTTCACCGGCTGGCGCCTGGCCGATCCGATCATCGCCGTCGCGATCGGCCTGTGGGTGCTGCCACGGGCGTGGACGCTGATGCGCCAGGCCGGCAACGTGCTGATGATGGGCGTGCCCGACGGCATCGACCTGGCCGCGGTGCGCGCGGCACTGGCCGGGCTGCCGGGCGTGTCCGACGTGCACGACCTGCACGTGTGGGCGCTGGCTTCGAGCCAGGCGGCGATGACCGCGCACCTGGTCGTCGACGACGGCGTCGATGCGGACGTGCTGCGGCATGCCGCGGTCGAGCTGCTGGCGCATCGCTTCGACATCGGCCACGCCACGCTCCAGGTCGAGGGCGGCGACTGCCACGGCCCCGACTGTGGCAACCGGCATGGCCGGCAGGCCGCCCACGCCCACCCGCACGCGCACCACCACTGACCGCAGCCCCCAACGTCTGTCCCCGGTCGCCTGCGGCGCTTGCCTCTGTAGGAGCGGGCCATGCCCGCGAAGCTTTCCCCCCGGCCGCCTGAGAAGCATCGCGGGCATGGCCCGCTCCTACACCGCGTTTCCGTCCGATGGCCCGGCGGCCGGATCGCGGCGGAAGCAATCTGGGATAATCGCGTTTTCCCGCGAACGGACGGCGCCATGACCCGCAAGACCATCCTCAACGACAGCCATCGCGCGCTCGGCGCCAAGATGGTCGACTTCGGCGGCTGGGACATGCCGATCCACTATGGCTCGCAGATCGAGGAGCACCACCAGGTGCGTCGCGACGCCGGCATGTTCGACGTCAGCCACATGACCGTGGTCGACCTGGGCGGCGGCGAGGTGCGTCCGTTCCTGCGCAGGCTGCTGGCCAACTCGATCGACAAGCTCAAGGCGCCGGGCAAGGCGCTCTACGCCTGCATGCTGAACGACGCCGGCGGCGTGATCGACGACCTGATCGTCTACTGGCGCGGCGACGACCGCTACCGGCTGGTGGTCAACGCCTCCACCCGCGACAAGGACATGGCGTGGATCGGCACGCAGGCGGCGTCGTTCGACGTCCAGGTCGAGGAGCGTCCGGAGCTGTCGATGATCGCGGTGCAGGGGCCGGCGGCGCGTGAGCGCGTGCTCGGCCTGCTCGACGAGGACGATGCCGCGATCACCGGCAAGCTCGGCAAGTTCGCTGCCGCCGAACTCGCGGGCACCCGGTTCGGCGACCTGTTCATCGCCCGCACCGGCTACACCGGCGAGGACGGCTTCGAAGTGGTGGTGCCGGAGGCGCACGCGATCGCGCTGTGGGACGCGCTGCTGGCCGCGGGCGTGAAGCCGGCCGGCCTCGGCGCGCGCGACACCCTGCGCCTGGAGGCGGGCATGAACCTCTACGGCCAGGACATGGACGAGACCGTCAGCCCCTACGAGGCCGCGCTCGGCTGGACCGTCTCGCTCGACGAGGGTCGCGCCTTCAACGGCCGCGACCTGCTCGAGGGGCAGAAGCGCGACGGCGCCCCGCGGCAGATGATCGGCCTGGTGATGGACGAGAAGGGCGTGCTGCGCCACGGCCAGAAGGTGCTGACCGGCAACGGAGAGGGCGAGATCCTCTCCGGCACCTTCTCGCCCACGCTGGGCAAGGCGATCGCGTTCGCACGGGTGCCGGCCGGCGACGTCGCCGACGGCGTCCGTGTCGACATCCGCGGCCGCGAGGTGCCGCTGCGCGTGGTCAAGTTCCCCTTCGTCCGCGACGGCAAGCCGCAGTGACATTGTTCCCCGACCGACGGCGCTTGCCGCGTCGCCGGTAGGCTTCGCTACACTAGTCCCACTTCCCCAGAACCCCCGCAAGACCGGAGTCCAAGATGAGCGAGATCCCTGGCGACCTGAAGTTCATGAAGTCCCACGAATGGGCGCGTGTCGAAGGTGATGGCAAGGTCACGATCGGCATTTCCGACCATGCCCAGGGCCTGCTCGGCGACCTGGTCTACGTCGAGCTGCCGGCGGTCGGCGACAGCATCGAGGCCGGCACGTCCTGTGCCGTGGTGGAGTCGGTGAAGGCCGCGTCCGACGTGTACGCGCCGGTGTCGGGCACCGTCACCGCGGTCAACACGGCGTTGGCCGACAAGCCGGAAACCATCAACGAGGACGCCTACGGCGAAGGCTGGCTGTACGTGGTCGAAGCCAGCGAACCCGACCAGCTCAACGACCTGCTCGCTCCGGACGACTACGCCGAGCTGCTCGAGGAAGACGACCACTGAGTCGTCCAGGCGACGGATGCCGTGCATCCGTCGCCTTCGTCGGTGGGCGGCGCACCGGGCACCGTCCATCGCGACCGGCGAAACGCCGGATGCACTGCCCGGACTTCCCCCTCATCGCACGCGTTCGACTTCCGTCGAACCAGCCGCGCATGCCGCCAGACAGTCGCCGCAAGCGTGTCCGGGAGTCGCCACGGCGTCCGGAAAGTTTGCGCAGTTTTGGCGCAAACGGGGTTGTGCGGCGCGAAATCGGTCTTGTCTTCAGCAATTGTTTTGCGACGTTGCGAACGCCTGCGGACGCATCGCGCGCGCGCGCCTCGACGCGTCGCACGTCGCGCGTGCGAACGCGCGGTGTCGACGCGGCGATGGAAAAGACACTTGTTTTCCGCGCTTTCGTTCGCGTGCTGCGCAAGCGATGGCGACGCGTCGTGAATGTCGGTCGTGCTTCACGGGTGGATGCGGGGAGGGAACTGCGGAGCAGGTTGGCGGCACGGCCGGGAAAAATTTCCGCGCAGGGTGTTGACAGTTGAAAAAACCGTGATTAGGTTTCGCCCAACAGACGTTGCCGCCGAAGCGAGTGAGTCAGCACACAGCGAAAACACGCAGCATAAAAAAGAACTCCGCCCCGGACTTCTGCAAGGTGGATGAAGGCATCGTCTCCGCTGCGAAAACGCCACCCCTCTTTTCCATGCACCTGTGTCGCACCGAGCCGCAGGTCATTCCGTCTTTCCGGAACAGCGATCCCCCGGTCGCGTTGTTCCAGCCGAATCCGTTCCAGCGCGCCTGGCGCGCTGGCGGTTGTGCACGGGTCCGATACCCGCGCGCTGCTTGAAACTGGGCAGTCGTACTGCAAGTCAACTGACGAGGAGAGCCATCACATGGCCGCGAAGAAAGCTACGAAGAAGAAGGTTGCCAAGAAACCTGCGAAGAAAGCCACCAAGAAGACCACCAAGAAGACCACCAAGAAGGTCGCGAAGAAGAAGGTAGCCAAGAAGAAGCCAGCCAAGAAGACCCTGGCCAGCCGCCTCAGGGCCGCCAAGAAGAAGGTCGCGACGAAGAAGGCAGCCGCCAAGAAGAAGGTCGCGAAGAAGAAGACCGCCAAGAAGCCGGCCAAGAAGG
>DAOMPM010000101.1:0-2358 GCA_035444805.1 Luteimonas sp. | reverse complement strand
CAAGAAGCCTGCGAAGAAGGCCGCCAAGAAGAAGGTCGCGAAGAAGAAGACCGCCAAGAAGCCGGCCAAGAAGGCTGCCAAGAAGACTGCCAAGAAGCCTGCGAAGAAGGCCGCCAAGAAGAAGGTCGCGAAGAAGAAGACCGCCGCCAAGAAGCCGGCCAAGAAGAAGGCCAAGGCGGCAGCGCTGCCGGCAACGCCGACCCCGCTGATCTAAGCATCCCGATTAGCCGTAACCGAAGCTCCCTCTCCGCACGCCCAGGCGGAGAGGGAGTTTTTTTTGGCCATGGTTCAGCGCCAGGAGCGCCCCATGGGCGCGACCGGTAACGATGATGCCCCTGGCCCCGCGGGTCGCGGGCATGGCCCGCTCCTGCGGAAATCCGGTTGTAGGAGCGCCCCATGGGCGCGACTGGGTGGCGACGGTGTCCACGTCGCGCAGGTCGCGGGCATGGCCCGCTCCTGCGGAAAGACGGGGGCCGGTCAGTGCGGCTCGTCGTCGCCCGAATGCGGTCCGTGCTCGGACGCGGGCGCGGCGGCATCGTCGGCCGTGGCGTACAGGCTCTCGATGTCGGGGTCGACGTCCAGCCAGCGGTGCGCCGGCAGGCCGATCGCGCGATCGAGGATGGTCGGCAGCAGGCCCGACGGCAGCGAGCTGTTGCTGTTCCAGAGCACCACGACGCCGAGGTCGCGCTCGGGCAGCATCGCCATCAGCCCGCGGTAGCCCTGCACCGCGCCGCCGTGGAAGACCATGCGGTGGCCGGCGTAGTCGTAGATGCGCCAGCCCAGTCCGTAGCCGGCGGCATTGAGGCGCTCGCGTCGCCAGGACGAACCGCGCAGCTCGGTCGGCGTGCCGACGATCGGCGCCTGCAGCGTCGCCAGCAGCGGCGCCGGCAGCACCTCGGTGCGGTGTCCGCCCTGTGCGAGCAGGTACTGCGCCATGTCGGTGATGCTGGCGTTGACGCCGGCGGCGGGTGCGAGCCGGTAGTAGGTCGGCTTGGGCATCAGCGATTTCCAGCCGGCGCCGGCGCGCACGTGCGGCCTGGCCCAGCGTGTGCTGGCGGTGATGCCGTCGAGGCCGAGGCTGGCGTCGTTCATGCCCAGCGGCTTGAAGATCCGGCGCGCCACCGCCTCGCTGTAAAACTGCCCGCTGGCGGCGAACACCACGTCGCCGACCAGGCTGAAGGCGACGTTCTGGTAGCCGTAGCACTGGCCCGGCGCGCAGCTCATCGGCGCCGCGGCGAAGCGCTGCACGAGGTTGTGGTAGTCGGCGTTGGCCTCGATGTCGCGGTCGTAGGTGTGGTGGGCGAGGCCGACGCGGTGGCTGAGCACGTCGGCGACGGTCAGCTGGCGCGCGGCACCCGGGTCGGCGAACTGCAGGCTCGGCATGAAATCGGCGACGCGGCTGTCCCAGCGCAGCGCGCCCTCGGACACCAGCATGCCGGTCAGGGTGCCGGCGAAGGATTTCGACAGCGAGGCGAGGCGGAACACCGTGTGTGCGTCGACCGGCTCGGCGTGGGAGACGTCGGTGATGCCGTAGCCACGTGCGCTGAGCACCTTGCCGTCGTGCACGATCGCCATCGCCAGTCCCGGCACGCGCTGGTTGGCGACGAGGTCCTGGGCCATCGCTTCGAACACGCGCACGTCGAAGCCCGAGGCCAATGGCCTGCGCTCGATGTCCGCGGGCAGCGGGGCGGGGCGGTCGGACGGCCAGGCCTGCGCCGCCGGTGCGGGCGTCACATTCGTCGCCGGCGTCGCGTCTGGTTGCCAGGCCAACGGAGTCTGGGCGGTACTCGAAAGCGCGATCACCGACAGCACCCCGACCAGCAGCGCACAGCCAAGGCGCGTCCGGCGGGGTCGATGGAGGTTCGCTTTCATCGGGACTGCCCCCTGCGTATGCTCTCGCTGCAGGCGATCATAGGCGCCTGTGCCCGGAATTGCATGAACAAGGGGAGGAATGACGGTGAGTGGATTGATTCTTCTGGTAATCCTGATCGTGATCGTCGTCGCGGTCGGCGGCTGGGCGATGGGCATCTACAACGGACTGGTCACCGCCCGGAATGCGTTCAAGAACGCCTTCGCGCAGATCGACGTGCAGCTGCAGCGGCGCTTCGACCTGATCCCGAACCTGGTCGAGACCGCCAAGGGCTATCTCTCCCACGAGCGGCAGACGCTCGAAGCGGTGATCGCGGCGCGCGGCGCGGCGATCTCGGGCCTGAATGCGGCCAAGGCCAACCCCGGCGATCCCTCGGCGATGGCCGAGCTGGCCGCGTCGCAGGGCATGCTGAACGGCGCGCTGGGGCGCCTGCTGGCGGTGGTCGAGGCCTACCCGGACCTCAAGGCCAGCCAGAACATGATGCAGCT
>DAOMPM010000100.1:0-10593 GCA_035444805.1 Luteimonas sp. | reverse complement strand
CGACCGGAGCAGGGTGACGCATGCGGGTCGGTCTGCGCCTTGGTGCCGTCGTTCGTCCGGGGTTGGCCGGTGCCGCGGTCAACGCCGTAACCCTGCGATATCGGGAAGATCGTCATCCCCGCGAAGGCGGGGATCCAGCGTCTTTCCATTGCGTCGGAATGGATCCCCGCTTTCGCGGGGACGACGATGACGCGTGGCGTCCTGGCGCCAGCCGTTGCGACGGCATCATTCGTGTCGCGGCGGGCGGTTGTTCGCAGCGCGGCTTTTCCCTGCTCGAGATCCTGCTGGTGATGGCGCTGATCGCCGCGACCGGCCTGCTTGCCGCGGGCGTGTTGACCGGCGGCTTCGACCGCATGCTGCTGCGCTCCAGCGCGAAGGAAGTGGCGGCGCAGCTGCGCTTCACGCGCGCGCAGGCGATCGCGACCGGCACCCCGCAGCGCTTCACCATCGACCCGGCCGCGCGCACGTGGACGGGTGCGAAGGATCGCGGTGGCCAGCTTCCCGAATCGCTGGGCGTGCACTTCATCGGCGCGCGCGAAGTGCGGCCGTCCCCCGGCACCGGCGCAATCGTGTTCTTCGGCGACGGCGCCTCGACCGGCGGGCGGGTGCAGCTGAGCCTGCGCGATGCGGCCTGGGACATCAATGTGGCCTGGTTGACCGGTGAGGTGACCCTGCGCCGCGGCGAGTTGGTGCGATGAGCGCGCGTGTTCGGGCCGCAGGTGCCAGGTTGCCGCGTCGCTTGCAGCGCGGATACACCCTGCTCGAAATCATCGTCGCCTTCGCCGTGCTCGGCCTGGCGCTGGCGCTGCTGCTGGGCACGCTGTCTGGCGGCGTGCGCCAGGTGCGCTGGGCGGCCGACAGCGCGCGCGCGGCGCTGCACGCGCAGTCGCTGCTCGACAGCATCGGCGTGGGCGAGGTGCTGCAGGCCGGGCGCCGCGACGGCAGCTTCGATGACGGGCGCTATCGCTGGGAGCTGCAGGTCGAGCCCTGGGTCGACCCGACGCCGCAGCAGCCGCGTCCGGTCGATCCGTACGCACCGCGGCTGCTGCAGCTGCAACTGCGGGTGACCTGGGGCGAGGGCGGCCCGCGCGAGCGCCTGCAGCTGCAGACGCTGCGGCTGGTGCAGCCGGATCCGTCGGGGCTGTCGGGATGAGGGCCCGCACTCAACTCCATGGCCGTGCGGGGGTAGGTCCTGCATTGTCCCAACAAGGTTGTCATCCCGAGCGCAGCGAGGGATCTGCTTTTGAAGCAGGCGCGGGTGAGCCTGGTTCTCCGGTCACGTCCGGTATGCGCGGGCGATTGAGTAGTGTCGGCCGTGCCGACGGCATCATTCGCGTCGCGACCGGTCGTCCCTCGCAGCGGGGCTTCACCCTGCTCGAGATCCTGGTCGCCACCGCCCTGCTCGCGGCCGGGCTCGCGCTCGCCTTCGCGACCCTGCGCGCGGCGACGGCCACGGTCGATCGTGGCGAGGCGCTGGCGCAGCGCACCGAGCGCATGCGCGCGGTCGACGGCTTCCTGCGCCGGCGGCTGTCGTCGGCCACGCCGATCGCGTTCGCGGTCGACGAGCGCGACGGCCGCATGATCCGCTTCATCGGCGAGCCGGAGCGGATCCGCTTCGTCGCCGACCTGCCCAACTACCTCGGCCGCGGCGGCCCGCACCTGCACGATATCGGCGTGGTCGACGGCGCAGACGGGCCGCGCCTGGTGGTGTCGTTCGCGATCGCCATCGCCGGCGGCACGATCGAGGAACGCGACGCGCGCCCGCCCGAGCCGCTGGTGCCGGACCTGGCGCAGGTACGCTTCCGCTACCGCGGCATCGGCGAGGACGGCCAGCTTGGCGACTGGAGCGACCGCTGGGACGCGGTCGACAGCCTGCCGCTGCTGGTCTCGGTCGACATCGCCAGCCGCAGCGGCGGGCAATGGCCGACCGTGGTGGTGACCCTGCCCCAGCGCCTGGGCGGGATGGTGCCGTGACCGTGCGGCCGATCCACGCACGCGGTGTGGCGCTGGTGCTGGTGCTGTGGCTGACCGCGCTGCTGGCGGCGCTGGTCGGTGCGTTCGCGATGACCGCCCAGGTCGAGTACCTGCGCGGGCGCACGCTCGGTGGCGGCCTGGTCGCAACGCAGGCGGCGCGCGCCGGCCTGGAGTTCGCCATGACCCGCGTCTCCGATCCCGATCCCG
Source organism: Luteimonas sp. (assembly GCA_035444805.1). Classification (GTDB taxonomy): domain Bacteria; phylum Pseudomonadota; class Gammaproteobacteria; order Xanthomonadales; family Xanthomonadaceae; genus Luteimonas. The sequence goes on along the minus strand of DAOMPM010000100.1, from coordinate 8,412 downwards.
CCCGCCAGTGGCTGACCGACGGGCGCCGCTACCGCTGGGCCTTCGCCGACGCGGAGGTGGAGATCCGCATCGTCGACGAATCCGGCAAGATCGACCTCAACGCCGCCGATGCCGCCACGCTGGCGGCGCTGCTGCGCGCGGTCGGCGCCGGGCCGCGCGACGCCGACGCGGTGGCCGCCGCGATCGTCGACTGGCGCGACGCCGACGACCTCACCCAGCCGCAGGGCGGCGCCGAGGACCCGCAGTACGCCGCCGCCGGCCGGCCCTACGGCGCCAAGGACGCGCCGTTCGAGACCGTGGCCGAGGTCGAGCAGGTGCTGGGCATGACCCCGGCGCTGTACGCAGCCCTCGCCCCGCACCTGACCATCTACAGCGGCCTGCCGGTTCCGGACACGCGGTTCGCGACGTCCGCGGCGCTGCAGGCGCTGGGCATCGATCCGGAGCCGGTGCTGGCCAATCGTGAACGCCCTGCGCTGGCGGTCGATCCGGGTTTCATGGGCGCCGGCAGCGGCACGTATAGTATCGACAGCCATGCACGGCTCAGGGACGGCCGGGAATCCGTCCTGCGCGCCGTGGTCCGGCTGGGCCCCAGTGGCGTGCCCGGTTCCGCATACACCGTCCTGAGATGGGAGGAAGGCGCGTTGTCGCGATGATGGCCGTCGTCGAACATTCCGCAGCCGCGCCCGCGGGCCCGCCAAGCGGCCTGCGCCGCCTCGAAGGCACGCTGCGCCCGCGCGTGCGCGCTTTCTTCGCCTGGTGGACGCGTGCGCTCGCGGCCTGGCTGCCGGCACGGGTCCGCGACCTGTTCGGCCTGTCACCGCAGCGCCTGCTGCTGCGCCGGCAGGGGCGCGAGCTGCAGCTGTCGCTGTGGCGCGACGGCGAGGCGCGCGTGCTGGGCGAGATGCCGGTCCCGGAGTCGGGCGGCGGCGATCCCATGGGCACGCTGCTGTCGCGGCGCATCGTCGACGTCCCGCGCTGGCTGCTGCTGCCGGCGGCCGACGTGCTGGTCCGGCGCCTGGTGCTGCCGGCGGCCGCGGGCGAACGCCTGCGCGAGGTGCTCGGCTTCGAGATCGACCGGCAGACGCCGTTCACCGCTGCCGACGTCAGCTACGACGCGCGCGTCGCCGGACACCGTGGCGACCAGCTCGAGGTCGAGCTGGTGGTGGTGCCGCGCGCGACGCTGGCCGCGGCGCTCGACGGCCTCGGCGCGCTGGCGCCGACCCTGGCCGGCGTCGATGCCGCCGACGCCGCGGGCGAGCCGCTGGGCGTCAACCTCATGGCCGGCGCGCGCCGTCGGCGTCGCGACGATCCGTGGCGCGGACGCAACCTGGTGCTGCTGGCGATTGCGGTCGTGGCCCTGGTCATCGGCATGTGGCAGATGCTGGCCAACCGGCGCGCGGCGGCCGACCTGTTCGAACAGCAGGTCGAGGAGTCGGTCCGGCAGGCGCGCGGCGCCGCGCTGGAAAAGCGCCAGCTGGTCGACCTGATCGAAGGCGGCGCCTTCCTGCGCGCCGAGCGTGCCGGGCGGCCGACCATGGTCGAGGTCATGGACGAACTGGCGCAGCGGCTGCCCGACGACACCTACCTCGAGAAACTGTCGGTCGAGGGCGACCGCATCCTGCTGATCGGGCTCAGCCGCGAAGCCTCGGCCCTGGTCGGGCGGCTGCAGGGCTCGCCGCTGTGGAGCGAACCGGCGCTGGCCGGCGCCCTGCAGCCCGATCCGCGCACGCGCCGCGACCGCTTCACCCTGACCGCGACTCTGGTCACGGCGGCCGCGCCCACGCCCGCTGCGGCGACCCCGGAGGCGGCGAATGCAGCCGGACGCCACTAGCCGCCACGACCGCTGGCTGGCGCTGGCGATCCTCGCCGGCGTGCTGGCGCTGGCCTACCTGGTGCTGGTGCACCCGTGGTGGACGGCGCCGATGCTGGAGACAGGCGCGCGCATCGACACGCTGCGCGAGCGCGACCTGCGCGCGCGCACCGAACTGCAGCTGGCGCCGGAGGTGCGCGAGCGCCTCGCCGCCGAGCGCGCGACCGCCGGCAGCGCACCGGGCTTCATGGCCGAGGCCAACGTGCAGCTGGCCACGTCGGCGCTGGTGCAGCGGCTGGAGCAGGCGGTGGTCGAGGCCAGCCCCGGCAACCGCAGCTGCGCGATCACCAACCGCCAGCCGATGACCGATGCGCGCGCCGAGCGCTTCCCACGCGCCACGGTGCAGGTGCGCCTGACCTGCGGCAACCGCGAACTGGCGGCGGTCCTGCACTCGCTCGAGAGCGGTTCGCCGCGGCTGTTCGTCGACAACCTCAACATCCTCGCCCAGCGCTACCAGTTCAGCGGCGCGCAGGGCGGTGGCGGCGGCGTGGACGCGAGCTTCGACCTGTACGGCTACCTGCAGCCGGTGGCGGGCACGGAGGCGGCCGGTGCGCGTTGAGGACGCCGGCGCCCGCACCTGGCTGGGCATCGCGCTCGCCGGCTGGGCGGTGTGCGTGTGGGTGCTGGCGATGTTCGGCATGGGCGGCAGCATCGACCGGCTCGACGATGATCCGGCGCTGCGGCAGGCGCTGCCGTCGCCGGGCGCGCGCGGCGACGAGCGGCTCGGGCCGCTGCCGCAGTACGGCGACATCGCCGGGCGCCCGCTGTTCACCGAGGACCGGCGCCCGCAGGCCTTCGTGATCGACCCGATGGGCGACGCCGGCGAGGCCGGCAACGATTTCGACTACGTGCTGACCAGCGTCCTGCGCACGCCCGACCTGCAGCTGGTGATCCTGCAGCCGACCGGCGGCGGCGAGCCGCTGCGGGTGAAGCAGGGCGACGCACCCGAGGGTGCGCCGGGCTGGGTGCTGCAGTCGGTCGAGGCGCGCCGCGCCGTCTTCGCCGGGCCGGAGGGCCCGCGCGAGCTGGAGCTGCGGGTGTTCGACGGCGTCGGCGGCCAGTCACCGACGCCGATGTCCGCCGCCGTGCGCGCAGCCGCCGGTCCCGGCATGCCGATGGCGGTGACCGATGCCGGCATGGCCGTCGTGCCGGGCGCCGTCGGTGGTCCGCAGCCGGGCACGCCCGACGCTGCGGGCGCCCCCCCCGGCGGCGCCGACGGCATGCCCGCACCGTCCGCGGCGGCGCAGCAGCAGGCGGCGCAGGACCAGGTGGACGCGATCCGGCGCCGGATCGAGGAGCGCCGCGCGCGGCTGCGTGCGGATGAAATGTCGCAGACGAGGCCGCGGCCCACCCAGAACAAATAGACTGCCCCGATGACGCCAACAACCTTCTGCCGATCCGCCGCCACGGCCTGCCTGGCCGTCCTGCTGGCGGCCTGCGCTTCGATGCCGCCGCCGAACCTGTCGCGGGGCACGCAGCGTCCGCCCGCGCAGGCCACCGATGGCGCCGCCGACGGCGTGCGCACCGAGGCACTCGAGGACGCGGAAGGACCGCGCGCGCAGATCCGCCGCGGCAGCGGCCAGGTGATCAACCAGGGCGCGGCGACCGCGCCACCGCCCAACCTCGGCGGCAGCACCGGCGAGGCCTCGTTCAACTTCGAGGGCGAGCCGCTGCACGCCGTGGTCAAGGCGATCCTCGGCGACATGCTCGGCCAGAACTACACCATCGCCCCGGGCGTGCAGGGCACGGTCACCCTGGCCACGCCGCGCACGGTCAGCCCGGCCCAGGCCTACGTGCTGCTCGAGCGCGCCCTGGCCGACAACAACGCGCGCATGGTCTACAGCGGCGGCATGTACCAGGTCGTGCCCGCCGACGGCGCGCTGGCCTCGGGCAACGTCGCCCCGCGCACCGGTGGCGCCGCGCTCGCGCGCGGGTTCGAGGCGCGGGTGGTGCCACTGCGCTTCATCTCCGCGACCGAGATGGAGAAGGTGCTCAAGCCCTACGCCCGCCCGAACGCGATCGTCGCCGTCGACAACGGCCGCAACACGATCACCGTCGCCGGCACCCGCGTCGAGCTGGAGAACTACCTGCGCACGATCGAGATCTTCGACGTCGACTGGCTCTCGGGCATGTCGGTGGGCGTGTTCCCGCTGCAGACCGGCAAGGCGACGCGGGTGGTCGCCGACCTGGAGAAGGTGTTCGGCGAACAGAGCAAGTCGCCGGTCGCCGGCATGTTCCGCTTCATGCCGCTGGAGGGCGCGAACGCGGTGCTGGTGATCACGCCGCAGCCGGCCTACCTCGACGACATCCAGGACTGGCTGGAGCGCATCGACAGCGCCGGCGCCGGCGCGCGGCTGTATTCCTACGAGCTGAAGTACATCAAGGCGCGCGACCTGGCCGAGCGCCTGTCCGAGGTCTTCGGCGGCGGCAGCCGGCGCAGCGGCGGCGACGACGGCGGCGGCTCGCTGATGCCGGGCCTGAGCGGCTTCGCGATCGGCAGCGGCGCCGGCCAGATGGGCAGCGACGGCAAGATCGACAGCGGCGATTCGATGGGGTCGGGCGGCAGCTTCGGCGGCAGCCAGGGCGGCAGCGGCGGCGGACTGGGCAGCGGCTCGCTGTCGCTCAGCCAGGACCGCAGCGGCGCCGGCGGAGTGACGCTGGAAGTCGACGGCGAGCGCGTTGGCGTGTCGGCGCTGGACGAGACCAATGCACTGCTGGTGCGGACCACGCCCACCGCCTGGAAGTCCATCCGTGACGTGGTCGAGCGGCTCGACGTGATGCCGCTGCAGGTGCACATCGAGGCGCAGGTGGCGCAGGTGCAGCTGTCGGGCGACCTCGAGTACGGCGTGCAGTGGTTCCTCGAGCGCGCGATGACCGACAACGGCTTCCCCGACTTCCCCTCGCCGGCGGACGGAGGGCCGAGCCGCTGGAGCACGCTGGCCGGCAGCGTCGGCGGCGTGGCCGGCCCTGGCCTGGCCTGGACCCTGGTCAAGAACGACGCCGCCGCGATCATCCGCGCGCTCGACAGCGTGTCCGACGTGCGCCTGCTGCAGACGCCGTCGGTGTTCGTGCGCAACAACGCCGAGGCCGAATTCAATGTCGGCGACCGCATCCCGGTCTCGACGGTGTCGGTGAACCCGATCCTCGGCAGCGACAACAGCCTGACCTCGGTGCAGTACCTGGAAACCGGCACCATCCTCAAGGTGCGACCGCGCGTGACCCAGGACGGCACCGTGTTCCTCGACATCGTGCAGGAGATCAGCGCGCCGGCCGGCCAGCCCGACAACAACGGCAACTACCGCATCACCACCCGCCGGCTCAAGACCGAAGCCGCGGCGCAGGACGGCGACACGGTGATGCTGGCCGGCCTGATCACCGACGGCGTCGAGCGCGGCGCCGGCGGCATCCCAGGGCTGAGCCGGATCCCGGTGCTGGGGGCACTGTTCGGCACCCAGCGATCGAACACCTCGCGCAGCGAGACCATCGTACTGATCACCGCGCGCATCATCCGCAACAACCAGGAGGCGCGCGGACTCACCGACGAGTACAGCCGCCGCTTCCGCGCGATGGAGCCGCTGCATCGGGCGAGGGACTGATCCCATTCGCGATCAACAAGATAAACGTAGGAGCGGGCCATGCCCGCGACCCGCAGCGGTTGGAGTATCGTTGCCATCCGGTCGCGCCCATGGGGCGCTCCTGCGCCATGCCATATGTTTGATCGCAGATTGGTACAAGCCGCGCATGCGTGAGGCCGTGCATGGTTGATCTCCCGGTGGTGCTGCTGCCGGTCGGCGTCGACGACGACGCGCTCGATGCCTGCCTCGCCGCGCTCGACGCCGGCACGCCTGCAGGCACCAGCGTCTGGCTCGCCGACAACGCCCAGGCCGGGCCGCGCGGGCTCGCGATCATCGAACGCTGGCTGGCGCGCACGCCGCTGCGGGCCGACTACACCCGGCGCGAGCGGCGCGTGGGCGAGGTGGCGCACGTCGACGAGATGCTTGCCGCCTGCGGCGACGCCGACACGATCGTGCTCGCGCCCGACGCCGTCCCTGCGCCGGGCTGGGCAACGCAGCTGGCCGCCTGCTTTGCGCGCGACGCCTCGATCGCCAGCGCCACGCCCTGGTGCAACGCCGGCGAGGTCGCGGCGTGGCCGCGCATCGGCGAGATCGCGCCGATGCCCGACGATCCCGCGCGCCTCGCCCGCGCCTGCGCGGCGATGCCGCCGATCCACCCGGAGCTGCCGGCCGCGGTCGCGCACGCGGTCCTGCTGCGCGGCAACGCGCGGCGCAAGGCCGGCGGCCTCGACGCGGCCAGCTACGGTTCCTGGTATGCCGCCCTGATCGACCTGTCGTTGCGCCTGTCGGGCCTGGGCTGGCGCAACGTGCTGTGCGAGACCGCCTTCGTCGCCCGCGGTGGCGAGGGTGGTCCCGGCGAGGGCGACATGGACACACTGGCGGCGCGCTGGCCGGGCTGGCATGCGCGGCTGGCGACGGTGCTGATGGACGATCCCTACCGCGCGGCGCGCGAACAGCTGGTGCAGCGGTACGAGGACGTCGACGGCCCGCAGCGGCAGCACGAGCTGTTCACGACGGCGAACGCGCACGGATTCCCGCCGGAGGACGAAGGCGACGCGGGTGCGCAGGAAGGACAGGCCTGATGCCTGCGTCGCCTGGAATCGCCGCGATCGTCGTCAGCTACCAGAGCATCGACACCATCGACGACTGCCTGTCGCGCCTGCGCGTTGCCGAGGGCGTCAGCCAGATCCGCATCGTCGACAACGGCTCGGTCGACGGCACGCTGGAGGTGATCCAGCGCCACGCCTCGCTCGACCCGCGCCTGCATTTCATCGGCAATCCCGACAACCCCGGCTTCTCCTTCGCCTGCAACCAGGGCGCGCGCGACAGCGACGCCGGCTGGCTGGCCTTCGTCAATCCCGACTGCCTGCCCGAGGCCGACGCGCTGTCGCGGCTGCTGGCGCATGCACGGACGATCGACGGCGACTGCCTGCTCGGCGCCGACCTGGTCGACGAGCACGGTGTTCGCGACGCCGCCGCGCGCCGACGCGATCCCGCCTTCGCCGCGATGTTGCGCGACCGCAGCTCGCGCGATCTCGCGCTGCCGGTCGACGGCACGCGCGCGCTGCAGCCGGTCGACGCCGTGTCCGGCGCGCTGATGCTGCTGCCGCGCGGCCTGTTCGAGCGCATCGGCGGATTCGACACCGGCTACCGCCTGCACGCCGAGGACCTCGACCTGTGCCGGCGCGTACGCCAGGCCGGTGCGCAGGTACTGGTCGCCAACGACGTGCGCGTGCTGCACGTGCGCGGCGTGTCGAGTCGTTCGCGGCCGCTGTTCGTGGAGTGGCACAAGCACCGCGGTCTGTGGCGCTACTTCCGCAAGTTCGAGGCAGGCGGCGTCGCCTGGCCGGCGCGGGTGGCGGTCTGGTCCGCGATCTGGCTGCGCTTCCCGGTCGCCGCGCTGCGCGCGCGAGCGCGTCAGTAGGAGCGGGCCATGCCCGCGACCCGTGTCGCCCCGACGGCCATCGCCATCCGGTCGCGCCCATGGGGCGCTCCTACGGGCGGTGGCGGTTGATCTCGTCGCGCAGCGACCGTGCCGCATCCGCCGCGGCGTCCGCATAGCCCGCGCCCGAGGACGCATAGAGGATCCCGCGCGAGGAGTTGATCATCAGGCCGGTGCCGTCGGCGGTCGCGCCGTTGCGCACCACGGCCTCGACGTCGCCGCCCTGCGCGCCGATGCCCGGGATCAGCAGCGGCATGTCGCCGACGATGCCGCGGATCACCTTCAGTTCTTCCGGGAAGGTCGCGCCGACCACCAGCGCGCAGTTGCCGTCGGCGTTCCAGTCGTCGGCGATGGTGCGTGCGATGCGCTGGTAGAGCGGCTCGCCGCCCGTGCCGTCAACGGACACGGTGAGTTCCTGGAAATCGCGCGCGCCGGGATTGGAGGTATGGCAGAGGAAGATGCAGCCGCGGTCGTTACGCCGCAGGAACGGGTCGGCCGAATCGCGGCCCATGTAGGGATTGAGCGTCACCGCATCGGCGCCGAAGCGGTCGAAGGCCTCCACCGCGTACTGCTCGGCGGTGCTGCCGATGTCGCCGCGCTTGGCGTCGAGGATCACCGGGATGTCGGGATGGCTGCCGTTGAGGTGCGCGATCAGCCGCTGCAGCGCCGCCTCGCCGCCGTTGTGCGCGGCGAAGTAGGCGATCTGCGGCTTGAAGGCGCAGGCGTACCGAGCGGTGGCATCGGCGATGTCGCGGCAGAAGGCGAACAGCGCGTCGCCACTGCCATCGAGCGCACTGCCGACGAATGCCTCCGGAAGCTTCGCCAGATCGGGATCGAGGCCGACGCAGAGCAGGGTGTTGGCGTCCCGCCAGCGGCTGTGAAGTTTGTCGATGAAGGTCATGGCGATGGATTGTCGCGCAGACGCAGCAGGAAGTCCGCAGGCCGGACGATTTCAAACCTCGTCCGCCCCGTAGGGCGGGTCTCGACCCGCCATCGAAAACCGGGGTCAGAGTCCAGTTTTCTCC
>DAOMPM010000099.1:0-10651 GCA_035444805.1 Luteimonas sp. | reverse complement strand
ACTCCATCGACTCGCGCGGGCCGTAGGTGGTCAGCAACTCTTCGGGGGTCATCGGCCTGGCTCCGGGCGGGCATGAAGGGGGTGCGAGTCGTGGCCGGCATGCGGTGTCCGCCGGCCGGGACCCCGTACGCTACCGCAATGCAGCATGAACCCCCAAGTCCCGGGTTTGCCGCCCTCCGGCGCACGCGCGGACAATGCACGCCATGGACATCTTCAAGAGCTTCACCCTCGAGGCCGCGCACCGGCTGCCGAACGTGCCGCCGGGGCACAAGTGCGCGCGCCTGCACGGACATTCGTTCGGGGTGGAGCTGCACGTCTCCGGCGAGCCCGGCGCCGACAGCGGCTGGGTGATGGACTTCGCCGACATCAAGGCCGCCTTCAAGCCGCTGTACGACCAGCTCGACCACCACTACCTCAACGACGTGCCCGGACTGGAGAACCCGACCAGCGAGCGCCTGGCCGCCTGGATCTGGGAGCGGCTCAAGCCCGCCCTGCCCCAGCTCAGCGCAGTGGTGATCCGGGAAACCTGCACCTCGGGCTGCCGCTACGCGGGGTGACGTCGCAAGCTATTGATTTTGCTGAAACATGAACAATAGCTTGCCGTTCGTCGGGTCGATGTTGCAATGCAACAAAGCGAGGTCTATGCTGCATCGCACAAACCGGCAATCCCCTGCCGGCACGATCCCCGCAGGAGACCATCATGAACACCCAGTACAACGACCAGTTCGCCGCCGCGACCCGTCAGTTCGCCGACACCGCCGCGCGCATCAACCAGCTCACCCTCAGCAACGCCCAGAAGGCGTTCGGCCTGCAGCTGGCCACGCTGGAAGAGAACGCCGAAGCCGCCTTCTCGTTCTTCGGCGAAGCCGCCGAGGTCCGTGATTTCGACGGCCTCAAGACCCTGTTCCCGAAGGGCGTGCAGGTTGCCCGCGAGAGCGTCGAGCGCAACCTCAGCGTCGGCCAGGAAGTCTTCGGCGCCACCGTGAAGACCAACGAAGCCATCGCCGAGATCGCCAAGTCGCAGCTCGAGTCGGCCACCGTCAAGGCCCAGGCCGAGGCCGAGAAGGTCGTCGCCCAGGCGACGAAGTCGGCCAAGCGCCGCTGATCGCATAGCGATCCCCCAGTCGGCGCGACCCCTCCCCTCTCTCGCCGACGCGGAAACCCGGCAGCCCCAGGCTGCCGGGTTTTTTTGTGTTTAAAGTGGACTGTTCAAAGGGGACGGAGGCAATTAAGCCGGCTTAATTGCCTCGCTTAATTGCCTCCCTCCCCCTTAAGCCGGCCGAGCCGGTTGATGTCCGCGTTCTCCACGATCCGCGGTGGATCCGCCATCCGGGCCAGCGCAAGCAGGGCGCGGCCGACCGCCGCGGTGGTGGTCATCATTCCCGGCAGCAGCTTCGCCGCCAGGCCCATGGCCGGGCCGCCCAGCGCATAGACCGGCCGGAGCAGGGCGTGGCCGCTGCGTTCGCCGTGCGCCGGCGCGATGCCGCCGGGGCGCAGCATCACCGTGGTGATCGGCAGCGCGCGCAGCGCATCCTCGGCCTCGCCCTTGACCCGCAGCGGCATCAGCCGGCTGCCGGAGTCGGCGTGCGCGCCGGAGATGTACAGGAAGCGGCCGCGTGGATTGGCCGCCGCATAGGCCTGGGCCACCGCCAGCGTGAGCTCGACCGTGACCCGGCGGTATTCGTCCCCGGCCGTACCCAGCGGCGGTGCGCCGGCGCAGTACAGGCAGGCGTCGATGCCGGAGAACCGGTCCTGCACGCGCGCGGCTTGCACGAAGTCGTCCAGCAGCAGTTCGCGCAATCGCGGATGCTCGCGACCGGTGGAGCGCCGCAGCAACGCGGTGACCTGTTCGACGTCGTCGGCGAGCAGGCATTCGTGGAGGACGCCCTGGCCGACCAGGCCGGTGGCGCCGGTCAGCAGCAGACGCATGGCCATACTCCCTTCCGTCGCGGGCAGTGTCGCACGCGCGGCACAGCGACGGATCGTGTAGGAGCGGGCCATGCCCGCGACCGGCCTCGACCCGCGCCGCGCCCCGGGTCGCGCCCATGGGGCGTTCCTACTCCATCCCATGCTTCTCGCAATTTGGTATCAGTGCGGCAGCGTCTGCTGCTTCCGCTGCCGCGGTTCGTCCATCCTGTCGCCGTGGATCAGGCGCGTTCGCGCCGCCCCACCGCCAGCATCCGCTCGAGCGAGGCGCGCGCGCGTTCGATCACCTCCGGCGCGATCACGATTTCGTGCCGCATCTCGCGCAGGCAGGCGTGGATGCCCGGCAGGGTGATCTTCTTCATGTGCGGACAGAGGTTGCAGGGCTTGATGAACTCGACCTGCGGGAACTGCGCGCGCAGGTTGTCGGCCATCGAGCACTCGGTGATCAATGCCACGCGCTGCGGCCGCGCCTTTTCCAGCCAGCGCCCCATCGCGCTGGTCGAGCCGACGAAATCAGCCTCGGCCAGCACCTCGGGCGGGCACTCCGGGTGCGCGACCACCTTCGTGTCGAAGCGCTCGCGCGCGTGCCGCACCTGCTGCGCGGTGAAGGTCTCGTGCACCTCGCAGCTGCCGTTCCAGAGGATCAGTTCGACGTCGGTCTGCGTCGCCACCCAGTTGCCGAGGTAGCGGTCGGGCAGGAAGATCACGCGTCGGGTTCCGGTCTCTTCAGCGATCGCCTCCACCACCTGCACCGCGTTGGCCGAGGTGCAGCAGGCATCCGACTCGGCCTTCACCTCGGCCGAGGTGTTGGCGTAGCTCACCACCGGCACCCCGGGATGGGCGGCGCGCAGCGTGCGCACGTCGGCGGCGGTGATCGAAGAGGCGAGCGAGCAGCCGGCACCAAGGTCGGGAATGAGGACGGTCTTGTGCGGCGCCAGGATCTTCGCGCTCTCGGCCATGAAGTGCACGCCGCACATCACGATCAGGTCGCTGTCGCAGTCGGCGGCGGCCTGGGCCAGCGCCAGCGAATCGCCGGTGATGTCGGCGACGCCGTGGAAGATTTCCGGTGACTGGTAGCTGTGCGCCATCACCACCGCGCCGCGCTCGCGCTTGAGCGCGTGGATGGCGTCGATCCACGGCAGGTGCAGCGGCACCTCCATGCACGGGATCAGGCGCTCGAGTGTTGCCACAAGCGGCGCGTATTCGTGCTCGAGTTCGTCGCGCCAGCGCGGGGCGGCGGTGGCGGGCAGCGCGCTCATGCCGCGGCTCCGGTGCCGTGGTGTGCGTCGCGCGCGGCGCGCGCCAGCCTCGCGCCGCGGTTGAGCCCGATGCGCAGCGCCAGCGGCACCGACTCCCAGGGCAGGCGTTCGAGCATGTTGCGCGCGGTCAGCCCCAGCTCGACGTCACCGGTCAGCACCAGGCGGCGCTGGAAGAACAGGGTGTCGGCGTCTTCCAGCCGGCTGGCAAGCAGCAGCAGGTCGGTGGCGTTGCCGCGGACGCTGGCCTCGGGCGCGTCGTCGCCAGCGCGCAACCGGCCATCGCGCAGCGCCACCACCCAGCGCAGGCCGAGGTCGGTCACTTCGATGCCGAGCGTGCGGCCGTCCATGAAGTCGAGGCTGCCGTCGGCCACCGGTGCCGCCAGCACCGAAGCCATGGCGCGTTCGAGCAGCCGCTGCTGCAGGCGCGGCGGCAGTGCACGCAGCAGCGGTGCCCAGCGCATTGGCGGCGGCAGCAGGCGCAGGAGCGTATGGGCGAGGTCGGGAGATGCGGGGGCGGCGCTGTGCATGGCGTGCGGGCTTCCGGTGGGCGGGGCGACGGTGTCGGGATCGGCGGCGATGCCCTGCACGCGGTGGGCGTCGGCGATGGCCAGCGCGGCCAGCTGCCCGGCGGTCGCCGCCGGCAGGCCGACGCGGCGCGCCACCGCTTCGGCGCGATGGACGACGCGGGCTTCGCGCTCCGGATCGGCCAGGGGCAGGCCGGCGCGCGTCTTGCAGCGTCCGGCGCTTGCGGCCAGGCGCGCACGCGCGCCGAACAGCAGCACCAGCGCGTGGTCGATGCCGCCGATCGCCAGGCGCGCGCGCGCCAGCGAGCTGTCCCCGGTCATGTCCACGCCCTTGCTCGCAGCCACAGGATCCCGGCTGCCAGCAGACCACCGGATGCCGCGTCCCGGCCCTGACCTGGATCAACCGCGGGTCGACTTGCCCGCCATCGCCGGGACGGCGCGCGCTTGACCCGGATCAGGGCGCCGGATGGTCGCCAGGCGCGACCCTGTCGCCCTCGATCACGACGCCGGGAACCCTACGTGGCCTTCCACGACCTGCGTTCCTTCCTGTCGCGACTGGAGCGCGACGGCCAGCTGCGGCGCGTCGCCGCGCCGGTCGATCCGGTGCTGGAGTCGACCGCGCTGTGCCTGCGTGCCCTGCGTGAAGGCGGCCCGGCCCTGCTGATGGAGCAGCCGGTCGGCGCGCGGCATGCACTGCTGGGCAACCTGTTCGGCCACCGTTCGCGCATCGAGGCGGCGCTGGCCGGGCGTCCGCTGGCCTCGCTGCGCGAGTTGGGCGAGCTGCTGGCCGCGATCAAGGAACCGCGCTGGCCATCGAGCCTGCGGCAGGCGCTGTCGACCTGGCCGGAGCTGGCGCAGCTGGCCCTGGTCGCGCCGCACACGGTGCGCGAGGCGGCGTTCAACGACGAGGTGCTCGAAGGCGGCGACATCGACCTGTCGCGGCTGCCGGTCCAGCACTGCTGGCCGGGGGATGCGGGACGCCTGGTCACCCTCGGCCTCGTGGTCACCCGCGGCACCCGCAAGCCGCGGCAGAACATCGGCATCTACCGCATGCAGGTGATCGGCCGCGACCGGGTGATCATGCGCTGGCTGCCGCATCGCGGCGGTGCGCTCGATTTCGCCGACTGGTGCGCCGATCGTCCCGGCGAACCGTTCCCGGTGCTGGTCGCGATCGGCGCCGATCCCGCGACCACGCTGGCCGCGGTGGCGCCGGTGCCGGACACGCTGTCGGAGTACGAGTTCGCCGGCCTGCTGCGCGGACAGCGCACGCGCATCTGGCGCAGCGAGCGCAGCGGCCTGGATGCACCGGCCGGCGCCGAGATCCTGATCGAGGGCGTGATCCATCCCGGCGAAACCGCGCTCGAAGGCCCGTTCGGCGACCACACCGGCTACTACAACGCCGCCGCGCCCTTCCCGGTGCTGCGCATCGAGCGACTGCGCCTGCGCCGCGACGCCATCTACCAGGGCAGCTACATGGGCCGCGCGCCGTTCGACGAGCCTTCGGTGCTGGCGATGGCGCTCAACGAAATCTTCGTGCCGATCCTGCGCAAGGTGTTCCCGGAGATCGTCGACTTCCACCTGCCGCCGGAGGCGTGTTCGTACCGCATCGCGGTGGTCTCGATCCGCAAGCAGTATCCCGGCCACGCGCGCCGCGTGATGATGGGCGTCTGGTCGTACCTGCGCCAGTTCACCTACACCAAGTTCGTGATCGTCACCGACGACGACATCGACGTGCGCGACTGGTCGCAGGTGGTCTGGGCCGTCTCGACGCGCGTGGATCCGGCGCGCGACACGATGCTGGTCGAGAACACGCCGATCGACTACCTCGACTTCGCCAGCCCGGTGGCCGGCATCGGCTCGAAGCTCGGCATCGATGCCACCCACAAGCTGCCCGGCGAGACCAGCCGCGAGTGGAGCCGGCCGATCGTGCCGGATCCCGAAGTCGAGCGGCGCGTGGATGCGCTGTGGGCCGGGCTGGCCAAGCCGTCGCGCGACAGTTGACGACGCCCGACCCCTGCCGGCCGCCTCCGTCGCGGGAGCCGGCAGGGCGTCCATCCGTCACGGGCGCTTGTCGCCCTCGTCGTCCAGCGCCCGCTTGCGGCCGTGGAACATCGCGGCCACCAGGTTCTCGCGGTAGTGCAGGCTTTCGCTGATGGCGGCCAGCACGTGGACGCCGACCAGGACCAGCAGCCCGTTCGCGAGCACCTCGTGCAGCTCTTCCAGCCAGTCGGCGTCGTGGAACGCATCGGTGGTCTGCATCCAGCCGCTCAGGCCGGTGGCGGCGACGGTGGCCATCAACAGCAGGATCATCACCGCCGCGGCCGGGTTGTGGCCGAGCCTGCGCCGCGAGCGGCCCGCCAGTCGTTCGCGCAGGTAGGCGGCGACCGCGCGCGGACCGCGGACCCAGCTGCCGAAGCGCGCCTGCCGCGGACCGACCAGCCCCCACAGCAGGCGGAAGGCGATCAGCCCGAGCGCGGTGTAGCCGAGCAGCCGGTGCGCGGTGTCGCCCTCCTCCACCAGGAACGCACCGAGGATGCAGGCCGCCAGCGACCAGTGGAACAGGCGCAGCAGCGGGTCCCAGACCTTGACCGTCGGTGCGCGGGCGTCGGCGTGGCGGCCGGCGGCGTGATGCAGGATCGTGCCCATGGCGGTCTCCTCAGCGCTCGCCGCGCATCTTGACGACGTGGCCATCGGCGGGGTTGTAGTGGACCTCGGCCTTGTGGCCATTGCGATCCCGGATGCGGGTCACGTAGCAGTTGTCGACGACCTTGAACTCGTCGATGTACAGGCCGACCGCGCTGAGTCGGTCGGAGATGGACTTTTCGGGCAGCCATTCGCTGCGCGGGGCATCGGTGCACTTCGGGCCGGCGATGGCGGCGGGCGTGGCCAGCACCGCGACGACGGCCAGCAGGGGGAGCATGGCGTTCATGTCGGTTCTCATCGAGCGGGCATCTGCCCGCGACTGCATTCGGCGCCCGCAGGCTTTCGCCTTGCTTAAGGCAGGAACCGTCCATCGGCTCGGCCCGCGGTTGACCCAGGTCAAGGACGGGCGCACGACGCCGCGGCGACGATGCCCTCCATCGGAGCGCGGGAGCACCGCATGCAACTGGTCTGTCCCGCCGGCAACCTGCCGGCCCTGCAGGCGGCGGTGGACGCCGGCGCCGACGCGGTCTACGCCGGCTTGCGCGACCAGACCAACGCCCGCGCCTTCCCCGGCCTGAACTTCAGCGACGACGAGCTGCGCGCCGGCATCCGCTACGCGCATGCGAAGGGGACGAAGGTCTATCTCGCGCTCAACACCTATCCCGATAGTGCGCGCGTGGCGCAGTGGCAGGCCGCGGTCGACACCGCCGCCGCGCTGGGCTGCGACGCGATCATCGTCGCCGAGATGTCGGTGCTCGACTACGCCGCGCGCACGTATCCCGACATGCCGCGACACCTCTCGGTGCAGGGTTCGGCGACCACCGTGCCGGCGCTGGAGTACGCCTTCGAGCGCTTCGGCATCAGCCGCGCGGTGCTGCCGCGGGTGCTCTCGATCCAGCAGGTCGAGCGCCTGTGCGAGCGCGCGCCGGTGGCGATCGAGGTCTTCGCCTTCGGCAGCCTGTGCATCATGGTGGAAGGGCGCTGCCAGCTGTCGAGCTATGTCACCGGCGCCTCGCCCAACCGCCACGGCGTGTGCTCGCCGGCGAAGTTCGTGCGCTGGGACGAGTGCGACGACGGCAGCCGCAGCGTGCGCCTCAACAACGTGCTGATCGACCGCTTCCAGCCGGCCGAGCCCGCCGGCTATCCGACGGTGTGCAAGGGCCGCTTCGAGGTCGGCGGCGAAGTTTTCCACGCGCTGGAGGAGCCGACCAGCCTCAACACGCTGGAACTGCTGCCGCGGCTGGCGCAGGCCGGCGTCGCCGCGCTGAAGATCGAGGGCCGGCAGCGCGGCGCGGCCTACGTGGCCTCGGTCACCCGCACTTGGCGCGCGGCAATCGACCGCCACCGCGCCGACCCCGCCGCGTGGACGGCGCAGGAGCGCTGGCAGCGCGAACTGTCCGCCCACGCCGAAGGCCACCAGACCACGCTCGGCCCCTACCACCGCGCCTGGCACTGATGCGCCCGGCATGGATACCAACTTGCGATCAAAAGCATGAGATGGCGTAGGAGCGCCCCATGGGCGCGACCGGGTGGCAATGGCGCCTCGGCCGCCGCGGGTCGCGGGCATGGCCCGCTCCTGCGTCCGTCTTTTGATTGCGAACGGGCATGAAAGGAGCATCCGCATGAAGCTGAGCCTCGGGCCGCTGCAGTACTTTTGGCCGCGCCAGCGCACGCTCGATTTCTACCGCGACGTGGCCGGGTGGCCGGTCGACGTCGTCTACCTGGGCGAGACCGTGTGCAGCAAGCGCCGCGAGCTGCGCACCGTCGACTGGCTGGCGCTGGCCGAAGAACTGGCCGCCGCCGGCAAGGAGGTGGTGCTGTCGAGCCTGGCCCTGGTCGAGGCCGAATCCGAACTCGGCGTACTGCAGCGCCAGGTCGATCACGGCGGCTTCTGGCTGGAGGCCAACGACCTGTCGGCGGTGCAGCTGTGTCGCCGCGCCGGCCTGCCCTTCGTCGCCGGGCCCACGCTCGGCGTCTACAACCACCGCGCGCTGGCGATGCTGGTCGAGGACGGGCTGCGCCGCTGGGTGCCCGGCGTCGAGCAGGGCCGGCAGCTGATCGCGGAGCTGCGCGATGCGATGTTCGCCGACGGCCACGCCATGTCCGAGCTTGAAGTGATCGCCTGGGGCCGGCTGCCGCTGTCGTTCTCGGCGCGCTGCTTCACCGCGCGCGCGCTCGACATCGCCAAGGACCAGTGCGGCTTCCGCTGCATCGACTACCCCGACGGCCTGCCCCTGGCCACGCGCGAGGGTCGGCCTTTCCTGCGCATCAACGGCATCCAGGTGCAGGGCGAGGAGACCACCGACCTCGGCCCCGAGCTGCCGGCGCTGGCCGCACTCGGCGTCGACCTGCTGCGGATCTATCCCCAGGCCGAAGGCACGCGCGAGATCGTCGAGCGCTTCGACGCCGCGCGCGAGACGACCACAGCGCTGCCGGCACTCGGCGCACGCAACGGCTACTGGCACGGCGAGGCGGGGATGGCGCTGGCCGCGCACGGCTGATCTTCGTAGGAGCGGGCCATGCCCGCGACCGGTAACACGCCATTCCCCGGTCGCGCCCATGGGGCGCTCCTACGCCATCGCGAACGGTATCAGTGCGGCTGCGCCGGCTGCTTCGTCGGCAACGCCTCATCCATCCTGTCGCCCAGCATCCTGCGCACCGCGACGAAGAACACCGGGATCAGCAGCAGGCCGAGGAAGGTGGCGAAGATCATGCCGCCGATCACGCCGGTGCCGATCGCGTGGCGGGCGTTGGCGCCGGCGCCGGTGGAAATCGCCAGCGGGGTCACGCCGAGGATGAAGGCCATCGAGGTCATCAGGATCGGGCGGAAGCGCAGGCGCGCCGCTTCCACCACGGCCTCGCGCAGGGTCTTGCCGGCGGCGCGCTCGAGCACCGCGAACTCGACGATCAGGATCGCGTTCTTCGCCGCCAGGCCAATCACCGTGACCAGGCCGATCTTGAAGAAGATGTCGTTCGACAGCCCGCGCATCATCGTGAACACCACCGCGCCGAGGATGCCCAGCGGCACCACCAGCAGCACCGAGACCGGGATCGACCAGCTCTCGTACAGCGCCGCCAGGCACAGGAACACCACCAGCACCGACAGCACCAGCAGCAGGGTGGCGGTGTTGCCGGCGATGATTTCCTGGTACGACATGCCGGTCCAGTCGAAGCCGATGCCGGTCGGCAGTTCGCTGGTGACGATGTCCTCCATCGCCGTCATCGCCTCGCCCGAACTGCGGCCCGGCGCCGGCGAGCCGTTGATGTTCACCGCCGAGTAGCCGTTGTAGCGGGTCAGCGAGGGCGTGTTCATCGCCCACTGCGAGTGCACCACGTTGCTCAGCGGGATCATCGCCGCGTTGCCGTCCGCGGACTGCTGCGTGGACGGTGAATAGAAGCGCGAGAACGATTCGGGTCCGGTGCGGAACGGCGCGTCGGCGCGCATGATCACGCGCTTGATGCGGCCTTCGGAGAAATAGTCGTTGACGTATACCGGCGCCAGCATCAGCTGGATCGCGCTGTAGACGTCGCCGACCGACAGCCCCATCGCCTCGGCCTGTTCGCGGTCGACCTCCAGCTGCAGCTGCGGCGAATCGGCCAGGGTGTTCGGACGCACGCCGACGAGCAGGTCCGGCTGCTGCGCGGCGGCGCCGAGCAGGGTGTCGCGCGCCTGGCCCAGCGCCTCGCGGCCCAGGCCGGCGCGGTCCTGCAGGTACATGTCGAAGCCGCCGAACTGGCCCAGGCCCTGGATCGTCGGCAGGTTGACCACGAAGATCGAAGCGTCGCGGACCCCCTGCAGCGCGCCATTGGCCTGCTGGATGAACTCCGGCGCTGTGATCTCGCGCTCGTCCCAGTGCTTGAGCTTGACGAAGGCCATGCCGACGTTCTCGCCCTGGCCGACGAAGCTGAAGCCGGCGACCTGCATCATGCCCTCGAAGCCGTCGATCGCCTGCAGCGTGGCGCGCACGTCCTCGAACACCGCCTGCGTGCGCTGCAGGGTCGCGCCCGGCGGCAGCTGCACGATGACCATGGCATAGCCCTGGTCCTCCTCGGGCACGAAGCTGCCCGGCAGGCGCGTGAGCAGCACGCCGCAGACGACGGTCAGCGCAGCGAACACGACCATCCAGCGCGGCGCGTGGCGGATGGCACTGCTGATGTGGCCGACGTAGGTGCGGCTGAAGCGGCCGTAGATCCGGTTGAAGCCGCGCACGAACCAGTTCTCCTGCTTCTCGCCCGGTGCCGCATGCTGCTTGAGGAAGCTGCCGCACAGCGCCGGGGTGAAGCCCAGCGCGAGGAAGG
>DAOMPM010000098.1:0-10882 GCA_035444805.1 Luteimonas sp. | reverse complement strand
CCGGGTCAGTTTTAAATCGGCGCGGCGGGTCAGTTTTAAGTCGGCGCCAACAGGCCTCGGACATGTAGGTGGCGCTGGTGCCGTACTCGCCGCCGGTGGCAAAGCCCTGCACGAGCCTGGCCAGCACCAGGATGACGGCCGCCGCGCCGCCGATGGTGTCGACCGAGGGCGTGATCGCGATCGCGAACGAGCAGGCCGCCATCAGGGTGATCGACACCGTCAGCGCCAGGCGCCGGCCGTAGCGGTCGGCGAAGCGGCCGAAGTACCACGCGCCGATCGGGCGCATGAGGAAGGTCATCGCGAAGATCGCCCAGATGAACAGCGTCGCGTTCTGGTCCTCGGGGCGGAAGAACTTCGCCTCGAAGTACGACGCGAACACCGAGTAGACGTAGACGTCGTACCACTCGACGAGGTTGCCGGCCGAGCCCTTCAGCGTGTTCGAGACCGAGCGCGCGAGGCTGGCGGGCTGGCGGGCGTTCGCCGACGATGGGCGCATGGCTGGGGTTCGTGTCGGCGGAAGTCGGGAATGCCTTGGTTCCCGCCGACCCTGTTTCAGGCCAGGACGCTCCAGATGTAGTACACGGTCGACCCGAGCAGGGTGACGACGCCTGCGAGCATCAGCCCCAGGCCGAATGTCGAGCTGCGGCCTGCGTATCCGAAGGTCACCATCAGCAGGCCTGCGGAGATCAGTGCAATGTAGATGCCAGAGACCGTGAGCATGTTGTCCTCCCCCTGAGGCCCGCACAATGGGCTGGATGGTCCGCGTTACCCCATCTTACCCATTGTCATGGACTTGGTGGTCCAGGCTGCCGAACACGGTTGGCGAAACAGGGTTCAACCCGCGTAAGGCGGGCTTGAGCCCGCCCTACACGCCCGCCGCACGCCGCACGCCGTGGCGCTTGGTGGTGTGCCTGGGTGGTCCGGCTGATCGCTGCTTGATCGCTTGGGGTGGGCCCTGGCCCACCGCCTCGCGAAACAGCGGCCAGAGTGGACTTTCCCATGCCTCGGTGAGCGACGATGGTTCCTTCCTCGATCGTCTGATTTTCCTTGCCCCGCTGCTACCCTTGCACTCTTTCCGGCGAATCTACGGTCCCATGACACCGCTCCGCGTCGCGTTGCTCTTCCTGGCCATCGCAGCCAACACCGTGCTGCATGCGCTGCCGCTGCTGGCGGTGGCGCTGGTGAAGGCGCTGCTGCCGTCCGCGCGCTTGCGGCGGGCGTTCAATTCGGTGTTGACGGGGCTCGCCGAGAGCTGGATCTCCTTCAACAACTGGCTGTTCGACCGTTACAGCCGCACCCGCTTCGATGTGTCCGGGCTGGACGGGCTGCAGGCCGATGGCCACTACCTGGTGCTGGCCAACCACCAGAGCTGGGTGGATATCGTGGTGCTGCAGAAGGTCCTGAACCGGCGCATTCCGCTGATGCGCTTCTTCCTGAAGCGGCAGCTGTTCTGGGTGCCGCTGCTGGGCCTGGCGTGGTGGGCGCTGGATTTCCCGTTCATGGGTCGCCACACGCGCGCGCAGATCGCGCGCAACCCGGAGCTCGGGCGGCGCGACATGGCGGCCACGCAGAGGGCCTGCGCGAAGTTCCGCGACATGCCGGTCTCGGTGATGAACTTCGTCGAGGGCACGCGCTTCACGCCGGACAAGCACGCAGGCCAGGCGTCGCCGTACCGGCACCTGCTCAAGCCCAAGGCGGGCGGGGTGGTCTACGTGCTGGAGGCGATGGGCGGCGCGCTGCACGCCATCGTCGACGTGACCATCGCCTACCCGGGCGGAATCCCGACCCTGGTCGACCTGATGGCCGGCCGCGTGCCGGCGGTGCACGTTTCGGTGCGGCAACGGCCGTTGCCGATGGAGATCCTCGACAGCGGCGAGGGTGACGACCGCGCCCGGCGCGCACGGTTCCAGCAGTGGCTCAACGGGCTGTGGCAGGAGAAGGATGCGGAGCTGTCGCGGGTGTTGGCCAAGGGCGACTAGCTCAGGGGGATGGCGGCGTCCCTCTCGCTTCCACCCCGGTCAGCTCCGCGCTCAACGCCACCAGGCGCGCGCGAGCTTCGGCATCGGCCGCCTGGGCATCGTTCGGCGTGGCCGGCTTGCCCTCGACGTAGAACGCGCCGGCTTGCAGGGACGGCGCCCTGATCAGGCCCATCACGTGGTCGCGACCTTCGGCGACGGTGGTGCGCGCGGGGATGCCGATGCCCTTGACCATGGTGGTGTCCATCAGTGTCGCCGGGTGCAGCGAGATCATGGTGACGCCACGTTCGGCGAACGACGGGGCGAGTTCGATGGTCATCATGACCTGCGCCAGTTTGCTCTGCCCGTAGCCGCGGTGGTGGGCGTCCGGCTGTTCCAGCATGACGTCATCGAAATCGATCGCGTTGGCGCTGCCCGAGGAGACGTTGACGATGCGCGACGGCGCGGCGGCTTCGAGGTTGGGCAGCAGCCGGTTCACCAGGATCCAGCCGGCAAGGTAGTTCACCACGAACTGCAGCTCTTGGCCGTCGGCGTTGGCGCTGCGCCGTGGCGCCCGGTTGAAGGCGATGCCGGCATTGTTCACCAGCAGGTCGAGCCTGGGGTAATCCGCTGCGATGGTATCGGCGAAGTCGCGGACCGCCTGCAGCGACGAAAAATCGGCGGCGATGAAGCGTGCCGATCCCTTGCCCGACGCCTGGATCTGTTCGACCACGGCCTTGCCGCGTTCGGCGTTGCGGCCATGGACGATGACGTGCGCGCCGTCGGCGGCAAGCGCGAGGGCCAGCTCGCGTCCGAGCCCATCGGTCGATCCGGTCACGAGGACGGTCTTGCCCGCATAAGACAGCGAAGCGTCGGGCGCCTGCGCCCGCACCGGCGCGACAGCGATCAGGACGAGCAATGCGAGTACGGCCAGCAGGTCGCGCATGACGTTCTCCCCTCGGGCAGGGCGACAGCATAGGCCCAAAACCGCCGGGACGAGGGCGCGACCCGACAGGGGGCGAAACAGGGGCAGGGCGGAAGCGGACCCGGTGCTACCCTTTCCCCGTCGCTTCCACCTGATCCGATCGCCATGCCTACGCCAGACAATGCCAGGCTCGACCGCATCGTCGCCGAGGCACGCCGCGACGCCGAGCAGCGCGACAAGGGGTACCGCGAGCGCGCCCTGAAGATGTACCCGTGGATCTGCGGCCGCTGTGCGCGCGAGTTCACCCGCGCCAACCTGCAGGAGCTGACGGTCCACCACCGCAACCACAACCACGACGACAACCCGGCCGACGGCAGCAACTGGGAGCTGCTGTGCGTGTACTGCCACGACAACGAGCACTCGCGCCAGCTCGACCACACCGGGGTCAGCGCACTGGCAGCGGAGGACGCGTCGGCCTCGGCCACGACCAACCCGTTCGCCGACCTGAAGTCGATGCTCCGGAAGCGATCGCCGACGGGCAACTAGCGCCAGACGCGCGGCATGACCGCGAAGCTCGCCATCCTCGAGTTCTCCAGTTCATTCGTTGAAGCGGGGTGCCTGTGAGAACGGGCATGGCGACCGCGGCTTCCCCGCGGCGCCGCCAGCCGCGGAACGGAGGCTGAACCGTCGGGCGACGACTGCCTACCGACCGGTAGGTTGGAAGGGTACAATCCTGCACCGTCTCAGCCCCGCCCTGTAACCAACCGCCATGCCCGGCTTCACTTCGCCCCACGCAAACGCACCGCAGCCCACCGACATGCGGAGCGCCCCATGAGCACGATCGCGTCACCGCGCGCCGCGGACATGCCCCTGGTCCTGATCCTGCTGCTGGCCTTCCTGACCGGCCTGGACGCCATGGCGATCGACATGTACCTGCCCGGCATGCCGGGGATCGCCGCGGACTTCGATGTCTCACCCGGTCGCATCCAGCAGACGCTCTCGATCTTCCTGCTCGGCCTGGCGATCGGGCAGGGCCTTTACGGGCCGCTGCTCGACCGCTACGGGCGCCGCGTCCCGCTGCTGGCCGGCATGGCGATCTTCGTGGCCGGCTCCGTCCTCGGTGCGCTCGCGCCGTCGGTGGAATGGCTGATGGCCGCGCGCTTCCTGCAGGCGATCGGTGCCGCCGCGGGACTGGTCACGCCGCGCGCGATCGTGGCCGACCTGTGCAGTCTGTCCGAGTCTGCCCGGGTGTTCTCGGTACTCATGCAGGTGATGATGATCGCGCCGATCCTGGCGCCGATCCTCGGCGGCTACCTGCTGGGGCATGGCGACTGGCGCCTCATCTTCTGGGTGCTCGCGGCACTGGGTGCGATTGGCCTGGCCTGGGGCCTGCGCAGCATTCCCGATTCATTGCCGGTCGAGCGCCGGACGCCGCTGCATCCGGGTTCGATCGCGCGCGCGTATGGCCGGCAGATGCGCAACGGGCCCTTCATGGCCTACACCCTGTCGGGCGGCTTCGTCCTCGGCGCACTGTTCGTCTACATCAGCGGGTCGGCCTTCGTGTTCACCGGGCACTTCGGCCTGAGCCCGGCGCAGTTCAGCTACGTGTTCGCCGCCAACTCCGTGGCCGTGGTGCTGGGTGGGGCCTTGAGCAACCGCCTGCTGCGCGGTGGCATGGCGGCGCAGCGCGTGATGGTGATCGGACTCGTGCTGCATGTCCTGGCCGCTTTTGCACTGTTCCTGGCGGTGGCTGCGGGCCTCACCAGCCTGGCCGTCTATCTCGGCCTGCTGGCGCTGGCGATCGGCCTGCTGGGACTGGTGTTCGGCAACATGACCGCGCTGACGATGGACAACGCCGGGCCGCAGGCCGGGACCGCATCGGCGCTCATGGGCATGCTGCAGTACCTGGTGGCCGCCATCGTCGGCTACGTCGTCAGCCTCACGGCGCAGGGGCTCGGGCAGTTGCCGCTGGCGATTGCCGCTTGCGGCGTGCTGGCGCTGGTGCTGTATGGATTTGCTGCGCGTGCTTCTGATGCGCAAGGCAAGTGATCGTTGTGACCACGCATGGTTTTGAGGTGAGCATATGAGTCTGACCCGACGCGGTTTCATCATTGCAGGCGCCGCGCTGGCGGCGGCCGTAGGCGTTGGCCTTTACTCGGTCAGCGGGCCGGGGGCCGGTTTGAACAAGGTGCCGCGATCCCGGGCGCGCAGCATTCCATCCGACGATGCGCTGGGACCGAGCGTAGACGCGATCGTCATCGGCGGCGGATTCGTGGGTACCTCCACGGCACTGGAGCTCGCTGCACGCGGGCTGTCGGTCGCCCTGTTCGAGAAGGGCGTCGTCGCCGGTGAGGCCTCCGGCCGATCGGTGGGCTGGATCGAAAGCCAGTCGCAGTCACCGCTGAAGCAGGAGCTTGCCGAACTGTCCCGTGGACTCTGGCGAGGCTTGAACGAGCGCACCGGGGAGGAGACCGGCTATCGCCCGGACCGACTCGCCAACTTCCTGCACAGCGATGAGGAAGTCGAGGCCGCCCGGGCGTGGCTCGCGAGCGTGGACAGCCTGCCCAACGGCGAGGCCCGGTTGATCTCCCCGCGCGAGGCGCAGGCGCTGATGCCGGGCGTCGAAGGCGACTGGAAGGCCGTGCTCTACAGCCCTGGCGAAGGCAAGGCGGAGCCGAAACTGGCCGCACCCGCGATTGCACTGGGCGCGCGCAAGCTGGGCGCGAAAATCTTCCAGAACGAAGCCGTGCGCGGTTTGATCCTCGAAGGTGGCAAGGCCGTGGGCGTGGTGACGGAGAAGCGCGAAGTCCGTGCCGGCATCGTCATCCTCGCCGGCGGCGCGTGGTCGTCGCTGATGGCGCGCAGCCTTGGACTCGACCTGCCGCAGGTCACCGCCTATGCCACGTCTTCGAGCATCGATCCGGTCCCGGACGGTCCCGAAGTCTCGGCGATCTTCGGCGGCACCCTGCTGCGCCGCGAGATCGACGGCGGCTATACCGGCGGCGAGGCCGCAGCGGTCGCGCCGATCACCCCGGACGCCATCCGCAACGCGCCGCGGCTGCTGCCGGCGCTGGGTGCGATGGGCGAGATGGTCGATCCCACGCTGTCGATCCCGGAGTTCTGGAAGGCGCTGACCACGCCGCGCCGCTGGGCGCTGGATGCGATATCACCCTTCGAAGAAACGCGGATCCTCGATCCGGAAATCGTGCCCGAGCGGATCGACAACGGCTGGAAGACGATCGGCGAGATCCATCCCGCCTTCCGCAACATCCGGATCCGCGAGCGCTGGGCCGGCGCGCTGGCGACGACCATCGACAACATGCCGGTGATCTCCGAAGTTGCGCAGGTGCCGGGGCTGCTGGTCGGATCCGGTCTCTACTATGGCCTGACCTGGGGCCCGGCCGCCGGCCGCATCTTGGCCGACCTGGCCACGGGGGAGACCCCGCCGATCGACGTGGCGCCGTTCCGGTTCAGCCGCTTCGCCAGCGGTGAAAAGCTCGGCTTCCATCCCTGATCGACGCCAGCACCGCGCCACCGCCACATGCCGACCCCGAGGTGACTTTGATGACAGCATCGCGACTCCAGGATGCCGCGCTGGCGCGCTTTGCGAGGCAAGGCTTCGACGCGACCTCGATGAACGAGATCGCCGCCGACGTCGGCATCCGCAAGCCCTCGGTCTATGCGCATTTCCGCAACAAGGACGAACTGTTCCTCAGCCTCATTCCGCAGCTGATCGAAGCCGAGCTCGAACACGCGCGCACGGTACTGGTGGCCGGCGGTGATGCCCGGCAGCCATTGCTGGCCTACCTGAAAAGCATCCAGACGCGATTCGAGAGTTCGCATCGGGTCGAGTTCTGGGTGCGGATGCTGTTCGCGCCGCCGTACCACCTGCACGATGTGGTGATGGCGCCCATGCACGCGTTCATGGACGAGCTCGAAGGCATCATCCGCAAGCTGCTGAAAGGATCGTCGCTGGTGCCCAACGCCGGCGGGCTGGGTGTCGAAGTGCTGACCGCGGCCTACATGGGCATGATCGATTCGCTGCACAGCGAGCTGCTGTTTGGGGGGGCGAAGCGATACCAGCGCCGGCTCAAGGCCAGTTGGGCGGTGTTCGAGGCGGGCGTCGCGCCGGCTTCGGGCTAGCCTTCGCGGAGCCGGGTTTACGCAAAGGCCTGGATGGATCCCAGCATGATACGCAGCCGCCTTCAGACAACCCGCCCGACGACCTGCGGCAAATCATTCACGCCGGGCTATTGGCCTGCGCTGGAAAGCGCCTGCACGCGGAGCGTTACGCCGTCGGATTCGATCCGGGCACCCATGACCTCGGCGATGAGAGCCTCCAGGGTGAAGCCAGGGACCGCCGTGAAGTCGAGTGTAATGCGCTTGTCCCGGCTCACATCATCCGCAATCTGCAGCGACTGGCCCGTGGCGCGGGCATACTGATCCAGCACATCGATCGCCAGCATGTTGATCGCCAGGATGTTGACGGATTTGCCGTCTTCCAACAGCCAGATGCCCTGCGCCCGGTGAGTGTCGTCGGCGGCTCCGGCCTGGTCTGCAGGCGCCCCCTCACGCGCTGGCTGTGCAACCCACGCTGCGAATGAAATGGCTGCGGCAAGGCTCATTGCGATCACAAGTCCGATCCGGCGACGTCCATGGCCTGGTTGTCTGGCTTCAAGCATCCTGATTCTCTCTTCCAGAGGACGGGGGTTCGGCCACTTTTGAGATTACGCGTGTCGATTTTCGCGTCAAGGGAGCCGTTATCGGGCAGGTCGAGGCCGGCCTTGGCCCGGCGGCGTGGTCATCAAGGACTTCCCCCCGGCTCGCTCGGCGGTCGCCCCCGGCAGCAGGTGCGTGTCCAACATCTGCTTCACGCCGCGGGGCCGAACAGTGCGGCGATCTCGTCCTCGCTGCACAGCGAACTGCTGTTCGGCGGCGCGAAGCGGTACCAGCGCCGGCTCAAGGCGAGCTGGCCAGTGTTCGAGGCGGGTGTTGCGCCCGCTGCGGGCTAGAATTCGCGGCCTGACATGGACACCACGGTCGCCATCGACACCCGCGAGTTCCGGATTCCGACGCCGCAGGGCAGGCTCTACGCAAAGTCCTGGTCCGCCGGCGGCGACCAGGGCAACGACCGCGCGCCCATCGTGCTGTTCCACGATTCGCTGGGCTCCGTCGCGCTGTGGCGAGACTTCCCGGAGCGTCTCGCGCGAGCCACCGGCCGGACCGTCATTGCCTACGATCGCCTGGGCTACGGGCAGTCCGACACGCACCCCGGCAAGCTGGGCCTGCGCTTCGTGCACGACGAGGCACGCGTCGGCTTCCCGGCCGTCCGCGAACAGCTCGGGATCGACGAGTTCATCCTGTTCGGCCACAGCATCGGCGGCGGCATGGCGATCGCCTGCGCCGCAGCCTGGCCCGAGGCGTGCCGCGCGCTGGTGGTCGAATCGTCGCAGCTGTTCGTCGAACAGCACACGCTTGACGGTATCCGCGATGCGGAAGCGTTCTTCGCCCGGCCGGGCCAGCTGGAGCGCCTGGAGAAGTACCACGGCGACAAGGCCGCCTGGGCGCTGCAGGCGTGGATCGGAACCTGGTTCGACCCCGGCTTCGCCGACTGGAACCTCGACGCGGAACTGCAGCAGGTGCAGTGTCCGCTGCTGGCGATCTACGGCGATGCGGACGAATACGGCACTCTGGCCCACCCGGCGCGCATCGAGCGCAGGCTGCAGACGTCGATGATGCTCCAGGTCATGGAGGGCTGCGGCCATTTCCCGCATCGTGAACGCGGCGCCATGGTCGCCGACGTGACCGCTCGCTGGCTGGAAGGCGTCACCGCAGGCTGACTAGGACGCCGCCGCATCCAACGGCAGCATCCGGTCCTCGACCACGCTCTTCATCACCAGGGTCGAGGTCAGGCGCTGCACGCCGGGCAGGGCGGAGAGGCGATCGTCGTAGAGGCGCTGGAAGGCACCCAGGTCGCGACTGACGACCTGCAGCAGGTAGTCGGGGTCGCCGAACAGCCGCTGCGCCTGGATCACGTTGGGAACATCGGCCACCGCTGCTTCGAACGACTCCACCGCGTCGCGGCCGCCGTCGCGCAGGGTGACGAAGACCAGCGCGGAGAAGTCCAGGCCGAGGGCAGCCAGGTCGAGCCGGGCGCGATAGCCGCGGATCGCGCCCGACTGCTCCAGCGCCCGCAGCCGGCGATGGCAGGGGGAGACGCTCAGGCCGACGCGTTCGGCCAGGTCGGTGATGGAAAGTCGCCCATCGAACTGCAGTTCGGAAAGGATTTTCCGGTCGGTCCTGTCCATGGGGAAGAGTTTCCCTCAAATGACTGGATCATGGCAAATATTTGAAAGCACATTTCGCTCAGCCGCCGATATTGTTTCCTCCAGCGCGATCCTGCCGGCAGGTTCCACCCCTGGCCGCAGGCGCATTCAACCGGAGGCCTGGCGCCATGACACCTGCAACCCTGCTCGCCTTCTGGGCGGTGTCCATCCTGTTCGTGATCACGCCTGGCGTGGACTGGGCCTACAGCATCGCGGCGGGCATGCGCGAGCGAGCGGTGCCGCCGGCGGTGGGCGGGTTGCTGCTCGGCCATCTGGTGGCGACGCTGGTGGTCGCGGCAGGGGTGGGTGCGCTGGTCGCGGGTTCGCCGGTGGCGATGACCGTGCTGACCTTCGTCGGCTCGGCGTACCTGCTGTGGCTGGGCGTGGGCCTGCTGCGGCGGCCGCCGGTGCCCGGTGTCGCGGAAGAGCAGGGCGCGGCATCAGGCTGGTCCTGGCTGGTGCGCGGCGCCTGCGTGAGCGGACTCAATCCCAAGGTCTTCCTGCTGTTCCTCGCGCTGCTGCCGCAGTTCGTCGATCCTGCGGGCACATGGCCGGTGCCGGCGCAGTTGGTCGCGCTGGGACTGGTGCACGTACTGAGCTGCGCGGTGGTCTACCTGCTGGTGGGCTATGGTTCGGGCGCGCTGCTGCGCACGCGACCGCAGGCGGCCAGGATCGTCGGCCGCGTGTCTGGTGCGGCGATGATCGTGATTGCCGTGATCCTGGTCGCGGGCCGGTCAGGCGGCTGATCCACCACCTCTCCCATGCCATGTGGTCGTACTCCCCGCATACATCCCTTGACTCCGATTGACGGCAAACGGATGCAGTTCACGGTCCATTGGAACAGCGTCAATGCCGGTGAGGTGAGGGTCGGTGCCTCAGCGGCACGACGACGAGATAGCAGTATGATAAAATCATATGATTCGCAGGCTCAGGAGGCGCGCCGTGGCCGTCATCCGCAAGACCATTACCGTCACCGACCAGCAGGACGCCTGGATTGCAGGGCAGGTTCGGGCCGGTCGCTTCACCAACGACAGCGAACTGATCCGCGACCTGATCCGCCGGGAGCAGGAGCGCTGCCTGGAAGTGCACGCCGCAGTCGAACACGACCGCTGGTTTCGCCAACAGGTGCACGCCGCACTGGACAAGGCGAACGCGCCGGATGCCAAATTTCATTCGCTCGATGACGTAGCGGATCGGGTCCGCAGGCACGCCAGACGTCTGGCTGCCGAATGACCCGCCCGGTCAGGCTGCTCGATGATGCCGTTGCCGACCTGGAGGGCATCCAGGCGTGGGGCGCGGCGACATTCGGCGCGATGCACGCGATCGCCTTCGCCGAACGACTGCTTGAACGCCTGGCCCTGATCGGAACGCAGCCCGGAATGGGACGAGTCGGGCGTCTACCGGAAACCCGGGAATGGCCGTTGGATGGAACTCCATTCCTGGTCGTCTACCGGGAACGGCAGGACAGCGTGGATGTGCTGCGCATCCTGCATGGTGCGCGGCAATGGCCTGAGGCTTGAAGGGCCGTGTCGGTGGCGCGACGCTGATCGTCCTACACTGCCCACACCCCTGTCGGCGGATCAAACGAAGTGAGCATCAGGACCCTGTATCTCGCCGCCGGCGGCGGCTTCGATCACGTCAGCATCGGCAGCACGTCGCCCGTCGCGCCTGCGGCG
>DAOMPM010000097.1:0-10984 GCA_035444805.1 Luteimonas sp. | reverse complement strand
GCAACGAGAGCGATCGCGCGTGGTTCCTGGTCAACATCCCCCCGTTTCGTCGACGCGGGAGTGCGCAGGGTGCGCGCCGGGGACAGCGCGGGCGAACCGGATCGGAAACCGGCCCGCTGTCATCTTCCTGTCAGATTTTCGTCGGAGGCTGTGCGCTTCATTGACATCCCGCCTGCCTGACGCCAATGATGGGTGCTCCGGTTGCGTGGTCCACCCCATCCTGCCAATCACGATCCGGAACCATACCCATGCGTCATACTCCACTTGCCGCCGCACTGGTCCTCGCCCTCGGCGCCACCAGCCTCCCGGCCTTCGCGCAGTCCGCGCAGGACCGGGAAATCGCCGAACTCAAGGCGCAGATCGCCGCGCTCGCATCCAAGGTCGACGAACTCGAGACGCGCTCCGATGCGCAGTCCGAGATCAACGTCGCGACCCAGGAGAACCTCGACAAGGCGGCGACGACGCAGCCGGTCGTCGACACCAAGGGCGGCATCAAGATCACCTCCGCCGACAAGAAGTTCGAAGCCTCGCTCGGCGGGCGCATCCACTTCGACACCTACGCCTTCGACCGCGACATCGCCGGCACGACCGGCACCACCGAGTTCCGCCGCGCGCGCCTGACCCTGCAGGGCAAGGCCTATGGCTGGGACTACAAGGTCGAACAGGACTTCGCCGCCGGCTCCAACCTCGACGGCCTGCGCGACGCCTACATCGCCAAGTCGGCCTTGGGCGGCAAGTTCACCATCGGCCACTTCAAGCCCTACCGCGCGATGGAGGAGCTGACCAGTTCCAACGAGATCCTGATGATGGAGCGCCCGTTTGCGACCGCCACCGGCCTGTTCAGCGGCCGCCAGTTCCAGCAGGGCGTGGGCTACCTGCGCGCCGGCGACAAGTACACCGCCGGCTTCAGCGCCTTCAACCTGCGCGGTGCCAGCGGCTCGCGCAACGAGGGCGTCGGCTACGCCGGCCGCATGACGTTCGCGCCGATCAACAACGCCGACAGCACCCTGCACTTCGGCGGCTGGGCCAGCTACGAGAATGCGAACCAGGGGTCGGCCGACCTGTCCGCGGTCGCCAACTACGCCGGCCGCCGCGGCCCGGCGCAGACGATCGCCACGGTGACCGGCGCCAGCCGCAGCGACATCTCGGTGTACGCGCTGGAAGCCGCCGGCTCGTTCGGCCCGGTGTTCTTCCAGGGCGAGTACGCGAACGCCACGTTCGGCCAGCCGATCGGCCCCGATCAGGACGTGACCACGTGGTACCTGCAGGGCAGCTGGCACCTCAACGGCGGCCACAAGCCGTACAAGGCCGGCACGGGCGTGTTCGGTTCGGCCCCGGTCAAGGATGGCGGCCTGTGGGAGCTCACCGCGCGCTACGACTCGATCGAGAACAAGGACATCCTCGATCGCGACGTGACCAGCTGGATCCTGGGCGTGAACTACTACGTCAATCCGAACCTGCGCTTCATGTTCAACTACACGCAGGGCGACAACGAAGTCACCGGCGACGAGACCGGCCAGTACGCGCTGCGCACGCAGTTCGCCTGGTAACCCTCCCGCGCCAGGTGCATCGGCAGAAGGCCCCGGGCGGATGTCCGGGGCCTTCTGCTTAGGGCGCGGCGTTGGCCGTCGGCGCAGGGGAAACCCGCTGCCGTTCAGCGGAGGGTAGCCAACGAGGAAAGCCGTCTTGCGGCGTCCGGGCGTTCATTCACCGGCAACCGTCTTTTCCTTGAACCTGCAGATGTCCCGGATCACGCAGTGCGGGCAATCGGGCTTGCGTGCCTTGCACACGTAGCGGCCGTGCAGGATCAGCCAGTGGTGCGCGCCGAGCAGGTGCTCGGCCGGCACCACCTTCATCAGCCCTTCCTCCACCGCGCGCACGTCCTTGCCCGGCGCCAGCCCGGTGCGGTTGGCGACGCGGAAGATGTGGGTGTCGACCGCGATCGTGCCCTCACCGAACACGGTGTTGAGCACGACGTTGGCGGTCTTGCGGCCGACGCCGGGCAACGCTTCCAGCGCTTCGCGGGTGCGTGGGACTTCGCCGGCGTACTCGTCGACGAGGATCCGGCACAGCGCGATCACGTTCTTCGCCTTGGCGTTGAACAGGCCGATGGTGGAAATGTGCTGCTTCAGCCCGTCTTCGCCGAGGTCGAGGATCGCCTGCGGCGTGTTCGCCACCGGGTACAGCCGGCGCGTGGCCTTGTTCACGCCGACGTCGGTGGCCTGCGCCGACAGCACCACCGCGACCAGCAGTTCGAACGGGGTGGTGTATTCCAGCTCCGTGGTCGGAGAGGGATCGATGTCGGCGAGTCGCGAGAACAGTTCGCGGACCTCGGCCGGCGACAGGCGGCCGCGTGCCGGGGCGGTCTTGCGCTTCGCGCTCTTGCGGGTGGCCGCCGGTGGCGTCACGACGTGCCGGCCCGCGCCTTCGCGCGCGCCAGGGCAGCCGCGGCGGCGGCCGGCAGCGTGGGCGTCGGCGCCGCGGGCCGGGGCGGCGGCGTTCGGCGGGTGTCGCGCTCGGCCTTGCGCCGTGCCTGGCGTGTTTCACGCGCGCGGTAGCGCTCGCGCGCGTCCCAGGCGGCCTGCAGGCGCTGTCGGGCTTCGATCAGCAGCGTACGCGAGGCCGGATCCAGTCCATCCATGTCGTCGGCGGTGATGTCCATCAGTCCGGCGTCGATCGCGGCATCGATGTTGTCCTCGCGCAGCAGGGCGACGAGCCGGGTCGCGGTCGTGGTCGATCCGGGTGTCTGCGGGTCGCTGGCGTCGGCGCTGGCGCCCATCTCGCGTCAGCGTCCGTGGAACACCGGCTTGCGCTTGTCGAGGAAGGCGGCGGTGCCTTCGCGCATGTCCTCGGTGGAGAACACCAGCCCGAACTGCGCCGCCTCGTATTCCAGCCCTTCCTCGATGCCGACCTCGCCGCCGACGTTGATGCAGTCGAGGATGCCGCGCAGCGCCAGCGGGGCGGCGTTGGCCAGCTGCGCGGCGAGCTGCATGGTCTCGGCCCCGAGTTTGGCCGGCGACACCACCCGGTTGACGATGCCCAGCTGCAGCGCCCGCGCCGCGTCGACCGGCGCGCCGGCCAGGCACAGCTCGAGCGTGGCCGCGCGCCCGGCCAGCCGCAGCAGGCGCTGGGTGCCGCCGAAGCCCGGGATCAGGCCAAGGTTGATCTCCGGCTGGCCGAGCCTGGCGGTGTC
The DNA here is from genome assembly GCA_035444805.1 of Luteimonas sp. Classification (GTDB taxonomy): domain Bacteria; phylum Pseudomonadota; class Gammaproteobacteria; order Xanthomonadales; family Xanthomonadaceae; genus Luteimonas. The sequence continues at coordinate 7,791 of DAOMPM010000097.1, read as the reverse complement.
GGCGGCGATGCGCAGGTGGCAGCACATCGCCAGCTCCAGTCCGCCGCCGAGGGCGAAGCCGTTGACCATGGCGATCACCGGCTTGGGCAGCTTCTCGAAGCGGCGCATCATCCGCTGCCCGCGCAGGGCGAAATCGCGCCCCTGAGCCGGGCTCAGGCCGGACATCTGGGCGATGTCCGCGCCGGCCACGAAGGCCTTCGTCCCGGCGCCGGTCAGGACCACGACGCGCACCGCGGGGTCGGCCGCGGCGGCGTCGGCGGCGGCGTGCAGGGCGTCGATGGTCGCCGAATCGAGCGCGTTCAGCTTGTCGGGACGGTGGATCGTGAGGGTGCGGATGCCGTCGTGGTCGGTGGTCAGGAGCGGGGAATCGGTCATGTCGGGCGGGGTCGAAAAATGGGGGCGGTTGCGGAACTCGGCGCGCCAGGGGCGGTCTGTGGGGAGGCGTCAGTGGCGGTTAAGCCCCCCGGCCGCTATCCTAGCGCGTCCACCAGGGGCGGTCCGACCGCCCCGTGTCGTGTCTGGGCCGGGAACCGGCCGAATGCATCCCTTTGGAGAGTGACTGAATGAAAGTGCGTCTGCTTGCCGCCAGCCTCGCGGCATTGACCCTGGTTTCCGCGGCGGCATCGGCCCAGGACATCTCGTCCGAGCGGGGCAAGCTGAGCTACGCGATCGGCTTCAACACCGGCGTCGAGCTCGCGGAACTGACCGCGCGCGGCGAAGCCGTCGACGTCAACACCGTGATCAAGGCGATCCAGGACGCCTACGCCAAGAAGCAGCCGGCGGTGCCTGTCGACCAGCTCAAGACCGCGGTCGAGAACATGCAGCAGCGGCAGCAGGCCAAGATGGAGGCCGAGTTCGCCCAGCTGGCCAGCCAGAACAAGACACAGAGCGACAGCTTCCTCGCCCAGAACCGCGCCAAGCAGGGCGTGCAGACCCTGCCGGGCAGCACGGTGCAGTACCGCGTGCTCGAGAACGGCAGCGGCGCCAAGCCGACCCAGGCCAGCCAGGTGCAGCTCAACTACAAGGGCTCGCTGCCCGACGGCCAGGTGTTCGTCGACACCGCGCAGGCGCCGGAAGGCCAGCAGCCGGGCCCGGTGACGATGCAGATCAGCCAGATCCCGCTGGTCGGCCTGCGCGAAGCGCTGTTGCAGATGCCCGCGGGCGCACGCTGGGAAGTGGTGCTGCCGGGCGACAAGGCCTACGGCACCGACATGCGTGCCGGTCGCATGGCCAACCAGGCCGTCGTCTTCGACGTCAAGCTCGTCAGCGTCAAGTGACGCAACGGCCCACGCGCATAGCGCGTGGCTGCCGTTGCGTCATCCCCGCGAAGGCGGGGATCCAGCTTGGTGTGGCCCCCACACGCTCCGCACGAAGCCCTCCAGCAGCCGCGCCCTTCGCGCGGCTGCTGCGTTTCCGGCCCCGGAACAGTTGCAAGAAGCGTGCTTCGCCTCCATCTGCCCTGTGATCCGCTGTCCTCCGTGGCAATGTAGTTCTCGATGAATTCCACCGTCCGCGCCATCCTCACACCCTGCATCGGCGTCTGCATGCTCGACGCCGAAGGCATGTGCATGGGCTGTCATCGCAGTCTGGACGAAATCGCGCGCTGGTCGCAGATGGGCGACGACGAACGTGCGCGGCTGATGGCACAGGTCTTGCCGGAGCGCGAAGTGCGGCGCGGCGACTGACGCCATGCACCGGTTCGAACACATCACGCGCGCGCTGCATCCGATCGCAGCCGTTCCCTCCGGACCGGAGTGGAACCTGTCCGAGCTTGACGGACTGCCGGTGTTGCCGCGGACCGTCGATGCGGCGGTGCTGGTGGGCCTGGTCGACCGCGGCGACGATCTGCAGGTGGTGCTGACCCGCCGCACCGAGGCGCTGCGCCAGCACGCGGGGCAGGTGAGCCTGCCCGGCGGGCGCGTGGATCCGGGCGACGCCAGCGTGCTCGATGCCGCCTTGCGCGAAGCCAACGAGGAGATCGGCCTGCTGCCCGTGCAGGCCGAGCCGCTGGGCTATCTCGATCCGATGCGCACCATCACCGGCTACCGCGTGGTGCCGGCGGTGGCGCGGCTCGATCCGGCCTTTATCGCGCGCCCCGACCCGGCCGAAGTCGCGGCCGTGTTCGAGGTGCCGCTGTCGTTCCTGCTGGCGCCCGGCCACCTGCGCAAGCGTGGCTTCGAGTTCGCCGGCAGCATCCGCCAGGTACTCGAGTTCGCGCCATACCCGGGCGCGCCGGAGCAGCGCATCTGGGGCGTGACCGCGTCGATCCTGTACAACCTGCGCGAACGGCTGGAGGCGCTGCGATGACCGCGTCCGCCCAGGGGCCGCTGGTGCAGGCCGAAACGCTCGCGGCGATGCTCGGCGAGCCGGGCGTGGTCGTGGTCGATTGCCGCTGCTCGCTCATGGATCCCGCGGCCGGCGAACGCGACTACCGCACCGCGCACATCCCCGGCGCACGCTACGCCCACCTCGACCGCGACCTGTCCGACCACGACAAGCGCGGCCAGGGTCGCCATCCCTGGCCTGAGGCCAAGGCATTCACGGCGACGCTGTCGACCTGGGGCATTTCTCCGCGCAGCCGGGTCGTGGTCCATGACGCCGGCGACGGCGCCTTCGCCGCGCGCCTGTGGTGCCTGCTGCGGCTGCTCGGCCACGAAGCGGTGGCGGTGCTCGATGGCGGCTGGGCGCGCTGGACGGCGCTGGGCCTGCCGGTGGAGGCGACGGTTCCGGCAACGCCTGGACCGGCGTCGTATGTGGCGGACTTCGACCGCGCGCGCCTGTTCGATGCCGACGACGTCAGGCGCCACCTCGACGCCGGCGGCCTGCTGGTCGATGCACGCGCGCCCGAACGCTTCCGCGGCGAGGTCGAACCGATCGACCCGGTCGCCGGCCACGTGCCCGGCGCGCGCAACCGGCCCTATGCGGACAATCTCGCCGACGGCCGCTTCAAGCCAGCGGCGCAGCTGCGCGCGGAATTCGATGCGTTGCTCGACGGCCGCCCCGCGGGCGAGCTCGTCGCCATGTGCGGCTCCGGCGTCACCGCCTGCCACCACCTGCTGGCGATGGATCTCGCCGGCTTGCCCGGCGCGAAGCTGTTCACCGGATCGTGGAGCGGCTGGATCGCGGATCCGGCGCGGCCGGTCGCGACCGGTGCGGACTGATATCCAGCGGCGATCGAAAAGATGATCGTAGGAGCGGGCCATGTCCGCGACCCGTGGCGACCGCGGCATCGTAGCTACCCGGTCGCGCCCATGGGGCGCCTACGCCATTCCAGAATCTTGATCGCAAGTTGGCATGATCTACTTGCCGAGCTTCGCCATCAGCGCGCGTAGCGCGGATTGGGTGTCGGGATCGTTCCACGCGGCGGCGAAGCGATCGAGGTCGATGCGCTCCGGCTGCAAAGCAGCCACGACGTCCGCGCGCGCGATCGCGCGGGTTTCCAGCACCGGCCTGCGCGGCAGTGCAAGCAGGTCCTGCAGCCAGGCGCGGGCGCGCGCGGGCACCTCGTCGATGTCGGCCAGCTCGTCGACCAGGCCGATCTCCAGCGCGCGCTGCGCATCGACCATCTCGCCGGCGACCAGCAGCCGCTCGGCGCGATGCGGGCCGACCACGCGCCGCATCAGGTACTGGATGCCCTCCGGTGCCACCAGCCCGACCCGGGTCTCGTTGAGGCCAATCCGGTACTCGCCGGCGGCCATCACCCGGTAGTCGCAGCACAGCGCCAGCACGCAGCCGCCGGCAGGGGCGTGGCCGTTCAGCGCCGCCACGATCGGCACCGGGCATTCGGCCAGCGCGCGCGCGGCGAGGAAGAAGTCCTCCCATGCCCGATGCAGCGCGGGCGCGTCGAGCGTCATCAGGAACGGCACGTCCAGTCCGGCCGAGAACACCTTCGGACCGCCCGACAGCACCAGCCCGCGTGCGCCCGACGCAACAGCGTCGGCAATCGCGTCGCGCAGTTGCGTGCACAGCGCCGGGTTGAGCGCGTGCACCGGAGGACGCGCGAAGCGCAGTTCGTGGATGCCTTCGTGCTCGCTGCGTTCGATCAGTGCCTGCATGGTCCGGTCCGGAAAGGGAGTGGCGCTATCATAGGCGGCATGATCACTCGTCGCAGCCTCGCCGTCCTCGTCCTGCTGTCCGCCGCCGTGTTCCCGCTGCGCGCCGACGATTGCATCCCGGCCATCGAATCGGGCTGGGTCCGCCAGCCGCCGATGGCGATGCCGATGATGGCGGGCTTCGCCACGATCCGGAACGCCTGCGATGCGACGGCGACCGTCGTGTCCGCCCGCAGTCCGGCCTTCGCTTCGGTGGAGCTGCACGAGACGACGCGGGTCGATGGCGTCAGCCGGATGCGCCACGTCGAGGCGCTGGCGCTGCCGGCGCGGGGCGAAGTCAAGCTGGCTCCGGGCGGGCTGCACCTGATGCTGATGCGCCCGCAGGCGGGGATCGAGGTCGGCGATCGCGTCGACATCGAGCTGGAGCTCGCCGACGGCCGCAAGCTGCAGGCGGAGTTCGAGGTACGCGCGCCGAACGCACGCTGAGGCGGCAGGCCGTTTCGCGGTTTCCCTGTCGACAGACCGACGCCGGAACCCGGCTTTTTCATCGTTGAAACAACGCGGGCCAGGCAAGGGTCTCGACCGGAAGCGCCAGCGATTCAATCGCTTGCGGACCGAGGCTGGCAGCGGCGTGCGCTCCGCCGCCCCTGCGTGATCACGTGGCTGTTGCAGTGATGAAACATTTTCCCGCCGGAACATGCCGCGCGTCGGGTTCGATGCGCGACGCCATCACGCGCCTGGAGGAAAAGAAGAATGCGTTCAACGGTTTGCGGAAGCGGGCCGTACTTGGCATCGCGCTTGCATGGGAGCAGTAGCGCCAGCGTTCGTCATGCGACGCAGCGTCGGCGCAACGAACCCAAGGAGCAATCCAATGCGCATTCGATACAGCATCATCACCGCGGCCGTCCTGGTCGCGCTCTGCGGCTCGGGCCCGCTGATGGCCCAGGACCAGAACGAGGCGGGCGACGGCGACAACAACTCCACCCGCGGCGACAACCGCGACAACCTCGGCCTGGCGCTCGCGCTCGGCGCCGGCAACGCCGCGGCCGACAACAACAGCACGGCCACGTCGAGCGTGGCTGATTCGTTCAACACCAGCACCAACACCATCGTCGCGACGACGGTGCTCAGCGGCGCGGTTACCGGCAATGGCGTGTCCGGGCTGGGCAACATTGCCCTGAACGCGGGCAACGCGAATGGCGGCGGGGGCGGCGACGGCGGCCACGGCCTGGGCGGCATCGCGGTGGGCGGTTTTGCCGCGGGTGGCGACGGCGGCGAAGGCGGCAGCGCGGACGCCGAGAGTTACCGCGACGGCAACTCGGCCAGTGCGAGCCTGACCGGGGCACTGGGCGTGGCGGCCTCGGGCGCGGATGCCGATTCGCGCGTCCGCAACCGTGAGCGTGGCGGTGGCGACGCGAACGCGGACGGCGAGGCGAATGCCGATGCATCGGCCAGCGCCGATACCTCCGCGACCGGCGGCAATTCGTCAAGCACCAATGCCGGCAGCAGCGGCGATGCCTCGGCCACGGCCGGCCTCGGCGGCAACGGTGGCGACGGCACCGGTGGTGCCGCAACCGGCGGCGACGGCACCGGTGGCGCCGGTGGAACCGGCGGAAACGGTGGCACGGCCTACGCCGACGCCGGCAGCTTCGACATGTCGAACGCGATGAACGGTTCGGCCAATGCGGCCGCCGGCATCATGGTCATGGCGCAGAACAGCGGCGCCTCGTCCCTGATCCAGCAGGGCGTGACGATCCAGGCCAACCTCACCGTCGGTCCGTGACGCAGTGATCGCCCCGGCGACGGGGCAAGGCTCGACCTGTCGCGGCGCGCGGGGAATCCGCGCGTCGTGGCGGGTCGTCCGTCGAAGATGTGCCGCGGCCGCAGGCGACCGCGGCAGGGAGGCCGGATCATGGATGCTTGCAGTAAACGGCGGGTTGGCCGCAGCGCGATGCTCGCGTGCCTGTGGCTGGCGCCGATGACGGTCCTCGCGCTGGATCCGTCCGCGCGCATGCCGGTGGCCGCACAGGCTGTCGAAAGTGGCGCGGAGGGTCTTGGCCATGCGATGGCCGACGACGAGCTGCTGCGCCTGCGCGGTGGCGATGCCATGGTGCTGGTCAGCGTCGACAACCAGGGCGAGGTCAGCGGCAATACCGCCGTCGACGTGGTGTCCGGCAACAACCGCATCGACGGTGGCGCGTTCGCCAATGCGACCGGACTGACCACGGTCATCCAGAACAGCGGCGCGAACGTGCTGATCCAGAACGGCACCGCGATCAATATCCGCTTCGGCGATCCGGGACTCTGAAACAATGGCGCGATCGCTGCCATTGGCGTTGATGCTGGCGCTGCTGCTGGCCGCGCCTGCGCTGGCGCAGGTTGGATCGATCGAGCTGCGGGTTCCCCACGGCGGTGGCTACGCGGTGCCGGTGACCAGCCTCAAGGCCGTACGCTTCCGCTCCACGGTGCGCCAGCAATACGACTTCAGCTGCGGATCGGCCGCGGTAGCGACGCTGCTGACCTACCAGTACGGCATCCCGGTCAGCGAAGTCGAGGTGTTCCGGCAGATGTACGCCAACGGCGACCAGGCGCGGATCCGTGCCGAGGGATTCTCGCTGCTCGACATGCGACGCTACCTGTCGTCGCGCGGATTCAACGCCGACGGCTTCCAGGTACCGCTGGACAAGCTGCTCGAACAGGGACTGCCGGCGATCGTGCTGGTCAACGATCGTGGCTACCGCCACTTCGTGGTCGTGCGCGGGCTGCGCAACGGCCGCGTGCTGGTGGCCGATCCTGCCCGCGGTTCGCGCGCGATCCCGCGCCGCGACTTCGACCGTATCTGGGACAACCGGGTGCTGTTCGTCGTGCACAACCGGCGCGAACTGGCGAGTTTCAACCAGTCGCGCGACTGGAATACGGCGCCGTCGGCGCCGATGGAAGTGGGTATCCAGCGGCAGGGGCTGCAGAACATCGTCATCCCGCGCCGCGGTCCGGGAGACATCTGATGACGACGCGACGGTCCATCATCTGGTTGCTGGCGGGCTGGGCCTGCCTCGTGGCCTGCCTGCCGGCCAGCGCCGGCGAGCGCGTCGCACTCATGGGGCCGGAGTGGAGGCCGGTGGATCCGGCATCGCTGGATGCACAGCGCGGTGGCTACGTGCTGCCGTCCGGCCTGCGGGTGTCGTTCGGCTTCCAGCGCACCGTGCATGTGAACGGCGAACTGGTGTCGGCGCTGCGCGTACACGTGGCCGACGTCGGCCGCATCACCTCCGAGGAAGCGGCCCAGCTTGAGCAGATCGGCCGCATGCAGCTGGTGCAGCTCGGCGAAGGCAATGCGGTGCACGCGCAGGCGGCGGGGCTGGTGATCCAGAACTCGCTCGACGGCCAGCACATCCAGGTTCAGACCACGCTGGACGCCAGCACCAACGCGCTGGGGATGCTGCAGGCGCTCAACGTGGCCGATGCGCTGCGGGCGGCGACGATCCGTTCCGTCGGCGGCCTGTGAGGTAGCCACCATGTCGACAGGGAGGTTTGCCGTGAGCGACAGCATGTCCGGTCCGACCCGCGAGGAATTGCGGTTGATGGGGGGCGCCGGTTCCGCCCCGAGGTCCGCGATGATGGCCTGGCCGCTGCTCGCGGGTTGCTCGTTGCTGCTGTCCAGCGGCGTCGCCTGGGCACAAGAGGCGGACGGCGCGCGACTGCAGCGCCTGGAGGCGCAGCTGGCCGAACAGGACCGCCA
>DAOMPM010000096.1:4538-11299 GCA_035444805.1 Luteimonas sp. | reverse complement strand
TTCCTGCACGCCAACGACGTGGTCCGGCCCAACCCGCCCGAGGCCGAGGACGACGGCCTGCCGCCGGTGCCGGCGCCAGCGCGGCCGGTGACCGAGCTGCTGCGCGACGGCCAGGAAGTGATCGTGCAGGTGGTCAAGGACCCGATCGGCAGCAAGGGCGCGCGCCTGACCACGCAGTTGAGCATCCCCTCGCGCTACCTGGTGCTGCTGCCACAGTCGAAGGTGATCGGCGTGTCGGCGCGGATCGAGGACGAGGCCGAGCGCGCGCGGCTGAAGGGACTGGTTGCGGAACTGTCGCCGCCGGAGGAGCCGCTGGGCTACATCGTGCGCACCAATGCCGAGAGCCAACCGGCCGAGGCGCTGGGCGAGGACCTGGCCTACCTGTCGCGGGTCTGGAACATCGTCGGTCGGCGCTCGCGCGAGGCGCCGGTGCAGACCTGCATCTACGAGGACCTGAGCCTGCCGCTGCGCGCGGTGCGCGACCTGATCCGCAAGGACGTGGAAAAGGTGAAGGTCGACTCGCGCGAGACCTACGAGCGGCTGCAGGCCTTCGTCGCCAAGTACATGCCGGTGCTGGCCGAGAAGGTCGAGCTGTACACCGGCGACCGCCCGATCTTCGACCTGTACGGGGTCGAGGACGAGATCCAGCGCGCGCTGGACAAGCAGGTGCCGCTGAAATCCGGCGGCTACCTGGTGATCGACCAGACCGAGGCGATGACCACGGTCGACGTCAACACCGGCTCCTTCGTCGGCCAGCGCAACCTCGAGGAGACGGTGTACCGCACCAACCTCGAGGCGGCGCAGGCGGTGGCGCGGCAGCTGCGGCTGCGCAACCTCGGCGGCATCATCATCATCGACTTCATCGACATGGTCGACGACGAACACCGTCGCCAGGTGCTGCGCACGCTGGAGAAGTCGCTGGCCAAGGACCATGCCCGCACCACTGTCTACGACTTCTCGCCGCTGGGCCTGGTGGAGATGACGCGCAAGCGCACGGTCGAGAGCCTGCAGCGGCAGCTGAGCGAGACCTGCAACGAATGCGGCGGCCGCGGCATGGTCAAGACGCCGGAAACCGTGACCTACGAGATCTTCCGCGAGATCGTGCGCGCGGTGCGCCAGTTCGAGGCCGAGCGCCTGCTGGTGATCGCCTCGCCGAAGGTGGTGGCGCGCATCACCGAGGACGAATCGACCGCGGTGGCCGAACTGGAGGAGTTCCTCGGCAAGTCGATCCGCTTCCAGGCGGACGAGCAGTACCTGCAGGAGCAGTTCGATGTCGTTTTGTTGTGAAGCCGGGATTCGGGATTCGGGATTCGGGATTGGGAGGGCACGTCCGCTTTCCCCAATCCCCAATCCCCAATCCCCAATCCCGTCGTCACGCGTAGCGGGACGACCATGACCACGCCCCTGCGCCGCCGCCTGCGCCTCGCGCGCCGGAGCGCGTGGTATGCGGTCGCCGTCGTGCTGGTGCTGATGGCGCTGACGGCGGGCGCGCTGAGCCGGCTGCTGCCGCTGGTCGAGCGCCATCCCGATCGCGTCGCGGCGTGGCTGGGCGAGCGCGCGGGGCGACCGGTGGCGTTCGATCGGCTGGACAGCGAGTGGACCCGGCGCGGGCCGCTGCTGCGCTTCGACGGGCTGCGCTTTGGTGAAGGCGACGACGCCGTCCGCATCGGCGAGGCGGAGATGCTGGTGTCGCAGTACGCGGGCCTGCTGCCGGGGCGCTCGTTCACCGAGCTGCGCCTACGCGGCCTGCAGCTCACCCTGGAGCGCGAGGACGACGGCCGCTGGCAGGTGCGCGGCCTGCCCGGCGAGGAGCAGGCGGCGGGTGATCCGTTCGCGGCGCTGGAGCGGCTGGGCGAGCTGCAGGTGATCGGTGGACGGCTGACGGTGATCGCGCCTTCGCTCGGGATCGAGGCGACGCTGCCGAAGATCGACCTGCGCCTGCAGGTCGACGGGAGTCGCGTGCGCTCGGCGGCGCGTGTGTGGATCAACGAAGGCGCGCAGCCGCTCGACCTGGCGATCGACCTCGATCGCCGGCTCGGCGACGGACAGGCCTACGCCGCGGCGACGCGCGCCGACCTGGCCGCCTGGTCGCCGCTGCTGCGCGCGCAGGGCATCGTCGCCGAAGCCGGCAGCGGCCGCGCGCGGCTGTGGCTGGAGCTGCGGCAGAAGCGGGTGACGCAGGTCACCGTGGACGCGGCCCTGGCGGATGTCGCGCTGCGCGGGGCGTCGCTGGCGGACGGCCTGGCGCCGCCGCGCATGCGCTTCGGGCAGATGGAGGCGCAGGCGCGCTGGCTGCTGTCCGGGGACGGCTGGCGCTTCGACGCACCGCGCCTGCGGATCGGCACGGAGGGTGCGGCGCAGGTCCTAGATGGTCTCGTGGCGGCGGGCGAGGGCGGCAGCTTCGCGCTGCGCGCGGCGCGGATCGATGCCGCTCCGCTGGTGGCGGCGCTGGCGCTCTCGGACCGCTTCGACGCCGGCCTGCGCCGCTGGCTGCTGGGCGCCGCGCCGGATGCGTCGATCCGTGACATCGCCATCGTCCGCGACGCACGCGGCCACCTGCGCACGCAGGCGCGCATGGCCGACCTGCGCTTCGCCGCGCTCGGCGACGCGCCCGGCATCACCGGCCTGGCCGGCGCGCTGTCCGGCGACGAGCACGGCTTCCGCTTCGAACCCGACCCGCAGGCGATGGTCAGCTTCGATTGGCCCTCCGGCTTTGGCGCGCCGCATCCGGTGACGCTGAGTGGCGACATCGTCGGCTGGCGCGAGGGCGAGGGCATGCGCGTCGGCGCGCCGGCGCTGCGCATCGAGGGCGAAGGTTACTCCGCCGACGTGCGTGGCGGGATGTGGTTCCAGAACGACGGCACGCGCCCGTTCATCGACCTGGTCGCGCGCCTGGACGAGGCGCACGTGCCGGTGGCCAAGCGCTTCTGGGTGCGCCACCTGATGGCCGACGCGGCCGAGCACTGGCTCGACGCCGCCCTGGTCGACGGTCGCGTGCGCGACGGCAGCGCGGTGGTGGTCGGCGATCTCGACGACTGGCCGTTCAGCACGCTCCACGGCAAGCAGCACCACGGCCTGTTCCACGCCGAGGCGAAGCTGGCCGGCGCGGTGGTGAAGTTCCAGCCCGACTGGCCGGCGCTGGAGCGCCTCGATGGCGACGTCGCCTTCATCAACGACGGATTCACCGTGTCCGGGCGCGGCAGCATCGCCGGCGTCGAGGTGCGCGACCTGCACGCGGCGCTGGCGCACTACGGCGAATCCCCGCTGGAGATCCGCGCGAAGTCGGGCGGGAATGCCGGCAAGCTGCTGGCGCTGCTGCGGCAGAGCCCGCTGCGCGACGGCATCGAGGACACGCTCGATGCGGTGTCGGCCGACGGCCCGGCGACGACGACGTTTGCGATGAGCCTGCCGCTGGGCAGCGGCGCGCAGCCGACGCTGTCGGGCACGGTCGAGCTGGACGGCGTCAGGCTCGGCGACGCGCGCTGGAAGCTCGCCTTCGAGCAGGTGCGCGGGCGCGCGCGCTTCGACCAGCATGGCTTCGACGGCAACGACCTGGCGGCGGTGCGTGAAGGGCGCAACGGCACACTGTCGCTGCGCGCAGGCCAGGGCCACGTCCGCGACGCGTCGGCCGGCTTCGAGGCCGATCTCGATGCGGTCCTGAGCGCCGACGACCTGGTGCAGCAGGCGCCGCAGCTCGACTGGCTGGCGCCGCACATCCGCGGCCGCTCGCAGTGGCAGGTGGGCCTGGCGATCCCGAAGGCCGGGCAGGCCGGCGCACCGGCGCGGCTGCGGCTGCGATCGAACCTGGTCGGCACCGCGCTCGACCTGCCCGAGCCGCTGCTGAAGCCGGCCGGCGAGGCGCTGCCGACCACGATCGCCACCACCCTGCCGATGGGCGAGGGCGAGATCCGCGTCGACCTCGGCGGCCGCCTCGCCCTGCGTGCGCGCAATGCGGCCTCGGGCACCGGCGTGCGCGTGGCGCTCGGGTCCTCGCAGGTGCTGGAGCCGCCGCCGGCCTCGGGCCTGGTGGCCAGTGGCCATGCGCCGGTGCTCGACGCGCTGGGCTGGTCGTCGCTGGCCTCCGGCGGCAGCGGCGACGGGCTGCCGTTGCGCGGCATCGACGTGCGCGCGGCGCAGCTCAAGCTGCTCGGCACCGGGTTCGCGGACACCCGCATGCGGGTCTCGCCGACGCCGGGCGGGACCGAGGTGAAGTTCGAAGGCGACACGCTCGCGGGCACGCTGCGGATCCCGCGCGACGCGCGCGCGCCGGTCGCCGGCGAGTTCGCGCGGCTGCACTGGGCAACCGCCGGCACCTTCGGCGGTGCGGATGCGCCGCAGGGCGAGGCGCCGCCGGAGCGCGACGAGGTCGATCCAGCCAAGGTGCCGCCCCTGCAGATCGACGTCGAGGATTTCCGCTTCGGCACGCTGGCGCTCGGCCGGCTCGAACTGCGCACGCGGCCGACCGTAGACGGACTCGCGATCGAGCGCCTGCAGGCGCGTTCACCCAGCCAGCAGATCGAGGCCAGCGGTGCCTGGACCGGCCGTGGCGACGCCGCCCGCACCAGCCTGCAGGTGAACGCCGACAGCCGCGACTTCGGCGAACTGATGGCCGGCCTCGGCTTCGGCCGCAGTCTCGACGGCGGCAAGGGCACGCTGCGCTTCAACGCCGACTGGCCGCGCAGCCCCGGCGACTTCGCGCTCAGCGCGATGCAGGGCGGGCTGTCGCTGGAGATCGAGGATGGCCGCCTGGTCGAAGTCGAGCCCGGCGCCGGCCGCGTGCTCGGCCTGCTGAGCGTCGCGCAGCTGCCGCGGCGACTGATGCTCGACTTCCGCGACTTCTTCTCGAAGGGATTTGCCTTCGACCGCATCGGCGGCAGCATCCACTTCGCGGCCGGCACCGCGCGCAGCGACGACATGGTGATCGACGGCCCGGCCGCGGAGATCCGCATGCGCGGACGCAGCGACCTGCGCGCGCAGACCCACGACCAGACCATCGAGGTCCTGCCCAAGACCGGCAACCTGCTGCCGGCAGTGGGCGCGATCGCCGGCGGCCCCGTTGGCGCGGCGGTTGGCGCGGTCGCCAACGCGATGCTGCGCAAGCCGCTGGGCGAGATGGGTGCCAAGACCTATCGCGTCACCGGACCATGGAAGGACCCGAAGGTCGACGTGGTCGAACACGACGCAGCGCCACGGGCCACTGCCGCGCGACCCGCAGCGCGGACGCAGTGACGGTCGGGATCGCCGCCCCGCCGCCATCCGCCCCGTACTTGCGATCCACGCCCCAGGCCCCAGACTTGTCACGATGAATACACCGCAGACCGCGCTCACCCTCGCCGAATCCCGACTGCTGCTGCCCGCCGGGCTCGATGCCGGACGGCTCGACCGCATGTTCGGCACCCTGCTGGGACCGGGCATCGATTTCGGCGACCTCTATTTCCAGCATGCGCGGCGCGAGAGCTGGAGCGTCGAGGACGGCATCGTCAAGGACGGTGCGCATTCGATCGAGCAGGGCGTGGGCGTGCGCGCGATCAGCGGCGAGAAGACCGGCTTCGCCTATTCCGACGACATCAACGGCGAGGCCCTGCTCGAGGCCGCGCGCTCGGCGCGGGCGATCGCGCGCGACGGTTCGGCGCAGGCGCCGCGTGCGCTGACGGTGGCGAGCGCGCGCGCTCTCTACCCGGCGCAGGATCCGGTGGACGCGCTCGGCAACGAGGCCAAGGTCGAGGCGCTGCGCCGCGTCGACCGCCTGCTGCGCGCCGCCGACCCGCGCGTGAAGCAGGTGATGGTGAACCTGTCCGGCGGCGTCGACACCGTGCTGGTCGCGCGCAGCGACGGCGTGCTCGCCGGCGACGTGCGGCCGTTGGTGCGGCTCAACGTGCAGGTGATCGTTGAACAGAACGGCCGCCGTGAGACCGGCTACGCCGGCTACGGCGGGCGCTACGGCTACGAGGAGCTGTTCGCCGACGGCCGCCCCGAGGCTTTCGCGCGCGAGGCGCTGCGACAGGCGCTGGTGAACCTGGAAGCGGTCGACGCGCCGGCCGGCAACATGCCGGTGGTGCTCGGCAACGGCTGGCCGGGCGTATTGCTGCACGAGGCGGTCGGCCACGGACTGGAGGGCGACTTCAACCGCAAGGGCACCTCCACCTATGCCGGCCGCATGGGCCAGCGCGTGGCCGCGCCGGGCGTGACCATCGTCGACGACGGCACCCTCGACGGCCGCCGCGGCTCGCTCAACATCGACGACGAGGGCACGCCCACCGGCTGCACCACGCTGATCGAGGACGGCGTGCTCACCGGCTACATGCAGGACACGCTCAACGCGCGCCTGATGGGCGTGGCCCCGACCGGCAACGGCCGCCGCGAATCCTTCGCCCACCTGGTCATGCCGCGCATGACCAACACCTACATGCTCGCCGGCACCCACGAGCGCGAGGAGATGATCCGCTCGGTGAAGCGTGGCCTGTATGCGGTGAACTTCGGCGGCGGCCAGGTCGACATCACCAGCGGCAAGTATGTGTTCTCCGCGACCGAGGCCTACCTGATCGAAGACGGCAGGATCACCGCGCCGGTGAAGGGCGCGACCCTGATCGGCAACGGCCCGGAAACGATGCAGCGCGTGACCATGGTCGGCAACGACCTCGCGCTGGACGAAGGCGTCGGCACCTGCGGCAAGGACGGCCAGAGCGTGCCGGTCGGCGTCGGCCAGCCCTCGCTGCTGGTGTCGCAGGTGACGGTGGGCGGGACGAAGGCGTGAAAGCGGG
>DAOMPM010000096.1:0-4438 GCA_035444805.1 Luteimonas sp. | reverse complement strand
TCCTCGACCGCGTTGCGCGCCAGCTGCCGCAGCTGCTGGCGGTCGGCCTGCGGGAATTCGTCCAGCAGCTCCGCCAGCGCCGCGTCGCCTTCGTCCATCAGCCGCTCGCGCCAGCGTTCGGCGCGGTGCAGCAGCGCGGTTTCCTGCTTCGCCGCCTCGCCGCCGGCATCCAGCGCGTCGCGGATCGCGTCCAGCACCTCGTCGTCCTCGCGCCGCATCTGCTTGGCCAGGAATGCCAGCTGGCGCTTGTGCGCGATGTGCGAGGTGATGCGTTTCGTCTCGGCGATGTGCGGCAGCAGGTGCTCGGGCACCGGCAGCTTTGCCAGCCGGCCCGGATCCAGCGCCACCAGTTGACTGGCCAGCGCCAGCACGTCCAGCGCCTCGCGCCGCTGCTGGCTGCGGCTGGGCGCCAGGAATTCGCCGGTGTCTTCGTCCCTTCCTCTCATCGCATCAGGATAAGCCATTGAACAGCGTTGCCGTGCCCGCGACCGACGACAGCCTCGAACGGCTCTCGCGCCTGGAGGCGCTGTCGGCGCGCCTGCTCGACGCCTGCCGCGCCCAAGGGGCGACGCAGGCGGAGGTGTCCTGCTCCGAGGAGCGCGGCCTCAGCGTCAACGTGCGCATGGGTGAGGTGGAGACGGTCGAATCCACCCGCGACCGCGGCATCGGCGTCACCGTCTACTTCGGCCAGCGCAAGGGCAGCGCCAGCACCGCCGACCTGCGCGAGGCCAGCCTCGAGGCCACCGTGGCCCAGGCCTGCGCGATCGCGCGCTTCACCGAGGACGACGCCGCCGCGGGCCTCGCCGATGCCGGACTGATGGCGGCGCCGGGGCCCGACGGCTGGCCCGACTTCGACGACTGGCATCCGTGGAGGCTCGACGCCGACCGCGCCGTCGACCTCGCGCTTGCCTGCGAGACCGCCGGCCGCGACGCCGACGCGCGCATCGCCAACTCCGACGGCGCCTCGGTCAGCAGCAGCGCCGCGCTGTCGGTGTACGCGAACTCGCACGGCTTCGTTGGCGCCGAGCGCGGCAGCCACCACAGCATCGGCTGCGCGCTGATCGCCGGCAGCGGCGACGGCATGCAGCGCGACGGCTGGTACAGCTTCGCCCTGGCCGACGCCGACCTCGAATCGCCCGCCGCGATCGGCCGCCATGCCGCGCAGCGCACGCTCGCGCGCCTGCAGCCGCGCACGCTGGCGACCGGCGACTACCCGGTGCTGTTCTCGGCCGAGGTCGCGCGCTCGCTGCTCGGGCACCTGCTCGGCGCGGTCTCCGGCGGCGCGCTGTACCGGCGCGCCAGCTTCCTGCTCGACAGTGCCGGCACCGCAGTGTTCCCGGAGTGGATGTCGATCCGCGAGAACCCGTTCCTGCGCCGCGGCCTGCGCTCGGCCGCGTACGACAGCGAGGGCGTGGCCACGCGCGCCTCGGCCCTGGTCGAAGGCGGCGTGCTGCAGCGCTACGTGCTGGGCAGCTACTCCGCGCGCCGGCTCGGCCTGCAGACCACGGGCAACGCCGGCGGCGTGCACAACCTCGAGGTCGCGGCCAATGCCGGCGGCTTCGACGAGATGGTGCGCGGCATGGGCCGCGGCCTGGTGGTCACCGAGCTGATGGGGCAGGGCGTCAACGCCGTGACCGGCGACTATTCGCGTGGCGCGGCCGGCTTCTGGGTGGAGAACGGCGAGATCACGCACCCGGTGGACGGCATCACCATCGCCGGCAACCTGCGCGACATGTTCCTCGGCATCGAGGCCGTGGGCAGCGACGTCGACCCGCGCTCGCACATCCGCACCGGCTCGATCCTGGTGGGGCGGATGACAGTTGCCGGCGGCGATTGACGTTATGCTTGCAGGCAGCCGTGCCGGGGAAGGCGCCGGCGCACGGAACCTGCCATTCCACTCATTTCGGGGAACGACATGAACGACACCAATCCGGTCCACGACGGAGCCGCCAGCCAGGACGACCGCACGATCGCGATGCTGACCCATCTGTCCGGCATCGTCCTCAGCTTCATCGTGCCGCTCGTGGTGTGGTTGATCAACAAGGACAAGAGCGACAAGGGCTTCCTGACCAGCCAAGCCAAGGAAGCGCTCAACTTCCAGATCACGCTGCTGTTCGGCTACATCATCGGCATGATCCTGTCGGTGATCCTGATCGGCATGCTGCTGAACTTCGTCCTGTGGATCCTCTGCATCATCTTCAGCATCGTCGCCGGGCTCGCCGCCAACAAGGGCGAGAACTACCGCTATCCGTTCGCGATCCGGCTGGTCAACTGACCCCCGGCCGGCGCCGGCGCCTCCCGCGCGCCGGCGCCACTCGCGCCGCGCCTGGGCCATTGGTTGGGTGCCATCGGTTGGCTTGAGTTTCTTGCGCACGGCCGCATCATCGATCCCGTGCCGGACAGTTTCCGGCCGGAGCCGGGACGATGAATGCCATGCTGGATCGTGAAGACATCAAGCTCGCGGACCGCCAGTGGGCCGCCGCCGCCCATGTCGCCGCCCTGACCCTGGCGCTGCTGACCAGCTGGACCGCCGGCTTCGCCGGGATGCTGGCGGCGGGCGTGATCTACCTGCTCAAGCGCGACGACGCCCCGTTCGCCGCCGCGCACGCGCGCGAGGCCTTCAACTTCAACCTCAGCATGTTCCTCTACGCCTGCGCGGTGTGCGTGGCCGGCGTCGTGCTGCTCGGCGCCACCGTGCTGACCCTGGGCATCGGCCTGATCGTGACCGCCCCGGCCGGCATCGCCCTGCTGCTGGCGGTCGCCGCCATCGCCGTGATGTGGCTGGTGTGCAGCATCATCGCCGCGGTCAAGGCCTGGAACGGCGAGGACTACCGCTATCCCCTGACGATCCGCCTGCTGTAGGAGCGCGCCATGCGCGCGACCGGCGACGCGGCGTGGGCCACGTCGCTACCGGTCACCATGGGGTGCTCCTGCACGATTCCATTCCTTGACCGCAAGGCGGTATGACGAGCCTCATTGCGTTAAGTGTGTATAGTGTGTATGTTGAGCGCATGAAGAGCGCAGACCTGATCCGGGAGCTGAAAGCCGATGGCTGGACGCTGGATCGGACCCGCGGCTCCCACCACGTTTTCAAGCATCCGACCAGGCACGGAATTGTCGTCGTCCCCCATCCGAAGAAAGACCTCGGCGCCGGACTGGTCGCTGCGATCCGCCGACAGGCGGGGCTATAAGGAGGCTCCCATGCGCTATCCCATCCTGATCGAGATTGGCACCGACACGACCGCCTGGGGCGTCGTCGTGCCGGACCTGCCCGGCTGTTTCTCGGCCGGCGACACGCTTGATGAGGCGATGGCGAACGTCGAGGAGGCTGCGGCCGCATGGATCGACGCGGCGCTCGATGCCGGTCATCCGATCCCGGCTCCGTCGTCGGCCGAGGCTGTGCGCGCGCAGCCGGAGCATGCGGACTGGGCGCTGGGCTTCATCAACGTCGACCCGGCGCTGCTGGACGACACCGTCGAGCGCATCAACATCACCTTGCCGCGGCGTGTCCTCGCGCGCCTGGATGCGAAGGCGCGCGAATCCGGCGAGTCGCGTTCCAGCTACATCGCGCACATGGCCACCGGTTGAGCCTCGAACAGCACTGAAACCGATGTTCAGCCAAGAGGCGCGCAGCGCTGCCCTGCGAACGCCGCCTTTCCATACCGTATCGCAACGCTGGACGCGTGATACGGGAAACCGGAAAAGAGAAAGGGCCGCGATTGCTCGCAGCCCTTGCAAAAGATGGCGCCCGAAGTTGGACTCGAACCAACGACCCCCTGATTAACAGTCAAGTGCTCTAACCGGCTGAGCTATTCGGGCGGGGACCGGTATTTTAGTGTCTGGCCGCGTGGGGTCAAGGTAAACCGGTCCTGCAGGGCCGGCGCGGCGTCCGAATGGCCGGGTCCGTGTCGGCGCCTTGACGGGGGGCGGCTTGCCCAAGTGTTCAGGGAGTTCAGGCTGCCGGGCGGCCTGGAGGCGCGGCCGGGGTGCGAAAGCCTGCGGTCGCCCCCATGTAGACGTCCAGCGTTTCCGGCTGCCGTGGCCAGTCGGCGCGGGCTGTCGCCCATCTTCCACCGACAGGCGCTCGGCCCGGCGTCGCCACGGGATTCCACCACGTGCGTTTGTCGCGGGCATGGCCCGCTCCTACACTGGTCAGTTCAATGAATGCTCCCGTCCATCCTGCCGGCTTCCAGCTCGTCTCGCCCTACCAGCCGGCGGGTGACCAGCCGCAGGCGATCGAAAAGCTGGTCGAGGGCTTCGAAAGCGGGCTGGCGCGGCAGACGCTGCTGGGCGTGACCGGCTCCGGCAAGACCTACACCATCGCCAACGTGATCGAACGGGTGCAGAAGCCGACCCTGGTGATGGCGCACAACAAGACGCTGGCCGCGCAGCTGTACGGCGAGTTCAAGCAGTTCTTCCCGCACAACGCGGTCGAGTA
>DAOMPM010000095.1:0-11419 GCA_035444805.1 Luteimonas sp. | reverse complement strand
GACGCCGCCGGCGAGGCCTTCGACAAGACCGCCAAGCTCATGGGCCTGCCCTATCCGGGCGGCCCGCAGCTGGCGGCGCTGGCCGAACAGGGCGTACCCGGCCGCTTCACCTTCCCGCGGCCGATGACCAACCGCCCGGGCCTGGATTTCAGCTTCAGCGGGCTCAAGACCCAGGTGATGCTGGCCTGGCGCGACAGCGACCAGTCCGACGCCACCCGCGCCGACATCGCCCGCGCCTTCGAGGACGCGGTGGTCGACACGCTGGCAATCAAGTGCGAACGCGCGCTGGATGCGGCCGGCAGCGACGTGATCGTGGTTTCCGGCGGCGTCGGCGCCAACAGGCGCCTGCGCGCGAAGCTGCAGGAGATGGCCGCCAGGCGCGGCGGCCGCGCCTGTTTCCCGCGCCCGGCGCTGTGCACCGACAACGGCGCCATGATCGCCTTCGCCGGCGCCCTGCGCCTGCAGGCGGGCCAGCGCGAGGACGCCGCAGTGCACGTGGTGCCGCGCTGGGACATGGCGTCGCTGCCGCCGGTGGCGGCAGCGACGGGATTGGGGATTGGGGATTAGGGATTCGCAAAAGCGGCGGCGTCGCTGCTCTGGCATTGTCGAATCCCCAATCCCGAATTCCGAATCCCGGCCCCCATGGACAAAGTCTTCATCGAAGCCCTCGAGATCGACGCCCTGATCGGCATCTACGACTGGGAGCGGCGCATCCGCCAGACGCTGGTGTTCGACCTGGAAATGGGCTTCGACAACCGCGTGCCCGCCGCCAGCGACGACATCCATGACACGCTCAACTACAAGGCGGTCAGCAAGCGTCTGATCGAGTACGTGTCGCAGTCGGATTTCGGTCTGGTCGAGACGCTCGCCGAGCGCTGCGCGGAGATCGTGATGAACGAGTTCAACCTCGATTGGTTACGATTGAAGCTGAGCAAGCCGGGTGCGGTGCGCGGTGCGCGCGCGGTCGGCGTCATCATCGAACGTGCACGCACGCCACAAGGGAACGGATAGTTGCAGGAACTGCTGGAGACTCTGCGCACGACGCTGGCGCCGTATCCATGGGCGTACACCTTGCTGATGCTGGCGGCGCTGCTGCTGGTGGCGTGGCTGGCGAACTTCGTCACCCGGCGGGTCCTGCTGCGCGGGTTGCGCCGCGTGCTCACGCGCCTCGCCGAACTCACCGGCCACGACGCTGCCACCGCCAGCCGCATGCGCGTGGTCTCGCGCCTGGCCAACGTGGTGCCGGCGCTGGTGATCGGTGCCGGCATCGCGCTGGTACCAGACCTGCCGCCGAAGCTGGTGACGGTCATCGCCGACCTGTGCAAGGTGTTCGTGATCTTCACCGTGGCACTGGCCGTGGGCCACGCGCTGGACGTGGCCAACGAGGTCTACGAGCGCCGGCCCGACGCACGCGACAAGCCGATCAAGGGCTACCTGCAGGTCGTCAAGATCATCGTCATGGTGCTGGCGGCGCTGGCCTCCATCGCACTGCTGGCCGGCGTCGACCTGCTGCACGTGCTCACCGGCCTGGGCGCGGCCAGCGCGGTGCTGATGCTGATCTTCCAGGACACCATCCTCTCGTTCGCGGCCAGCCTGCAGATCAGCGGCGACGGCCGCGTGCGCATCGGCGACTGGATCGAGATGCCCGCCCAGAACGCCGACGGCGACGTCATCGACATCTCGCTGCACACCATCACGGTCAAGAACTGGGACAAGACGGTCACCACCGTCCCCACGCGCAAGCTGATCAGCGATTCGTTCAAGAACTGGCGCGGCATGACCGAGACCGGCGCACGCCGGATCAGGCGCTCGCTGTACATCGACCAGGGCAGCGTGCGTTTCCTCGAGCCCGGGGAAGTTGAACGCTTCAAGCGCTTCGCCCTGCTCGACGACTACCTCGACGACAAGGAGGCCGAGCTGCGCGACTGGAACGCGAAGCTGGCCGAGCGCGGCGCCGAGCCGGTCAATCAGCGCCGGGTGACCAACCTCGGCACCTTCCGCGCCTACATCAACCAGTACCTGGCCAACCATCCGGGCATCCACCACGGCATGACCACCCTGGTGCGGCAGATGGACCCGACCGACCACGGCCTGCCGCTGCAGCTGTGGTGCTTCACCCACGACGTGCGCTGGAAGCCCTACGAGGATGTGCAGTCGGACATCTTCGATCACCTGCTGGCGATCATGCCGGAGTTCGGCCTGCGGGTGTTCCAGCGCAGCAGCGACGCGCCGCTGGACGTGAACCTGCGGCGCATGGAGCGCGGGCCCGGCGCCGGCGACTGAGCGGCGCCGCGCTCGCGCAGGCCGCGTCCGGTGCGCGATCATGGGCGCCCCCGCGGAGCGCGCCATGCCCATCGCCCATCTCAGCCTCGGCAGCAACGTCGATCCGGAGCGCCACCTGCGTGCGGCGATCGAGGCGCTGCGCGCGCGCTTCGACGACGTGCGGGTCTCGACCGTCTACCGCTTTCCGGCGGTGGGCTACGACGGCGCGGACTTCCTCAACGCCGCGGCCTCGCTGCGCACCGACCTGTCGCCGGAGGCACTCAACGCCTGGCTGCACGCGCTGGAGGACGCGCACGGCCGCGACCGCAGCGGCCCGCGCTACAGCGACCGCACGCTCGACATCGACATCGTGCTCTACGACGAGCTGGTGGCCGAGGGCGCGGGCAACCTCCGCATCCCGCGCGACGAACTGCGCCACGCCTTCGTGCTCAAGCCGCTTGCCGAGATCGCGCCCGAAGCGGTGCATCCGCTCGCGCGTCGCAGCATCGCCGAACTGTGGCGGGCGCACCGCGACCACGACACCCACTTCGAAGCCGTCCTTCTGTAGGAGCGGGCCATGCCCGTGACCGCTTTCGCGGGGCATGGCGTTCGCCAGCGGCCGCGGGCATGGCCCGCTCCTACAATGGGCGTTCCCGATCGCAGGAGCCGGACATGCAGCGTCGCGATTTCCTGAAGGCATCCGCCGTCGCCGGCATCACCGCTTCGGCACCCTGGGTGTCCGCGCTCGGCCGCCCGCGCGAGCGCCTGCGCGTGGGCCTGATCGGCACCGGCATGCGCGGCCAGGTGCTGCTGGCGGAACTGCTCAAGCAGGACGGCGTCGACGTCGCCGCGATCTGCGACATCGAGCGCTACATGCTCGATCGCGCGCTCGCGGCACTCGCCGAAGCCGGCCGGCCGGAGCCGACCGTGTTCACCGGCAGCGACGACGCCTGGCGCGACATGCTGGCCGGCGCGCGCCTCGACGCGGTGCTGATCGCCACGCCCTGGGAGCTGCACGCGCCGCAGGCGATCGCGGCGATGGAGGCGAAGGTGGCGGTCGGCTGCGAGGTCGTCGCCGGCATCACCCTGGCCGACCACTGGGACGTGCTGCGCGCGCAGCAGCGCACCGGCACGCCGTACATGCTGCTGGAGAACGTGTGCTACCGACGCGACGTGCTGGCGGTGCTGGGCATGGTGCGCGAGGGTCTGTTCGGCGAGCTGGTGCACGTGCAGGGTGGCTACGAGCACGACCTGCGCGCGGTGAAGTTCAACTCCGGCGAGCCGGGCAAGCCCTATGGCGGCGGCGTCGAGTTCGGCGACAAGGGCTGGTCCGAGGCGAAGTGGCGCACGCCGCACTCGGTGCGTCGCAACGGCGAGCTGTATCCCAGCCACGGCATCGGTCCCTGCGCGCACTGGCTCGACGTGCATCGCGGCAACCGCTTCACCCGCCTGACCAGCCACGCCAGCAAGGCGCGCGGCCTGCATGACTACGTGGTGCAGCACGGCGGTGCGCAGCACCCGAACGCGCAGGTCGGGTTCTCGCTTGGCGACATCGTCACCACCCAGATCAGCTGCGGCAATGGCGAGACCATCCTGCTCACCCACGACACCTCACTGCCGCGCCCGTACTCGCTCGGCTTCCGCGTGCAGGGCACGGGCGGCATCTGGATGGACCTCAACCAGTCGATCTATCTCGAGGGCCGCAGCCCCGAGTCGCACCGCTGGGAACCGGCGCAGCCCTGGCTCGACCGCCACGACCACCCGTTTTGGCGCACGCACGGCGAACGCGCCGCCGGCGGCGGCCACGGCGGCATGGACTACTTCGTGGTGCGTGCCTTCGTCGAGGCGCTCAAGGCCGGCGCGCCGATGCCGATCGACGTCTACGACGCCGTCGCCTGGAGCGCAATCACGCCGTTGTCGGAACAGTCGATCGCGCAAGGCAACCGGACGCTGGAGTTCCCCGACTTCACCGAAGGGGCGTGGAAGGAGCGCAAGCGGATCTTCGCGCTGGACGACCGCTACTGACCCGTAGGAGCATGGGCGCGACCGGCGAGCGACTGCGCGCGGGCTGCGCGGGTCGCGGGCATGGCCCGTTCCTACCACTGGCTTTCTGATCGCGAACGGATACGGGGCGCCGTCACATCCCCCGCCCACCGCACGTCGTGTGGGTGACAACCGTCAATTGCCGGCGCCGGGGCGCCGGGGCACGATGACGGCCATCCACGGGAGGTGACGCCATGTTCGACAAGTTCTCGCGCAGCTGGGACCTGGTCAAGGCCAGCGCTTCGGTGCTGCGCTCGGACAAGGAGCTGATGCTGTTTCCGGTCATCTCCGGCCTGGTGACGCTGGTGGTGCTGGCGACCTTCCTGTTGCCGATGTTCGCGCTGCGCCTGTTCGCCGATGGCTTCGGCGTCGGCGGGGTGGTGTTCGGCTTCCTGTTCTATTTCGTGCAGTACAGCGTGATGATCTTCTTCAACTGCGCCCTGGTCGGCGCGGCGATGATCCGCCTCGACGGCGGCGATCCGACCCTGCGCGACGGCTTCAACGCAGCCAAGGCACGGATCCCGGCGATCCTCGGCTATGCCGCGATCGCGGCGACCGTCGGCGTATTCCTGCAGGGCATGAAGAGCAAGGACAACTTCCTCGTGCGCATGATCGGCAGCCTGCTCGGCGCGGCGTGGACGCTGGCGACCTTCCTGGTGGTGCCGGTGCTGGTCTCGCGCAACATCGGCCCGATCGACGCGCTGAAGGAAAGCGTGTCCCTGCTCAAGCGCACCTGGGGCGAGAACGCGGTCGGCCAGGTCGGCATCGGCGCGGCGTTCGGCCTGGTCACGGCGGGCGTGGCCATCGTCGGCTTCGCGCTGGCGTTCCTGGCCGCGCAGGTCTCGTTCGCCCTGGCGATCGTCGTCGGCGCGCTGTTCCTGCTGGTGGTGCTGCTGGTGGGCGTCTACCAGGCGGCGCTCAGCGGCATCTACTCCGCCGCGCTGTATCGCTACGCCGTCTCGCACGAAACGCCGGAGGCGTTCCGCGGCGCCGGCCTGGAGCATGCGTTCCTGCCGAAGCGCTGATACTGACTTGCGAAGTGGCGTAGGAGCGCCCCATGGGCGCGACCGGGTTGCGATGATGCTCCGGCCGCCGTGGGTCGCGGGCATGGCCCGCTCCTACACCCATCGACTTGATCGCGCGTGGACGGGGACGGCGACGCGGCCTACACCGGCGTCCGCCCACCATCGACTGCGACCACCGACCCGGTCGTGTACCCCGCGTCACGCAGCAACCACAGCGCCGTAGCCGCGACCTCGTCGACGCTGCCGGTGCGCGCCAGTGCGGTGCGCGCAAGGATCTTCTCCTGCAGCGCCGGATCGGCCGCGTCGTCCGGCCACAGGATTGCCCCCGGCGCGACCGCGTTCACGCGCACCTCCGGCGCCAGTGCCACCGCCAGCGCGCGCGTCATCGCCTCCAGCGCGCCCTTGCTCGTGGTGTAGGCGGACAGGTCGGCGCGCGGCTGGCGGGCGTAGATGTCGGTGACGTTGAGGATCGCGCCGCGCGCCGCCTTCAGGTGTGGCGCGGCGGCCTGCGACAGGAAGAACGGGGCGCGCACGTTGGTCGCGAACAGCGCATCCCACTGCGCCGGCGTCACCGTGCCGAACGGGGTCGGGAAGAACGCGGCGGCGTTGTTGACCAGCGCGTCGAGCCGCCCGAAGCGGCCGACGGTCTTCGCCACCAGCTCCGGCAGCCGGTCGAACTGCGCCAGGTCCGCCTGCAGCACCAGCGCACTGCCGGGGCGCGCGGCTTCGAGCTGCGCGGCCAGCGCGTCGGCTTCGGCGCGCGAATCGCGGCAGTGCAGGGCGACGGCGTAGCCGGCCTCGTGCAGGCGCTGCGCGATCGCGGCGCCCAGGCGCTTCGCGGCGCCGGTGACCAGGGCGACGGGGGAGGGGTCTGGCATGGTGGTCTCCGGATTGCCGTTATCCTGTGCATTGTCGCCGTTGACGCCGCCCGATGCCCGATTCCCCGATTTCCGAAGACGCGCTCGCGCACAGCGCGCAGCTGCAGGCGCTGATCCGCGAACAGGTCGCGGCCGCCGGCGGCGCACTGCCGTTCTGGCGCTTCATGGAACTGGCGCTGTACGCACCGGGGTTTGGCTACTACAGCGCCGGTGCGACCAAGTTCGGTGCCGCCGGCGATTTCGTCACCGCGCCCGAACTCGGCCCGCTGTTCGCCGAATGTGTGGCCCAGGCGCTGGCGCCGGTGATCGGCCAGCTCGGCGAAGACGCGCGCATCCTCGAGATCGGCGCCGGCAGCGGTCGCTTCGCCGAGTACGCGATCAAGCAGCTGATGTGGCTCGACGCGATGCCCGCGCGCTACGCCATCCTCGAACCCAGCGCCGACCTGCGCGAGCGCCAGCGCGAGCACCTGTCGCGACGCCTGACGCCGCCGGTGTTCGAACGCGTCGAATGGCTCGACCGGCCGATGGACGACGACTGGAACGGCGTGCTGTTCGCCAACGAAGTGGTCGACGCGCTGCCGACGCCGCGCTTCTCGATCCGCAGCGGCGAGGTGTTCGAGGAGCACGTCGCGCTCGACGGCGACGGCCGCTTCGTGCGCAGCGACCGCCCCGCCGACGCGCTGCTGTCGGCAGCGGTGCGCCATGTCGAACGCCAGCTCGACGCCCCCTTCGCCGACGGCTACCGCTCCGAGCTGCTGCCGCAGCTGCCGTACTGGCTGCAGGCAGTCGCCGGCGGGCTGAAGTCCGGCGCGATGCTGTTCGTCGACTACGGCCATCCGCGTCGCGAGTACTACGATCCGCGCCGCCATGACGGCACCCTGCGCGCCTTCCACCGCCACCAGCTGGTCGCGGACGTGTACGCGCGCGTCGGCCTGCAGGACCTCACCGCCTCGGTCGATTTCACCGCGCTGGCCGAGGCCGGCACCGGCGCCGGCTTCGACCTCGGCGGCTACTGCACCCAGGCCGGCTTCCTGATCGGCAACGGCCTGGCCCAGCGCCTGGCCGAACACGAATCGCGCGCCGCCGACGAGGCCGCGCGCTACGCGCTGCGCCAACAGGTGAAGCAGCTCACCCATCCCGACGGCATGGGCGAGCGCTTTCAGGCCATGGGCTTCGCGCGCGACGTCGAGTTCGGCGCGGCGTTCGGGCTCGGCGACCTGGGCTTCCGCCTGTGAGCCGGCTGCGCACGGGGCGTTCGCTCAAGCCGTTCGCGCGCCCGTGGCTGTGGTGCGCACTGTGGTGCCTGGGCATCGCGTGGCTGGTGGTGCTGTCGCTGATGCCGGGCCCGCCGATGCCGGATTTCGAGGGCAGCGACAAGGTCGGTCACTTCCTCGCCTACTTCCTGCTCGCCGCCGGCGCGGTGCAGCTGTTCGCGCGCTGGAGCTCGCTGCTCGGCGCGGGCATTGCGCTGGTGCTGCTCGGCATCGGCCTGGAGTACGCACAGGGCGCATTCACCGACTACCGCACGCTCGATACGCGCGACGCGCTCGCCAACACCCTCGGCGTCATCGCCGGCCTCGGCACGCAGCTCACGCCGCTGCGCGACCTGCTGCTGCGGATCGATGGTGGGCGGAAGGCGGATTAGGGCAACGCTGAACGGGCCTGCGCTGCCTCGCACGCCGAAGGCAACACGCCGACACGCCCTTCAACGGCGGGAGGGCCGTGCGCGCCTTCCATCGTTGCCTTGCGTCGTCGCGCGACTTTGCGCGAACTCCGGGAAGGTCTCCGCGATCGGCTCCGCATCCGGCAGGATGTAGAACACCCCGCCGCGCTGGAACGTCGGACGGATGACCTGCTCGTAGAACTCGGGCGAGACGTTGATGCAGCCATGGGTGACGCGATTGTCGTCCGGCGAAGGCGAGGCAAGGCGTTCGGCGCGTTTCTCGGCCGGGACGTTGGCGGTCGGGTGGATGGAGACCGCGGAATCGTAGTCCACCCACAGCACGCGCCCAGCGTCGATCGACGGGCCGTAACCGCCCACGAAGCGACCGGCAGGCGTCGTGCGATCCCGACCCGGAATCTCGCGAAGCGCGAGACCGGCGATGCCCGGGGCCGTATGGTCGCCGACCGCCGAGCCAAAGAGCCCGGGTGCCGCGCCGCGAAGCCGACCGTCGCCGCCGAACACCAGGATCTGTGCGGCAGCCTTGTCGATGACCGCGAACGGATAGCCGTGGCTGTCCCTGGCGGCGACCACCCAGCCCGCGAGCTCGATCACCGTGGCGGACACGTCCTGGCCTTCCGGAAGCAGGTCGACAGTGGCATCCGGTTGCGCAGCGGCCTCCCCGGCGCTGGCCACGCCGAAGCTCGCGAACGCCAGCGCCAGCGCCAGCGCAGCATGAACAGCCCGGATCGCAGGGTGTATGCACGTACGGATGGGACGGCTCCTTGGAACGAAGGCCGGGTGAAGACAAGGCGACCGGTGGCCAGCAAAGGCCACCGGGTTCGGTTCAGGCTGTTCGTCGCGAATGGTGCAAGCGCGACTAACCGCGCGGCACGCGGCGCGGCGCCGCCTCAAGCTGCTGGACGCGGCCTTCAATCTGATCCAGCCGCTGGTTGGCCTGCTGCGCGGATTGATTGGCGGATTCGGCGCTCTGGGCCGCGCTCTGCACCCGCGTGTCGAGTCGATCGAGGCGCGAATTGATCCCTGCAAACTCGTCTTTATAGGTTGCGCAGGAAGCAAGGCCAGCGGTGGCGACGATCGCCACGCCGAGCGTACGCGCCAGCATCAGATGTTGTTTGGTCAGAAACATTCCAATCCTCCTTCGTCTGGGGGTATCGGAATATAGACCCCTTTCTGCCGGAATCATGACCCGCCTTCAGCTGAGGTTGGACTATGTAGATGGATTGTGAAGACGTGGCAACTGGTGAGAATTGCAGCTTGTATCCATCAGTCTCAGTCTCGACGAAAACCCGCGGCATTTGATCGACTGTCACAACCTAATCCGCAGCCACCGATCCCCACCCAAGGTGAACAGCAGGCCTTGATGAGGCCCCGCTTCCGCGGGGCCGTTCCCTATCCCTTGACGCAAACCACCTGCCGCAGCGTGTGGACGACTTCGACCAGGTCGGCTTGCGCCGCCATCACCGCGTCGATGTCCTTGTAGGCCGCGGGCGATTCGTCGATCACGCCCTCGTCCTTCCGGCATTCGACGTGCGCCGTGGCCTCGCGGTGCTGCTTGAGCGTGATGCTGTTGCGTGCCGCGGTCCGGCTCATCACCCGGCCGGCGCCGTGGCTGCAGCTGTGGAAGCTGTCGTCGTTGCCGAGGCCGCGGACGATGAAGCTCTTCGCGCCCATGCTGCCGGGAATGATGCCGAGCTCGTCCCGGCCCGCCCGCACCGCGCCCTTCCGGGTCACGAACATCTCCTGCCCGCCGTGCACTTCCTTCTGCACGTAGTTGTGGTGGCAGTTGACCGCCATGGCGTGCAGCCTGAACTTCGGCAGCTCGCCGCGCATGGCGTGCAGCACCCGCTGCATCATCGCCTCCCGGTTGGCCCGGGCGTAGTCCTGGGCCCAGCCCACGGCCTCCACGTAGTCGTCGAACAGCTCCTCGCCCTCCATGAAGAAGGCCAGGTCCTTGTCCGGAACGTGGAAGCCGAGCACGCGCTTGCCCAGCGCCTCCCGGGCCTGCTGGATGAAGTAGCTGCCGATCAGGTTGCCGGTCCCCCGGGAACCGGAGTGCAGCATCACCCAGACCGCTTCGCCCTCGTCCAGGCAGACCTCGATGAAGTGGTTGCCGCCGCCGAGCGTGCCCAGCTGCTTGTCCATCTTGTCGATCCGGATCCGCGGGTGCCTGGCCTTGATCCGCTCCAGCCGCTGCCACAGGCCGGAGTCGGCAATGGCCGACTCGACGCTGTCGGGCAGCTTGCGGTGATCGCCGCCCGGACCGTTGCCGACCGGGATCGCCCGCTCGATGGCCGAGCGCAGCCGCGCCAGAGAATCGGGCAGGTCCCGCGCATTGAGCGTGGTCCGCACCGCCGCCATGCCGCAGCCGATGTCGACGCCGACCGCGGCAGGGATGATCGCGCCGCGGGTCGGCACCACCGAACCCACGGTCGCACCGATGCCCAGGTGCACGTCCGGCATCACCGCCACCCAGGGCCCGACGAAGGGCATGGCCGCGATGTTCCGCAGCTGCTCATGCGCCCGGTCTTCCAGCGGCACGCCCCGGACCCAGCCCTTGATCGGGGTCTGGCCCTCCAGCTGCAGCCATTCGTAGTGTGAAGTGCTCATGTCGTTCTTTCCTTGAAGAACCCGCGCGCCACGTCCCTGCGACGCGCGGGGGATTGCTACTTCAGCGTCACCAGTTGCCTGATGACGCCATCCAGGCCGCCGAACACGGTCAGCTTGTCGATCTTCTCCGTCACCTTCTCCAGAGCCTCCAGCTCCTTCAGGCGCATCATGACCGGGCTGTCCTCGATCAGCTTGGCGGTGTTGAGCAGCGAACGCGTGGCGTTCGCCTCCTCGCGGCGGCGGATCACGTTGGCCTGCGCCAGCTTCTCCGCCTGCACGACACCGTTGAGGATCTCGCGCATCTCGCCCGGCAGGATGACGTCCTTGACGCCCACGCCGAGCACCTCGATGCCGAGCGCCTCCACCCGACCACGCACGTACGCGAAGATCTCCGCGTCCAGCGTGGCCTTGTCACCGAGCAGCTCGTCGAGCGTCTTCGCGGCCACGGCCTTGCGCAGGCCGTACTGCAGCTCGCGGTAGACGTAGTCGCCGTACTTGGCCACCCGCGTGCGCGCGGCAACCGGGTCGGTCACGCGCAGCGAAGCGGCCAGGTTCACGCGCAGGCTCACCTTGTCGCGGGTCAACAGCTCCTGGCCCGAGACTTCCATGGACTGCACGCGCAGCTCGACGGTCTCCACCGCCACGTCCTTGCGGAAGTTCCAGAAGGCGTAGCTGCCGGCTTCGACCACCTGCGCCAGCGTGTTGTCGACGAACACCAGGCCCGCCGACTCCGCCGGCACCTCGAGCACCACGGCCACGCGGCCGAGCACGCCCAGCTGGCGCAGGCGACGCGCCACCTCCGGCGCGACGCGCAGGCCTTCGGCCAGCGACACCTGCTCGACCTCGACCTGCACCAGGCCGCGCCAGTACAGCTTGCGCAGGCCCGGCGCCAGCACGTCCTCGAGCTTGCCGTTCTTCGA
>DAOMPM010000094.1:0-11424 GCA_035444805.1 Luteimonas sp. | reverse complement strand
CGGCGTCGGCGGGCCGCTGCTGCTCGAACACGTCGACCTGTCGATCGACGCCGGTGAGCGCGTGTGCATCGTCGGCCGCAACGGTGCCGGCAAGTCGACGCTGATGAAGCTGATCGCCGGCGAGCTCAAGCCGGACGATGGCGAGGTGCGGCTGCAGTCGGGGGTGGTCGTGGCGCGCATGGCGCAGGAGGTGCCGCAGGATGCGCGCGGCACGGTGTTCGACGTGGTCGCGCAGGGGCTGGGCGAGCTCGGCGAGCTGCTGGCGCGCTACCACCACGCGCTCGACGCCGGCGACATGGACGCGCTGGGCGAGGCGCAGGCGCGGATCGAGGCGCTGCACGGCTGGGACCTCGACCGCCGCATCACCCAGGTGATCGACCAGCTCGAACTGCCCGGCGAAGCCGACTTCGACGCGCTCTCGGGCGGGATGAAGCGGCGCGTGCTGCTGGCGCAGGCGCTGGCGCGCAAGCCCGACATCCTGCTGCTCGACGAGCCGACCAACCACCTCGACATCGAGGCGATCGCCTGGCTGGAAGGTTTCCTCAAGGCGTTCGAGGGCAGCCTGCTGTTCGTCACCCACGACCGCGGCTTCCTGCGCGCGCTGGCCACGCGCATCGTCGAGATCGACCGCGGCCAGGTCACCAGCTGGCCCGGCGACTACGACAACTACCTGCGCCGGCGCGAGGAGCGGCTGCACGCGCAGGCGCAGGAGAACGCGCGCTTCGACAAGCTGCTGGCGCAGGAGGAAGTGTGGATCCGCCAGGGCATCAAGGCGCGCCGCACCCGCAACGAGGGCCGGGTGCGCGCGCTCAAGGCGATGCGTCGCGAACGCGCCGAACGACGCGAGCTTGGCGGCAACGTGCGCATGGCCGCGGCGCAGGCGCAGGCGTCCGGGCGCAAGGTGATCGAGGCCGCGCACGTGTCGCAGGCCTACGGCGGCCGCGTGCTGCTGGACGACGTGTCGACCACGATCATGCGCGGCGACCGCGTCGGCATCATCGGCCCCAACGGCTCGGGCAAGTCGACCCTGCTGAAGATCCTGCTCGGCGAACTCACGCCGGACAGCGGCACCGTCGTCGCCGGCACCGGCCTGCAGGTCGCCTACTTCGACCAGCACCGCAGCCACCTCGACGACAGCCTGAGCGCGCTGGAGAACGTGGCCGAGGGCCGCGAGTACATCGAGGTCAACGGCGCACGCAAGCACGCCATCGGCTACCTGCAGGACTTCCTGTTCACGCCCGAACGCGCGCGCGCGCCGATCACGCGCCTGTCCGGCGGCGAGCGCAACCGCCTGCTGCTGGCCAGGCTGTTCGCGCAGCCGTCCAACCTGCTGGTGATGGACGAACCGACCAACGACCTCGACATCGAGACGCTGGAGCTGCTGGAGGAGTTGCTGGGCGAGTACCGTGGCACCCTGCTGCTGGTCAGCCACGACCGCGACTTCCTCGACAACGTGGTCACCAGCACCCTGGTGCTGGAGGGCAACGGACGACTGGGTGAATACGTCGGCGGTTACTCCGACTGGCTGCGGCAGCGGCCCGCGCCGGTGGAAGCGGTGCCGGTGAATGACGTCGCTCCGGCGCCTGCGGCCGCACCCGCAACGCCGGCAAAGCGCAAGCTCAGCTACAAGGAAGTGCGCGAACTGGAGCAACTGCCCGCACGCATCGAGCAGCTGGAGGCCGGGATCGCGCAGCGCACCGAGGCGCTGCACGATCCGGCGTTCTTCCAGCAGGACAGCGCCGCGATCAGCGTCGCCAACCAGGCGCTGGCGCGGCTGCAGGAGGAACTCGACGCCGCCTACGCGCGCTGGGAAGAACTGGAAGCGGGTTGATCCCGCGCAGTGGGCGCGCCGCCGGCACCCTCACTGTCATCCCGAGCGCAGCGAGGGATCTGCTTTCCAGACGGTTTCGCCGAGCGAGATCCCTCGCTGCGCTCGGGATGACAACGTGGGGATTCAGGGAGACGTCGCGCGCGCCTGCTACGGCCATTCGCGGAACACCACGCACACCGTCGTCGGATCGAGCATGGCGAACTCGCGCGCGCCCCAGGGCTTGAGGTCGACCCGGCTCGAGTTCGGATGCAGCCACTGCGGCGCGCGGGTCGAGAGCTCGCGGTAGACCGCGTCGATGTCGTCGGTCTCGATCGCGAGCTCCGGACGGTCCTTCGCCGCGTACTCGGGGCTTTCGACGATGTGGGCCTTGGCGCCGTCGCGCGCGACCACGGCCAGCGCGGCGTCCTGGTACAGCACTTCGAAACCGAGCGCGTCGACGAAGAAGTCGAGTCCGTCCTGCAGCCGGTCGTAGAACACCTTCGGAATGAGGTTCTGGAACACGGCGTCTGCTATCCCAGCAGCGCGACGGCGGCCGCGGTGGCGGTCATCGCGCCCAGCCCGAGCGCGACGCGGATGCCGAAGGCGGTGCCGCCGCTGACGAAGGCGATCACCGATTTCGCCAGTGCGCTGGCGGCGAGCAGGCCGACCACCGCCCAGCGCGCGCCGGTCGCGTCGATGGTGCCGTCGGCGTACAGGGTGGCGACCGTGGCCACCGCCGCGTGCAGCTCCGCCAGCGCGGTAAGGAAGGCGGCGGCGAGGGCGGCATTCGGGCCCAGCCAGTGCGCGGCGACCTGGGCGACGAACAGCACGCCGGCGATCAGCGCGGCCAGCCCGATGGCCTGGCCGATGCGGAACATGCGGGTGTCGGCAGTCGGCGGCGGGGCCTCGACGTGTTCGCCGCGATGGAAGCCGAGCCCGGCGCCGACCACCAGCACCGCCGCGGCGGCGAGCAGTTCGAACGCGACTTCGCCCAGCAGCGACGGCGCGACCGCCAGCAGGATCGGCACGAACAGGCTCAGCGAGGCGAGGTTGGCCAGCATCGTCGCGCCGACCGAACTCGACAGCAGTGCCGGTTGCTCGCGGGCGCGCTGGCCGAAGCCCGCGGTGGCGGCGGTGGAGGACACGTAGCCGGCGAAGAAGCCGGACACCACCAGGCCCCAGCGCGTGCCGATCACGCGCAGCGCGATGTGGCCCAGCGCGCCGATCGCCATCACCAGCACCACCAGCTTCCACACCGTGGCCAGGTTGAGCGTGCCCCAGGGCCCGATCGGCTCGTCCGGCAGCAGCGGCAGCACGATCAGGGCGAAGGCGAGCAGGATCAGCCCGTCGGACACCTCGCGGTCGCTGATCAGTTCGCGGCTGATGCGGTGCAGGCGCGCCTTGGCCTGGATCAGGATCGCGATCAGCACTGCGAGCATGCCGGCGGCACCGGGTTCGCGCATCGCCAGGCCGCCGAGCAGGGCGCTGCACAGCAGTGCGATCTCGGCGGTGATGCCGGTATCGGTCTGGCTGGTGCGCAGGTAGCTCAGCGCGGCGAGGGTACCGATGAGCAGCAGCACGACGAGGAAGACCGGCAAGCCGATCCACAGCGCGATTGCGCCGGACAGCGCCGCCAGCGTGTGCGTGCGCAGGCCGGCGGCGATCGCCGGATCGGTCTGCTTGCGGCGCTCGTACACCAGGCCGATCAGCAGGCCGGCGCCAAGCGCAGTGGTGAGGGACAGTAGCGGCAGTTCGGAGGCGTCGGGCATCGCGGGACTATGCCATGGGCCAATACCTCTGTATGCCTGCAACTCGGGGCAGCCGTAGTCCTTTCATGTCAACTTGCGATCAAGGACATGGGCTGGCGCAGGAGTGCGCCAAGGGCGCGACCAGCTGGCGACGATGCCTCGGCGGCCACGGGTCGCGGGCATGGCCCGCTCCTACTTAATCGCGCAAACGCGGCACGCCGTGCGCGTCTCGCTCCTCGAACACCGCCTCGTCCGCGATCTGCTGGTGCAGCTCGCGTCCAGCCAGCGGCGTCGCCGTGTCTCCGCGCGCGACGGCGAGCGCGTTGGCATAGCAGTGGCGCGCGCGTGCGTCGTCGCCGGCGCCGGTGTAGCCGTCGCCGAGCGTTTCCCAGGCCTCGGCACCACCGCCCTGCGCCAGCGCGCGGTGCAGGTAGTCCTCTGCCTGCGGCCAGTTGCCGCTGGCCAGCGACAGCCGCGCCAGGGTCAGCAGCCCGGCGGGACTGGCAGGATGCGCCCGGAGCCAGCGCGCGGCGTGCTCGCGGCGCTGCTCGATGCGACCCACCGGCAGCACGCCGTACAGGGTGGCCAGCGCTTCGTCCCAGCGCGCGTCGAGGGCCTGTTCGATGCTCTTCGTCGCCGCTTCGTCCCAGCCGAACGCCGCCGCGCGTTCGGCATAGGCGCCAACCACGGGCGGCTCGGTCTTGAGCGTCTTCGCCAGCGCGTCCCAGCGTTCGGCCAGCGCGTTCGCGTCGCTCGCCTCGCGCAGCGCGGCTTCGGCCCAGCGCAGTTCGCGTTCGCCCAACAGCGGTTCCGGCCAGGCACGCTGCTGGCGCAGGGCGCCGAGCAAACCATACGCCTGCGCCGCCTTCCCGCTGATGGCCAGGGCTTCGGCGCGCAGGGCGAGACCGCGCGGCGGCAGCGGCTGCGCCGCGGGGACGTCGAGCGCGACCAGGGCATCGGTGGGACGCTGCTGGTGCAGCGCGAGTTCGGCCGCGGCGATCGCGCGCGAGGCCGGATGGCGTTCGCCGAAGCCCTCCAGCTGTGTGCGTGCCGCGGCGAGGTCGCCGCGCGCCACCGCCGCTTCGGCCGCGCCCACGCGCGCGGCGGCTTCCACGCGCTCGTCCTCCGCGGCCTGCGCCAGCAGCTTGCCGGCGCTGGCGTAATGGCCCTGGTGTAGCGCGTCGAAGCCTTCGCCGATGCGCGTGCGGCTGCGGCCGTCGCGGTGCCGGCCCCAGGCGCGGAACGGCAGCGACAGCAGGGTCCACAGCAGCCACAGCGCGAACGCGGCGGCGAACAGCAGGACGATCCCGACCAGGACCGTGGTGGTGTAGTCGTAGCCGCGCCAGCGCACCAGCACATAGCCCGGATCCTGCGCCAGCAGCAGTTGCGCGAGCAGGGCGCCGGCCAGCGCCAGCACGAGCCACAGCAGCAGGTTGCGGAACAGGTTCATGGACGGGCTCCTTCGGGCAAGGGCCTTGACAGGCTCCAGGGCTCAGACTCGCGCGGCGGGCGTTGACGCGGTGTCGATATGCTGAACGCCCGCTCAGCCGGCGCCGCGCTGCTGTCGCAGCTGCGCCAGCGTACTGCCCAGCGCCGGCAGTTCCACCGCCAGCGGGCTGTCGCGCAGGGCCTGCAGCGCCTGGCGCTGGCGCGCGCGTTCGGCGGATTCGGGCCACAGCCGCAGGATCCAGCCGTCGGCGCGGGCCAGCGCGGCGCGGAAGCCGTCGCGGTCGCGGCGTTCGATCGCGGCCTGCGCCAGGGTCAGCTCCAGGCGCAGGGCAGCGAGCCCGGCGGCGCGGTCGGCCGGGTCCACGGCGATCGCCTCCGCGCTCGGGCGCACCTCGACCACCCGGGCGAAGGCGCGCGTCCACCAGTCGTCCGCCCCGCCCGGTGCCGTCGCCTGCCGCGGCAGCGCCGGAAGCGCCGCGGCGAAGGCATCGAGGCGACCGGCGACGGCGACTTTCGGATCCTCGCCGAGTGCGTCCAGCGCCGCGCGCTCCTGGGTGAGGGCCTGGCGCAGGTTGAGGAAGGCGGGATTGGCGATGCCGTCGAGCAGCTGCGCGGCCAGCGCGTAGGCGCGGCGGGCGCCGTCGAGGTCGCCGGCCAGCAGCAGGCGCTGCTGGCCCTGCGCCAGCAGCAGTTCGACTTCGTCCAGGCGCAGCGCCTGTCCAGCGTTGCGCTCGGGGTCGGCGAGCCGCTGCACGCTGTCCTCGACCAGGGCCGCGCGCTGGCCGAGGCCGAGCACCTCGTCGCGCAGCAGGCGATTGGTCGCTTCGGCCTGCTGCAGGCGTGCGGTCTGCGCGCGCTGGTCGCCGCGCAGGGCGTCGAGCCGTTCCTCCAGCGCGGCGATGCGCAGGCGGTCGTCGCCCGCTGCCTGTTCGCGCGCGCTGCGTTCGCCGCTCCAGCGCTGCCAGCCGTAGACCCCGGCGAGCACCAGCAGCACCAGGAGCAGCAGCCACGCCAGCGCGGCACCGCGGCGTGCGCGGGGCGGGGCGGAGGTGTCGGAGGCGTCGCTCATTGCTGCGGGGGACGTGTGGGGCTGCGCATGCTATCCGATGACGCTGAACGTGACGCAGGGTCGGCATCGGCCGCGGCCAACAGGGAACGCGGGCGTGCGTCGGCGGCGACGCGGACGTCGTCGAAGCCGGCTTCGCGCGCCAGCTGCGCCAGGCGTTCGCTGGCGGCGAGCACGCGCGCCTGCCTGAGGCGCGGCAGCAGGTCGGGCGGCAGGGTCGCGAGCACGTGCTGCAGGGCCTCGCCGCTGCTCAGCGCCAGCCACGCCGGCGCGTCCAGCGCGCGCAGCCGGGCCAGCGCCTGCGGCGACGGCGGCACCGGCACGCGCGCATAGACCTCGGTGCGCTGCACGCGTGCGCCGCGCGCGGCCAGGGTCGGTGCGATCAGGTTGCGGCCGCCAGGGGCGGTGACCAGGGCGATGCGCGTGCCGCGGACCTGCTGCAGCGCCGGCAGCGACAGCAGGCCTTCGCTGTCCATCCGCGAAGGCGCAATCACTTCGGCGACACCGGCCCGCCTCAGCGCCGCGGCCGTGCCTGCGCCGACCGCCAGCCAGCGCTGGCCGCGCCGCGGGCGCAGCGGCTGCAGCGCGGCGGCGGCGTTCACGGCGGCGGGACTGGTGAACAGCACCATGTCCGCGCGCAGCGCATCGCGCAGTGCCGCCCGGGTCGCGGCATCGGCGCGCGGCTCGATCCGCCAGGGCGACAGCGCCAGCACGCGCGCCCCGTGCGCGGCGGCGGCGCGGCGCATCGGCGCGTGGCCACCGACGGGGCGCAGCGAGATCACGTAGCATCCACGCAGCTTCGATGTGGCAGCATCCGGCGACATGTCGCCAGCTTGGTGCCTCGTTCGAAGCGCCGCAAGCCACGACCTCCCCCTTGGACTGCCCCCCGCATGACCGACATCAACGGCAACGCCGCCCTGCGCAGCATGGAAACCAAACTGCTGGCGATGCCGCCGGTGCGCGCGATGCAGCTGCGCGTCGCCGGCTGCGACGATGGCCGGCTGCGGCTGGAGGCGCCGCTGGCGGCCAACGTCAACGACAAGGGCAGCGCGTTCGGCGGCAGCCTGGTGTCGCTGATGACGCTCGCCGCCTGGGGCCTGACCACGCTGCAGCTCGAACAGGCGGGCCTGCAGGCCGAGGTCTACGTCGCCGACACCGAGGTCCGCTACCTGGCGCCGCTGCACTCGGACCTGCAGGCCGAGGCCTGGCTGGACGACGGCGGCTCCTGGGACACCTTCCTCGCCACCCTGCGCAACCGCGGCCGCGCGCGTGCAACCCTGCGCTCGCGGGTGCTGCTGCCCGACGGCCGCGTCGCCACCGAGGCACGCGCGCGCTACGCCGCGATCCTGGCACCGGTCGCAGGGACCGGGGTGGTGG
This sequence comes from Luteimonas sp., assembly GCA_035444805.1. GTDB lineage: Bacteria > Pseudomonadota > Gammaproteobacteria > Xanthomonadales > Xanthomonadaceae > Luteimonas. Next base: position 3,974 of record DAOMPM010000094.1, on the reverse strand, counting down.
CGGCGGACTGCTAGCATGGCCGGGCCGAAACCCGGGAGCGCGACGATGCGGCGAGGCTGGCGGTGGGGAATGCTCTGCGCGATGGCGCTCGTGCTCGCCGGCTGCGCCAGCACCGGCAGCCAGATGAGCGCACTCGAGCGCGCCCAGTACGCCTGGTCGGCGGCGATCCGCTGGAACGATTTCGAGGGCGCATGGAACCTCGTCGACCCTGCGTTCCGCGATGCCCAGCCGATGAACGAGCTGCAGTTCGAGCGCTACCGGCAGGTGCAGGTCTCGCACTACCGCGAGCTGTCCAGCCGCCCCGGCGAGGCCGAGGCGCTGCGCGAGATCGAGATCGGCGTCATCAACCGCCACACCATGGCCGAACGCACGCTGCGCTACACCGAGCGCTGGCGCTACGACGCGGAGAACAAGGCGTGGTGGATCACGAACGGGTTGCCGGATTTCTGGGCGGGGGAGTGAGGGTGGTTTGACCCGCCGGCGGCTTTCTTCCGGGTAACAGGCAAAGGCTACCGACCGCCGAAGGTGGTCCGAAGCCTTTGCTTTCTTTACAAGTGCAGGCGCCGCAGACCACTGGTCCCGGGGTCAGGGGGGAACCACCTCCGACACCCGGAGCAAACGCCCACCGCCCCCTGTGCGACAATCCCCACCCCTTCGCACACCCCCAGCCGATCCGCCGTGGACTTCCAGGAATTGCTGGCCTTCGCCGGCCGCCACCAGATGCTGTCGCTGATCTTCGCCGGCCTCACCGGCGGCATCATCCTGAACGAGATCGCCAGGCTGATGCGCCCGTTCAAGGTCGTGCGCCCGGCCGAGGTCACCGCGCTGGTCAACCGCGACAACGCCCTGGTCGTCGACCTGCGCCCGATCGCGGACTTCGACAAGGGTCACATTCCCGGTTCGAAGAACGTGCAGATGAGCCAGTTCGACCCCGAGAACAAGAAGCTGGCGGCGGCGAAATCGCTGCCGGTGGTGCTGGTCTGCAAGACCGGCCAGACCGCCGGCGACGCCGCCAAGCGGCTGAAGAAGGCCGGTTTCGAGCATGTCCACGTGCTCGACGGCGGCATCGGCGGCTGGCAGCAGGCCGACCTGCCGCTCGCGCGGGGGCGCGGCTGAGCGCGGGAAGTGCGATAATCGCCCTCTTTTCCGAATTCTTTCTGGAGTAGCTACACGATGTCCGAGCAAGCCCCCAACGGCGGCGTCGCGCCGGCGCAGCAGCCCAACGGCCCGCAGTTCAGCGTCGAGAAGATCTACGTCAAGGATGTCTCGTTCGAGTCGCCCAAGGCGCCGCACGTCTTCAACGAGCCGAACCAGCCGCAGATCAACATGAACCTCAACCAGCGCGTGCAGCGCGTGGGTGACAACGCGTTCGAGGTCGTGCTCGGCGTCACCCTGACCTGCACCGTCGGCGAGGGCGAGGCGGCCAGCACCCTGTACGTGACCGAGGTGCAGCAGGCCGGCGTGTTCGGCCTGGTCGGCTTCGAGCCGAACGTGCTCGACGCCCTGCTCGGCACGCAGTGCCCGAACGTGCTGTATCCCTACGCGCGCCAGACCATCGCCGACCTGATCCAGGCTGGCGGCTTCGCCCCGTTCCTGCTGCAGCCGATCAACTTCGACGCGCTCTACGCCGAAGGCCTGCGCCAGCGCCAGGCCCAGGCGGAAGCCGGCAACGGCGGCGACCTGGCCACCAGCGAGACGGCCGGCAACGCCTGATCCATGGGCACCCCGACCGGGTCGGTCGCGGTCCTCGGTGCCGGCTCCTGGGGCACCGCGCTTGCGGCGCTGATCGCGCGTCACGGCTATCCCACCACGCTGTGGGGCCGTGACGCCGCGGTCGTCGAGGCGATCGACCAACGCCACGAGAACCCGCGCTACCTGCCCGGCATTCCGCTGCCGGCGTCGCTGCGCGCCACCACCGACCTCGCCGCCGCCGTGCGCGGGGCCAGCTTCGTGCTGGTGGTGGTGCCCTCGCACGCGTTCACCGAAACCCTGCGCGCGCTGGTGCCATTGCGCCCGGCGGGCGCCGGCGTGGCCTGGGCGGCGAAGGGTTTCGAGCCCGGTTCGGGCCGGTTCCTGCATGAAGTCGCCGGCGACCTGCTGGGCGACGAGGTGCCGCTGGCGGTGGTCACCGGGCCCTCGTTCGCGAAGGAAGTCGCGCTCGGCCTGCCGACCGCGCTGACCGTGCAGGGCGAGGACACCGCCTTCGTGCAGCAGGTCGCCGACGTGCTGCACGGACCGGAGTTCCGCGCCTACACCGGCAGCGACATGCGCGGCGCCGAGCTCGGCGGCGCGATGAAGAACGTGCTGGCGGTCGCGACCGGCGTCGCCGACGGCATGGAGCTGGGCCTCAACGCCCGCACCGGCCTGATCACCCGCGGCCTCAACGAGATGCTGCGGCTCAACGCCGCGATCGGCGGCCGCCCGGAAACCCTGATGGGCCTGGCCGGCCTGGGCGACCTGGTGCTGACCTGCACCGGCGACCTCTCGCGCAACCGCCGGCTGGGCCTCGCGCTCGGCCGCGGCAAGTCGGTGGCCGACGCGGTGCGCGAGATCGGCCAGGTGGTCGAATCGGTGCAGACCGCCGACGAGGTGATGCGCCTGGCCGATCGCCACGGCATCGAGCTGCCGATCTCCAGCAACGTCCGCGACGTGCTGCACGGCGACATCACCCCGGCCGAAGGCCTGGCCCGGCTGATGGCGCGCGAACGCAAGCCCGAGTACACCGGCGCGCTGTTCGAATAGCTGCTGTCCCAGCCTTCAGCCCCTCACAAAAAAAGGTTCTTCTCCCATTCAAGTGACGCTTGGCCGGATTGCTTGGGGCGAGGTCCGGGCTTGCGGCCGGAAGTCGTCCCGGCCCGGGGATTGCTCCCCGGCTCGGTCAGCCATCCATGGCTGACTCGCCGCCGCAGCGCATCCATGCGCTGCTATCCGCAACCCCCGGCCCGTGACGACCATCGCCAACCATCGGTATGGCTTCGTTGGGAGCAAAACAGCAGTGCATCGAAGCATTGCAGGATGAGCCGCGGTGAGCCGCGTTCCCCGGCCGACAGGGCGCGGCGTCGTTCCGAAACCGGGCTGTAAACGGCTTTCTCCAGCAACGAGCAGCTTCTCCCCTCGTTTGGGAGAAGAACCAAAAAAAAGCCCGACCGTTGCCGGTCGGGCCAGGTTGCGACGTCGGGGAGAGAGGGAGGGCGACGCCGCCTTGCTTTCTGGAGATGGGGACGCGGTGCGCGTCTTTCCAGCCCCTTACCAGGTAAAACGCGGACCGACGAACCAGGAGGTCTCGCCGTCGCTGAGCTTCACGTCACCAGTGATGCCCCAGTTCGGGTTGAACTTCCACTGCGCGCCGAGGCGGGCGTAGAAATCGTCACCGATGACCTGGTCACCGTCCTGGTAGCCGACCAGCGCATAGCCTTCCAGGCGGTCGGTCAGGGCGCTGCGGGCGCCGGCCTCGACGCTCCAGCCGTCGGCGTCGCCGAGGCTGCCCAGGTCGACCTTTTCGTAGGCGACGCGGGTCAGCAGGTCGGTGCGCGGCGAGATCTGGTGGTTGTAGCCCAGGCCGACGCGCCACTGGTCGAGGTCGATGTTGCTGTTGTCGAACTCCTGGCTGGAGTAGTCGCCGAACACGTGGAAATTGGGGTGGAACGCCATCGAGGCGCGGACGCCGAAACCGTCGGCGTCGGGCAGGCCGTCGCTCAGGTTGGTGGCGGCATAGCCCGCCTCGACGTAGTTGTAGGACACGCCGTCGGCGGCGGAGGCCGCGAACGGAAGGGCGGCGGCGAGGGTCAGGGCGATCAGGGAACGCTTCATCGGGGGAACCTCTTCTTTCTTGTTTATAGGTGGCCGCCCGCGGGTGGAGTGGGAGGGGAGTCACCGTTGGGGAAACGGTTCCACCCGGGGCGGCGAGGTCATTCTCGGCGACGGCCCGCAACCGGACCTGAATACTGAACCGGCAAGTTCAGGAACTTTTCGGG
>DAOMPM010000093.1:0-11665 GCA_035444805.1 Luteimonas sp. | reverse complement strand
GCGTGAAGTGCCCGGTCGCGCCGTCCCGGGGACGAATCGCGGATCGCGGTGACGAGCCGTTGGTGCCGTGGCGACGCTCTAGAATGCCGGGATGCCGCCGACGCCGACCGCCTACGAACGTTACCGCCCGTGGCGACGCTGGGTCGAGGTGGGGTTCTGTGCCGCGATCCTGGCGTCCAACGTCGTCGGCAACAGCGTCACCACCTGGATGGACCTCAACCGCGGCGGGCCGACCACGGTCCAGCCCTGGGAGCCGGTGGTCTGGGAGGCGTCCAGCGGCATCCTGTGGATCGCTCTGATCCCACTGATCGCCTGGCTCACCTACCGCCATCCGACGCACTGGGGCAACTGGCGCCAGCAGCTGCCGATGCACCTGGCCGCCAGCGTGCTGGTGTCGCTGGTCCACGTGCTGGGCATGGTCGGGCTGCGGGTCCTGGCGTACCGCTGGCAGGGCATGGACTACGAGTTCGGCCCGTGGCCGCGGGAGCTGTTCTACGAATACCTCAAGGACGCGCGCACCTACGCCGGCATCGTGGTGCTGGTCGAGCTCTACTGCCTGCTGCTGCGCCGCCTGCAGGGTGAGGCCAGCTTCCTCGCGGCCCCCGACGACGGCGCGCCGGTCGAGTCGGTCCAGCGGCCGGACCGGTTCCTGGTGCGCAAGCTGGGGCGCGAGTTCCTGGTCGCCGCCAACGACATCGAATGGCTGCAGGCGTCCGGCAACTACGTCAACCTGCGGGTCCGCGGCCACGACTACCCGCTGCGCAGCACGATCGCCGGGATCGGCGAGAAGCTCGACCCCGCGCGCTTCCTGCGCATCCACCGCAGCTACATCGTCAACATGGACCACCTGGCCTCGATCGAGCCGCTCGACACCGGCGACGCCCGCGTCCACCTCAAGGACGGCACCGCGCTGCCCGCCAGCCGCCGCTACCGCGGCGAGCTGCGCGAGCGCCTGGGCGAGGCCTCATGAGGGTCGCGCCGCTTCGGGTATGCTCTTGGCTGCCGCGGTCGGGGGGCGGCTGTCCAATCTGGCCAAATGAGGTCGACCGGCATGGCTGACGTCTTCATTTCCTATGCCCGTAGCGACAAGGCGCGCGTCAGGCCGCTGGTCGAAGCGGTCGAGGCGTTGGGCTGGTCGGTCTGGTGGGATCCGGAGATCACCCCGGGGCAGGAATTCGATGACCAGATCGAGGCCGAGCTGCATGCCGCCAAGGCCGTGGTGGTGGTGTGGACGCCCGTTTCGGTGATCTCGCGCTGGGTGCGGGGCGAGGCGCGCGAGGCCGCCGAACTCGGCGTCCTGGTGCCGGTGCGCTTCGAAGAGGCCCGCCTGCCGATGGACGTGCGCGCCATCCATACGATCGACCTGGATAACTGGGGAGGGAATCCGCAGAGCGCGCCGTTCCAGGACCTGCAGCGCGCGCTTGGCGCCATGATCGCGCGCCAGCATGCATCGCGTCCGTTGGCGGGAGGCGCGGGCGCAACGGCTCCTGCTGCCGAGCCAGCGAGGGTCGCGATCTGCGTGCTGCCGTTCTCCAACATGAGCGGCGAGGCGGAACAGGAATACTTCAGCGACGGCATCACCGAGGACATCATCACCGACCTGAGCAAGGTGTCGGCGCTCTCGGTGATCGCACGCAACAGCGTCTTCGTCTACAAGGGCACGCATGTGGACGTGTCGAAGGTCGCGAGTGAACTCAAGGTCAAGTACGTGCTGGAAGGCAGCGTGCGCAAGGCGGGCGGACGCGTGCGGATCAGCGCGCAGTTGATCGACGGGGCCAACAACAACCACATCTGGGCCGAACGCTACGATCGCGATTCCAACGACATCTTCGCCCTGCAGGACGAAATCTCCGAGGCCATCGTCAAGGCGCTGAAGCTGAGGCTGCTGCCCGAGGAGAAGAAGGCCATCGAGCAGCGCGGCACCGATAACGCCGAGGCATACAACCTCTACCTGATGGCGCGACAGACTTACGTCGGCGGACAGGAATACGATGTCAGGTCCGCGCAGGCGATCATTCGTCTGTGCAATCACGTCACCGGGATCGACCCGAACTATGCGCGGGCCTGGGCCCTGATGGCGCTGGGATACCAGAAGTTGCACCAGTCACAAGGAGGCATGTCGGGCCGTGCCATGGCCGCTGCGGAGCGGGCGCTTGCGCTGGACGCCAACCTGGCAGAGGCCCATGCCATCAAGGCGCTGATCCTGCTTGCGGACGATCACTCGGATGCCGCCGCCGCCGAGGTTGCCATTGCACTGGGTCTGAACCCGGAGTCCTATGAGGTCAATCGGGCCGCGGGGCGTCTGAACTATCAACTCCATCGCCAGATGGAAGCCATTCCCTTCTACGAGAAGGCGGCGACGTTGATGGAATCCGACATCAATTCGGCTTCCATGCTGATCGCGTGTTACACGGCTATCGGGGATACCGAGGGAAGGCAGCGTTCGGCGCGCTTGGCGCTCACGCGTGCGGACAAGATCCTGGCCACTGATCAGAACAACATTGTGGTCACGGGCTACAGCGCCTACGCTCTCGCGGCGCTCGGCGAGGCCGATCGCGCCAAGGCTCGCATGAGTCGTAGCCTGTTGATCGATCCCGACGATTTCAACATGCGCTACAACTTCGCATGCACGCTGAGCGTCCACCTGCAGGACCGGGCAGCTGCGCTGGACATGCTCGAGCCGGTTTTCGCGCAGATTTCCAGCAACTTCATGGCTTATGCGATGGCCGATCCAGACCTGGACCTGCTCCGCGACGAACCGCGTTTCAAGTCCATGGTGGCAGCTGCGGAGGCTCGCCATGCGGCCGAATCTGCGGCAGAACCCGAATAGGCGCCACGGGAGCCTGGAGTGCGTCCCGATCCAGCTCATGATTCTCCATTGGGCGAAAGTTCTCTGATGCCTGCCCAAACCCGACGTTGCCCCAGGCCAAGCCGGCAACGCCTGTCGCCCCCGCATTGCTGGAGTATGCTGGGCCGTCGCCCGGGGGAGGGGTGACCCGAACCACCAGAAAGGCGGATCTGGCATGGCTGACGTCTTCATTTCCTATGCCCGCAGCGACAAGGCGCGCGTCAGGCCGCTGGTCGAAGCGGTCGAGGCGCTGGGATGGTCGGTCTGGTGGGATCCGGAGATCACCCCGGGCCAGGAGTTCGACGACCAGATCGAAGCAGAGCTGCATGCGGCCAAGGCCGTGCTGGTCGTATGGACACCCACTTCGGTGGCGTCGCGCTGGGTGCGGGGGGAAGCGCGCGAGGCGGCCGAGCTCGGCATCCTGGTGCCCGTCCGAGTCGACGGGGCGCGCCTGCCGATGGACGTGCGTGCCATCCATACCATCGACCTCGACGATTGGGGCGGGAATCCGCAGAGCCAGTCGTTCCAGGACCTGCAGCGCGCGCTCGGTGCCATGGTCGCGCGCCAGCGCGCGTCGCGCGCCTCGGTCGCGCCTGGGGGGACGGGCGCGATGGCCGCGGCGGCGGAGGCCCCCCGCGTCGCGATCTGCGTGCTGCCGTTCGCCAACATGAGCGGCGAGGCGGAACAGGAATACTTCAGCGACGGCATCACCGAAGACATCATCACCGACCTGAGCAAGGTGTCGGCATTGTCGGTGACCTCGCGCAACAGCGCATTCGTCTACAAGGGCACGCACGTGGACGTGCCCAAGGTCGCACGCGAGCTCAAGGTGAGCTACCTGCTGGAAGGCAGCGTGCGCAAGGCGGGCGGGCGCGTGCGGATCAGCGCGCAGTTGATCGACGCCGCCAACGACAACCATGTCTGGGCCGAGCGCTACGACCGCGATTCCAGCGACATCTTCGCCCTGCAGGACGAAATCTCCGAGGCCATCGTCAAGGCGCTGAAGCTGCGGCTGCTGCCCGAGGAGAAGAAGGCCATCGAGCAGCGCGGCACCGACAACGCCGAAGCCCATAACCTCTACCTCATGGCGCGGCAGACCTACGTCACTGGCCAGGAGAGCGATGCCCGCCCGGCCCAGGCAATCATCCGCCTGTGCCTGCGGATCACGGAAATCGACCCCAACTATGCGCAGGCCTGGGCGCTCATGGCGCTCGGATACCACAAACTGCACGAAGCGCAGGGCGGCAACCCCGATGCCGGAATGGAGGCGGTGGAAACGGCACTCGCGCTCAACGCCAACCTGGCCGAGGCCCATGCCATCAAGGCCCTGATCCTGATGACGAATGGCGATGCCGATGCCGCTGCCGCCGAGGTCGCGACGGCGCTGGAGCTGGACCCGGAATCCTACGAGGTCAATCGTTCCGCCGGGCGCCTGAGCTACCAGAGGCATTGCCACGCGGAAGCCATAGGCTTCTACGAAACGGCCAGATCGCTCATGGAGACGGACATCAACTCCGTCGCCATGCTGATCAGCTGCTATACCGCCATCGGCGATGAGGAAGGCAAGAAGCGTTCGGCGCGCCTGGCGCTCAAGCGCGCCGATGTCATCCTCGCCAACGACCAGAACAACCTCGTGGTCACCGGCTACAGCGCATACGCCCTTGCGGCGCTCGGTGAGGCGGAGCGCGCCAAGGCGCGCATGAGCCGCACGCTCCTGATCGACCCCGAGAACTTCAACATGCGCTACAACTTCGCCTGCGCGCTGTGCATCCACTTGGGGGACAAGGAGGCCGCGCTGGACATGCTCGTCCAGGTGTTCGAACGGATCTCCGGCGCCTTCATGCCCTACACGAAGTCCGATCCCGACCTCGACCTGCTTCGCGACGACCCGCGATTCAAGGCCATGGTCGCGACCGCAGAGGCGCGCCTCGCGGCCGAGGCCGCCCCGGCGCCCACGCAGGCATCCTGAGCCGCGCGACCGGCCGACCCCGGCTCCTGATAGAATGCGCGGCTGTTTTCCGCAGCAACCGCCCACATGATCGAACTCAATCCCGTCCGCCAGCGCATCGCCGACCTCACGGGCCGGCTGGATGCGCTGAGGGGGTTTCTTTGACTACGATGCCCGGCGCGAGCGGCTCGAGGAAGTAGAGCGCGAGCTCGAGAATCCCGACATCTGGAACGATCCCGACCGCGCCCAGGCGCTGGGCCGGGAGCGCTCCATGCTCGACAAGACCGTCAACGGCATCCGCCGCCTCGGCGAGGGCCTGTCCGGCGCGGCCGAACTGCTGGAACTGGCCGAAGGCGAAGACGACGAGGACACCGCCCTGGCAGTGGTAGCCGACGTCGAAGGCTTCCAGAAGGGCGTGGAGCAGCTGGAGTTCCAGCGCATGTTCTCGGGAAAGATGGATTCCGCCAACGCCTTCGTCGACATCCAGGCCGGCGCTGGTGGCACCGAGGCCCAGGACTGGGCCGAGATGCTGCTGCGCATGTACCTGCGCTGGTGCGAGCAGCGCGGCTGGAAGACCGAGCTCATGGAAGTCAGCGGCGGTGACGTCGCCGGCGTCAAGTCGGCCACGTTCCGGGTCGAGGGCGAGTACGCCTACGGCTGGCTGAAGACCGAGATCGGCGTGCACCGGCTGGTGCGCAAGTCGCCGTTCGACTCGGACAACCGTCGTCATACCAGCTTCACCTCGGTGTTCGTGTCGCCGGAGATTGACGACGACATCGACATCACGATCAACCCGGCCGACCTGCGCACCGACGTGTACCGGTCTTCCGGCGCCGGCGGCCAGCACGTCAACAAGACCGAGTCGGCGGTGCGCATCACGCATATCCCGACCAACACCGTGGTCGCCTGCCAGAACGGGCGCAGCCAGCACCAGAACCGCGACACCGCGATGAAGATGCTGGCCGCCAAGCTCTACGAGCTGGAGGTGCAGAAGCGCAACGTCGAGAAAGACGCGCTGGAAGCCACCAAGTCCGAGATCGGCTGGGGCAGCCAGATCCGCAACTATGTGCTCGACCAGAGTCGCATCAAGGACCTGCGCACCGGCATCGAGCGATCGGACACGCAGAACGTGCTCGACGGCGACCTCGACGAGTTCATCGAAGCCAGCCTGAAGTCGGGCCTGGAAGCCGGCGCCAAGCGCATCGACGCATAATCGATTCCCGTAGGAGCGGGCCATGCCCGCGACTGCTTTCTCCGCACAAGCAGGTCGCGCCCAGGGGGCGCTCCTACGACAGCCAATCACCGGGTTCCAGACGACATGACCGACTCCATCCAGCCCCAGCCCGCCGATGACAACGCCCTGATCGCCGAGCGTCGCGCGAAACTGTCGGCGCTGCGCGGGCAGGGCATCGCCTTCCCCAACGATTTCAGGCGCAACGATTACGCGACCGACCTGCAGGACGAGTACGCCGACGCCGATCGCTGGACCGGCGAGGCGCTCGAAGGCACCGGCCGCCGCGTCACGCTCGCCGGGCGCATGCTCGCCAAGCGGGTGATGGGCAAGGCCGCGTTCGCGCAGATCCAGGACGTGAGCGGTCGCATCCAGCTGTTCCTGCAGTCGGCGACGCTGGGCGCGACCTACGACGCGTTCAAGACCTGGGACGTGGGCGACATCGTCGCGGTCGAGGGCACGCTGATGCGCACCAAGACCGGCGAGCTGTCGGTCAAGGCGGACACGCTGCGCCTGCTGACCAAGTCGCTGCGGCCGCTGCCGGACAAGTGGCACGGCCTGGCCGACGTCGAGCAGCGCTACCGCCAGCGCTACGTCGACCTGATCGTCAGTCCCGAGGCGCGCGAGGTGTTCATCAAGCGCTCGCAGATCATCGCCGCGATCCGGCGCTGGCTCGATGCGCGCCGCTTCCTCGAAGTGGAGACGCCGATGATGCACTACATCGCCGGCGGCGCCACCGCGCGCCCGTTCACCACCCACCACAACGCGCTCGACCTGGAGCTGTACCTGCGCGTCGCGCCGGAGCTCTACCTCAAGCGCCTGGTGGTCGGCGGCTTCGAGCGCGTGTACGAGATCAACCGCAACTTCCGCAACGAGGGCGTGAGCACCCGGCACAACCCCGAGTTCACGATGCTGGAGCTGTACGAGGCCTACGTCGCCTACGAAGAGGTGATGGACCTCACCGAGGGTCTGATCCGCGATGTCGCCCGGGAGACGCTCGGCGCCACCGCGGTCGAGTGGGAAGGCAACACCATCGACCTCGGCCCCGCGTTCCGCCGCTGGAAGCTGGAAGAGGCGGTGCGCGAGCTCAACCCGCACATCACCGTTGCCGACTGCCGCGACCGCGAAGCGCTGGCGCGGCACTGCGCCGCGCTGAAGATCCCGGTCAAGCCGGGCTACGGCTGGGGCAAGCTGCTGCTGGAGATCTTCGAGAAGACGGTGGAGCAGGGGCTCACCCAGCCGACCTTCATCACCCACTATCCGGTCGAGGTCTCGCCGCTGGCGCGCGAGTCCGACAGCGAACCGGGGATCACCGACCGTTTCGAGCTGTTCATCGGCGGCAAGGAGATGGCCAACGGCTTCTCCGAGCTCAACGATTCAGAGGACCAGGCCGCGCGTTTCCGTGCCCAGGTCGATGCCAAGGCCGGCGGCGACGACGAGGCCATGCACTACGACGCCGACTACATCCGCGCGCTGGAAGTGGGCCTGCCGCCGACCGGCGGCCTTGGCGTCGGCATCGATCGGCTGGTCATGCTGCTGACCGGCTCGGCCTCGATCCGCGACGTGCTGCTGTTCCCGTACATGCGTCCGGAGTCGGGTGGCTGAACAGGGCCGGGCAGGGCGCCGGGCATGAACGATCGAGTATGAGCGATCCGGGTCGTCCCCGGCGCGCGGTTTTCGTTCATACTTGGGACGAACATTCGGAACAGGGACGATCCGGCATGGCCACGGAATCCGTAGCCGATCCACACAAGGGGCAACGCACCGGAACGGCTGCATCCGGCGCGTCTGCCCGCGGAGCAAGCGTTCGCATGAACATCGTCATCGTCGACGACCAGACGTCCGCCCGCACCATGCTGCGGCACATCCTCGAAGACATCAGTCCCGAGCTGGACGTGCTCGACTTCGGCGACCCCCAGGCGGCGCTGCGCTGGTGCGAGGAGAACCGCCCGGACCTGCTGCTGCTCGACTACCGGATGCCGGTGATCGACGGCCTCGAGTTCGCGCGCCGCTTCCGCAAACCGCTGCTGCATCGTGACGTGCCGATCGTGCTGGTGACGGTGGTCGGCGATGAGCCGATCCGCCAGGCCGCGCTCGACGCCGGCGTGATCGACTTCCTGGTCAAGCCGGTGCGCCCGCGCGAACTGCGCGCCCGCTGCCGCAACCTGCTGCAGCTTCGCCAGCAGTCCGAGTCGATCAAACAGCGCGCGCTGTCGCTGGAGCAGCGCCTGCTGTCGAGCATGAACGAGGTCGAGGAGCGCGAGCGCGAGACCCTGCACCGGCTGGCGCGCGCGATCGAGTACCGCGACGCCGGCACCAGCGCGAACCTGGCGCGGCTGGCCGCGATCGCCGGCCTGATCGCCGAGCAGATGGGGATGTTCGAAGACGAGGTGCGGATGATCGAGCTGGCCGCGCCGCTGCACGACATCGGCAAGATCGCCATCCCCGACGCGATCCTGCAGAAGCCCGGCCCGCTCGACGCAGCCGAGCTGGCGCAGATGCGCGAGCACCCGCGCATCGGCCACGAACTGCTCACCGGCAGCCAGAACCGTTTCATCCAGATGAGCGCCACCATCGCCCTGCGCCACCAGGAGCGCTTCGACGGCAGCGGCTATCCCGACGGCCTGGCCGGCGACAAGATCCCGATCGAGGCGCGCGTGGTCGCGGTCGCCGACGTGTTCGACGCGCTGATTTCTCGGCGTCCGTACAAGCGCGCCTGGAGCGTCGACGAGGCCTTGCACTACATCGAGGAGCAGTCGGGCAAGCTGTTCGACCCGGCCTGCGTCAACGCCCTGCTCAAGGGCCGCGACAGGATCGATGAGATCTGCGAACGCTTTCCTTCGCCGGAGATGCGGGCGGCGGGGCCTGGCCAGGGCTGAGGACGGCGGCGCGTTGCCGACTGCAACGCTGATCAAGTCGCCTTTGTTCGTCATCCCCGCGAAAGCGGGGATCCATCTTGATTCTGACTCCTGAAAATGGATGACCAGACATTCGTCTGTTGAAGAGCGCTTCCCGCTTTCGCGGGGATGACGACACTTCTTAGGCGTTGCCCTACGCCGTCTCGTCCCTCAACGCACGCCGCAAAATCTTGCCGACGTTGGTCTTCGGCAGCTCGTCGCGGAACTCGATGTAGCGCGGCTGCTTGTAGCCGGTGAGGTTCTCGCGGGCGTGGGCCTTGATCTGGTCGGCGGTGAGCGACGGGTCCTTCTTCACCACCACCACCTTGACCGCCTCGCCGGACTTGTCGTCGGGCACGCCCACCGCGGCGACCTCGAGCACGCCGGGCATCATCGCGATGACGTCCTCGATCTCGTTCGGATACACGTTGAAGCCGGACACCAGGATCATGTCCTTCTTGCGGTCGACGATGTAGAAGAAGCCCTTCTCGTCCATCTTCGCCATGTCGCCGGTGTGCAGCCAGCCGTCGGCATCGATCGCGGCGGCGGTGTCCTCCGGGCGCTGCCAGTAGCCCTTCATCACCTGCGGGCCCTTGACGCACAGCTCGCCGACTTCGCCAACCGGCAGCATGTTGCCGTCCTCGTCCTTCACGCAGACGTCGGTGGAGGGCACGGGCAGGCCGATCGAGCCGTTGTATTCGGCCAGGTTCATCGGATTGATGCAGGCCGCCGGCGAGGTCTCGGTCAGGCCATAGGCCTCGACCAGGGTGACGCCGGTGACCTTCTTCCACCTCTCGGCGACGGCGCGCTGCACCGCCATGCCGCCGCCCAGCGTGGTGTGCAGCGCCGAGAAGTCGATCGTGTCGAAGCCGGGGGTGTTGAGCAGGCCGTTGAAAAGCGTGTTGACGCCGGTGATCGCGGTGAACGGTTCGCGCTTGAGCTCCTTGACGAAGCCGGGCATGTCGCGCGGGTTGGTGATCAGGATGTTCTTGGCGCCGAACTTCATGAACACCAGGCCGTTCGCCGTCAGCGCGAAGATGTGGTACAGCGGCAGCGCGGTGATGATCACTTCCTTGCCGAGCGTGATGTCGGTTCCGACCCAGGCCGCGGCCTGCTGCATGTTCGCCACCAGGTTGCGGTGGGTGAGCATCGCGCCCTTGGCCACGCCGGTGGTGCCGCCGGTGTACTGCAGGAAGGCGATGTCCTCGTGCGTGATCGAGACCTCGGGCAGTTCGTGCTGGAGACCGAGCTTCAGCGTGTCCTTGAAGCGCACCGCCGACGGGATGTCGAAGTCGGGCACCATCTTCTTCACGTTGCGCAGCACGAAGTTGACGATCGCGCCCTTGGGGAAGCCGAGCATGTCGCCCAGGCCGGTGGTGATCACATGCTTCACCGCGCTGCCGGGGAGGGAGTCCTGCACGGTCCTGGCGAAGTTGTCGAGCACGAGGATCACGTTCGCGCCGGAGTCCACCAGCTGGTGCTTCAGCTCGCGCACGGTATACATCGGGTTGACGTTGACCACCGTCAGCCCGGCGCGCAGCACGCCGAAGGTCGCGATCGGGTACTGCAGGCAGTTGGGCATCATGATCGCGACGCGATCGCCCTTCTTGAGCTTCAGCTCGCCCAGCAGGTAGCCGGCGAACTGACGGCTGAGCTGGTCGAGCTCGGCATAGGTGATGACCTTGCCCATGCTCGAGAACGCCGGCTGCCCGGAGTACTGCCGGATCGACTGTTCAAGGACCGCCGGGATCGACGGGAACTCGTCGACATCGATCTGTGCGGGAACGCCGGCCGGATACTGCGCGAGCCACGGGCGTGCTGTCGTCATTCCATCCCCTCCACGGAATTGTCGGGTCGGCATTCTGGGCGATACCGATCAGTATGGATTGGAGCATAGGCCCCGGAGGCTGGCAAGGCGGCGCGTGCGCGTGGATGCGCAGTCGCCGTTAGAGTAGGGCATCCCCGCAGATGACCGGACGAGCCGCGTGACCATCTCCATCAACAGGCCCGGCAACGGCCGCTTCCGCATCCTGGCCGTGACCATGCTGGCGTGCCTGGTGCTGCTACTCGCCGCGTGTTCGCGGACGCCGCCGGAAGAGGCGCTGCGGGCGACCGTCGCCGACATGCAGTCCGCACTTGAAGATCGGGACGCTGCTGCAATGCAACAACACCTGGCGGAGGACTTCGTCGGCAACGAAGGCCTCGATCGCGACGGCGCCCGCCGCCTGGCGGCGCTGCACTTCCTGCGTCATCGCGACATCGGCGTCACCGCAGGGCCGCTGGACGTGCAGATGACGGACACGCATGCAACGGTGCGGTTCACCGCGATGCTGCGCGGCGGGTCGGGCGGGGCACTGCCCGATAGCGCGCGGATGTACGACGTGGAAACCGGCTGGCGCCTGGTCGACGGCGACTGGAAACTCGCCAGCGCGCGCTGGGCGCCGGTGCTGTAGCCGACGTACCCGGATAAGGCGGCATAGCCTGCCCTGGACGTGATCCGGGACCGCATCCGGGGCGACCAGCCGCAAGTCCAAGCCCCCGGATACGCGTCGCTTGTCCAGGCTACGAGGTTACCGGAGCGTCAGGTGCTGCCACAGCGCCTCCATTTTTGTGCCTCGGGGATGCTGGATTCCTCGTCCCAGTCAGGCGCCGCGTATGGGCCATTCCGATCCTTGAACATGTGGAAGCTGGACCGACCAGCCTTTTGTAGACACCCCGCAGGCCATAATTCATGGCAACTG
>DAOMPM010000092.1:0-11751 GCA_035444805.1 Luteimonas sp. | reverse complement strand
CCGCGCGTCGGAAATCTCGCAGGTCGGCCGCAACACCCAGGGCGTGACCCTGATCAGGCTGGGCGAAGGCGAGACTCTGCAGGCGATCGAGCGCCTGGACGCGTCGCTGGACGAGGGCGAAGCCGCGACCACCGGGGCCACCGACGAGCAGCCCATGCGGCAGGCGCCACCGGAGGCCTGACCACCGCCGCGAGTCAGCAAGGGCAAGAACAGGGGTCAGAGTACTGTTTCCGCGGGCGGAAACAGTACTCTGACCCCTGTTTTCCTATACTGCCGGCAACATGGCAGCGGGGGCGACGGGCGTGGATCGAAGGATTGGTCGGGGCGTCGGGTATCGGATCGCGGTTGCGCTGCTGGTTGCGGCGGTGCTGCTTGGCCCGGTCGGCTGCAAGCGCAACGCGGGCGGACAGCTGCCGGCGGTCAGTGGCGAGGCCATTCGCGGCGAACGCGACGCGATCGAGGGCTTCGGCCTGGTCCGCGCCTGGCCTGACCAGCAGGAAGACGCGCTGGCGATCGCGCTGGAGTTTTCGCGGCCGCTGGTGGGCACCCAGGACTTCGACAAGCTGGTCACCTTCGCCGAGCCCATTGCCGAACCCAGCGGCTGGGCGCTGTCGGACGATGGCAGGACCCTGCGCTATCCGCACGTCAAGCCCGACGCGCACTACACCGTGCGCATCTCCGGCGAGCTGACCGCGAGCGACGGCAGCACCCTCGGCAACAGCCTGGAGGAGAAGGTCTACACCGGCGAGCTCGACCCCGTGGTCGGCTTCGCCTCGCAGGGCAGCGTGCTGCCGGCGAAGGAATCGCGCGGGCTGCCGGTGGTGTCGGTGAACGTCGAGGAGGTCGACGTCGAGTTCCTGCGGGTGAAGGAGTCGTCGCTGCCGACGTTCTTCGCCGAGTACCAGCGCGGCGGTCGTCGCGGCAGCTGGGAACTCGACAGCCGCTGGGGCGACAAGACGCCGCTGTCGCAGCTGGCCGAGCCTGTCTACGTCAACCGCTTCGTGCTTGGCGGCAAGCGCAACGAGCGGGCGCTGACCTACCTGCCGCTGCAGGACATCGCGCAGCTGCAGCAGCCGGGGCTTTACTTCGCGGTGATGAAGAAGGCCGGTTCGTTCCAGGACCAGTTCGAGACGGTATTCTTCACCGTCAGCGACATCGGCCTGCACGTGCGCGCCTACCGGGACAAGCTGTTCGCGCACACCGCCTCGTTGCGCGACGGTGGCGCGATCGCCGGCACCGAGCTGCGGATCCTCGACGCCCGCGGCGAGGCGGTCTACCGGGCGACCACCGACGCCAACGGCAATGCGCTGCTCGACTACACGCTCGATGGCAGCCACGTGCTGGTCGCCAGCCGCGGCAAGGGCGTGTCGATGCTGCCGTTCAACCAGCCGGCGCTGGACCTGTCCGAGTTCGCGGTGTCCGGGCGCGAGAACGCCTGGTTCGACGTGTTCGCCTGGTCCGGTCGCGACCTCTACCGGCCGGGCGAGACCGTGCGCGTCTCGGCGCTGCTGCGCGACAACGACGGCAGGCCGGTGGCAGCGAAGGATGGCAAGGCGCAGACACTCTTCGCACGCCTGAAGCAGCCCGACGGCAAGACCTACTTCGAAACCCGCCTGGAGCCGGGCGCGCTCGGCTATTTCAGCTTCGAGAAGGAGGTGCCGGTCGACGCACCCACCGGGCGCTGGCAGGTGGAATTCCGCACCGACCCATCCAGCAAGGAGGCGGTGCAGGGCATGAGCCTGCGCATCGAGGAGTTCCTGCCCGAGCGCATGAAGCTCGACCTCGAATCCGCCGACGCCGTACTCAGGCCCGGGCAGCCGCTGAAGCTGCAGGCGATCGGCGCCTACCTCTACGGCGCCCCCGCGGCCGGCAACCGCTTCAGCGCGAAGCTGGCGGTGGCGGTCGAGCAGCATCCGCTCGACGGCATGCCGGGCTGGTTCTTCGGCGATCCCACGACGCCCTTGCCGAAGGAGGCGAAGGACGTCGTCGACGCCACGCTCGACGACCAGGGCCGGCTGTCGCAGGAGATCGCGCTGCCGGAGGAAGTGAAGGCGACCACGCCGGTGGCCGCGGTGGTCTCGGGCAGCCTCTACGAGAGCGGCGGCCGCAGCGTCAACCGCACGCTCAAGCGCGTGCTGTGGCCGGCGGATGCGCTGGTCGGGCTGCGCCCGCAGTTCGACGACAAGGACGGCACCGACGCCAACACCAGTCCCGGCTTCGAACTGCTGCGTGTCGGCAGTGACGGCAAGCCGCGTCCGGCCAAGGGCCTGCAGGTGACGCTGGTGCGCGAGCATCGCGACTACCACTGGCGCTTCGACGAGGGCAGCGGCTGGGACTACGAGTACAGCAGCCGCTTCGAGAACATCGAGACGCGCAGCATCGATGTCGGCGAGACCGCGGCGCGGCTGAACTTCCCGGTCGAGTGGGGCGAGTACCGCGTCGACGTGCTCGACCCGGAGACCAAGCTGGTCACGCGCTATCCGTTCCGCGCCGGCTGGAGTTGGGGCGACGAGAACCGTGGGCTCGACGCGCGCCCGGACAAGGTCAAGCTGGCGCTCGACAAGACCGCGTACAGGGCCGGCGACAGGCTCAAGGTGACGGTCACGCCGCCGCATCCTGGCCATGGCCTGCTGATGGTCGAGAGCGACCGCATGCTCTACGTGCAGGCGATCGAAGCCAAGGCCGGCAGTACCTTCGAGATCCCGGTCACCGCCGACTGGGAACGGCACGACGTCTACGTGACCGCGCTGGTGTTCCGCGGCGGCAGCGCGTCGAGCAAGGTCACGCCGGCGCGCGCGGTGGGCGTGGCGCACGTACCGATGGATCGCCGCGACCGGCGCATCGCGGTCGGCCTGAAGGCCGCGGAGCAGATCCGGCCGGAAGGCCCGATGCAGGTGGTGCTGAGCGCGCCGCAGCTGGCCGGCAAGGAGGCCTATGCCACGGTCTCGGCGGTCGATGTCGGCATCCTCAACATCACCCGCTACCCGGTGCCGGATGCGCTGAAGCATTTCTTCGCGCAGCGGCGCCTCGGCGTCGACGCATACGACGTGTACGGGCGCGTGATCGAAAGCTTCGATGGCGGCACCGCGCGCCTGCGCTTCGGTGGCGACATGGCGCTGGCGGCGCTGCCGCAGGCGCGGCGGCCGACGGCGCGGGTGCAGACGGTCGACCTGTTCTCGGGGCCGGTGAAGCTCGACGCGCAGGGCAATGCCCGGGTCACGCTGGACGTGCCCGATTTCAACGGCACGCTGCGCGTGTCGGCGCTGGTGTACTCGGCCGACGGTTACGGCAGCCGCGCGGTCGAGACGATCTCGCGCGCGCCGATCGTGGCCGAGGCGAGCATGCCGCGGGTGATGGCGCCGGGCGATCGCGCCACGGTGACCCTCGACCTCACCAATTTCACCGGCAAGGCCGGCGAGTTCGACGTGCGCGTCGACGGCGTCGGCCCGGTGACCGTGGGCGAGGGCACGCGCAAGGCCAGCCTTGCGGTCGAGGGCAAGTCGACGCTCAGCTTCCCGCTGTCCGCGAACACCGGCTACACCGTGGCCAGGGTGCGCGTGCGCGTGGACGGCAACGGCTTCAAGGTCGACCGCAGCTACGACCTGCCGGTGCGGGCGGCGTGGCCGTCGGTGCTGCGCTCGCGCACGCAGGTGCTGCAGTCTCCGGTGCCGGTGATGCTGGACGGCGCGCTGGCCAGCGGTCTGATGCCGGGCTCGGTGACGGCGCAGTTCACGGTCAGCGCGCTGCCGCCGATCCCGTTCGCCAGCGCGATCCGCGGCGCACTCGGCTATCCCTACGGATGCGCCGAGCAGACCACGAGCAAGGGCTATGCCGCGCTGCAGCTGGACGAGGCGACGGCGGACATGCTCGGCATCAAGGACGTCGATGCATCGAAGCGGCGGCAGTACGTCGAGGGCGCCTTTGGCCGGCTGGCCTCGATGCAGGTCGCCTCCGGGCACTTCTCGATGTGGGGCGACGACGGCTACGTCAATCCGGGGCTGACGCCGTACATCGTCGAGTTCCTGCTCGACGCCCGCGATGCCGGCTTCAACGTGCCCGAGGCGGTGCTGCAGAAGGCGCTGGAGCGGCTCAGCGAGGACCTGCTCGCCGGCGGCAACCAGTTCTACGGTCGCGACCATCGCTCGCACCTGCGTTTCGCCTACCAGGCCTACGCCGGCTACGTGCTGGCCCGGGTCAACCGCGCGCCGCTGGGCACCCTGCGCGCGCTGCATGACAACGAGCGCAAGCACACGCTGACGGCATTGCCGCTGGTGCACCTGGGCCTGGCTCTGTCGCTGCAGGGCGACAAGGCGCGCGGGGAGAAGGCGATCGAAGAGGCGTTCGCGTTCAAGGGCGATCGTCCCGGCTACCTCTGGGACTACGGCAGCCCGCTGCGTGATCGCTCGCTGATGATCGCCCTGACCCATGAGCGCGGCGTGGCGCGTGCCGCCTGGGACGCGGGCGCGGTCGACATCGGCCGCGAGATCGACGTGCGCCGCAACCGTGGCTGGCTGTACATGAGCACGCAGGAGCAGATCGCGCTGGCGCGACTGGGCAGGGCGCTGTCGTCGGCGCAGGGCAGGCAGGTGTCGGGCACGCTGACCGAAGGCGGCGTGGCGCAACCGGTACCGGCCGCGCGCATCGTGGGACGTGCCTACGACGGCGAGACACTGGCCAAGGGCGTGCGTTTCGATCCCGTGGGAGAGCCGCCGCTGTTCGTCAATATCGACGTCGCCGGCGTGCCGACCACGCCACCGGAAGTGGACGCCAGCCGTATCAAGGTCGAGCGCAAGCTGTACACCACCGAAGGCAAACCGTGGACGCCGGCGCCGCTG
The DNA here is from genome assembly GCA_035444805.1 of Luteimonas sp. GTDB lineage: Bacteria > Pseudomonadota > Gammaproteobacteria > Xanthomonadales > Xanthomonadaceae > Luteimonas. Next base: position 6,916 of record DAOMPM010000092.1, on the reverse strand, counting down.
AAGGAGGGCGAGGCGCTGATCGTGGCGCTGTCGATCACCGCGGACGTGGCCATTCCGGATGCGCTGCTGACCGACCTGCTGCCGGCGGGGTTGGAGATCGAGAACTTCAATCTCGGCGACGCCAGGCAGTGGGCCGACGTGGTGGTCGACGGCATCGGGATCAGCGATCGCTCCGATGCCGCGAAAGTCGAGCATGAGGAGTTCCGCGACGATCGCTATGTCGCCGCGCTGGTGCTCAACGCCGGCAACCAGGCGCGCGTGTTCTATCTCGTGCGAGCGGTGACACCGGGGACCTACACGGTGCCGCCGCCGATGGTTGAGGACATGTATCGGCCGGATATCCGCGGAGTGGGGCGGGCGGTGCCGGGGACGATCACGGTGGTGCAGCCGTGACCGTCGGGGAGGGTGGTTTGCTCGACGTTGATCGTGTTGCCCCTGGCTCGTCATCCCCGCGAAGGCGGGGACCCAGTGTCTTTTGACGCGAGGGTTGGATCGACCGAGCCGCAGGTCGCAAGTGCGGAGTGGGCGGGTGCGGGGCATCGGTTGTGCCGCGTCTGATACCGACTTGCGATCAAGAAGGATGGCATGGCGTAGGAGCGCCCCATGGGCGCGACCGGATCGCGACGATGCTCCGGCCGCCGCGGGTCGCGGGCATGGCCCGCTCCTACGTATATCGTTCTCCTGATCGCAAATGGGTATGAGGCGGATCCTTCCCTGGCTGCGCTGGGGCACGGTCGCGCTGCTGCTGTCGCTGCTGGTGCTCGACTTCGCGTTCCCGCCGAAGCTGCCGAAGGCGCGTGACGCCAGTACGCTGGTGGTTGCGGCCGATGGCACGCCGCTGCGTGCGTTCGCCGACGTGGACGGGGTCTGGCGGTATCCGGCGACGCCGGAGACGGTTTCGCCGCTGTACCTCGATGCCCTGCTGCACTACGAGGACCGCTGGTTCCGCTGGCATCCGGGGGTGAATCCGGTCGCGCTGCTGCGGGCGGCGGGGCAGTGGCTGTCCGGTGGCGACATCGTGTCCGGCGGTTCGACACTGAGCATGCAGGTGGCGCGCATCCTCGAGCGCGGGCCGGGCGCGTCCACGCGCACGCTGCGCGGCAAGTCGCTGCAGATCCTGCGCGCCCTGCAACTGGAAGCGCACCTGTCGAAGGACGAGATCCTCGGCCTGTACCTGGAGCGTGCGCCGTTCGGGGGCACCATCGAGGGCGTCGAAGCCGCCAGCTGGGCCTATCTCGGCAAGCCGGCGGCGCGGCTGTCACACGCCGAGGCCGCGCTGCTGGCGGTGCTGCCGCAGGCGCCGAGCCGGCTGCGGCCCGACCGCCACCCGGAGGCGGCGCGGGCCGCGCGTGACAAGGTGCTCGAGCGCATGGCCACGCTCGACGCGTGGTCCCGCGCCGGGGTCGACGACGCGAAGATCGAGGCGGTGGTCTCGCGCCGCCTGCGCCCGCCGATGTCGGCGGCCCTGCTCGCACAGCGGCTGCGGGCGGCGCATCCGCGCGAGGCGCGCATCGTCTCGACCCTCGACGCCGGCCTGCAGCGCACGCTGGAGGAACGCGCCGCGGCCTACTTCTCGAACCTCCCGGAACGCACCTCGGCCGCGCTGCTGGTGGTCGACAACGCGACCATGGAGGCACGCGCCTACGTCGGCTCGCTCGACCTCAACGACAAGGCGCGGCTCGGCCACGTCGACATGGTGCGCGCCTGGCGTTCGCCGGGATCGACGCTCAAGCCGTTCCTGTACGGCATGGCGCTGGACGACGGCCTGATCCATTCCGAAAGCCTGCTGGTCGACGCGCCGCAGTCGTTCAGCGGCTATCGTCCCGGCAACTTCGATGCGGCCTTCAATGGCCCGGTTGGTGCGGCGACCGCGCTGCGGCTGTCGCTCAACGTGCCGGCGGTGGACCTGCTCGACCGCGTCGGACCGGCGCGCTTTGCCGCACGCCTCGACAATGCCGGCATTTCGCTGAAGTTCCCGCGCGGCGCGACGCCGAACCTGACGCTGATCCTCGGCGGCACGGGCGCGCGGCTGGAAGACCTGGTCGGCGCGCACGCGGCGCTGCATCGCGACGGCACCGCCGGGCGCGTGCGCTACACGCCCGATGATCCGGTGATCGACCGGCGCCTGCTGTCGCCGGGCGCGGCCTGGATCGTGCGCGAGATCCTCGAATCCAATCCGAGGCCCGGCGAGCGCGAGGGCATGTTCGACGACGGCCGCCGCCCGCGGGTGTCGTGGAAGACCGGGACCAGCTACGGGTTCCGCGACGCCTGGGCGATCGGCGGGACGAACCGGCATACGGTGGGCGTCTGGGTGGGGCGCCCCGACGGTACGCCGCTGCCGGGCCAGTACGGCGCGATCACCGCGCTGCCGCTGCTGTTCGAAGTGATCGACAGCCTGCCGCGTGCGCGTGGCGACGGTGCGCGCACGCCGCCGCCGGTGAACGTCGCCGGACACGCAATCTGCTGGCCGCTGGGCACGACCGCGGAAGCGCAGCCGGCGCCGCTGTGCCAGCGCCGCTTCGATGCCTGGGTGCTCGATGGCGTGATCCCGCCGACCTTCGCCGAGCGCGACGCGCGCTTGTGGAGTGCGGGGCTGGAACGCTTCGATGTCGATGCCTCCAGCGGGCTGCGGCTGTCGGCCGACTGTCGCCAACTGCACGTGCGCGAGACGATGGCGGTCGCGCGCTGGCCGGCGCTGGCGTCACCGTGGCTGTCGTCCTCGACCCGCCGCGCCTCGCGGCCGCCGCCGCTGTCGCCGGACTGCATCGATGACGGGCGCGATGCGGTTGGGGAACTGCACATCGAGGGGTTGAACGACGGTGCCACCCTGGCGCGCCCGCCCGGCAGCGAGCGCGGCATCCGCCTGTCGCTGCGCGCGATCGGCTCCGATACGCCCGTCCAGTGGCTGCTCGACGGCCGCTGGATCGCGCAGACGCGCGGCGCGAACGCCTTCCAGCACAGCTTCGAGACGACGGGAACGCATCGCCTGACCGCGCTCGCCGACAGCGGCGCGTGGGCATCGGTGGAGTTTCGCATCCTGCCGGATTGACCCATTTTCGTAGGAGCGGGCCATGCCCGCGACCGCGCTGCGACAGACTGCACGATGCGACACGGATGAACGCGTCGCCACGCGCGAGGGTCTGTGAACAACGTGATTGCACCGCAACCCGGTCGCGCCCATGGGGCGCTCCTACGAAAGCGGCGGCGGAACCTACGCCGGCAAATGCGCCAGCATGTGCTCCGCGCTCGAGACGCGGTACTCGCCGGGGGCCTCGACGAAAAGCTGTTTCACGAAGCCATCTTCGGCATACAGCGCGAAGCGCTTGCTGCGCACGCCCATGCCGTAGCCGCTGGCGTCCATCTCCAGGCCCAGGGCGCGGGTCAGGTCGGCGTTGCCGTCGGAGAGCATGCGCAGTCCCGCCGGCACGTTCTGGCTCTCGCCCCAGGCCTGCATCACGAACGGGTCGTTGACTGCCATGCAGAACACGTCGACGCCGCGTTCGCGGAACTGGGCGAAGTGCTCGATGAAGTCCGGCAGGTGGCGCTCGGAACAGGTCGGCGTGAACGCGCCGGGGACCGCGAACAGCACCACCTGGCGGTCTTCGAACAGGGTAGGGGTGTCGACCGCGTGGACGCCGTCGTCGATGTACTTGAGGACGACCTCGGGGATGCGGTCGCCGATCTGGATGGTCATGGGGGTACCTGCGCCGGAAAGTGAACCAAGGCTATCGTCGCACGTCCGCGCCCGGGCTGGGGCTTGAAATGGCGATGCACGTTCGCACATCCGGTGCATGGGCGGCCGCGTGCCGCCGGACCAGACCCAGGAGTTCCGCACATGAGCAGCCATCGTTACCACCATCAGGGGCCGCAGCGCGCCCTGCAGGACGAAGTCACCCAGGTATTCAACCGATTCTTCGGCCACGAGGACACCGACGCCTCGGCCGTGGTCACCGCGCAGTGGGTGCCGCGCGTGGACATTCGCGAGGAAGCGACGCGTTTCGTGATCCAGGCCGACCTGCCGGGCATCGATCCGCAGGACATCGAGATCCACATGGACAAGGGCATCCTCTCGATCAAGGGCGAGCGCAAGAGCGAGTCGACCGACGAGGGTGAGCGCTTCTCGCGGATCGAGCGTCGCTACGGTGCCTTCCACCGCCGCTTCGCGCTGCCCGACAGCGCCGACGCCGACGGCATCTCGGCCAGCGGCCACAACGGCGTGCTGGAGATCGCGATCCCGAAGAAGGCGGAGACCACGCCGCGCCGGATCCAGGTCGGGGCGTCGACCGCGCACTGACCGTCGCGTCCTTCCACCGTTAAACTGGGACGGCCCGCACTGCGGGCCGTCCGTCGTCCGTGGAGCATCCATGCAGTTCAAGGATTACTACAGTGTCCTCGGCGTGGAGCCGAATGCCGGTGACGCCGAGATCAAGTCCGCGTACCGGCGTCTGGCGCGCAAGTACCATCCGGACGTCAGCAAGGAAGCCGGCGCCGAGGACAAGTTCAAGGCCGTCAACGAGGCCTACGAGGCGCTGCGCGACCCCGCCAAGCGCAAGGCCTATGACCAGCTCCGCGCCGGTGGCTACCGCCCCGGCGACGAGGTGCCGCCGGCCGGGTTCGGCGGCGGCGGCCATGGCGACTTCGACTTCGACGAAGTGTTCGCCGGCGGCGGCGCCGGTGGCGGCTTCAGCGATTTCTTCGAAAGCCTGTTCCGGCGCTCGGGCAATGGCGCCGGACCGCGCCCCGGCGCGCGACAGCAGGCCACGGGCGACACCCGCGCCAGGCTGGCGGTGTCGCTGGAGAACGTCCATCGCGGCGACAGCGTGCGCATCGGCATCGACGGCCGCTCCTTCGACGTGCGCATACCCAAGGGCGTCCGTCCCGGGCAGGTGATCCGCTTGGCGAAGCAGGGCAGCCGCGGTGGCGACCTGCTGCTGGAGGTCGAGTACGCAGCGCATCCGCAGTTCGAGGTCGACGGCCGCAACATCATCTACACGCTGCCAGTGGCGCCGTGGGAAGCGGCGCTGGGCGCGGCGGTGAGCGTGCCGACGCTGGGCGGCAAGGTCGAGCTGAAGATCCCGAAGGACTCCGAGGCCGGCCGCAAGCTGCGCCTGCGAGGTCGAGGCCTGCCCGGAGCGGGCGGTGCAGCGGCGGGCGACCAGCTGGTGGAACTCGAGATCCAGGCGCCGGTGCCGCGCGACGACAGGCAACGAGAGGCCTACGACAAGCTGCGTGAGGCCTTCGCCGGCGAGTGGCGCCGGGATTGATCGCCACTGGCGGAAACGTAGGAGCGGGCCATGCCCGCGACACGCGACGGCGGGAACATCATCGCCAACCCGGTCGCGCCCATGGGGCGCTCCTACATCATCCTTGGTGGGTGCGCGTCAGCCCGCTTCCGGCTCCGGTTCCGGTGCACCGCTGCCGTGGCCGATGGTCGAGACGATCGCCTCGGTCAGTTCGGCTTCGCTGAAGGGCTTGGTCAGGTAGCCCTGCGCGCCCTGGCGGATGCCCCAGATGCGGTCGGTTTCCTGGTCCTTGGTGGTGACCAGGATGACCGGGATGTGGCCGGTGGCCTTGTCGCGCTTGATCGTCCGGGTGGCCTGGAAGCCGTTGAGGTTCGGCATCACCACGTCCATCAGGATCAGGTCGGGGATGTTGTCCTTCGCTGCCTGCACGCCGGCCGCGCCGTCTTCGGCGGTGATGGCCTCGTGGCCCAGCTTCTCGACGATGCGGCGGATGCCCATCAGCTGCGAAGGCGAGTCGTCGACGATCAGGATGCGTGCCATTCCGGTTCCCCTGGTGGATGGACGGATTGTAGCCGTCGGGCGGTGCTTTCCAATCACTGCCGAGGCGGGACTGTGACCAGCGTCCGGCCGAAGGAGCCGCCTGCGAGCATGCCGTCGAACACCGCCGGGAGGCCTTCGAGCGCAGCTTCGCGAGTGCAGATGCGATCGAGGTGGCGGGGCTTCCAGTCCGAGGCGAGCCGGCGCCAGACCTCGTCGCGGAGGTCGCGCGCAGTGCCGGCCGAGGCCACGCCGAGCAGGGACACGCCGCGAATGATGAAGGGCATCACCGTCGCAGGCAGGTCGGCGCTGGCGGCGAGCCCGGCGCTGGCGACGTTGCCGTAGGGCTCGGTCTGCGCCAGCAGGCTGACCAGCATCGCACCGCCGACGTTGTCGAGACCACCGCCGAAGCGCGCCGATTCCATCGGTCGGGTAGTGGCGAGTGCGTCGCGGCCGAGCACTTCGCTGGCACCGATGGCCTTGAGGTAGTCGGCGTGTTCGGGCTTGCCGCTGATCGCGTGCACGGTATAGCCGGCGCTGCTGAAGATGTCGACGGCGAGCGAACCGACGCCGCCGGTGGCGCCAGTGACTGCGAGCGGGCCGAGCCCGGGCGACTGCCGGTTCTCCTGCATGCGCAACAGCGCCAGCGCCGCGGTGAAGCCCGCGGTGCCGAGGATCATGCTCTCGCGCAGCGACAGCCCGGCCGGTAGCGGGATTGCCCACCTGGCCTCGATCCGCGCGTACTCGGAATAGCCGCCGTCGCGCGTCTCGCTCAGCCCGCAGCCGGTGACCAGGACAGCGTCGCCTTCGCGGAACTTCGGGTCGGTCGACGCCACGACGTGGCCCGCGAGGTCGATGCCTCCGACCAACGGAAACCGGCGCAGGATCCTGCCCTTGCCGGTGCCGGCAAGGGCGTCCTTGTAGTTGACCGAGGAGAACGCGACCTTGACCACGACCTCGCCGGGAGACAGCTGCTCCAGCGAAACCGGCTCGATGCCGCTGCGGTAGCCAGCGTCGTCGCTGTGGATGCGGAAGGCGCGGAAGGTGGCGGGAATGGTCATGTCGTCCTCGGGGTCAGCGGAGTTCGCGGCTGCGTTTCTCGTCGAGCCACTTCGAGGCCCGTGCCGGCTCGTAGT
>DAOMPM010000091.1:0-12074 GCA_035444805.1 Luteimonas sp. | reverse complement strand
CGGGGCTGTTTGCTTGAAAATATTCCGGACAGCAGTGCGCCTTCGCGGGGATGACGAACCCCAAGCGACTTGATCAGCGCCGCCCTATGCCAGCACCACCGGCACACTGGCCCATCCACCCACCGGCGCGACCGCGCGCTCGGGCAGTTGTTCGGGGTCGAGCGTGATCGATGTCGTCGCGACGAGCAGCGCCTGCAGCGCGATGCGCAGCTCCAGCGTGGCCAGCAGGCGTCCGGGGCAGACGTGGCGGCCGCTGCCGTAGACCAGGTTGTGCGCGGCGTTGCGCCGTGGGTCCAAGGCGTCGGGGTCGCCGAAGACGGCTTCGTCGCGGTTGGCCGAGGTCCAGCTGAGCTTCACCCGCGCGCCCTGCGGCAGGTCGACGCCGCCGATGCTGAGTGGACAGATGGTGATCCGGCGGTTGGAGACGAAGGGGTCGTCGATGCGCAGGATCTCATCGATGGCGGCGTCGAACGCGTCGTCGTCGACGCCGGCGCGCAAGCGGTCCTGCAGCTCGGGATGGGTCGCCAGGCGGTGCACCAGCACGCCGACGCACTGCGCGATCGAGCCCAGGTCGCCGCCGGTCCAGTTGCGCAGGATCGAGATGATCTCGGCGTCGGTCATCGGCCGGCCGTCGACTTCGGCGCGCATGAGTTGGGTGGTGACGTCGCCGGTGTCGCCTGCGCGCGCGGCGCCGCGGCGGGGTTCGAGCACGGAGCGGATGATCGCGTCGAAGGATTCGGCCACCCGCCACGTCCAGTCGCGGTCGCCCGAACGGGTGGCGGCGTGGTTCTCGGCCACCCAGTCCACGAGGCGATCTTCGAGGCTGGCCGGCCAGCCCAGCCAGGCACACTGCGCGCGCACCGCGAAGCGGACGCCGAAGCCCGACACCGCGTCCACCGCTGCGCCGCGGGGCAGCGATGCCACAAGCCCGGTCGCCACCCGGCGGAATTCCGCGTGGAACGGCGCCAGCGCTTCCGCGGTCAGGAACACGTCCAGCGCCTTGCGCCAGGCGCTGTGCGCTTCGCCGTCGATGCCGTTGGGCACGTGCAGGTGCTGCGAGACGGCGCTGGAGAAGCGGACGTCGTCGTGCGCGGCCTGCACCACCAGGTCGTGGCGCAGCAGCACCCATTCGCCGTGGATGTTGCGCACCACGCGGTGCCGCCGGCGCAACTCGTCGGTGAACGCGCGCAGGTCCCTGCCGGTGGCCGACAGGTCGTCGGGCATGTGGTCGGTCATGCGGCCCTCCTGGAGACGACGGGAGCGGGATCAGGGTGACTTTCCCACGAATCGGCGTCCTTGACAGGGATCAGGTGAAGCCACAGCGGCCCAGCAGGTCGGCAACCGTGGGAACGCGGGGACGGGGCAGCCGCCGGACCGTCATGACCAACGACACCCTGCCCGACGACACTCGCCCGCGACCGGCCACCCCGATTGAATGTGGCGACGTCTTGACGGGGAAACCCCATGCTCCTTGCCCTCGGCTTCGCCCTTGCAACGGTCACCGCCGCCGACATGCACATCGACCGCCTGCAGCCACGCACCGCGACCTACCTGGTCCATCACCACGGCCCGGCCGGCTCCGGTATCAGCCGTGCGATGCTGGCCACCTCGACGGTCACCCGCGAGCGCGTCGACGGCGTGGATGCGTGGGTGATCGAGCAAAGCTGGGAGAACGACGCCGGCATCGCGCATACCGCGCGCACGGTGCACGCGGCCAGCGACCTGACCACGCTGTCGCAGACCTCCACCTGGAACCGTGCGGGTGGTTCGGTCACCACTACGGCGCTGCCTGCCGAGGGCACGGGGACGATCGAAGGCGAATTGCCGGCCGAACGTCGTGAAGCGATAGAACGCGGCTTCGCGACGATGGACGACGGCTGGTGGTTCAACTGGCATTCCGACCTGGCCTTGCTGCCGCTGCTGCCGTACGAACGCGGCGGCACCCTGCGCGTGCACCTGTTCGATGTCGGCATGCCGGCGCCGATGGACGTGGACTACACGGTCGTCGGCGAGCGCACCCTGGTCGGGGGCGATGGCAGCACCCGCTACGACTGCTGGCTGGTCGAAACCGAGAGCGGCAAGCCCGGCAGCGGCAACTACCAGCGGTTCTGGATCGACAAGGCGCGTCGCGTCGTGGTCAAGGAAGAGGACGTGTTCAACGGGCAGTACCGTTCCAAGGTGTTGCTGAGCGTGCCGGCGGTGGTGGAATTCGAGCTGCCGGCAGGCGACGCGTCGTAACGCGGCAACGCGTCGGCGGCTTTCACCGGCCCCGACATTCTGCGAGGGTGGCGGCAACGCCCAGCCCGCCGTGGCCGCAGGAGGACATGTGAACAAGCCCGCGCCGCCGGTGCTGCGTTTCCACCCCAGGCTCTGGGCGGCGCTGGTCCACCTGCTGTTGCTGGCCGGCGTGTTCGTGCTGTTCCTGGGTCGCAAGCCGGGCATGTTCCGCGTCCAGGCCATCGTCGACCGGGTGCCGGACTTCTACACCCACGTCTTCAATTTCGCGCTGTCGTACCTGCTGCTGGCCGGCATCGGCTACCTGTGGGTGCTGATGGGCGTGCACCTGCGCCACGTGGCGTGGGCGGCGCTGGCGCTGGCCGTCGCCAACCTCGCCTACGAATGGTGGCTGCCGCTGCTGAACACGCGCGACCCGGTCGATGCCCTGTACGGCATCGTCGGGACGGCATGCGCGTTCGCGTGGCTGTGGCTGGTGGTTCGCTTCGGCCTGAGGCCGGCCCCGCCGGCGAGCGGGTAAGCACGCGGCGGGCGTTGCGCAGCCGACCGCCTGGTCGTCAGCCCGCCAGCAGCCGGTTGACCCGCTGCACGAACGCCGCCGGATCCGGCAGCGGCGCGCCCGCGGCGAGCTCGGCCTGCTCCAGCAGCAGGTGGGCCAGGTCGGCGGCGCGGGCGTCGTCGGTTTCGTTCAGGACCTTGCGCACCAGCGGATGCGCCGGGTTGAGCTCCAGCGTCGGCTTCTGCTCGGGCAGGTCCTGGCCGGCCTCGCGCATCAGCCGCGCCAGGTGCGGCGCCATTTCCCATTCCGACAGCGCCAGGCACGAGGGCGAGTCGGTCAGGCGCGCGGACACGCGCACGTCGCCGACGCGTTCGCCCAGCAGTTCCTTGACCCGCGCGAGCAGCGGCGCGGCGGCTTCTTCGGCTTCGGCCTGCTTCGCCTTGTCGGCTTCGTCCAGCGGCAGCTCGCCCTTGGCGACGTGGCGCAGCGGCTTGCCGGCGTACTCGCGCAGGTGGCCGAGCATCCATTCGTCGATGCGGTCGGACATCAGCAGCACTTCGATGTCCTTCGCACGGAACGCTTCGAGCTGCGGGCTGCCGGCGGCGGCGCGGTGGCCATCGGCGGTGACATACCAGATCGCGTCCTGGCCCTCGGCCATGCGCGCGACGTAGTCGTCCAGCGAGACATTGCGCGACTCGCCTTCGCCCTTGGTCGAAGCGAAGCGCAGCAGCCTGGCGATGCGCTCGCGGTTGCCGGCGTCCTCGACGATGCCTTCCTTGAGCGTGTTGCCGAAGGCCTTGAGGAAGGCGGTGAACTTCTCCGGCTCGTCGCGCGAGAGCTTCTCGATCATGTCGAGCACGCGCTTGGTGCAGGCGCCCTTGATGCGCTCGAGCTGGCGGTTGTGCTGCAGCAGTTCGCGACTGACGTTGAGCGGCAGGTCGTCGGCGTCGACCACGCCGCGCACGAAGCGCAGGTAGCTCGGCAGCAGTTCCTCGGCGGCATCCATGATGAAGACGCGCTTGATGTAGAGCTTGAGGCCCTTGCGCTCGTCGCGGCCGCCCATCATCAGGTCGAACGGCGGCTGCGCCGGCAGGTAGAGCAGGGTGGTGAAGCTCTGGCTGCCCTCGACGCGGTTGTGCGACCAGGCCGCGGCGTCGTTGAAGTCGTGGCCGAGTGACTTGTAGAAGTTCTGGTACTCCTCGTCGCTGATCTCCGCCTTGGGCCGCGTCCACAGCGCGGAGGCATCGTTGGCGGTCTCCCATTCGGGCGCGGCGTCGGCCTTGGCCTCGTCGTCGCCGGCGTCCGCCGCTTGTTTCGGCATCCGGATCGGGAAGGCGACGTGGTCGGAATACTTGTGCACCAGTGCGCGCAGCTTCCAGCCGTCGAGGAACTCGTCCTCGTCCGCCTTCAGGTGCAGGATGACGGTGGTGCCGCGCTCGGGCAGGGTGGCGGCTTCGAGCGTGTACTCGCCGCGGCCGTCGCTGTCCCACTTCACGCCCGACTCCGCCGGCTCGCCGGCACGGCGGGTGAGCACGGTGACGCGGTCGGCGACCACGAAGGCCGAGTAGAAGCCGACGCCGAACTGGCCGATCAGGCGCGCATCGGCCTGCTGCTCACTGCCCAGCGCCTCCAGGAAGCGGCGCGTGCCCGAGCTGGCGATGCTGCCGATGTTGGCCACCACCTCGTCGCGCGACATGCCGATGCCGGTGTCGCGGATGGTGATCGTGCGCGCGTCCTTATCCCAGCTCACGTCGATGCGCAGCTCGCTCTCGCCGGCCAGCAGCTCCGGGTGGGCGATCGACTCGAAGCGCAGCTTGTCGCAGGCGTCAGATGCGTTGGAGATCAGCTCGCGCAGGAAGATTTCCTTGTGCGAGTACAGCGAATGCGTCACCAGGTGCAGCACCTGGGCGACTTCGGCTTCGAACCGGCGCGTCTCGGCGGCAGCGGTCATGCGGGGAGTCCTTGCGTGGCCATGGCTGGCGCCGGATATGCGTGCGCTGCGCCATTTTTCAAGCCGTGCCAGAGTCGATGGGGATACCCTGTCGCCCATGCGCCACGACAACGACAGCATCCGCTTCCAGGCGAAGCTCCTGTGTCCGGCGAGCCCGAAGGGCGCGGACTGGGCCTTCCTGGTCCTGCCCGCGGCCGCCAGCGCCAGGCTGCCGGCACGCGGCATGGTGACGGTGGACGGCACGCTCTGCGGGCAACCGTTCCAGGCTACGCTGGAGCCCGATGGCGAGGGCAGCCACTGGCTGAAGGTGGAGAAGGAACTGCGCGAGGCCGCGGGCGCCGAGGCCGGCGACACGGTCGTGCTCGAGATCGCGCCGGTCGACAAGGAGCCCGAACCGAAGCTGCCGGCCGACCTGCGCGCTGCGCTGCGCGCCAATCCCGCGGCGCTGGCGACGTGGCAGGACATCACGCCGGTCGCGCGCCGCGACTGGATCCACTGGATCAGCTCGGGCAAGAAGGCCGAGACACGGGTCAAGCGCACCGCCACCGCCTGCGACAAGCTCGCCTGCGGCCATCGCCGCGCCTGCTGCTTCGACCGCTCCGGCCGGTACAGCCGCGGCAACATGGGCGCGCCGGAGGCGGCGGCTTGTACCAATTCTCGATCAAAGCGATCAATGTAGGAGCGGGCCATGCCCGCGACCCGCGCAACCCGGGAACCGTCGCTCGCCGGTCGCGCCCATGGGGCGCTCCTACGCCATCCCGCATTTTGATCGCGAATTGGTATTGGATCGGGGTCGAACGAAGGCTGCCGGCCGGAACCACGGCAACGCGACGCTCACGTTTCGACCGATAGCGTCCGCTGTATGCGCCCACGTCCGGGCGGAAGCGAAAGGAGACTTGCCCCATGGGTCGCATCGCCATCGCCATCGTCATCGCCGGAGTCGCCCTGTCGCTGGCGGCGTGCAGCGGACCGGCATCGTCACCGCAGCCAGCCGACGCTGTCGCGGATCCGCCACAGCAGGCGTCGCCGGCGCCCGCCGCGGATGCGGACAGCCGGGCCCTGCCGGTCTGCGCGGCGGACGATGCGCGAACCGTCGTGCCGGTGTGGACGCCGTCGTTCGATGACGAAGGCGACCTGTCGTCGGATCCGCCGCAGGGCGACGGCCTGGTCGTGTACGCGGACCTGCAGCGGCCGTCCTCGCCGGAGATCTGCGGCGAGGACGCGCTGCATGCGTTCACGCGTCCGGGCAATACCGCCGAGGGCTATCCCGGCGGGCTGGCGGTGAACCTGCGCGGGAACGTAGGCTACGCCGATGGCAGCTGCCGGCTGCAGGGCTACTACGTGAACCGCGACGTGCCGGGCATGCACCAGGGCTGGATCGAGACCTACTTCGAAGCTGTCGACGCCGCTGCACTCTTCGCCGAAGGCCGCCATTGCCTCGAACGCGCGCTGCCCTAGGGTCAGCCCCGGCTATCCCGCGACCGGGGCGCTGCCTAGTCTCCGCCGTGCATGGCGCGGGCATGCCGCGCCGTCGTCACGTGGTGAGGGAGGACAGCGCACATGGCCGTGGGCAGCGTGCAGTCGCAAACCGGCGCCGGCAACGTCGCCGGTGACCATCTGAGCCCAAGCGGGTTCGACTACAACCGCATTGCCGGCGTCAATGGCAACCGCAACATCACGCCCGAATTCATCCGCGGCGTGGAGGCGATGGCCGAACGCATCGGCACGCGGCCCGAGTACGTGCTGGCGGTGATGAGCTTCGAGACCGGCGGCAGCTTCAGTCCGGGCGTGCGCAACGCCGCCGGCAGCGGCGCCACCGGTCTGATCCAGTTCATGCCCGCGACCGCGCGCGAGCTCGGCACCAGCACCGACGCGCTGGCGCGGATGAGCGCGACCGAACAGCTGGAGTACGTCGAGCGCTACTTCGCGCGCCGCTCCGACCCGGGCGACCTGAACACGCTCGAAGGCGTGTACACCACCGTGCTCTACGGCAGCCCGCGCCCGGACCCGGGCTCGACCCTGTTCGCCAGCGGCACCGCAGCCTATCGCATGAACGCGCCGCTCGACCTCAACGGCGACGGCCGCATCACCGCCGGCGAGGCGACCAGCTTCGTGCGCGACCGCATCGACGGCGAAGCACCGTCGCCGATCGACCGCCCGACGCCGGCGCCCGGCCCGTCGCCTTCGCCCGCGCCGGATCCGTCGCCGGACGCGGGCGACCGCTACACCGTGCGCAGCGGTGACACGCTCGGCGCCATCGCGATGCGGCACGGCACCAGCGTCGACGCGCTGATGCGGGCCAACCCGCAGATCCGCAACCGCGACCTGATCTTCCCCGGCCAGCAGTTGGCGCTGTCGGGCGCGGCCGCCGGCACCAGCTACACCATTCGTGCCGGCGACACGCTCAGCGGCATCGCCGCCAGTCGCGGCACCACGGTCGACGCGCTGATGCAGGCCAATCCCGGCATCCGCAACCGCGACCTGATCTTCGCCGGACAGTCGCTGGCGATGCCCGGCGGCAATGCGCCACAGGCGGAGATGGCCAGCTACACGGTGCGCAGCGGCGACACCCTCGGCGGCATCGCCGCGCGCAACGGCAGCAGCGTCGGCGAACTGATGCAGGCCAATCCGGGCATCCGCGATTCCAACCTGATCTACGCCGGACAGACGATCAGTATCCCGCGCGGGCATGACGCACCCGCGCCCGGTCCTTCGCCTGCGCCCACGCCTGCACCGTCGCCCACGCCGCCGATCTCGGGCGAGGTGCCCACGTACGCGCCCTACACCGTGTACAGCACCGGCCATCGCCCGGCGTTCGCGGTCAACGATCCGGGGCAGATGCAGCCGCACCACGACTACCAGACCACCACCCGCAACGGCCAGACCCTGGAAGTGCGCGACATCGTCCTGCATCGCAACGGCCAGTCGCAGCTGCAGCAGGCGGTGCCGTCGCCGCTGGAGGGCACCGTGGTCCGCGCCGGACCGATGGGCGGCGCCGGCAATGCGGTGGTGGTGCGCGACGACAATGGGCGCGAAGCCTGGCTCTTCCACTTCTCCAGCATCGACGTGCAGGTCGGTCAGCGCGTGGGCTACGGCCAGGATCTCGGCAACCAGGGATCGACCGGCAACTCCACAGGGCCGCACGTGCACATCGAAGCGCCTTCGCAGGTCATGCACCGCTGGGTCAACGATCTGCTCGACGGCAGGTTCGATGGGCGCAGGACCTGATCGCGACGCCACGTCTTCCGCGTCGCCGTCGCGCCGCCGATGGCGCCTGGTCCTTCCGGCGCTGCTGGCGGCCATCCTGCTCGCGGCCTGCGCGGCGCCAGCGCCTTCCCTGCGCAACGCCGCCGGCGACACCGCCTTGCCGCGGGACATCGCCCGCGCGTTGCAGACCGACGAGCGGGTGCTCGACTGCGCCACCGGCACCGCCGACGGCCGCAGCCTGTTCCAAGACGATTGGGTGCGGGTGCGACGCATCGACCTCGACGGCGACGGTGACCAGGACTGGCTGCTCGAAGGTCGCGCCCCCTGCCTGCACGCCGACGGCCTGTCGGACTGGTGGATCTACGCCGAGGGCGAGGGCCATCGACGCCTGATCGGCACCCAGCGCTCGGCGCGTGCGGTCGAGGTGCTGGAGACGCGCAGCCACGGCTTCTCCGACCTGCGCATGGTCACGCCCGATGGCGCGACCACCGTGCGCTACACCGACGGCGGTTACCGGATGCCGACGGAGTAACGAGCCCGCGCCCGGCACGCACCGAGCGCGGCGCGCGCTCATTCGACGGTGTCCGCCTCCAGAATGCGCTTGCCGGTGGCGATGTCGTTGCGCTGCCCGGTGTCTGCATCGTCCGCGGCCTCGCTTTCGCGACCGCACCGCCCGACATCAGCGGACGGCGCACGGACATGGCGTCCAGCTCGGGATTCGGCCGCTCGGGCAGGAAGTCTTCCTTGACATCTGCACCCGCGGCGACGGATCGTGCCCGCCATGCGCGCACGGAGCGACGCGTTGGGGGAGGGCGATGGGGCACTGGAAGCTGCGGCTGGGCGTGGTTGTCGTGGCGCTGTGGATGGCGGGCGGTGTTGCACAGGCGGCGCCGCCGATCGGCGAACCGGCGCCCGAGGACCTGCTCGGCGTCACGCCGGACGGCGAGGAAGTCCGCATCAGCGAGCATCGCGGCAAGGCGATGGTGGTGAGTTTCTGGGCTTCGTGGTGCGGCTACTGCCGCAAGCAGTTCCCGGCGCTCGACTACCTGCAGACCGCGGCCGGCCGGGACAACCTGCGCGTGGTGGTGGTGAACTTCAAGGAGGCCCCGCGCGAGTACCGTGATGTGCGCCGCGCGCTGCGCAAGTCGTCGGTGACCTGGACGCATGACCGCGACGGCGCGCTGTCGGAGGCCTTCGGCGTGTCGTCGGTGCCGCACATGTTCATCTTCGACAAGGCCGGCAAGCTGCACGCCATCCGCCGCGGCTACTCGGAAGAGTCGCTGGCGCGCACGATCGACCTGATCAACGAGGTGCTGCGCCAGCCGGCGCCGGACGAGGCCGCGCCCGAGGTGCCTTCGGGCGACGGCGGAGAGGTGGCGGTCGTCGTGGAGTCCTAAGGCCCTCGCCGCGGCGCGACGCGGAGGCGGGAACGACGGCGGGCGCGGTACCATGTCCGGCCCGATTGCCACGGCAGGAGCCGCCCGTGAACGATTCCGACGACACGCGCAACGGCGTCCCGCGCGCACAGGCCGAGGACGCGGTGCGCACCCTGCTGCGCTGGTCCGGCGAGGATCCGGCGCGCGAGGGACTGCTCGACACGCCCCGGCGCGTGGTCGACGCCTATACCGAATGGTTCAGCGGCTATGGCCTGGACCCGGACGAGTACATGGCGCGCACCTTCGAGGAAGTCGCCGGCTACGACGAGATGATCGTGCTGCGCGACATCGAGTTCGAGAGCCACTGCGAGCATCACATGGCGCCGATCATCGGCCGCGTGCACGTGGGCTACCTGCCCGACGGCAAGGTGGTGGGTATCAGCAAGCTCGCGCGCGTGGTCGAGGCCTACGCCAAGCGCTTCCAGGTGCAGGAGAAGATGACCGCGCAGATTGCAGGCTGCATCCAGCGTGCGCTGGCGCCGCAGGGCGTGGGCGTGGTGGTCGACGGCAGCCACGAGTGCATGACCACCCGCGGCGTGCACAAGCGCGGCGTGAGCATGGTCACCTCGACCATGCTCGGCAGCTTCCGCGAGGATGCGCGCACCCGCGCCGAGTTCCTGCGCTTCATCGAGGCAGGCCACGGCCGCCGCTGATGACGGCCTGCCCCTGCGGCAGCGGACGCAACTACGCCGACTGCTGCGGTCCGCTGCACGACGGCGCGCCAGCGCGCGATGCCGAAGCGCTGATGCGCTCGCGCTACAGTGCCTACGTGCGCGAGGACGCGCGCTACCTGCTGCGCAGCTGGCACGCTTCGACGCGGCCGGATGACGTGTCGTTCGATGCGTCGAAGGCGCAACGGCCCACATGGCTGAAGCTGGACGTGCTGCGCCACGTCGCCACGGGCAACGACACCGCCGAAGTCGAGTTTGTCGCCCGCTACCGCATCGGCGGCGGCAGCGTGCTGCGCATGCGCGAGCACAGCCGCTTCGTGCGCGAGGGTGGGCACTGGTTCTACCTCGACGCGGTCGAGAGCGGCGATGCATAGGTTGGGGTGAGCGCAGCGAACCCCGACAAGGCAGGCGATGCCGCGACCCGGACGTTGGGGTTCGCAGGCTCACCCCAACCTATGTGCTGAACGCGCCGCAACGTGCGCGCCTGCATCGCGGGCCGGTAACGGCGCGTTGCGGCACGATCGGTATGCTGCCGACTCGCTCCCCGCTCACGATTCCGCCATGGCCTGGATCTCCCTGCTCGCTGCTCCGCTCGCCCTCCTTGCCCTCCAGGCTCCGGCTGTCGCACAACAGGCTGCGGTGCAGCCGGCGGCGACCGAGGTTGCGATCGCGAAGGCGCCGCCCCCCGATCCCGCATACGACGCCTGCGTCGCCAACCGCCTGCGCCCGCAGGCGATTGCGCGCGGCATCCCCGGCGCGGCCTTCGACCGTTTCATGGCCGGCGTGACTCCGGACCGCAGCGTGCTCGACCTGCTCAACGCGCAGCCGGAGTTCACCACGCCGATCTGGGACTACCTCGCCGGCCTGGTCGACGACGAGCGCGTGGCCGACGGCCAGGCGATGCTGGAGACGCACCGCGAGCTGCTGGCGAAGGTGTCAGCGCAGTACGGCGTCGATCCGGCCACGATCGTCGCGGTCTGGGGCGTGGAGAGCGACTACGGGCGTGTCTCGGGCAAGCGCCCGCTGCTGCAGTCGCTGTCGGTGCTGTCGTGCTTCGGGCGGCGGCAGGAGTTCTTCCGCGGCGAGTTCCTTGCGACACTGAAGCTGCTCAATGACGGCGACTTGCGCGATCCGGGCATCACCGGTTCGTGGGCCGGCGCCTTCGGCCACACCCAGTTCATGCCGACCACCTACGCGCGGATCGCGGTCGATTTCGACGGCGACGGTCGCCGCGACCTCGTCGGCAGCATCCCCGATGCGCTGGCCTCGACCGCGAACTACCTCAAGCGCAGCGGCTGGCAGACCGGCCAGCCGTGGGGCTTCGAGGTGAAGCTGCCGGCGAACTTCGATGCCTCGCTCGCCGGGCGCACCAGCCGCCGGCCGCTGTCGGACTGGGTGGCGCGCGGCGTGGTCCGCGTCGACGGCAGCGCGATCGCGCCCTCGGACGCGCGCAGCGCCGTGCTGCTGCCGGCAGGGCGCAACGGGCCGGCCTTCCTCGTGTTCCGCAACTACGACGCGATCTATTCCTACAACGCCGCCGAAAGCTACGCGCTGGCGATCGCGACGCTGGCCGACCGCCTGCGCGGCGGCAGCGGCCTCGTCACGCCGTGGCCCACCGACGATCCCGGCCTGTCGCGCGCGCAGCGCCGCGAACTGCAGACGCTGCTGCTCGCGCGTGGCCACGCCATTGGCGAGGTCGACGGCATGATCGGCACCAACACCCGGCGCGCGATCCAGGCCGAACAGCAGCGCCTGGGCCTGTCGCCTGCCGATGGCCGCGCCGGCATGAGGATCCTCGAGGCGCTGCGCGTCGTCAGGTGAGCGAGCGCCTGGATCGGGGAAGGTCCCGACGACAGCAGCACCCCGCGAACGGCCGACGCCGGCTCAGTGCCCGCCGTCCAGCGCCTTGAGCTCGCTCACCAGCGCGTTGGCCATCTCGGCGCCGTCGCCGTAGAGCATGCGCGTGTTGTCGGCGTAGAACAGGGCGTTCTCGATGCCGGCGAAGCCCGTGCCCTTGCCTCGCTTGATGACGATGGTGTTCTTCGAGTTGACCACGTCGAGGATCGGCATGCCGT
>DAOMPM010000090.1:0-12111 GCA_035444805.1 Luteimonas sp. | reverse complement strand
GGCGGATGTCCAGGCGCACCGAGGCGTAGAACTTGAGCGCGTTGCCGCCGGTGGTGGTTTCCGGGCTCTGGCCGGGCATCATGATGCCGATCTTGTGGCGCAGCTGGTTGATGAAGATCACCATGCAGTTGCTGCGCTTGATGTTGCCGGTCAGCTTGCGCAGGGCCTGGCTCATCAGCCGCGCCTGCAGGCCCGGCAACTGGTCGCCCATCTCGCCTTCGATCTCGGCGCGCGGGGTGAGCGCGGCCACCGAGTCGATCACCACCACGTCGACCGCGTTCGAGCGCACCAGCATGTCGGCGATCTCCAGCGCCTGCTCGCCGGTGTCGGGCTGCGAGACCAGCAGGTCGTCGATGTTGACGCCCAGGCGCTGCGCGTAGGTCGGATCGAGCGCGTGCTCGGCGTCGATGAAGGCGGCGGTGCCGCCGGCCTTCTGGCACTGCGCAATGGTCTGCAGGGTGAGCGTGGTCTTGCCCGAGGACTCCGGACCGTAGATCTCGACCACGCGCCCCTTGGGCAGGCCACCGATGCCCAGCGCCATGTCCAGCATCAGCGAACCGGTGCCGATGACTTCGGCCGGCTCGACGTTGCCGTCGCCCATGCGCATCACCGAGCCCTTGCCGAACTGCTTCTCGATCTGGCCCAGGGCGGCGGAAAGCGCGCGCTTCTTGTTCTCGTCCATCGTGGTGGTCCTTGTCATGGTGAATTCGGGTTGGATGCATCCTTGCAGGCGCCCATCGCAAAAGCTGCGACCGTGGTGCCGGGATCGAAACTAGCGCGCTGGACGGGCCGCGGATGCCGGGCAAATGCAGCGCCGGCTGTCGGAAAACGCCGCGTCGGAGAATGCCGCGTTGGAACATGCCGCATCGGAAAACCCGGCGCCGGACCCCCGCCGGAAAGCAGCCGCGCCAACCTCACCGGTTCGGCCTCACCAGGCCGCAGTACAGGCCCTCGATGGCGAAGTCCTGGTCGGGCAGCACCTCGATCGGCGCATAGTCGGGATTGCGTGGCAGCAGGCGGATGCGGTCCTTGCCGATCTTGAGCAGCTTGACGGTGATCGCGTCGTCCACGCGCGCCACCACGATCTGGCCGCTGCGGGCGTCGCTGGTGCGGTGCACGCCGATCAGGTCGCCCTCGAAGATGCCCTCGTCGATCATCGAATCGCCCTTGACCTTGAGCAGGTAGTCGGGCGCAGGCGAGAACAGCGCGCGATCCATCAGCACGACCTGGTCGCTGCCGATGTCCGCGCCGATCGGCAGGCCGGCGGCGACCTGGCCCAGCACCGGCAGGTGCAACGCGTCGTCGTTCCCGGCGACCGGCAGTTCCAGGACCTGTTGCGTCGTCGCCACCGGCGCCAGCACGCGGATGCCCCGCGCCCGGCCCGGGACGCGCTCGATCGCGCCGGCCGCCTCCAGCGCTTCGAGGTGGTACTGCGCGGCGCGCACGCTGCTGAAGCCCAGGGCACGGGCGATCTCGGTCTGCGATGGCGGCACGCCCTCGGCCTCGATGCGCCCGGCGATCAGTTCGAGGATGGCCTGCTGGGTGTCGGTCAGATTCATGGTTAGTAGTAATACTACTAACTCCCGGACCGCGCAAGCCCCGCCCTACTTCCGCCGCCCGCCCCGCCAGATCGAGACCAGCACCCACACCCCGCCCAGGGCCGCGCCGACGAAGCCGACGGTGCCGAGGATGCGCAGGCCGCTGCTGGTCACGCCACCGGCGCTGTTGAGCACGATCGAGGAGCCGACGATCAGCGCCGCGACCACCACGCCCATCGTCAGCCGGCTGACCGCGCGATCGACCTGGTCGCCGAAGGCGCGCAGCGAATCGACGTCGACATGCACGCGCAGCTTGCCGCGGCGGGCGGCCTGCAGCAGGCGGTGCAGGTCGCGGGGCATGTCGCGCGCCAGGTCGAGCGCACCCATCAGCGTGCGCCGGCCGCGCCGCGCCAGCGCCCGCGGCGAGTAGCGCGCCAGCATCGCGCGCTCGAGGAACGGGCGCGTTTCGCCGGCCATGTCGAAGTCCGGGTCGAGCTGGCGGCCCATGCCCTCGAGGGTCAGGAAGGCCTTGATCATCAGCGCCAGGTCCGACGGCAGGGCCAGGCCGTTCTGGCGCAGGATCGAGGCGACGTCGTTGAGCATCGCCCCCATCCGCAGGTCCTTCAGCGGCACGCCGCGGTACTGGTCGACGAAGCTGCCGACCGATTCCTGCAGCCGGCCCTCGTCGATGTCCGGGTTGTCCTCGGTCCAGTCGACCAGCACGTCGGCGACCGCGGCCGTGTCCTGGCTCACCAGCCCGTGCAGCAGGCGCACGATCTGGAAGCGGCGCTGGTCGGAAACGTGCCCGACCATGCCGAAGTCGATCACCCCGATCGCGCCGCCGGGCATGTAGAAGATGTTGCCCGGGTGCGGATCGGCGTGGAAGAAGCCGTCCTCCAGCACCATCTTGAGCACGATGCCGGCACCGGTGCGCGCCAGCTGCGCGCGATCCAGGCCCGCCGCATCGACCGCGGCGAGGTTGCGCCCGGGGATGCCTTCGAGCAGGTCCTGCACGTTGAGCCGCTCGCAGGTCCACTGCCAGTGGACCCTGGGGATGACGATGTCCGTGCGTCCCTCGAAGTTGCGCGCGATGCGTTCGGCGTTGCGGCATTCGGCGGCGAAGTCGAGTTCACGCCGCAGCGAGGCACCGAACTGGCGCAGCATGTCGCCCGGGTGGTAGCGGCGCAGCTCGGGCAGCTGCTTCTCGACGATCGTCGCCAAGTGCGCGAGCAGGCGCAGGTCGGCCTCGACCACGTCGCGGATGCCCGGTCGGCGTACCTTGAGCACCACCCGGCTGCCGTCATGCAGGGTCGCGCGATGCGCTTGCGCCAGCGAGGCGGCGGCCATCGGCACGTGTTCGAGCGCGGCGAAGACGGTGTCGGGATCGGCGCCCAGATCCTCGGTCAGCTGCGCGCGGACGGCCTCGAAGTCGACCGCCGGCACCGCGTTCTGCAGTTCGGACAGCACCTCGATCCAGCGCGGCGGCAACAGGTCGACGCGGGTGGCCAGCACCTGGCCGAGCTTGACGAAGGTGGGCCCGAGGTCCTGCAGCGCGGCGCGCACGCGCTCGGGCACCTCCATCTGCAGCAGGCCCTCGTCGACCGCGTGCCAGTGCACCAGCCGCCCCGCACGCTCGAGCGCGCCGGACAGGCCGATGCGGCGGACCAGGTCGCCGAAGCCGTAGCGGACCAGGACCCGGGCGATGTCCTGCAGGCGGCCGAGGTCACGGACGGTGCCGAGGGTTTCCCACATCAGCGCGTCCTCATGCCAGCGTGCTGCCAAGGCCGTGCAGCGCAGCAGCGACCGTCTGCCGGCGCACCGCCTCGCGGTCGCCGTCGAAGTGGAACAGCTCCGCGCGGGCGTAGCCGCCGCGGCGCTTCCACGCAATCCAGACCGTGCCCACCGGCTTGTCGGGGCTGCCGCCGCCGGGCCCGGCGATACCGGTCACCGCCACCGCCACCGTCGCACCGGAATGCACCAGCGCGCCGGAGACCATCTCGATCGCGGTCTCGCGGCTGACCGCGCCGTGCGTCTCCAGCGTCTGCGGATGCACGCCCAGCAGCGCCTGCTTGGCCTCGTAGCTGTACACCGCCAGGCCGCAGTCGAACCAGTCGGACGAGCCGGCGATGTCGGTGACGACCTTGGCGATCCAGCCACCGGTGCAGCTTTCGGCGGTGACCAGCATGTGGTGGCCGGCACTGAGCCGCTCACCGAGGTCGCGCGCCAGCCGCGCCAGTTCCGCATCGCCGGGAATATCCATCGCCTGTGTCCGTGCCGAAAGCGCCCAGTATCGCGGCAGGCGGTGTCGATGTCGCGTCGACGCCGCCCCGGGGCATCGCCGGGAACGGCGACGGCCCGCCGTAGCGGGCCGTCGTTGCAGCGTTGCGGCCGGGGCCGCCGGATCAGAAGTAATTGAAGCGCACGGTCACGCCGTAGGTGCGCGGCGCGCCGAGGAAGGCGTTCCACGAACCGGCCTGGATCGGCGCGTCGATGCCCACCTGCTTGTAGGTCTCGTCGGTGAGGTTCTGGCCCCACAGTTCGACCATCCAGCGCTTGTCCCGGCTGCCGAAGCCGACGCGCGCGTTGACCAGGGCGTAGGCGTCCTGCTCCTTCTGCGGATCGAGGTCGGAACCGGTGTTGTAGTCGGACATGTACTTGGCGCCGATGTTGAAGCGGCCCATGTAGTTGGCGCCCCAATCCCACTCGTAGGTCACCGAGGCGTTGCCCGACCACTCCGGTGCGAAGCTCATCTGGTTGCCCGGCAGCAGCACCAGTTCGGGATCGGGCAGCAGGTCGTCGCCGTATTCGGTCTTCGCATAGGTGAGGCCGCCCTGGACCATCAGGCCCGGAATGCCGGTCTGCCAGAGCAGGTCCATGTCGACGCCGGTCGAGGTCACCTCGGGGATCGAACGCACCACGAAGGCGGTGCCGAGGAAGCTGTTGAGCTGGAAGTCCTCGTACTCCTGGTGGAACACCGCCGCGTTGAACAGCAGGTTGCCGCCGGCCCAGGTCGACTTCATGCCGAGCTCGAAGCTGTTGACGAACTCGCCCGGGAAGTAGGTGTCGTCCTGCGGCGTGATGCCGACCTGGACGCGGTCGAGGTTGAAGCCGCCGGCCTTGTAGCCGCGCGCCACCGACGCATAGCCCATCAGGTCGTCGTTGAAATCGTAGGCCACCTTCAGGGTGCCCGACCATTCCTTCTCGGTCACTTCCTGGTTCGTGTTCCGGCCGTTGTGCAGGACGTTCGCCCAGGGCAGGCACATGAAGCCGGCGACCTGCTGGATGGCCGGCGTCAGCAGCGGCGTGAACTGCGCCATCAGCTGCTGCTGCAGGGCGGGCGGCAGGTTGGCGAAACCGTTGACACGCGCGATCAGCGCACCGCCAACCCTTGCCTGCGGGTTGGACAGGGCGGTACCGCAGGCGACGCTGCCGTTGGGATTGGTGAAGCGCGAGTCGAGCTCCTTCTTCTCCCGCGTGTAGCGCAGGCCAAGGGTGATGTCGAGGTCGTCGTTCACGTGGAACGTGTTGTTGGTGAAGATCGCCGCGCTCTTGGCGCTCTGCGCATAACGGTCGTGGGCACCGATGCCGGTGTAGTTGGTGCCGAACGGCCGGCCGGTGACCTCGGACAGGAAGAGGGCCGGATTCGCGGTGTTCACGCTC
This sequence comes from Luteimonas sp., assembly GCA_035444805.1. GTDB lineage: Bacteria > Pseudomonadota > Gammaproteobacteria > Xanthomonadales > Xanthomonadaceae > Luteimonas. Next base: position 6,913 of record DAOMPM010000090.1, on the reverse strand, counting down.
AGCCCCAGCGTCGGCGGAAGCCCCGCGACCGCACCGGCCAGCCCCGCCAGCACCTGGCTGCCGACCAGGGTCGACAGGTAGGGCTCGTAGGCAGGGCCATAGAAGTAGGAGTCGTTGCGCGCCATGTCCTCGTCGGAATAGAACAGGCCCACCATCCAGTCGACCCGGTCGGTGGAGCCGGTGAAGCGGAACTCCTGGCTGAAGGTGTCGAACGCCACCAGCGAGTAGTCCTCCTGCGGCGGCCGGTAGAGGATGTCGGCGGCGCTGTAGTCGAAGTCGATGCTGGTGATCGCGTCCCACTCGCGGTACGCGGTGATCGAGGTCAGCACCGCCTCGTTGGCCCACGGCGTGGTCCAGTTGACCTCGGCCGAGATGCCCTTGTCCTTGAGGTCCTGCTCGGTGGTGCGGTTGGCGTAGGCCAGGCGGCGGTCCAGGTCGACCACCGGGATGATGCCCTCGCCGCCGGGGGTCAGGGCATTGATGATCGCCGCCGTCGGGCCGCGGTCGGTGGTCACGGTGACGCAGCAGTTCTCTTCGCGGCTGGCGTAGTCGGCGGCGAAGTTGATGCTTACGTTGTCGGTCGGCTCAAACAGCAGCTGGCCGCGCACGGCGTGGTAGTTCTGGTCGCCGTCGTCGGTTTCCTGGCGCGGGCCGCCGCCGGTGCGCACGTTGTCGACGCCGTCGCGCTTGCGCTTGGTGGCGAAGATCCGGAACGCGGAACGGTCGCCGAGCGCGTCGTTGTACGCGCCGGAGACGCCGACCATGCCGTAGTTGCCCGCGGTGATCTCGGCCTCGGCGCTCTGCGAATAGCTCGGGCGGCGGGTGACGACGTTGATCACGCCGGCCGAAGTGTTCTTGCCGAACACCGTGCCCTGCGGACCCTTCAGCACCTCGATCCGGTCGAGCTCGCCCAGGTCGCCGAAGGAGACGCTGTTGCGGGCGCGGTACACGCCGTCGATGACGATGCCGACCGACGATTCCAGGCCGGGGTTGTCGCCGACGGTGCCAATGCCGCGGATGCGCGCGGTGGTCTGCGCCGCCGACTGGGTGCTGGTCACGGTCAGGCCCGGCACCAGGACCTGCAGGTCCTTGATGTCGCGCACGCCGGTGTCGACCAGCAGCTGCTCGGGCAGCACGTTGACTACGATCGGCACGTCCTGCAGCGCTTCCTCGCGCTTCTGCGCGGTGACGGTGATGCTGGCCAGCGTCGTGGGCTGGTCGTCGGTCGCCGGAGCGGCATCCTGGGCGTGGACGGAGGTCGCCACGGTGGCGAGCGCGGCGAAAACGGCGGTGGCGAGCAGCGTGCGTTGCGGGTGGCGTGAAGCCATGGCGTCCCCCTGACCAGAGAAGTGGAGAAATGAAGGAATGTCGTGACATGCCTGCGGACGCCGATGGCGCACGGAGGCCCTTCCAAGCGACCGTTCCGGTGTGGGGGGACGGGCGGTCGCGCTGCAGTTACATCTTTTACATCGCGGAACAACGAAAAGCTAACACAGTTCCAGACGCCTGCGTATGCATCGACGGCAACTTTCGATGCTGCGCTGCGGCATCGCCGCCCATCAGGCACACTGTGCCCCCCTCGCCCTGCCCCGCACATGTCGTCGCCCGGCCATACCCCACTCATGAAGCAGTTCTTCGCCGCCAAGGCGGAGCACCCGGACGTGCTGCTGTTCTTCCGCATGGGCGACTTCTACGAGCTGTTCTTCGATGACGCACGCAAGGCGGCGCGGCTGCTCGACATCACCCTGACCCAGCGCGGCGCTTCGGCCGGGCAGCCGATCCCGATGGCGGGGGTGCCGCACCATGCGGCCGAGGGCTACCTGGCGCGGCTGGTGGCGCTGGGCGAGTCGGTGGCGATCTGCGAACAGATCGGCGATCCGGCGCTGGCCAAGGGGCTGGTCGAGCGCAAGGTGGTGCGCATCGTCACCCCGGGCACGGTGACCGACGAGGCCCTGCTCAACGAGCGCCGCGACACGCTGCTGCTGGCGATCGCGCGCGGCGGCGTGTCCGGCAGGAGCCAGGGTTACGGCCTGGCCTGGGCAGACCTGGCCGGCGGCCGTTTCCTGGTCAACGAGGTCGCGAACGAGGAACAGCTGGAGGCCGAGCTGTCGCGGCTGGAGCCGGCCGAAGTGCTGCTGCCCGACGAGGAAGGCTTGCCTGCCTTCGTGCTCGAGCGCAGCGGCCTGCGCCGACGCGCGCCATGGCTGTTCGATGCCGACTCCGGGCGCCGCCAGCTGCTGCAGTTCTTCAAGCTGCACGACCTGACCGGCTTCGGCATCGAGGGCCGGCCGCTGGCGATCGCCGCCGCCGGCGCGCTGCTCGGTTACGTCGAGGAGACGCAGAAGCAGCAGCTGCCGCACCTGACATCGATCGCGGTGGAAAGCGGCGATGGTGCGATCGCGATGAACGCCGCCACCCGCCGCCACCTCGAGCTCGACACCCGCGTCGACGGCGACACGCGCCACACCCTGCTCGGCATCCTCGATACTTCTGTCTCGCCGATGGGCGGGCGGATGCTGCGGCGCTGGCTGCACCGCCCGCTGCGCGAGCGCGAGGTGGTGCGCAAGCGCCACGACGCGGTCGCCACGCTCATCGACCATCGCGGCGACGAGGTGCTGCGCGAACGCTTCCGCGCGCTCGGCGACCTCGAACGCATCCTTTCGCGCATCGCCCTGCGCTCGGCGCGCCCGCGCGACCTGTCCACCCTGCGCGACGGCCTGGCGATGCTGCCGGCGCTGCGCGAGACGCTGGCACCACTGGACTCGCCGCGACTGCGCGAGCTGTCCGACGCACTCGGCGAACACGCGGCCGAGGCGCACCTGCTGGCCACTGCCTTGGCCGAGCAGCCGCCGGTGCTGGCGCGCGACGGCGGCGTGTTCGCCGACGGCTTCGATACCGAACTCGACGAACTGCGCCAGCTCAGCAGCAACGCCGACCGCTTCCTGGTCGATCTTGAGGCGCGCGAGAAGGACGCCACCGGCATCCCGACGCTGAAGGTCGGCTACAACCGCGTGCACGGCTACTTCATCGAGATCAGCAAGGGCCAGTCGGCGAAGGCGCCCACGCATTACACCCGGCGGCAGACGCTGACCGGCGCCGAGCGCTACATCACCGAGGAGCTCAAGCAGTTCGAGGACAAGGTACTGTCGGCGCGCGAACGCGCCCTCGCCCGCGAGCGGCTGCTGTACGAACAGCTGCTCGACGCGCTGAACGCGAAGCTCGAACCACTCCGGCAGTGCGCCGCCGCGCTGAGCGAGCTCGACGTGCTGGCCGCCTTCGCCGAACGCGCGCAGGCGCTGGACTGGTCGCGGCCGGCGCTGTCGGACCAACCGGGCATCCGCATCGAACGCGGCCGCCATCCGGTGGTGGAGGCGGTGCGCGACGAGCCGTTCGAGCCCAATGACCTCGTCCTCGGCGACGATCCCGAAAGTGGTGCGCGCCGCATGCTGGTGATCACCGGCCCGAACATGGGCGGCAAGAGCACCTACATGCGCCAGAACGCGCTGATCGTGCTGCTCGCCCACATCGGCAGCTTCGTGCCCGCTGCATCCGCCACGATCGGCCCAATCGACCGCATCCTCACCCGCATCGGCGCCGGCGACGATCTCGCCAGGGGGCAATCGACCTTCATGGTCGAGATGGCCGAGACCAGCTACATCCTGCACCACGCGACGGAGCAGTCGCTGGTGCTGATGGACGAGATCGGCCGCGGCACCTCGACCTACGACGGCCTCGCGCTGGCCGAAGCCTGCGCGCGCCACCTCGCCGCGCACAACCGCAGCTACACGCTGTTCGCGACCCACTATTTCGAGCTGACCGCACTGGCCGAACCGGGCAGCGGCATCGCCAACGTGCATCTGGATGCGGTCGAGCACCACGACGGCAGCGGCGGCGAGACGCTGGTGTTCATGCACGCGGTGAAGGACGGCCCGGCCAACCGCAGCTTCGGCCTGCAGGTCGCGGCGCTGGCGGGATTGCCGAAGGCGGTGATCCGCGACGCGCGCGGACGGCTGGCGGAGCTGGAGCAGCGCGGCCACGACGCGTCCGCGGCGGCGCCGATGTCGGCCGAACGGATCGACCAGCCGCAGCAGTTCGGCCTGTTCTCGCCCGCCTCCGCCACGCTCGAGGCGCTGGCCTCGATCGATCCGGACGAGCTGACGCCGAAGCAGGCGCTGGAGGCGCTGTACCGGCTCAAGGCGCTGTCCTGAGGCGTCACCGCGACGCCCATCGATACCGTCCCGGCGCGGTGACGCGCCAGGGCAGCGCTGATCAACTGTCATTTCGAGCGCAGCGAGAGGCGCTTCACAACAGCGAAGCTGGTCAATCCATGCTGTTGTTTCCACGAGATTCCTCGCTACGCCCGGAATGACGACATCAACTTGATCAGCATTGCCCTAAAGTAGCCACACCGGTCGCGTCCCTGGCGACCACCCCAGACAGGACACACGGAGAATCCCATGGCCGAATCCCTCACCGACCAGCTCTTCAGCCAGCTCAGCGGCGCACCGCTGCAGCAGATCTCGCAGCAACTCGGCGTCGGCCAGGCGCAGGCCGCCGGCGCGGTGAGCGCGGCGCTGCCGCTGTTGCTCGGCGCGCTGGGACAGAACGCGAGTCAGCCGCAGGGCGCACAGGCGCTGTTCGGCGCGCTGCAGAACGATTTCGCGGGCGCCGGCAGCGGCGACCTCGGCGGCCTGCTCGGCGCGGTCCTGGGCGGCACCCAGTCGCGCCAGACCAACGGCGCCGGCATCCTCGGCCACGTCTTCGGTGGCCAGCAGCAGCGCGCCGAAGCCGGCCTGGGGCAGGCTACCGGCCTCAGCACCAGCCAGTCGGGCCAGCTGATGCAGATCCTCGCGCCGATCGTAATGGCCTTCCTTGCCAAGCAGATGTTCCAGGGCAAGGGCGCCGGCACCCCTGCGCAGCAGCAGGATCCGACCGCCCAGCTGCTCGGCTCGATCCTCGGCCAGGAGCAGCAGCAGGTGCGCCAGCAGGGCGGCCTCGGCGGCGGCCTGCTCGGCGCCGTGCTCGACCAGGACGGCGACGGCCAGCTCGGCATCGGCGACCTGCTCAAGATCGGCGGCGGCCTGCTCGGCGGCAAGCGCTGATCGCAATCCGGTAATGCATTCGTGCGGCGGGCACTGCCCGCCGCGCGCGTTTGTGGAGACCTGACGTGTCCGACGCCCACAGCGCGGTCGCCGGCGAGATCGATGTCATCGTCATCGGCGCCGGTGCCGCCGGCCTGATGTGCGCGATCGCCGCCGGTGCGCGCGGGCGGCGGGTGCTGGTGCTCGACCATGCCAACAAGGTCGGCAAGAAGATCCTGATGTCCGGCGGCGGGCGTTGCAATTTCACCAACACCGGCACCACGCCGGCGAACTTCCTGTCCGCGAATCCGCATTTCTGCAAGTCGGCGCTGGCGCGCTACACGCCGGCGGACTTCATCGCGATGGTCGAGCGCCACCGCATCGCGTACCACGAGAAGGAACTGGGCCAGCTGTTCTGCGACGAGTCGTCGAAGCTCATCGTGCGCATGCTGCTCGATGAATGCGCGGCGGTCGGCGTGCAGGTGCGCACGCACTGCGCGGTGCAGTCGATCGAGCAGCCCGGCGAGCGCCGTTTTCGCCTGCACACCACCCTGGGCATCTTCGAATGCGAATCGCTGGTCATTGCCAGCGGCGGGCTGTCGATCCCGAGCCTGGGCGCGAGCGGCTTCGGCTACGAGGTCGCGCGACGGTTCGGCCACGAGGTGCTCGCGACCCGCGCCGGGCTGGTGCCGCTCACCCTGAGCGGCAAGCACCAGGAGCGGCTGCAGGACCTGTCGGGCCTGTCGTTCGAAGTCGAGGCGCGCTGCAACGGTGCCAGCTTCCGCAACCGCATGCTGGTGACCCATCGCGGCGTCAGCGGTCCGGCGATCCTGCAGATCTCCTCGTACTGGCAGCCGGGCGACGATCTGCGGCTGGACCTGCTGCCTGATCGCAACATCCCCGCCTGGCTGGCGGCACAGCAACGCGAGCGTGGCGCGGCGGAACTGCGCACCGTGCTGTCCGACGCCCTGCCGCGCCGCTTCGCCCAGCGCCTGTGCGAGGTCTGGCTGCCGAGCCGGCCGATGAAGCAGTACACGCCCGCACAGCTGCAACAGGTCGCCGATACGCTGCAGGCGTGGCCGCTGGTGGCCAGCGGCACCGAGGGCTACCGCACCGCGGAAGTCACGCTCGGCGGCGTGGACACCGACGGGCTGTCGTCGTCGACGATGATGTCGCGGCGCGTGCCGGGCCTGTTTTTCATCGGCGAAGTGGTCGATGTCAGCGGCTGGCTGGGTGGTTACAACTTCCAGTGGGCCTGGGCGTCGGGACACGCCGCCGGCGAGGTTGCCTGAGGCGCGACGATCGCATCCGTCGATGGCCTGCACCGATGCTGCATTGCAAGATTTTCGATAGCAATCACCTATCCATCCAGCGTCACAATTCGATTTCACCTATCACCTTGCAAGGGGTATGGTGACTCGACCCTTCACCACCTCCACGGGAGTCCGCCATGAGCAAGCCGACCGACAAGAAGTGCCCCGTCACCCACCTGACCACGGACTTCGGCGCCCCGGTGCCGGACAACCAGAACAGCCTCACCGCCGGCCCGCGCGGCCCGTTGCTTGCGCAGGACGTGTGGCTGCACGAGAAGCTCGGCAACTTCGTGCGCGAGGTGATCCCGGAGCGGCGCATGCACGCCAAGGGCTCGGGCGCGTTCGGCACCTTCACCGTCACCCACGACATCACCAAATACACGCGCGCGGCGATCTTCTCCAAGGTCGGCAAGAAGACCGAGATGTTCGCCCGCTTCACCACCGTCGCCGGCGAGCGCGGCGCAGCCGATGCCGAGCGCGACATCCGCGGCTTCGCGCTGAAGTTCTACACCGAGGAAG
>DAOMPM010000089.1:0-12200 GCA_035444805.1 Luteimonas sp. | reverse complement strand
TGCATGCCCGGGGACGATCAAGGTGCATGCGGGGAAGAAGAGTTTTGTCGGGCCGACCCGGACGAACTACCCGCTTCCCGTCTTCCCGCAGTCCGTTTGCAAGGAATGCCTGATGCTGGCTGCACAGCGCGCCGCACCGTTCACGCCCAAGGGTTGAACCATGCCTGCCGGATTCATTCCGTCTTTCGATTGGCAACCACCGTCCGAGGGCACGGATCGGTTCCTGCTGATGGACGGTGCACAGTGCAAGTCGACTGGTGACCTCCTCAAACGCATTCCTGGTGCGGCGGGCGCAGTTCGGCTGTTCGATGGTGTGTTGGCAGATGGCACCGCCGATGCCTCGGTGCAGTTGCTGCGACTACCGGTGGACACCGGACTGACCGAATTGCTGCGACGTGCCGCTCCTGACGTCAAAAGTCCCGGGGCGATCAGCTTCATCGACTCGTCCCTGCGACAGGACGAACTGTCGCGTCGGCTGATGCGTCGGCTCGACGCGAAATTCCCGAACGGAAAGGAGTTCCTGGTCCGCTTCTTCGACGGGCGGGTGCTCCCCCTGCTGGTCAATGTGCTGACCTCGGCGCAACGCCACGCCTTCGAGGCCGTCGGACATCGCTGGTGGTTCGTCGGTCCAGACCTTTCCTGGCAGTCGCTAACGCTGACGGCGCCCGACCCGGATCCCCACAGCAGCCCCTTGCAGTTCAGCGACGCACAACGTCGTCAACTCATCGATGACACCTATCCCTATACCCTGATCGATCATTTCGCATTCTCTGATCAGGAACTTCTGGACCGGGTGCCGCCGCGTGACCGGTACCGGTTCTTCCGCAAGTGCTTCCGCCTCTCCGGACAGTACGGCATCCGCGACGGCAAGCGGATCGTCATGGTCTGTACATGGGCGCTTTTGCTGAATGAGGACTTCCATCTGGATCCTGCCTGGCACCTGCGACTTGAAGATTTCGCCGCGGGTAGGCGCACTGCTCGCGACATCGGTGATGAGGTTTGGCCAGTGGTGGAGAGTTGGGAATGAAAGTGATCGGCGACATTCATCTGGCCAACAGCAACAACAATCCTTGGAGGTGCGGGCAGTGGGTGCGCACCTTCTGGCTGGTCACGGCGCTTTGGCTGCTCGCGATCGCGTGGAGTGCGCAAGCCGCCGAATCCACGGAAAGTCCATGGAAGCGAGAGCGCCTGATTCTCGATCTGCCTTCGGAGTACCAGTGGGATTCCAGAGACGCAAAGGAAGAGGGACCGACCCGCAACTGGAAGCACAAGCCTGTCGCAACCGAAGGGGTTGCCCCGCCTTTCGATGAGATCGATGTATCGACCATCGACAAGCAGTTCTCCCCATACTCCGCACGCGAAATGCCGAAGTGGCTCTATGGATTGTTCTCCTCGTACGATGACACTATCCGAATGCTGATGCTGCACGAAGTGCGTGGGGTCGGGAAATACGAGGCTGCCTACAAGTTCGAAAGTCATGGCGCAGTTCGTTCGGTTACTCTTGGATACGTTCGCGAAAGCAAGGCGGCGATCCATATGGTCACGATGGAGTTGTCTCCACCAGTCGACCCCGCAGTGGTGAAGCAGTGGACGGAAATCCTCATCAACAGCCGACTGACGCGGGATGAGGAATCGAAATGAGTCCAGCCAGCGCGGTGTTCAGGATGTGCGGCGAAGCGACCTCCGCCATTCCGGGCGCATCAGGGGGTGGTCGATGGATGCGTTGAACTCAATGACGCTCGTCGGCGTGGACGTGATCGCATTGCGACGTGCCGTTTTGGACACAATGGAATCCGCAGGAACCACGACTGCAATCGCAGGAGAGTGACGGATGGACAATATGAAGCCAATCCTGATTGTAGGCGTCGTATTGCTTGCGCTGGTCGCGCTGGTGGCAGGATGCACAAGCGCTTCCGCGCAGGCCAAAGGTGCGAACAAGGCGCGGAGCCTGAAGCTCTTTGCGTTCAATTACACAGGCAGGGCAATTCGGAACATTACCGTTGATGACATGTGGCTGGGTGGGGCAGACGCATATACGAATGGTGGTAGTGCTATGGGGCCACAACCGCCGCGTGATCGAACAAAGCAGCATACCGTCGAAGTAAAATGGGATGTGTCCGGGCTCTACGACATGCGCACGGATACATACACGCGAATGCCGGTCGAGAGCAAAAGTGCCTCGGTCCCGATCAAATTCCCCTATCCGGACAACCCCAACGAACTTGTCCTGCACTTCTATCCCGATGGTCGCGTCGAAGCCGAAATGATCAGTCGGCAAGACAGCGTCTTCAATTTCCGGCGCATCCCCATTCCAGAAGGACATCGAGAGCATGGAAGACCGTAATGACCCAACCGAGATCCCGGGGCAGGTGGATCTGCTCCCCGGATCCCCGGATCCGGTAGCCGATGCTGACCCATCTGCCCGAATCGCCCGGCTGGCGCGGGGCACCCGTCCGCTCGGCGACGGGGAGCGCCAGCAGCGGCAAACGGCGATGTCGTGCAGCGTGCTGGATCCAGAAGAGGCAGGATCGGGCTGCACCGAGGTGCTGCATCTGAGTGTCTTCTTCGACGGAACCGGCAACAATCGCAATGAAGAGATGGACAAGCCGGTGGATCGGCGTGCCCTGTCGAACATCGCCAAGTTGCATTCTGCGTATGTCAGAGAAGAACCCAATATTGCACGCCCATACATTCCCGGCGTAGGCACTCCATTCTCCGAGATTGGAGACGAAGGGGGCGTGGGAGGCTCTGCATTTGGCAACGGCGGCGGCGAGCGGGTCGAGTATGCTTTGCAGCAACTCGACGAACTGATCGAGAAGCAGGCGGCAAAGAAGGTCCTGATCATCAACGTATCGGTGTTCGGCTTCTCACGCGGCGCGGCGCAGGCGCGCGCTTTCGTGCGCGATCTCGTGGCGCGCTGTAAGCCGCAGCCGGACGGCACCTGGCGCTACGGCGAAATTCCCTTGCGTGTCGCGTTCATGGGTATCTTCGACACCGTCTGTTCGGTCTGGAATGGTCCAGTTTCCGCAACCTTCAACGCAAAAGACGGGCACAGCGACTGGGCGCATGATGTGAAGCTCCCGCCGATTGTGGAGCAGTGCGTGCACATGACCGCTGCGCACGAGTTGCGACCGCAGTTTCCGCTGGATTCCACCCGCGACGATGGCCGGTATCCACACAACACGGTGGAGATCTGGTATCCGGGCGTACATTCTGATGTTGGCGGCGGATACGACCCCAAGTACCAAGGGCGCAAGAACAGTATCGCTCGATTTGGCTTGCACGAGATGTACGACATGGCGAAAGCGGCGGGAGTCCTGTTGAGGAACATTTCCAATCTCGATGTGGAAGACCAGGACGAGTTCAACAAGGACGCCCCAGAACTTCGCGCCGCCTACAACGGCTACCTGCAGGCTGTGCGGCTCAAGCAGGGCCGGCTGGAGGCGGTCCAGGCCGCGCACATGGAGCTGCTGCACCGCTGGCTGAAAGTACGGATCGAGCGCGGCGACAACCTCGCATCGATGCAGCAACTGCGAGAGCGCGAAGATGCGCTGAAGGCGGAGCTGCGTACGCTCAACCGGCAGAAAAGCCGGCTGAAGGACCCATACAACTCGTATGAATCAATGAGCGCCGAGGAGATGGCCGAATGGAATACCATCGAGGATGCCATCCGCGGCAAGTACAGCGAACTGTCCGAGGCGACGAAACACCGCAAGGGCCTGCTGCGCGAGGCGGACGTCCTGGCACGGAAGATGGCCAGCCTTCGCCGCAAGCGTGACCGCGGCCGCAAGTTGCGCATGAGCGAACGCACCATGCTGCAGGCATGGGAGAACACCGCGCCGCTGCCCGAAAACGTCGAACTGTTCTTCGATGGCTACGGACACGACTCGACATCGCATTGGTTCACCGGCAACCTCACCAAATGGCGCACGATCTATTTCGGCGACACCAAGTACAAGCCGGAGAACGTGACCGATGACGAACTGGGTACGGAAGAACCGGAGCTCATGAGCGTCGAATAGGTTTTCGTCTGCCTTGGCGTCCAGTGCCGGCTGAGGACCACTTGGGCTGGCGCTGGGAAGAGGATGATTCCGCTGGCCATCGGCTGGCGATGTTCGCGACAGCGCGGTGCAGCCGGAGGACCCGCTGGCCGCGGCAACCGGAGAAGCAGTGGCGCCCCTGACGGCCGCCGACGCCACCGTGCGCGGAAGCAGGCGTCATGCGACCATACCCCGATGGAAGAACGCATCATCGCCGCCGGCGCGACCCGTGAGGACGACGCCCTTGAGGCCAGCATCCGCCCGAAGCGGCTCGACGAGTATCTCGGCCAGCAGCCGGTGCGCGAGCAGATGGGCATCTACATCGAGGCGGCCAGGCGCCGCGCCGAGGCGCTGGACCATGTCCTGATCTTCGGCCCGCCAGGCTTGGGCAAGACCACCCTCAGCCACGTGATCGCCAACGAGCTGGGCGTGAACCTGCGCGCGACCTCCGGCCCGGTGATCGAGAAGGCCGGCGACCTCGCCGCGCTGCTGACCAACCTGCAGCCGCACGACGTGCTGTTCATCGACGAGATCCACCGTCTTTCGCCCGTGGTCGAGGAAGTGCTGTACCCGGCGATGGAGGACTTCCAGCTCGACATCATGATCGGTGAAGGGCCGGCCGCGCGCTCGATCAAGATCGACCTGCCGCCGTTCACCCTGATCGGCGCCACCACCCGCGCCGGGCTGCTGACCGCGCCGCTGCGCGACCGCTTCGGCATCGTCCAGCGGCTGGAGTTCTACAGCGCCGACGAGCTGGCGCGGATCGTGCGCCGCGCTGCGCGCATCCTCGACATCGACTGCGCCGACGACGGCGCGGTCGAGATCGCGCGCCGCGCCCGCGGTACCCCGCGCATCGCCAACCGTTTGCTGCGGCGGGTGCGCGACTACGCCCAGGTGAAGGCCGGCGGCCACATCGACCGCGACGTCGCCGATGCGGCGATGAAGATGCTCAAGGTCGACCCGGAGGGCTTCGACGACCTCGACCGGCGCCTGCTCAACCTGATCATCGAGAACTTCGACGGCGGCCCGGTCGGCGTCGATTCGCTGGCCGCGGCGCTGAGCGAGGAGCGCGGCACGCTCGAGGACGTGATCGAGCCCTACCTGATCCAGCAGGGCTTTCTGGTGCGCACCGCCCGCGGGCGGATGGCGACGGTCAAGGCCTGGCGGCATCTCGGGCTGAAGCCGAAAGGCGGGGACCCGGGTCCCGTGGCCGGGGACCCGGAACAGCTGTTTTGACATGATCGATCCGACCCGCCGGCACGGCCGGGCCGACGCAACCGAGGAGCCGATGCCTTGAACGAGCCCCGAGTTCCGGGCCCCGAATCCCGGCCGTTCAGCCTTCCGACAAGGGTCTACTGGGAAGATACCGACGCTGGTGGCGTGGTCTACCACGCGCAGTACCTCGCGTTCCTCGAACGTGCGCGCACCGAATGGATGCGTGCGCACGGGCACGGACAGGAGACGCTGCGCGTGGACCACGACCTGGTGTTCGCGGTGCGGGCGATGCGGATCGATTTCCGTGCGCCTGCGCGGCTGGACGATGTGCTGCAGGTGAGCGCGGTGCTGCGCCAGTGCCGCAAGGCCAGCCTCGTCATCGCGCAGGAGATCCGCCGCGACGGCGTGCTGCTGCTCGATGCCGAGGTGCGCATCGCGGCCCTGCAGGCGACCAGCTTCCGTCCGCGCGCGATCCCCGAACCGCTGTACCAGGCATTGAACCGACTCGTCGAACCCGGAGCCGAACACGCATGACCCCCCTCGCGATGCTGCTGCAGGCCACCCAGATCGAGCCGCTGCCGGAAGACGCCGCCACCACGACCGCCGCGCTGGCCGACACCGCCAACGCCGCCGCCGCGACCGCGCACGAGGGCATCAACTACATCGACCTGATGCTCAAGGCCAGCCTGCCGGTGCAGCTGATCGTGCTGCTGCTGCTGGTCGGCTCGCTGGTCAGCTGGGTGATCATCTTCCGCAAGGCGCGCATCTACAAGATTGCCAATCGCGACGCCGACGACTTCGAGAACCGCTTCTGGTCCGGCGCCGACCTGGGCAAGCTCTACGCCGCAGCGACCGATCGCAACCGCCGCGTCAGCGGGCTGGAGGCGATCTTCGAGGCCGGTTTCCGCGAGTTCGCGCGCCTGCGCGACAAGCGCGGCTTCGACTCCCGCGCGCAGCTTGAAGGCGCGCAGCGCGCGATGCGGGTGAGCTACACCCGCGAGGTCGACCAGCTCGAACGCAACCTCGAACTGCTGGCCAACATCGGCTCGACCGCGCCCTACGTCGGCCTGGTCGGCACCGTGTTCGGCATCATGGTGACGATGCACGACATGCTCAACAGCGGCGAGCAGACCGGCATCGCCGCGGTCGCGCCGGGCATCTCCGAGGCGCTGTTCGCGACCGCGATCGGCCTGTTCGTCGCGATCCCGGCGGTGTGGGCCTACAACCGCTTCACCACCCGGGTCGAGCGCCTCGCGGTGCGCTACGAGAGTTTTGCCGAGGAGTTCAGCACCATCCTGCAGCGCCAGAGCGCGGTCGAGTAGGCGGAGGACCCGATGGCCGGAGGCATCATCCACCGCAAGCGGCGCAAGCTGAAGTCCGAGATCAACGTCGTGCCCTACATCGACGTGATGCTGGTGCTGCTGATCATCTTCATGGTGACCGCGCCGCTGCTCACGCTGAGCGTGGACGTGAAGCTGCCCTCGATGAATGCGAAGGCTACGCAGGATCAGCGAAATCCAATCATCGTGACTGCCCGAACCGACGGCCGAATGGGGCTCCAGTTGGAAGAAGGCGACATGAGGTTTGTCGAGCCAGCCCAGTTGGTGGAGATCATGCGTCCGATCAGTGAGCAGCAAGGGGACTCACTGCGTGTTCTGGTGGCTGGCGATCGAGATGTCCCTTACCAGCAGGTGGTCGATGTCATGGAGGCGCTGCGTCGTGCCAATGTGACCAATGTGGGCTTGGCCACCCAGTCTGCTGCGGGCGGTGATGCACGCTGACGCCTTCCCGCGTCCTGCCCCGGTGCAGGACGAAGGCCTGGGTCGCGCGATCGCCTGGGCGGTGGTCGTGCACCTGCTGGTGGTGGCAATCCTGCTGCTGTCGCCGCTGCTGAGCTGGGACCCGGACCGGATCAGCGTCGCCGGCGCGCCGTCGATGGAAGCGGTGCTGGACGTGTCCAGCGCCGACCAGCGCGCGGTGGAGCGCGCGCTGGCGGTCGAGCCCGAGCCGATGCCGGAGCCGATTCTGCCGCCGCTGCCCGAGCCGGTGATCGAGGACGTGGCCCCGCCGCCGCAGCCGATCCCGGAACCGGTGCCCGAGGAGGCACCGGTCGAGCGCCAGCCCGCGCCGCAGGAGCGCGTGCCCGAGCCGGCGCCGGTCAATCAGGAAGAGGTGCGTCGCGACGCCGAAGCCGAGCGCGCCCGTGTGCAGCGCGAGCAGGACGAGAAGCGTCGCCAGGAGCAGATCGACCTGACCGAGCGCCAGCGCCAGCAGGACGAAGCCGAGCAGAAGCGCCGGCTTGCCCAGCAGCAACTGGAGAAGATCCGCGCGGAGCAGGACAAGCTCGCGCGCGAGACCCGGATGCAGGAACAGAGGCTGCAGCAGATCGCCGATCTCAAGGCGCGGCAGGCCTCGGAGCAGGCGGCGGCGAGTGCGCCACCTCCGCCCGGCAACCAGGGCGTCGATACTGGGCTGGCCGCGCGCTACGCCGCCGCGCTGCAGGAGGCGATCCTGCGCAACTGGACCCGGCCCGACAGCGTGCCGATCGGCCAGCGTTGCCGCATCGTCATCCGCCAGATCCCGGGCGGCGAAGTGGTGTCGGCCGAAGTCGATCCGTCCTGTCCCTACGACGCCCAAGGCCGCCGCTCGGTTGAAGCGGCCGTGCTGAAGGCGCAGCCGTTGCCCTACGTGGGATTCGAATCGGTGTTCCAGCGCAACCTGACTTTGAACTTCCAGGCCCAGGATCGCTAGCCGGGGCGCGATCCTTCGCGTTCTGTCATCCCCGCGCAGGCGGGGACCCAGTGTCTTTGACCCGTCACAGCTCCGGGACACGTCAAGGATCCCCTTGACAAAAGCGGTCAGTCATTTCGAGTGCAGCGAGAAATCTGTGATTCTGATCGCACGAGATTTCTCGCTGCGCTCGAAATGACAGTTTTGCAGAGGACGCGCCGGTCCGCCGGATCCGATATCCCCCGTCGTCCCCGCGCAGGCGGGGGCCCTGCGTCTTCGGGGTCTTGACGTGCTTAAAGACACTGGGTCCCCGCCTGCGCGGGGATGACGGGCGTTGACCACGTCCTCACATGCCCCCGCCACCCGCCAAGTCCGCCCCCGTTCATCTTCATCCGCCGATTCACCGCCAAGCTGTCGCCCACATGTTTCCGGACCACTGCAGGACTTTCCGATGACCTTCGCCAAACGCTGCCTGTTCGCCATGCTCGCGCTGCTGCTGCCGTTCGCCGCGGCCGCCCAGCAGCAGGGGCTGGAGATCGACATCATCGGTGGCAACGCCTCGGCGCTGCCGATCGCGATCGTGCCCATGCCCTACCGCGGCAGCGGCACCGCGCCCGAGACCGACGTGGCCGCGGTGGTGCGCGCCGACCTTGACCGGTCCGGCCAGTTCCGCACCCTGCCCGAGCGCGACATGGTCAGCCGCCCGACCAGCGGCGGCGAAGTCGACTACCCGGCCTGGCGCGCGCTGCGCCAGGACTTCCTGGTCGTCGGCCGCGTCGTCGATGCCGGCGACGGTGGCTACCGCGTCGAGTACGAGCTGTTCGACGTGGCGAAGCAGGAGCGCCTGCTCGGCCTGGCGATGACCGCGCGCTCGAGCGCGATGCGCGACGTCGCCCACCAGATGGCCGATGCCATCTACGAGAGGATCCTCGGCGTGCGCGGCGCGTTCTGGACCCGCATCGCCTACGTCACCGCGACCGGCACGGGGCAGGCCAGCCGCTACGCGCTGATGGTCGCCGACTCGGACGGCTACAACCCGCAGACCGTGGTCCGCTCGAACGAGCCACTGCTGTCGCCGGCGTGGAGCCCGGACGGCCGCAGGCTGGCCTATGTCAGCTTCGAGCGCGGCAATTCGGCGATCTACATCCAGGACATCACCACCGGCGCGCGCGAACTGGTGTCGAGCTTCCGCGGCATCAACAGCGGTCCGGCGTTTTCGCCCGACGGCAGCCGCCTGGCGCTGACCCTCTCGCGCAGCGGCAATCCCGAGATCTACGTGATGGACCTGGGCAGCAAGGCACTGACCCAGATCACCAACCAGTTCGGCATCGACACCGCGCCGGTGTGGAGCCCGGACGGCGCGAGCATCTATTTCACCTCCGACCGCGGCGGCCGACCGCAGATCTACCAGGCCTCGGCTTCCGGCGGCGGTGCCACCCGGGTCACGTTCGAGGGCAACTACAACGCCGATCCGAGCCTGTCCTTCGACGGCCAGAAGATCGCGGTGGCCCAGGGCGCCGGCAACACCTACCGGATCGCGGTGATGGACCGCAGCCTGGGTTCGCCGCGCTGGTCCACCCTGTCCCCCGGCTCGCTGGACGAGTCTCCCAGCTTCGCCCCGAACGCCAGCATGATCCTGTATGCGGCGCGTGAAGGCCGGCGGGGTGTCCTGTATGCTGTCTCGGCCGATGGCCGCGTCCGTCAGCGCCTGGTCCTTGCGGACGGCGACGTGCGCGAGCCGGCCTGGGGGCCTTACCGTTCCCAGCGCTGACACGTTCTACACAGCTTGACCATCAACCTGAACATCCGACCCCAGCCTGAGGATCGACGAGAATGAACACCCACAAGCCCGCCGTGCTCGGCAAGGTGCTGCTGATCGCCGTAATGTGTGTTGCCGCGGCCGCCTGTTCGAAGAAGGTCAAGGAAGCCCCGCCGGCCGACACCGGTCCCTCCACCAGCGGCGTGACCGACACCGGTCCGGCCACCCCGGGTGCCTATGGTCCGGGCGACCTCGACACCGACGCCTGCCTGCGCCAGCGTGTGGTCTACTTCGACCTCGACCGTGACGCCCTGCGTCCGGAGTTCCAGGCGATCATGGGCTGCCACGCCAAGTACCTGCGCGACCGCCCGTCCTCGCGCATCTCGCTCGAAGGCCATGCCGACGAGCGCGGCAGCCGCGAGTACAACCTCGGCCTCGGCGAGCGCCGCGGCAACTCGGTGTCCTCGGCCCTGCAGGCCAACGGCGGCTCGGCCGCGCAGCTGACCGTGGTCAGCTACGGCGAGGAGCGTCCGACCTGCACCGACTCCAACGAGGACTGCTGGGCGAAGAACCGCCGCGTCGAGATCGTCTACACGGCGAGGTAAGCGGCAAGGCGAGTTGGTAGTTGGTGGTTCGTCGTTCGGCCACCAACTACCAGCCACCAACCACCAACTCCAGAAACAAGATGCGCCCGTATCGTTCGCTCCTGCTGCTGCTCGCCGTCGTCACGTGCCTTTTCGTCGCCGCACCTGCGTCCGCCCAGCGCGCAAGCCTGGCCGACCGGGTCGCCGTGCTCGAGCAGCAGGCGGCGAACAACCAGGGCAACATCGACCTGCTCAACCAGTTGACCGAGCTGCGCAGCGAGGTGCAGGCGCTGCGTGCCCAGATCGAGGAGCTGCAGCAGCAGAACGAGCAACTGCGCTCGACCAGCCGCAGCCAGTACCTCGACCTTGACGGTCGCCTCAACCGGCTGGAGGGTACGGGGACGCCACCGGTGATCGAAGGGGCTCCCGCGACTTCGTCGGCGACGCCGGCCGCGAGGCCCGCCGACACGCCGCCGCGCGTGCACGGCGACACCGGCTCACTGGCCAATGCCGCCGACGAGCGCGGCGCCTACGAGACCGCATTCGACGCACTCAAGTCCGGTGACTACGCCGGCTCGGCGCGCCTGTTCCAGGGCTTCCTGCAGGCGTATCCGGAAGGCACCTACGCCCCGAACGCGCGCTACTGGCTGGGCGAGAGCTATTACGTCACCCAGAACTACGAGCTGGCGCGCGAGCAGTTCCAGGCGCTGATCAACCGTTACCCCACGCACGACAAGACCCCGGGCGCGCTGCTCAAGGTGGGCCTGTCGCAGTACGGCCTGCGCGACCTCGACGGCGCCGAGACGACGCTGGCGAAGGTGAGCTCGCAGTTCCCCGGCACCGACGCGGCGCGCACCGCCGAGGATCGCCTGCACGCGATCCATCTCGCGCGCGCGAGCCGTTAACAGGCCGTAGCGCTGCCATGCACGCCGTCGCGCCCGATGCGGCCGCCGCATCGACGGCGGACCGGCTGAAAGTCACCGAGATTTTCCTGTCGCTGCAGGGCGAGGCCCGCGACGCCGGCTGGCCGACGGTATTCGTGCGCCTGACCGGCTGCCCGCTGCGCTGCCAGTATTGCGACACCGCCTACGCCTTCCACGGCGGCGAGTGGCGGGACATCGACGCCATCCTCGACGAAGTCGCTCGGCACGGCGTGCGCCATGTCTGCGTGACCGGCGGCGAGCCGCTGGCGCAGAAGCGCTGCCTCGGCCTGCTGTCGCGGCTGTGCGATGCCGGTTACGTGGTGTCGCTGGAGACCTCGGGTGCGATCGACATCGGCGAGGTCGACGCGCGCGTCTCGCGCGTGCTCGACATCAAGACGCCGGGTTCGGGGGAGGATGCGCGCAACCTCTGGTCGAACCTCGGCCTGCTGACCCCGCACGACCAGGTCAAGTTCGTCGTCTGCAGCCGCGCCGACTACGAGTGGGCGCGCGACGTGGTGCACACGCATACCCTGCACGCGCGCTGCGACGTGCTGTTCTCGCCCAGCAAGTCCGAGCTCTCGCCCACCGACCTGGCCGACTGGATCGTCGCCGACCGCCTGCCGGTGCGCTTCCAGCTGCAATTGCACAAGCTGCTGTGGAATGACGAGCCCGGGCGCTAGGCGCTGAAGCAGGAGGCAGGCGTTTGCGCCGCAGAATGCGCTAGCCCCCACTTTCCCCGACATCCGGACCACCCCGATGATGTCATCCCGAACGCAGTGAGGGATCTGCTTCTTCGCTCGCCATGGTTCCTCGAAACAGCAGATCCCTCACTGCGTTCGGGATGACAAACTGCCAGGCTCTTCCCGATTCCCGATTCCCGATTCCCGATTCCCGCGACGTCCCCCCGGTTTTGAGTAGCGCGGCGATCTGGAGTCCAATTCCCCAGAGT
>DAOMPM010000088.1:0-12264 GCA_035444805.1 Luteimonas sp. | reverse complement strand
ACGGCCCCGCCGCCCTGCGATGCTCGGCTCGCTTTACGGCTCGAACATCAAAAGCCAGAGCCAGAGCAACAGCAACGGCAACGGCAACGGCAGGATGCCGGTCAGATCTCCACCTGCGCCCCCAGCTCCACCAGCCGGTTCCCCGGAATCCGGAAGAACAGGTTCGCCGGCGCCGCATTGCGGTGCATCACCGCGAACAGCTTGTCGCGCCAGACCGGCATGCCGCGGCGGGCGCTGGCGACGATGGTCTCTCGACTGACGAAATAGGTCGTCTCCATCGGATCGAACAGGATCCCGTTCTCCTCGTCGCACGAGCGCATCAGCGCCAGCGGCACGTCGGGCGTCTCCATGAAGCCGAAGCGCACGATCACGCGATGGAAGTCGTCGCCGATCAACTCCATCTTCAGGCGCTTGTCCTTCGCCGCGTACGGCACGGTCAGCGTTTCGACGGTCAGGAACACGTTGCGTTCGTGCAGCACCTTGTTGTGCTTGAGGTTGTGCAGCAGCGCGTGCGGCACCACGCCCTTGTCGCTGGTCATGAACACCGCCGTGCCCTCCACCCGCACCGGCGGCGCCAGCATCAGGCCGGGGATGAAGGCGTCCAGCGGGATGCCGCCCTTCTGCATTTCCTCGCGCAGGACCTCGCGACCGCGCCGCCAGGTGCGCAGCAGGGTGAACAGCACCGCTCCCAGCACCAGCGGGAACCACCCGCCCTGCAGGATCTTGGCGCCGTTGGCGAACAGGAAGGCGGCGTCGATCACCAGGAACACCCCGCACAGCGGCAGCACCCAGTTGCGCCAGTTCGGCCACAGCGCGCGGGCGACGATCGCCAACAGCAGGGTGTCGATCAGCATCGTCGCCGACACCGAGACGCCGTACGCCGTCGCCAGCGCCGACGAGCTGCCGAACGCCAGCACCAGGCCGATGACGATCAGCATCATCGTCCAGTTGATGCCGGGGATGTAGATCTGGCCGATGGTGTCGCTGGAGGTGTGCTTGATCCGCATGCGCGGCATGTAGCCCAGCTGCATCGCCTGGCGCGCGATCGAGTAGCCGCCGGTGATGACCGCCTGCGAGGCGATCACCGCCGCCATCGTCGCCAGCGCGATCATCGGCCAGCGCGCCCACTCGGGCACGCCGACGTAGAACGGGTTGCGGATCGCCGCCGGATCCTCGAGCACCAGTGCACCCTGCCCCAGGTAGTTGAGCATCAGCGCCGGCAGCACGAAGAAATACCAGGCGTAGCGGATCGGCTTCGCGCCGAAATGGCCCATGTCGGTGTAGATCGCCTCGCCGCCGGTCACCGCCAGCACCACCGCACCGAGGATGAAGACGCCGCCCCAGGGGTGCTGGACGAAGAAGTTCGCCGCCCACCACGGGTTGATCGCGCGCAGCACCTCCGGCTCGTGCAGGATGTTCATCACCCCGAGCACGGCGAGCACCAGGAACCACAGCACCATCACCGGTCCGAACACCCGGCCCACCTTTGCCGTGCCGAAGCGCTGTGTGGCGAACAGCGCCACCAGCACCAGCACCGCGATCGGCACGATCCACGCGTGCAGCCCGGGCGCCACCACCTCCAGGCCCTCGACCGCCGACAGCACCGTCACCGCCGGCGTGAGCACGCCATCGCCGAAGAACAGCGCGGCACCGAGGATGCCGAGGATGCCGACGATGTAGGCCGTGCGCGAATCCTTCGGGAAACAGCGCTGGGCCAGCGCCATCAGCGCCATGATTCCGCCCTCGCCGTCATTGTCGGCGCGCATGATGATGGTCACGTACTTGACCGTGACCACCAGGGTCAGCGACCAGAAGATCATCGACAGCACGCCGAGCACGGTGTCGTGGTCGGCGACCAGGCCGTAGTGCGGAGAGAACGCCTCGCGGATGGTGTACAGCGGGCTGGTGCCGATGTCGCCGAAGACCACGCCGATCGCGCCGACGACCAGCCCGGCCAGCCCGATGTGGCGATGGCCGTGAGACGACGATCCCTGTGCCTGGGAAGAGGGACTGCTGGTCTGCGTCATGTCCGGGGAGTGTCCGGCTGGGCCGTGGGGGCGGTCAGCGAAGCGCGGACTGTAGCGCTTTGCGGATGATGGTTTCGGCCGGATCGCCCTCTCCGGCCGCCGCCTTGGCCATCTTCTGCGCCTCGGCGGGCTTGTAGCCGAGCTGCTGCAGGGCGATGACCGCCTCGGACAGCGGGTCGGCAGGCAGCTGGCCGCCGCCGGCCACCGGGCCGGAGGCCAGGTCCGCGGCACGGTCGCGCAGTTCGACCACGATCCGTTCGGCGGTCTTCTTGCCGATGCCCGGGATCTTGGTCAGCGCCGCCACGTCGCCGGACTGGACCAGCAGCGCGAACTGGTTCACCGACGCGCCCGACAGCACCGCCAGCGCGATCTTCGCGCCGATGCCGCTGACTTTCTGCACGTCGCGGAACAGCCGCCGCTCGGACTCGGTGAGGAAGCCGTACAGCGAGACGCTGTCCTCCTTCTGCGCGTAGTGGGTGAACAGCGACACCTCGCGACCGACCTCGGGCAGGTCGTAGAAGGTGCTCATCGGCGCCTCCAGCTCGTAGCCGACGCCGTGGACGTCCACGACCAGCCAGGGCGGCTGTTTGTGGATGAGGATGCCTTTGAGGCGACCGATCATGGGATATGCCTTGCTTTGCTCCTCCCCTTGCGCCCAGCGCAGGGGGAGGCTGGGAGGGGGTCGCTCTTGATCTTGCGTGCCCCGAAGTTTGCCGCGAGAAGCACCCCACCCCAACCCTCCCCTTCGCTACGCGAAAGGGAGGGAGTCGACGGCACGTTGCGCACCGCGCTCATTTCCTGCTCCACGCCTGCTGCGTACTCACGCCCAACCGCTTCGCCGTCGCGCGCACATGCGCGTGGGTGATGGCGATGGCAAGCGCGTCGGCCGCGTCCGCCTGCAGTTTGCCGTGCAGGTTGAGCATCAGCCCGACCATGTGCTGGATCTGCGCCTTCTCCGCCGCGCCCTTGCCGACCAGGGCCAGCTTCACTTCCTTCGCCGCGTACTCGTGCACCGGGAGGTCGCGCAGCACCACCGCACTGATCGCGGCGCCGCGCGCCTGGCCAAGCTTCAGCGCCGAATCGGGGTTGCGCGCGAGGAACACCCGCTCGATCGCGACCTCCTGCGGCCGCCACTCCTCGATCACGCCGGACAATCCCACCAGCAGCCGCTTGAGCCGCACGGAGAAGTCGCCCTCGCCCAGCAGCACCAGCGCGGTGTTGAATACATGCGTCGCCCGCCCCGCCTCGTCGACATCGATGATGCCGACGCCGGTGCGCTGCGAGCCGGGATCGATGCCGAGGATGCGGATCATGCGAGGGGATTCGGGATTGGGGATACGGGATTCGGAACGGCGGGGAACGGCCTGTGCTGTTCCGAATCCCGAATCCCCGATTCCAAATCCCGGCCCTCAGCCATACGCCTCGTCACCCAGCTCGGCGTTCGAGTAGACGCTCTGCACGTCGTCCATGTCCTCGAGCCAGCGCAGCAGCTTGACCACCTGCTGCGCGGTCTCGCCATCGACGGCGATGTCGTTGTCGGCGCGCATGGTGACTTCGGCCAGGTCCGGGGCGAGGCCGGCGGCTTCCATCGCCTGCTTCACGTCTGCGAAGGTGTCGGGCATCGTCACCACGTCGATCGCGCCGTCGTCGTACACGGCCACGTCGTCGGCACCACCCTCGATCGCGGCGTCGGTGATCCTGTCCTCGTCCGCGCCGGCGCCGTAGGACAGCACGCCCAGCTTTTTGAACATGAAAGCCACCGAGCCTTCGGTGCCGAGGTTGCCGCCGAACTTGCCGAAGGCGTGGCGCACGTCGGCCACGGTGCGCACGCGGTTGTCGGTCAGGCAGTCGACGATCACCGCCACGCCGCCGGGCGCATAGCCCTCGTAGCGGATCTCCTCGTACTCGACGCCTTCCAGCTCGCCGGTGGCCTTCTTGATCGCGCGCTCGATCACGTCCTTGGACATGTTGACCGACAGACCCTTGTCGATCGCCGCGCGCAGGCGCGGGTTGCCGCCGGGATCGCCACCGCCGGCGCGGGCGGCGACGCCGATCTCGCGGATGATCTTGGTGAAGATCTTGCCGCGCTGCGCGTCGACGGCGTTCTTGCGTGCTTCGATGGAAGGGCCGCGTCCCATGGTGATGTCGTTGCTTGCTACCGGAAGCCGCCGATTATACGTTCGCCGCACGCGGCGACGGCTCGAAGTGGCCGTGGCGCAGGAACGCCACCGTCTGCCGCGCGGCCTCCGGCGACAGCACCAGGCCGCTGTGGCTGGACGCCACCAGGCAGTGGTCGCACAGGCCGGGCAGGCGCGTTTCGGCCACGGCGACAGTGCCGTCCGAGTCCCTGTCCACCGCCCCCAGCAGCCGCCCCACCCCATGCGGCACGTCGCCGGCGATCATCCCGACCTCGGCCTTGCCGTCCCAGCGTTCGACCCCGCGCACCAGCAGGCCGGCGCTGCGCCCGAGCACCGGCGCCGACCAGCGGTGCGCACCGAGCACCCGCGCCGTTTCACTGCCGCGCAGCGGCGAACCGAGGCAGACGATGCGCCCGACCGGCAGCCCCGGCTCGCGCCGCAGCGCCTCCAGCGCCATCAGCCCGCCGAGGCTGTGGCCGACGATGTCGAGGCCCGGCTCCCGCCGCAGCCGCTCCACCAGCGCCGGCAGCGCTTGCTCGGGGCCGCCGACCACGCTGGGGTAGCCCCAGGTTTCCGGATCGAATCCGGCCGCGCGCAGCTTAGCCGCCAGCGGCGCCAGCCACAGCTTCGCGTTCCAGATGCCATGGATGAGCAGGACCGGGCGCGGATCGGCGTGAGGATCGGCGGCGGGCGTTCGGGATGGGGCCATGCGGGCATTGGGCCGTGGGAATGCGTCGTGGCGCAAGTGCGGGCGCGAGTGTCATCGCCCCAGGAACGCCTGACAGAATGTCATCCCGAGCCCTTCGGCTTCGCGCAGGGCAGGCTCCGCGACGGAACTGCTTTTCGTCCAGGCAAGAGCAGATCCCTCACTGCGTTCGGGATGACAAATCGTTGGGTCTTCGCGATTCCCGGCGCCTCAACAGACGAACCTCAAATTTGTCATCTCGAACGCAGTGAGAGATCTGCTTGTCCGCTCTCGGGTCCAACGGATGGAAGATCCCTCGCGGAGCCTGCCCTGCGCGAAGCCGAAGGGCCCGGGATGACAAGGTCAGTTGCGTTGGCCGCCCTGGCCCGCCGGTCGACGCAGGATGAACTCGCGGTCGCGCGTGCCGCCGACCTCGAACAGGTATTCGCCGGCCTTGCGGAAGCCGCGGCGCTCGTAGAACCGCTGCGCGCCGAAGTTTTCCGACCACACGCCGACCCACAGCGTGCGCGGGCCGCCCTGCAGCAGCCAGTCCATCGCCGCGTCCATCAGCCGCGCGCCGTGCCCGCCGCTCTGCCAGCCCTGGCGCAGGTACAGGCGCTTGATCTCGCCATCGCCGGTCGCCACGTCCGGGTGCGGCAGCCCGCAGGGGCCGGCGGCGACGTGGCCGATTGCCTCGCCCTCGTCCTCCAGCAGCCAGATCGCGTAGTCCGGATGCGACAGGATCGTGCGCTGCCTGTCGGCCGAGTACGCATCGCGCAGGAAGGAAGCGAGATCGTCCGGCGGGTACTGGTGCCCGAAGGTTTCGACGAAGGTGCGCGCGGCGAGCGCGGCGACGGTGTCGGCGTCTTCGGCGGTCGCGCGGCGGAGAGCGAAAGGCATGGGGCGGTTGGTAGTTGGTCGTTGGTGGTTGGTGGTGGATCAGCGGCAGCACGAACTACCAATCACCAACCACGAACCCGGCTTCACCCTTTCGGGCGCACCTGCACGTGCACTTCCGCCAGCTGCGCATCCGGGATCGGCGACGGCGCGCCGGTCATCAGGCACTGCGCGGAGGTGGTCTTGGGGAAGGCGATCACGTCGCGGATCGAGTCGGTGCCGGCCATCAGCGCGGCGATTCGGTCGATGCCGAAGGCGATGCCGCCGTGCGGCGGCGCGCCGTACTTCAGCGCGTCGAGCAGGAAGCCGAACTTCAGCTCCGCCTCTTCCCTGCCGATGCCGAGCAGGTCGAACACGGCCGACTGCATCGACGAGCGATGGATGCGGATCGAACCACCGCCGATCTCGTTGCCGTTGAGCACCATGTCATAGCCGCGCGAGACCGCGGTCGCGGCATGGGCGCGCAGCTCGGCTTCGTCGTCGACCGCCGGCGCGGTGAAGGGATGGTGCAGGGCCACGAAACGCTGCGCATCCTCGTCCCATTCGAACATCGGGAAGTCGGTGACCCACAGTGGTGCCCAGCCATCGGCGACCAGCCCGAAATCCCTGCCGGCCTTCAGTCGCACCGCGCCCATGAAGTCGCTGACCGTCGCGTACTTGCCGGCGCCGAAGAACACGAGGTCGCCCTTGCCCGCGCCGACATGCGCGACCAGCGCTGCAAATGCGGCCTCGTCGAAGAACTTCTGGATCGGCGAAGTCACCTCGCCGCTATCGGCGATCTTGATGTAGGCCAGGCCCTTGGCGCCGTACTTGCCGGCATGCGCCGCATACTCGTCGATCTGCTTGCGCGACAGCGACGCACCGCCGGGGATGCGCAGCGCGGCAACGCGGCCGCCGGGCTCGTTCGCTGGCCCGGTGAACACGGCGAAGCCGCTGTCCTTCACCAGCTCGGCCACGTCCACCAGCTCCAGCGCGATGCGCAGGTCGGGCTTGTCCGAGCCGTAGCGGCGCATGGCCTCGGCGTAGGTCATGCGCGGGAACTCGGCGTCCAGCTCGACATCGACCACCTCGCGGAACACGTCGCGGATCATCGCCTCGACCATGTCCTGCACGTCGCGCTCGGACACCCAGGCGAACTCCATGTCGAGCTGGGTGAACTCGAGCTGGCGGTCGGCGCGCAGCGCCTCGTCGCGGAAGCAGCGCGCGATCTGGTAGTAGCGGTCGAAGCCGGCCATCATCAGGATCTGCTTGAACAGCTGCGGGCTCTGCGGCAGCGCGTAGAACTCGCCCGGATGCATGCGCGCCGGCACCAGGAAGTCGCGCGCGCCCTCGGGCGTGGCCTTGGTCAGGATCGGCGTCTCGATGTCCTGGAAGCCGCGCGCGTCCAGCCAGTGGCGCAGCGCGCTGACCAGCTTGGTGCGCGTGCGCATGCGCCGCTGCATCTCGGGATGGCGCAGGTCGAGGTAGCGGTAGGTCAGGCGCGTTTCCTCGCCCGGGTTCTCGTGGTGGTGGAACGGCAGCGGCTGCGCCTTGTTCAGCACCTCGATGTGCTCGGCAACCACCTCCACCTGCCCGGTGCGGATCTTCGCGTTGACCGACTGCCGGCGGCGTACGGTGCCGGTGATGCGCAGGCAGTCCTCGTAGCCCACCTTCTCGGCCGTGGCGACGACCTCGGCATTGCCGGCCGTGGCCGAGGGCTCGGCGACGATCTGGACGATGCCCTCGTGGTCGCGCAGGTCGATGAAGCAGACCCCGCCGAGGTTGCGGGCGACGTCGGCCCAGCCGCACAGGGTCACGGTCTGCCCGATCAACGCTTCGTCGACCAGGCCGCAGAAATGGGTACGCATGGAACAAGGACTCCGGGGGAATCGGGCCGACGGGGCCGGCAAACATGCAAGTTTAAGGGGCTTGGGCCGGCTGCGGGCAATGAAGCGCCGGCGCAGGGGTGTACGATCCGGGGACAGGCACGGGGGGAGATCGGCATGGGCAATTGGCTGGCACCGCTTCTGATCGCCGCGGGCATTGCGCTCGCGCCTGCTCCAGTGCCTGCGCAGGCCGCGGGCACCGGTGAACCGGACAACCTGAACGTGCTGCCGCGCCCGCAGCAGGTCCGGATCATCGTCCGGGAATATGAGGAGCGCTCCGGCGGACGGGCCATTCCCGACGACCTGCTGGCGTTCTACCTTGATCGCGTGCAGCGCTCGACCTGGACCCGCGGCCAGATTGGCCAGGACATCACGCGCGCGCTGGCGGAGGCCGGAAGTACGCCCGCCGCCAGCGACACCGTCGTCTGCGAGAGCACCGCCGAACCGGTCGCCTGCGCCGTGCCGTGGCAGACCGGGGCACGGGTGGTGCGACAGCTGTCGGACACACCCTGCGTCGAAGGCCAGAACTTCGCCGCCTCACCCGGCCGGGTGATCGTGCAGAGCGGATGCGCCGCCGAGTTCGCGGCCGCCGCCGTGGTCGGCCACGGCCGTGACGTGGTCTGCGAGAGCGGCGACGGCAGCCGCACGACCTGCCCCACCGGCGGCGGCGTGGCGCGGCTGGCGCGGCAGCTCTCGGCCGCAGGCTGCGTGGAGGGCCACAGCTGGGGCTCGGCCGCGGACAGCGTCTGGGTGGACTACGGCTGTCGCGCCGTGTTCCACGTGACCGGGGTCAGCGGCGCGATCGCGCCCTGACCAGGCTCATACCCATTCGCGATCAAAAAGATCGTTGTAGGAGCGGGCCATGCCCGCGACCCGCGCAGCCCGGGCGCAGCCACTCGCCGGTCGCGCCCATGGGGCGCTCCTACACCATTCCATTTCCTTAGATCGCGAGTTGGTATCAGGCGTCGGCGGCCTTGGCCGCGGGCGCCCCGGCCGTGGTGGCCGGCTTGGCGTCGGCTTTCGCGGCGGCGTCCGGCTTCGAGGCACCGCCCGCCGACTCGCCGCCGGCCTTCGACGCGCCCTCGCCGCCTTCGGCCAGGTTGCGCTTGCGGTCGCCGTCCTTCTTGAAATCGGTCTCGTACCAGCCGCCGCCGGCCAGGCGGAACGACGGCGCGGTGAGCTTGCGCTTCACCGCCGGCTCGGCGCAGGACGGGCAGGACGCGGGGTCGGGGTCGGACAGCTTCTGCAGCTTGTCGAAGTCGTGGCCACAGGAAGTGCATTCGAAGGCGTAGATCGGCATGGCGCGGTCGCGTGGGGGTCGGAAAGCCGGCCACAGTCTGGGGACTGCGGCGCCGGTTTCAAGCCATGGCGGACTTTCTAGTGCCCCCAAGGCGTCGGCGGCAGCTCGACCGGCCGGGTGAGGTCGAACTCGACCTTGAACTCGCGGCCGCCGGGTCGGGTGAGTTCATACAGGAAGCGCTGGCCCGGCTCGATCTCCATCGCCCAGGTGTTGCTCACCGAGGCATTCAAGCCTTCCTTCTCGAACATCGCGATCGATTCGGCGTCGACCGGGAATTCCTGGCGCACGGCGGTGCCTGCGCTGGCGGTATCGCCGCCGTACATGGTCACCGCGTCGTGACTGCCGTCCTCGTGGCGGTGGTCGTGCTTGAGGCGCAGGCCGGTGTTGGTGCGGGTGAGCACCCAGGTGCGCGAGTGGTCGTCGCCGACGTGGAACGGTACTTCGAGCACGTGCGCGGGATCGGCGCAGCCGCGCACGTGCATCACCAGCGGCTTGCCCTCGAAGGCGTCGGGTTCGGGCGAGGCCGGTGCGTTGGCGACGATGCGGCCGGCGAAGGCCTGTCCGCAGTGGGTTGCGAGCGCGGCGAGGAAGGCATCGGCGGGCACCAGCGCGCCCGTGTCCTGTGGCGCGTTCGCCATGGCGGCGGCCGCGGCGTCGGCCTGCGCGGCGGCATTGTTGCCGGCGTCGTCGGTGTCGTTGATGCGGATGCAGGCGGCCAGGGACAGGGCCAGTGCGGCGATGGAGAGTGTGCGCAGGGTGTTGTTCATGGCTGCACCGTAACCGCGGCCGGCGGTGGTCGCAAGTTCAGCCGCATTGTCCAAGTGTCCCGTCCGCGTCGATTGTCATCCCGAGCGCAGCGAGGGATCTGCTTTCGCATACTGTTCCACGCAAAGAAGCAGATCCCTCGCTGCGCTCGGGATGACAATCTCGAAGAAGACCGCCGCTACGCCCGCCTGTTCAGGCATACAGCGCCAGCAATTCTGCCTCGGCCGTTTCCAACTGCTCGCGCAATTCGGCCTGCCGCTGGCCCAGTTCGATCACCTTCGCGCCATCGGCATAGACCGCCGGATCGACGAGCGTGATCTCGATGTCGGCCAGCGCCTGCTCCAGCTCGGCCACCCGTGCCTCGGCCTTGTCGAGCTTGTGCGGATTGACCTTCTGTGCGGGCCTGGACGGCTCCGCTGCCGGCGCGGCCTGCTTCGGCATCGCAGGCGCGCGCGCCTGCTCGCTGGAGGGGCGCGAGCGCAGCCAGGCGGCGTATTCGTCGAGGTCGCCGTCGAAGGGCTTGACCACGCCGTCCGACACGCGCCAGAAGCTGTCGCTGACCAGGCCGATCAGGTGGCGGTCGTGCGAGACCAGCACGATCGCGCCGTCGAAATCGGACAGCGCCTCGGCCAGCGCCTCGCGCATGTCGAGGTCGAGGTGGTTGGTGGGTTCGTCGAGCAGCAGCACGTTCGGCTGCTTCCACGCAATCAGCGCCAGCGCCAGGCGCGCGCGCTCGCCGCCGGAGAAGCCGTCGATGCTCTCGAACGCGCGGTCGCCGGGGAAGTACCACTTGCCGAGGAAGTCGCGGAAGGCCTGGGTCGGCGAATCCGGGGAAATCTCGCGCAGGTGGTCGATGGGCGAAGTGCCCGCGACCAGCGATTCGACCGTGTGCTGGGCGAAGTAGCCGATGCGCAGGTCCGGATGCGCGTAGCGCTCGCCGTCGAGCAGGGGCAGTTCGCCGACCAGGGTCTTGACCAGGGTCGACTTGCCGGCGCCGTTGGGGCCGAGCAGGCCGATGCGGTCGCCGGCTTCGAGGCCGAAGCCGACATTGTCGAGCACAACGAGAGGCGGGCGAGGGGATTGGGGATTCGGGATTCGGGATTGGGCAGAGCGGGGCCCTGGTTCTTCCGAATCCCGAATCCCCAATCCCGATTCCCGGGTCGTTGCGGCATAGCCGCAACGGCCATCATTGATCCGCAGCAGCGCATGCGGCAGCTTCAGCGGCTGCGGGAACTCGATGCGGAACTCGCGCTCGGCGCGCACCGCCTCGGTGCCGGCGAGCTTGGCCAGGCGCTTCATGCGGCTCTGCGCCTGGCGCGCCTTGCTGGCCTTGGCCTTGAAGCGGTCGATGAACTTCTGCAGGTGGGCGCGCTCGGCCTGTTCCTTGTCGTGCGCGATCTGCTGCTGGCGCAGGTGCTCGGCGCGCTGGCGCTCGAACGCGGTGTAGTCGCCGACGTAGAGCTTCGCCTTGCCGTCGTTGAGGTGCAGGGTATGGGTGGACACGCCGTCGAGGAACTCGCGGTCGTGCGAGATCAGCAGCAGGGTGCCCGGGTACTTGAGCAGCCACTGCTCCAGCCACAGCACCGCGTCGAGGTCGAGGTGGTTGGTGGGCTCGTCGAGCAGCAGCAGGTCGCTGGGCATCATCAGAGCGCGCGCGAGGTTCAAGCGCACGCGCCAGCCGCCTGAGAACGAGGACACCGGGCGACGGTGGGTCTCGGGCGGGAAGCCGAGGCCGTGCAGCAGCCGGCCGGCACGCGCCTCGGCGTCGTAGCCATTGAGTTCGGCGAGCCGGTGGTGGGCATCGGCGACCGCTTCCCAGTCCTCGCGCGCGGTGGCCTCGGCTTCGGCCTTCAGCACGCTCGCGATCACCTCGTCGCCGCCGAGCACGAAGTCGATGGCAGGGTCCGGCAGCGAGGGCGTTTCCTGGGCGACGCTGGCGATGCGCACCCGGTTGGGCACGTCGATGTCGCCGCGGTCGGCCTCGACCTCGCCGCGGATCGCCGCGAACAGGCTCGACTTGCCGGTGCCGTTGCGGCCGACCACGCCCACCCGCCAGCCCGCGTGCAGGGCCAGGTCGACGTCGGACAGCAGCAGGCGCTCGCCCCGGCGCAGGGCGAAGTTTCGGAAGGCGATCATGGGGCGCGGATTCTACCGGAGCGGGCATTCCGGCCCCGCCGCGCGCGTGCGGCTGGCTCGACAAGCCCGTCGTTCCCGTGAAGCGCTTTTCAACAGCCGAAGGCTGGTCAAACGGGGATGACGGGCAGGAATCGTGTCGTTCGAAACGGCTTATGCCATTTCGGAACAATCAGTTGCGGAGATGTGCTTAGGTTGCTTGTTACAATATTGTTAACGTTTCTGGCAGGCCCAAGAGCCCGTTTCGCAATATCCCCCACAGGAGTTCCCCCCATGACCCGGCACCCCCTCGCCGTTGCCCTCCTGGCTGTCCTGGCCATCCCGTCAGTCCACGCCCAGACGTCCCCTGAAGCCCCCGCCGAGCGCGCCAGCACGCTCGACACCCTGATCGTCACCGGTACCCGCGTCGCCGACCGCACGGTCGCCGAATCGCAGTCGCCGATCGACATCATCA
>DAOMPM010000087.1:0-12378 GCA_035444805.1 Luteimonas sp. | reverse complement strand
ACCTCGACCACGCTGCCCTCGGCATAGTCGCGCGTGCCTTCGCCGAACACGATCAGTGCGTCGGAATCGGCCGCGGCGCGCATCCGGTGCGAGCCGTCGGCGGGGTCCGGTTCGACCCGCAGCACGCCGTCGTCGTCGCTGGTCAGCCGCCCGCGCAGGAACTCAAGCCGCTCCTGCGCCTTGCGCCACGGCGCGGCGAGCCGCGCATGCCAGACCTTGCGCGGCGCCCTGCCCTGCAGCCCGTCGAGCAGCGGGCGCGCGAGCGCATGGAAGGTCGCCAGCACCGCCACCGGGTTGCCCGGCAGGCACAGGAACAGCGCCGGCCCCAGGGTGCCGCCCTCGGCGAACAGCGCCGGCATGCCCGGTCGCATCCGCACCTTCCAGAAGCGCACCCGGCCGCGCCGCTGCAGCAGCGCCGGCAGGTGGTCCTTCTCGCCGGCGGAGACGCCGCCGCAGGTCAGCACCAGGTCGAAGGCCTCGCCGGCGTGGCGCAGCGCTGATTCGATCATCGCCGGGTCGTCGGGCAGGGTCGGCATCGCCACCGGGTCGAGCCCGTCCGCGCGCAGCAGGCCCATCAGCAGCTCGCGGTTGGAGTTGTAGATCTGGCCGTGCGCCAGCGGCAGGCCGGGCTCGACCAGTTCGTCGCCGGTCGCGAACACCGCCACCGTCGGCCGCCGCGCCACCTCGATGCCGTCGAAACCCTGCGAAGCCAGCAGCGCAACGCCGGCCGGCGTCAGCGCATCGCCCGCGCGCGCCAGCAGGTCGCCTTCGCGCACGTCCTCGCCGCGCCGGCGCACGTGCCGTCCGCGCGATGGTGCCTGCCGGATGCGCACGTTACCGCCTTCGAGCGCGGTGTCCTCCTTCATGACCACGGTGTCCGCACCTTCGGGCAGCGGCGCGCCGGTGGTGATGCGCACGCATTCGCCAGGACCCACCGCGGGCGCGAGCGCGCCGCCGGCGAACTGCTCGCCGCGCAGCGCCAGCACCGTGTCGCCGTCGCCGGCAAGGTCGGCGTGGCGCAGCGCGAAGCCGTCCATCGCCGAATTGTCGAAGGCCGGCATCGCCATCCGCGCGATGACGTCGCGCGCCAGCACGTGCCCATGCGCGCGGGCGATCGCGAGGCGTTCAGTCGGCAGCCGGTGCTCCGCCGCGACCCGCGCGAGGATGTCGCGGGCTTCGGCCCAGGCGATGCGCGAGGGGAAGGCGTCTGTGCTCATGCGTTGGGGCATTTTCGACTCAGGTATCTACAGTCTCGTCATTCCCGCGAAAGCGGGAATCCATGGACGTAGCACCACAAAAGTTGGATTCCCGCTTTCGCGGGAATGACGATGTTGTAAGCATTTGACATGAATCTGCTCTAGGGCGTTCCGATGCCCGCCGCCTGCAGGTCGTCCGGCGTATTGAGGTTACCGAAGCGTACCCCGGCGAAGCGCACGGCGGCCATGCCGAGCTTCTTCTGCAGCGCGCGCACCGCGAAATCACCGGCAGCCAGCGCATCGGCTGCGGCCATGCGCAGCGCGTCGACGCGCCACAGCGCGACCAGCGGCTGCGGGCCGTCGTCGTCCTGCGCGCAGGCGCCGTTCGCGGCACGCCCTGTGGCCAGGCTGCGCAGGAGGCAGTCGTTGCCGTCGACCACGTCGACCGGGACGGTGAACAACCACGGCGTCGTGCAGCTGGCGGCCAGCGCATCGAGTCCGGACAGGGGGCCGGCGTCGGCGAAACGGTCGGGCACCACATCGAGCCCGGCCTCCGCATAGCGCGCCAGTTCGCGGTTGGCGCTGACGAGGATGGCACCGGTCTCGACGCCGAAGCGCGTCGCGATGCGCAGCACCTGCGGGTTGCCTCCGCGCTCCAGCCAGGCCTTGTCGCGCCCGCCCAGCCGGGTCGCGCGCCCGCCGGCGAGGATGCCGAGGGTGAGGGCGTGGGACGGGATGGCGGCGGATTCGGCCATGGATGATCCGGGGTTCGTAGTTGGTAGTTGGTGGTTGGTAGCGGAAACCGCGGCACCAACCACCAACTACCAACCATCAACCTCGGCGTTTGACGTGCCGGATCAGCCGCTTCTTCTTCGCGACCTGGCGCTCGCTCAGCACGTTCTTCTTGTCCTTGTAGGGATTGTCGCCTTCCCTGAACACGAAGCGCACCGGCGTGCCGACCAGCTTGAAACGCTTGCGGAAGAAGTTCTCCAGGTAGCGCCGGTAGCTGTCCGACAGCGTGCGCAGGCGCGAGCCGTGGACCACGAAGGTCGGCGGGTTCTCGCCGCCGGGATGGGCAAAGCGCAGCTTGGCCACGTGCCCGCGCACCACCGGCGGCGGGCTGGCCTCGTAGGCGATCTCGAGCGCGCGGGTGACCTCGGCGGTGCTGAACTGCCGCGTCGCCGAGGCGTGGGCGCGGTGGATCGCCTTGAACAATTCGCGCAGGCCGGAGCCGTGCTTGGCACTGATCCGGACCGCTTCGGCCCAGGGCACGAAGGCCAGCTTGCGCGCCAGCAGCGCCTCGACCTGCTGCCGCTGGTAGTCGCTCAGCCCGTCCCACTTGTTGATCGCGACCACCAGGGCACGGCCGGCGTCGAGCACCGCGCCGAGCACGCTCGCATCCTGGTCGGTCACGCCCTCGCTGGCGTCGAGCATGATCACCGCGACCTGGCAGTGTTCGATCGCCTGCAGCGTCTTGACGATCGAGAACTTCTCCACCGCCTCGTCCACCTTCGACTTGCGGCGCAGGCCGGCGGTGTCGATCAGGCGGTACTTGCGGCCGTCGCGCTCGAGGTCGACCGCGATCGAGTCGCGGGTGGTGCCGGGCACGTCGGAGGCGATCATCCGCTCCTCGCCGAGGATGCGGTTCACCAGGGTCGACTTGCCCACGTTGGGGCGGCCGACGAAGGCGATGCGGATGCGTTCCGGATCCTCGTCCAGCACTTCCGCATCGCCGTCTTCGGGCAGTCGCGCGAGCACGGTGTCGACCAGTTCGTCGATGCCCTGGCGGTGCGCCGACGAGATCGCGTAGCTGTCGCTGAAGCCATAGCGCGCGAACTCGGCCAGCGCGGCGCGGGCGTCGATGCCGTCGGTCTTGTTGACCACCAGCAGCACCGGGCGCGCGGCCTTGCGCAGCCAGGCCAGGATCTCGTCGTCGAGCGCCGAGGCGCCCTCGCGGCCGTCGACCACGAACAGCACCAGGTCGGCTTCCTCCGCCGCCGCGCGCGACTGGCGCGCGGTGGCGCCGGCCAGGCCCTCGTCTTCGCCGGCGATGCCGCCAGTGTCGATCACCACGAACGGCCGCGCCTCGTCCAGGCGGCAGACGCCGTAGTTGCGGTCGCGGGTGACGCCGGGCTCGTCGTGCACCAGCGCATCGCGGCTGCGGGTCAACGCATTGAACAGCGTCGACTTGCCGACGTTGGGGCGGCCCACGAGGGCGACGGAGGGCAACATGACGGAGAGTGGTCCTGCCTCGGAGGGGCTTGGAGGAAATGCCTGGGGAAACAGAAGGCCCCGGGCAGCGAGACTACCCGGGGCCGCGGTCTGGCGCCAATGCGCGGGGGCTTACTGGCCGACGCGCCAGGCGGTGAGGTCGCCGTCCACGTTCTGCACCACGAGCACGCCGTCGGCGACCACGGGCGCCCCGGTGATCGAGGCACGACCGGCGCGCTTGCGCACGGCGAAGCTGCCGTCGGACAGGTTCAGCCAGTGCAGGTAGCCGTCGAAATCACCGACCACCGCATAGTCTCCGTGCACCGCCACGCCGCTCAGGCTGCGGCGCGCCAGCGCCGGCTGTTCCCAGCTGGCGTTGCCCGAACTGCGGTCCAGGCCCCACACCGAGCCGTTGCGGTCGGACACCAGCAGCTTGTCGATCGACAGCGCCGGGCGATTCGAACCGCCGTGGTCGCTGCCCCAGATCGGGCGCCCGCTGGGCGCGTCGATCGCCAGCGTCGACTGGCGGTAGCTGCTGGCGTACAGCACGGTGCCATCGATGATGGGGCTGCCGTCAATGTCGGCCATGCGGTCGAGCTCGGTGCGGCCATCGGGCTGGGCGACCGGGACATCCCACATCTGGCGGCCGTCGGCGAGCGACAGCGCGGCCAGCGTGCCGTCATCGTTGCCGACGAACACGATGCCGGGCCCCAGCACCGCACTGTCGCTGCCGCGCACGGTCAGCGAGGGCAGCTCCCGGTTCCAGAACCAGCGGCGCTCGCCGTTGGCGGCATCGAATGCAGTCACGCGGCCGTCGTTCGAGCGCACGATCACCATGCCCTGCCCGATCACCGGCGCGGCAATGACTTCGTTGGGCACCTTGGCCTGCCAGCGCTCCGCGCCGGTGGCGGCGTCCAGCGCGATGACCTCGCCCTTGAGGCTGCCGACCACCACCAGGCCATCGCCGACGCCGGGGCCACTGCCCAAGCGCAGGTCGGTGTCGTGGCGCCACGCGGACGCACCTGTCTGCAGGTCGAAGGCGCGCACGCCGCCATCCACCGCCGCGGCATAGACGCGGCCGTCGGCGACCGTCGGCGACTGGCGCAGGCCGAGGTGGCCCTCGCCCTTGCCGGCGCTGGCGGACCAGATCCTGGAGGCCTCGGTGCTGGCGCTGAACTCGACCAGTTCCGCAGGTTCCCCCGCCTTCTTGGCCTTCGTCTTCTCGCTCTCGGGGCCGCCGCCGAACCAGCCCTTGATGGTGCCGCAACCGGCGAGTGCCAGCACGCAGGCGACCACCACCATCGCGCGGCCGGCACGGACCCGCATGCCGGGACGCTGGTTCGCCGGCGGGAAGCTTTCGGACATCATCAGGATTCGGTCCCCGTCGTTTCCGGCACGCCGCCGGCCTGGGTCAGTTTCAGTTCCAGCAGGCCACGCTGCGGCGCGGCCACGTCGAGCTTGCGCAGCGCCTCCGCGTAGTCCTTGCGGGCTTCCTCGGTCCGGCCGAGCGCGTGGCGCGCGTCGCCGCGGGTTTCGATCGCGGCGGCATCGTCGTCATTGGCTAGCAACGTCAGCGCCTCCTCGCCCTGCCCCGCCTCGACCAGCAGCCGCGCCAGGCGCTGGCGGATCACTGCCGACAGGCCCGGATCTTCGCTGCCGGCGGCGCGCAGGGTCGCGATCGCGTCGTCGCGCTTGCCGGCGGCGAGCTGCGCCTTGGCCAGGTCGAGCGCGACCAGTGGCTCGTAGGCGGTGCCGGCCAGCGACGCGGCCTGTGCCTGCGCCTTGTCGAGATCGCCGGCTGCAAGGCTGTCGACCGCGACCTTGTAGCTTTCGCCGATCGCGACGCGCTTGAGGTGGGCCTGCTGCATCCACCACTTGCCGCCGCCGATCAGCGCCAGCCCGAGCGCGAGCCCGCCCACCAGTCCAAGGCTGTTCTGCTTGAGCCAGCTTCGGACCTTTTCACCTTGTTCGTGTTCGTCGAGCAGTTCGTCCAGCGCCATCGTCTACTGCCAATATGTCCTGCCCGCAGCCGGTGGCGGGTCAAGCGATCGATCGGAAGCGCCCGCCGTGATCCGGCCGGGCGCACCTTCCATCAGCAGTCCGGGCTTACTCGCCGAGCGGCTCGATGGAGCCGTCAGAGGATACCGTAAAGCGCGCGACGTTCGCTCGCTGGAAGGCAGACAGATCCTGAACGCTGCCATTGCCCAGCACCTCCACCGTGTCGGCGTTGCCCAGCACGACGCGGCCCACTTCGCCCTTTGCGTAGTCGCGACGTTCGCCCGACTGCAACAGGCCGCGTTCGAGCACCGAGCCGTCCGCGGCGAAGATTTCGACCCAGCTGTCGGCGGTAAAGCGCAGCGACAGCGTCGACGATGCCGCGGCGTCGGGCCGCCCCTCGCGCGCCGGCAGCGCGGCCATCGACGCCGTCAGCGGACGCGGGCCGGCATCGGCCGGTGCGGCAGGCTGCGGGCGCGCCGGCGACTGGCTGGCGGTGGGCAGGTCGAGCGAGGCATCCGCCGGCAACCGTGAATCAAGGTGCGAGCGGGTCGCCATCCAGACCGGCACCGCGATCAGCGCGGTGATCACGATATAGACCAGCCGGCCCATCATCCTGTCCGCGGCGCGGCGCAGGGGCGGCGTGTAGGTGCGGGGCGCCAGGCGCGGCGGCTCGATCGGGGCGCTGGCGGAGGCCGCGGGCAGCGCCTCGTCGATGCGGATCCCGAGCAGTCGGGCATAGCTGCGCAGCTGGCCGCGGACGAAGACCGGGGCGTCGAGGTGGCTGCCCTCGCCGGACTCGAGTGATTCGACCACCCGGACCGGCATCTTCAGGCGCTGCGCGACGTCGGCGACGCTCAGGCCGGCGGCCTCGCGCGCCTCGCGCAGTCGCCCGCCGCTGCCGCGGTCCGTCTGGCCGTGCATGGGATCGGTCGACATCATGGTGTGCTGCTATCCCCTGGAAGCGCGTTCCCTGCTTGCGGAAACTCCGTCCTCAGCCGGCGAACATATCGCGCGGCGGCGACGTTGTCGCCGAGTTTCTCTTCGATTCGTGACGCCAATTCAAGTGTGCCGGGATTCGCGGGCGCCGCGGCCAGCCTCCGCTCGGAGAAGGCGCGCGCCTCCATGTAGTGGCCCTGCCCGAACATGTAGTCGGCCAGCGCGGCCAGTGCCACCGCGTTTTCCGGGTCGAACTCGAGGGCGCCACGCAGGTCGCGCTCGACCCGACCCCATTCGCCCGCCTTGGCGGCGCAGGCGCCGGCATTCGCGAGCAGGGCGCCGCGGTCGGCGGGATTGGCCGCCTGCAGCGCCCGGTCGATCCATTCCAGCGACTCGGCCGCACGCCCGTTGCCGCACAGCCAGGCCCCGTAGTTGTTGAAGGTGGTGGCGGTGGGACCGATCTGCGCGGCCTGCGCATAGTGCCGGCCGGCCAGTTCAGCCTGGCCCTGGTGGCCGGCGACCAGCGCCATCATGGTGTGCGGCTCCGGAATCGAGGCATCGGCCTTGAGCGCCGCCCGTGCTTCGGAGGCCGCGGCCTCGACGTCTCCCTTGCGCAGGTGCTGGTCGGCGACCGCGACCCGGCGCCGGGCCTCGTCGCGACGCTTGCTGGCCGGGGTTGCCCGGAAGCTGTAGTCCGGCGCGACCTGCTCGCCACCCTTGCGCTGCGCACTGGGCTTGACGAAGCTCAGGCGCGAGCAGCCGGTCACCGCGACGGCGACCGCGGCCACCAGCAGCAGCGCCTCAAACCGCCGCATCGACGCCCCCGGCCTGCAGCTGCTTGCGGAATTCCGCCTGGCGCCGGGTGCGGTCCATCACCTGGCCCTTGAGCTGGCCGCAGGCGGCGTCGATGTCGTCGCCGCGCGTGCGCCGCACCGGGGCGATGCGGCCGGCCTCGTTGAGCAGCTTCTGGAAGCGGCGGATGGCGGCATCGTCCGGACGCTCGTAGCGGGTGCCCGGGAAGGGATTGAACGGGATCAGGTTGACCTTGGCCGCGTCCTTCATCTGCAGCCGGTTGTCGAAGTCGCGCATCAGGCGGATCAGCCCGCGCGCGTGCTCGGGCTGGTCGTTGACGCCCTTCATCAGCGTGTACTCGAAGGTCACCGACTCACCGCGCTTGCGCTGGGCGTAGCGCACGCAGGCGTCCATCAGTTCGGCGATCGGGTACTTCCTGTTGAGCGGCACCAGCTCGCTGCGCAGCTCGTCGGTGGGCGCATGCAGAGAGATCGCCAGCGACACGTCGCTGACCTCGCCCAGCCGGTCGATCTGCGGCACCAGGCCCGAGGTCGACAGGGTGACGCGCTTGTTGGCCAGGCCGTAGCCGAGGTCGTCGCGCATCACGCTCATCGCGCGCACGACGTTGTCGAAGTTCATCAGCGGCTCGCCCATGCCCATCATCACCACGTTGGTGAGGCGGCGCTGCTTGTGCGGGACATTGCCCAGGTGCTTCGCTGCCACCCACACCTGGCCGATGATCTCGGCGGTGCTCAGGTTGCGGTTGAAGCCCTGGGTCGCCGTCGAGCAGAACGTGCAGTTGAGCGCGCAGCCCACCTGCGAGGACACGCACAGCGTGCCGCGCCCCTTGTCGGGGATGTAGACGGTCTCGATGGCGTTTTTGCCATCCATGCCCAGCAGCCACTTGTGGGTGCCGTCCCCGGATCCCTTGTCGAAGTGCACCTGCGGCACCACGACTTCGGCACGCTCCTGGAGCTTGGCGCGCAGCACCTTGCCCAGGTCGGTCATCTCATCGAAGTCGGTGACGTGGCGGTGGTGGATCCACTTCATCACCTGGTGGGCGCGGAAGCGCTTCTCGCCGAGGGTGTCGGCGAAGAAGCGCTCCAGGCCCTCGCGATCGAGGTCGAGCAGGTTCTGCTTGGTGTTGGCTGCGACGTCGCTCACGAGTGCATCAACGGATCAACGCGAGAAGACTTCGGTGCTGGCGAAGAAGTACGCGATCTCCACCGCCGCCGTCTCCGGCGCGTCGGAACCGTGCACCGCGTTGGCGTCGATCGAATCGGCGAAGTCGGCGCGGATCGTGCCCGGCGCGGCATCCTTGGGATTGGTCGCGCCCATCAGCTCGCGGTTCTTCGCGATCGCGTTGTCGCCTTCGAGCACCTGGATCTGCACCGGGCCGCTGATCATGAACTCGACCAGCGCATTGAAGAACGGACGTTCGCGGTGCACGGCGTAGAAGCCTTCGGCTTCCTTGCGCGAGAGGTGCTTCATCTTCGAGGCGACGACCTTGAGGCCGCCCTTCTCGAAGCGGGAATAGATTTCACCGATGACGTTCTTGGCAACGGCATTGGGCTTGATGATCGACAGGGTGCGCTCCAGCGCCATGGAATACTCTCCGGGCAGGGGCCGCTCCACGATGGGAACAGCCAGATTAACATGGAAAAACCCGCGTGCGGACGCGGGTTTAGCCGACAAGGCTGCGGTAATTCTAGCGGAATGCGCGGCAATGCAGCAGCCCCTCCATTGCCTTTCGGCGCGACCTCCCCTATGCTCAAACAAGCGTTTGAATGATCGGGAGGGCGCGTGGCAGGACCGCAGTTTTCGACCAAGGACCGGATCCTCGGCGCAGCCGAGGAGTTGTTCGCCCAGCACGGCTTCGCCGGCACCTCGCTGCGCCAGGTGACCTCGCAGGCGGATGTGAACATTGCCGCGGTCAACTACCACTTCGGCAGCAAGGAGAACCTCGTCAACGAGGTCTTCCGCCGGCGCATGGACGTCATGAGCGGGCAGCGGCTGGACCGCCTGCGCGCCGCGCTCGCCGCGGACACCGGACCGGAACTGGAGCCGATCCTCGCCGCCTTCGTCGAACCGGCGCTGGACATGGCCCAGGACCGCCACGGTGGCGCCGCCTTCATCCGCGTCATCGCCCGCGCCTACGCCGAGAAGAACGACGGCCTGCGCAAGTTCCTCTCCGACCAGTACGGCCACGTCCAGCGCGAGTTCGCCCGCGCCCTCGCCCGCTGCCTGCCGCAGCTGGACAAGGAAGAGCTGTACTGGCGGCTCGACTTCCTCGGTGGCGCCCTGACCTACGCCATGGCCGACTTCGGCCTGATCAAGCGCCCCTCCGGGGTGAGCGAGCCGGCGCACCGGCAGCGCGCCGCGCAGGAGCTGATCCGCTTTGCCGCAGCCGGATTCAAGGCCTGACCCGCTCTAAATCCCTTTTTATAAACATATGGATGCAGAACATGTCTGAGAAACTGCTTGTACGACGCGCCGCGGTCCTGGGCGCCGGCGTGATGGGCGCCCAGATCGCCGCACACCTGACCAATGCCGGCGTCGACACCGTGCTGTTCGACCTCCCCACCAGGGAGGGCCCGGCCGACGGCATCGTGCTCAAGGCCATCGCCAACCTCGGCAAGCTCAGCCCCGCCCCGCTCGCCAGCAGGTCGCTGGCCGAGGCGATCACCCCGGCCAACTACGACACCGGCCTGGACCAGCTCAAGGGTTGCGACCTGATCATCGAGGCCATCGCCGAGCGCATGGACTGGAAGCAGGACCTCTATCGCAAGATCGCCCCCTTCGTGCCCGCCAACGCGGTCCTGGCCAGCAACACTTCCGGTCTTGGAATCAACAAGTTGGCGGATGTTCTTCCGGAAGAACTTCGCCACCGCTTCTGCGGCGTGCACTTCTTCAACCCGCCCCGCTACATGCACCTGGCCGAGCTGATCCCGGCGAAGACGACGGACCAGGCGGTGCTCGAAGGCCTCGAGACCTTCCTGACCAGCACCCTGGGCAAGGGCGTGGTCTACGCCCGCGACACCCCGAACTTCATCGGCAACCGCATCGGTGTGTTCTCGATCCTGGCCACCGCGCACCACACCGCCGAGTCGGGCCTCGGCTTCGACGAGGT
Source organism: Luteimonas sp. (assembly GCA_035444805.1). Lineage (GTDB taxonomy): Bacteria > Pseudomonadota > Gammaproteobacteria > Xanthomonadales > Xanthomonadaceae > Luteimonas. The sequence goes on along the minus strand of DAOMPM010000087.1, from coordinate 2,115 downwards.
CGACGCGATCACCGGCCCGCTGATCGGCCGGCCGAAGTCGGCAACCTACCGCACCTCGGACGTGGTCGGCTTGGACACCATGGCCCACGTCATCAAGACCATGGCCGATACCCTGCCCGACGACCCCTGGCACGCCTACTTCAAGTCTCCCAAGTGGCTGGAGGCGCTGATCGCCAAGGGCGCGCTCGGACAGAAGACCGGTGCCGGCATCTTCCGCAAGGCCGGCAAGGACATCGTGGTCCTCGACGTCGACAAGCAGGACTACCGCCCGGCCGACCGCAGCGCTGCACCGGAGGTGGTCGAGATCCTCAAGACCAAGGACCCGGCCGAGAAGTTCGCCAAGCTGCGGGCCAGCGGACACCCGCAGGCGCAGTTCCTGTGGGCGGTGTTCCGCGACCTGTTCCACTACAGCGCCTTCCACCTGGCCGACATCGCGCAGACCGCGCGCGACGTCGACCTCGCCATCCGCTGGGGCTACGGCTGGAGCCTCGGCCCGTTCGAGACCTGGCAGGCCGCAGGCTGGAAGCAGGTGGCTTCGTTCATCGCCGACGACATCGTCGCCGGCAAGGCGATGAGCTCCGCGCCCCTGCCCGACTGGGTTTTCGACGGCCGCGAGGGCGTGCACGCCGCCGAGGGCAGCTACAGCCCGACGCAGAACGCCAAGCTGCCGCGGTCCTCGCTGGACGTGTACAAGCGCCAGCGCTTCCCCGATCCGCTGCTGGGCGAATCATTCGCACCCGGCGAGACCGTGTTCGAGAACGACGGCGTGCGCCTGTGGACCGACGGCGACGACGTCGGCGTGGTCAGCTTCAAGACCAAGATGCACACCGTCTCCGACGCCGTGCTCGACGGCCTGCAGGAAGCGGTTGCCATCGCCGAGAAGAAGTTCGCCGGCCTGGTGATCTGGCAGCCGAAGGAACCCTTCTCCGCCGGCGCCGACCTCGCCGGCGCGCTGGGCCTGCTGCAGGCCGGCAAGGTCGACGCCTTCGAGGCGATGGTCGCCAACTTCCAGGCCACCAGCCAGCGGATCAAGTATTCGCTGGTGCCAGTAGTGTCCGCGGTGCGCGGGCTGGCGCTGGGCGGCGGCTGCGAGTTCCAGATGCACAGCGCACGCACGGTCGCCCACCTGGAGAGCTACATCGGCCTGGTCGAAGCCGGCGTCGGCCTGCTGCCGGCCGGCGGCGGACTGAAGGAGCTCGCGGTGCGCGCCTCGCAGGCCGCGGGCCCGGGCGGCGACGTGTTCGCCGAACTGAAGAAGACCTTCGAGACCGTGGCGATGGCCAAGGTCTCGGCCTCGGCGGTCGAGGCGAAGGAGCTGGGCCTGCTGCGCGCCAATGACAAGGTCGCCTTCAACGCCTACGAGCTGCTGCACGTCGCGAAGCAGGAGTCACGCGGGCTGGCCGAGACCGGCTACCGCCCGCCCCTGCCCGCGCGCCGGGTGCAGGTCGCCGGCGACGTCGGCATCGCCACCTTCAGGATGCTGCTGGTCAACATGCTCGAAGGCCGCTTCATCAGCGAATACGACGACGAAATCGCCACCCGCATCGCCACCGTACTGTGCGGCGGCGAAGTCGATCGCGGTTCGGTGGTCGACGAAGCGTGGCTGCTCAGGCTGGAGCGCCAGCACTTCGTCGAACTGGCGCAGCAGGAAAAAACCCAGGCGCGCATCGCGCACATGCTCAAGACCGGCAAGCCGTTGCGCAACTGACGTTGCGCGGGATTCGGAATTCGGGATTCGGGATTCGAAAGAGCGCCTCCGGGTCCCTTGACAATCATTGCCGCCGGGTGCGGGAAAAGTTCGGAACCGTGGACTTCGCCTTTGCGAATCCCCAATCCCGAATCCCCAATCCCGGCTTTCGGAGAAAGCCATGACCAGACAGATCCAGGACGCCTACATCGTCGCCGCCACCCGCACGCCGGTCGGCAAGGCGCCCAAGGGCGTGTTCCGCAACACTCGTCCCGACGACATGCTCGCGCATGTGCTCCGGGCCGTGGTCGCGCAGGCGCCGGGCATCGACACCTCGCGCATCGACGACGCCATCATCGGCTGCGCCATGCCCGAGGGCGAGCAGGGCATGAACGTGGCGCGCATCGGCGTGCTGCTGGCCGGCCTGC
>DAOMPM010000086.1:0-12621 GCA_035444805.1 Luteimonas sp. | reverse complement strand
ACCAACCACCAACCACCAACCACCAACCACCAACCACCAACCACCAACCACCAACTGCATGTTCGACACTTCCCCCCAACTCGACTGCGCCGGCCGCATCCTGAAGCTCGACCGCACGCGGGTGATGGGCATCGTCAACGTCACCCCGGATTCGTTCTCCGACGCGGGCGCGCATTTCGACGTGGAGGCTGCGGTGGCGCACGGCCTGCGGCTGGCGGCCGAGGGTGCGGACGTGCTCGACGTCGGTGGCGAGTCCACGCGGCCGGGCGCGAACGAAGTGCCGCTGGAGGAGGAGTTGCGCCGGGTGGTGCCGGTGATCGAACGGCTGGCGCGCGAGACTTCGCTGCCGGTCAGCGTCGACACCTCGAAGCCGGAGGTGATGCGCGCGGCGGTGGACGCGGGCGCCGGCCTGGTCAACGACGTGTACGCGCTGCGCCGCGAGGGCGCGCTTGATGCGGTGGCGGAGCTTGGCGTGCCGGTGGTGCTGATGCACATGCTCGGCGAGCCACGCTCGATGCAGGACGCGCCGGAGTACGACGACGTGGTCGGCGACGTGCACCGCTTCCTCGCCGAACGCATCTTCGTCGCGGAGATGGCCGGCATCGCCAAGAAGCGGATCGTGGTCGACCCCGGGTTCGGCTTCGGCAAGACCACGCAGCACAACCTGCAGCTGCTGGCGCAGCTTGAACGCTTCACCGAACTCGGCGTGCCGGTGCTGGCCGGACTCTCGCGCAAGCGCACGATCGGCGAGTTGACCGGGCGCGACGAGCCGCGCGAACGACTGCATGGCTCGGTCGCCGCGCACCTGGTCGCGGCCCAGCGCGGCGCGGGCATCGTGCGCGTGCACGATGTCGCAGCGACCGTGGACGCCTTGAAAGTGTGGCAGGCCGTCGCCACGGTACCTTTGCCGAGGAAGGCCGCGGACGCACCGCCGATCCGCTGGCCCGACGAGGCCTGATAGCCACCGGCGACAGGAAAGCACGTGTAGGAGCGCCCCATGGGCGCGACCGGACGGCAATGTTGCCCCGGTAGATGCGGGTCGCGGGCATGGCCCGCTCCTACGAAAGGGTCTGGTCGCGGGATCGAGAAAAGCTGACGGGAGAACGATGATGGCCACCGGCTGGGCCGGCGACGGCGCGGTACAGGACCAGATCGACGCGACCGTGAAGGACGCGATCAAGCGTGCGCGCAGCCAGCTGCCGCAGGGGCCGGGCCGCTCGCACTGCGAGGAATGCGACGCGCCGATTCCCGAGGCGCGGCGCAAGGCCATGCCCGGCGTGCGCCTGTGCATCGCTTGCCAGGAAGCGGAAGAGCGGGAAGAGCAGGCCGGCAGCGGCTACAACCGCCGCGGCAGCAAGGACAGCCAGCTGCGCTGAGCCGCGGCCGGCGACCGGCCCAACACAACGCTGAAAGAATGCCGTCATCCCCGCGAAGGCGGGGACCCAGTGTCTTTGTTCTTCAAAAACCTGAAGACGCTGGATGACCAGGCATTCGTCTGTTGAAGATTGCCTCCCGCCTTCGCGGGGACGACGAGCAAGAAGCGGGAAAGCGGCTTGTCCAGCGTCGCCCTACGGCATCTGCCGGCGCAGCACGTCGAGCTTGGCCTGGTAGCGGTTGCGCAGGTCGCCTTTCGTCAGGTCGTGCGCGCGCTGCAGCGCCTGGCCGGCCTTGAGCGGCTCGCCGAGGTGCAGGTAGGCGCGGGCGAGGCCGAAGTGGAAGCGGTGCTCCTCATCGTACAGCTGGATCGCGCGACGGTACTGTTTCGCCGCATCGGCGTAGTCGCCGCGCTTCTCCGACTCGGTGCCGCGCATGAAGAAGTGGAACGGGTTGCGCTCGCGCTCGTGCTCGATGCGCTTGCGGTAATGCGCCGCGCGCTGTTCGTCGCCGCGGGTCGCGTAGAGCGAGGCGAGGTTCATCATCGCGCTGTCATGGCTCTTGTCCAGCTCGATCGCGCGCAGGAAGTCGCGTTCGGCGAGGTCCGGACGGCCGCTGCGCAGCTGCAGCACGCCGGCGTTGTTCCAGGTGGTCGCGTGACCTGCATCGGCCGCGAACGCGGCGTCGATGAAGGCGGACGCTTCGGCGAGGCGGCCGCCGGCGAGCAGGTTGGCGGCGCGGTTGCTGTAGAAGTTGGCGAGCAGTCGCCGGTCGTCGACCCTCCTTGGCGGATCTCGGGTCAGGACGCTGTCGCTTGCGACATCGATCGTGTACCCGTGCGGGGCGATGCGGATGCCGGCGTTGACGTGGTTGCTGAAGTAGAGCGTATCCCCCTCGCTGTACCACGACAGCGTCCGCGCGATCTCCTGGCCGTAGGCATCGAGGCCTGCCGCACGCGCCAGCGCGATGGTGAACAGGGTGAAGCTCAGGCAGTTGGCCTCGCGCGTGCGCCAGACCTCGGCCACGGTGTGGTCGGCGTCGTGGCGGTAGCGGATGCCCAGCCCGTCCTCGCCGAGCAGGAACGCGGCCAGCCGCTGCAGGCGCGCGGTGCCGCGCGGGCTGCGGTCGATGACCTGCGCCTGCAGCGCCTCGCGCAGCGGCGCGGGGATTGCCATCACCTGCTCCGCGGGCACCGGTGCCTCGGCAACGACGGGAGGGGGTGGGGGCAGGGGTGCGGCTTCCGGCGAAAGCGCCAGCGCAGCCGCCAACAGCCAGCCGGTCATCATGGCGTCCCTCCATCAGCAGCCTCGGGATAATCCGAGTCTACGCCGATGTTGCGCTGCGCAAATGTGCGCCGATCGCGGATTCGTCCCGGTGGTCGGCGCTGTCGCGGCCCGTCTTCCCGGATGCCGCGACGCCCGGCGCATGGCCGGGCGTCGCGCGCACGCGGGCTCAGTTCAGCAGCTGCAGCCCGAGGACGACCCCGAGTACCGCCGCCAGCACGGTGTAGTCGCCGCGGTCGTTGCGGTGGCCGTAGCGCTGGCGGCTGTAGTAGCCGTCCTCGTAGCCGCGCTCGAAGCCCTGGCGGAAGTAGTGGGCGTACTGGTCCTGGTCGATGTAGTAGCCGCCGTAGCCGTAGCTGGCGTCCATGTAGCCATAGCTGCCGCGATAGTCGTAGCGCCAGCTGTCGTCACGGTCGGCGCGGCCCGCGCGCAGGCCTTCCTGGTAGCCGTAGGACACGGCCTGGCGCATCAGGTCGGCGCCGTAGCGGTTGGTCTGGTACCACTGGCCGCCGTAGGAATAGCGATAGCTGGCCGGCGTGTAGTAGTACGGGTCGTTCCAGTAGTCATGGCTGCTGGTGCGCCAGCGGCGCTGCTGGTCGCGCATGCGGGCGTGGTACTGCTGCTGGTAGCGGTACTGGGACATGCGCCGCTGCTGCTGCAGCATGCGGGTGCGCTCGGCGTTGCGCTGTTCGGCCATGCGCTGCTGGCGGTCACGGTCGCGATGGAAGCGATCGACGCGCTCGCGCTCGGCGCGGATGCGCGCTTCCTGGCGACTGCGGTCGAGGCGCTGCGCGTTTTCGCGGCGGTCGTCGCGGCGGTTGTCGCGGCGATCATGATCCGCCTCGCGGCGGGGCGCGGGACCGGCGACCTCGCGGCGCGGCGGCTGGGCCTGCCCGCGCTGCTCGCCACGGCGGCTGTCCTGGCGCGGCTGGGCGACGGACTGCGCCTGCCGCCGCTGCGCCTCGCCACCGCTGTCGCGACGGGGCTGCTGGCTGCGCTGCGCCTGCTGGCGCTGGCGCTGTTCGCGGTCCGCACGCTCGCGCTGCTGGTCACGCAGGGCGGCCTGCTGGCGTTGCGCCTGTTCGCGTTGGGCCTGTTCACGCTGCCCCTGCTCACGCTGCATCGCTTGCTGGCGACGCTGGTCCTGGTCGCGCTGCTGGCTGGCGGCGCGTTGGCGTTCGACCGCACCATCGCGCTCCTGGGGTCGCGCCTGGCGCTGGGCGTATTCACGCTGGCCCGCCTGCTGGCGACGCTGGCTCTCGTCGCGTTGCTGGCTGACGGCGCGCTGGCGTTCGACCGTGCCATCGCGCCTCTGGGGTTGTGCCTGTCGCTGTGGTGCGTCGGCGCCCGGGCGTTCGGTCCGCCCCTGCGCGCGCGCAGCGGGCCTGTCCGCGGACTCGCGGCGCGGCCTGTCTTCGCCGCGGTTCGCTTCCTGTCGCTGCTGGCCGCGGGCTTCGCGCCCGTCGCGCCCGTCGCGGCGTCCGTCCTGCGCGAGCGCGGGGATCGCCACGACCAGGGCCAGGCCGAACGCCATGCTCTGGAGGAGGATGCGGGAGGAGAGGATGTGCTTCATGGATCTGCCCCTTGCCGACATACCGGTCGGTGCAGGCACAGTATTTGGCTCGTTGCAATGAACGCGATCTGAGGCGTTCGGGTGCGGATTCAGCGAGCGGAAGGGGTAATCGCTTCCAGTTGAACGGGGGTGCAACGCAGGCGTTGGCGGCTGTCAACCGTCGGCATGATCCGGCGTCGGCGCGATGCTTCGGTTAGTCTTGCCGCGGTTCGATCGGGGCATGTGCAGCACATGGCAGGCAGGCGCGCGGGGTGGTGGAAGTTCTGGCGCGACGCCGGGGAACCGCCGCAGGCGCCGGAGCCGGACGACGACGCCGTCAGCGGGCGCAAGCCGGTGGTGCGCCGCGGCTTGCGCCATGTCGAGCTGCAGTTCGGCAGCGGCGTCTCGCAGAGCCGGATGCGCACCTTCCGGCCCGGGCACCTGCTGATCGACTACACCCGCACGATGATGGCCGGCCTGCTGTTCCGGCCACGGCCGGCGCGGATCGGCATGGTCGGTCTCGGCGGCGGTTCGCAGGTCAAGTTCTGCCATCGCCACCTGCCGGACACGCGGGTCGAGGTGGCGGAGAACAATCCGCACGTGCTGGCGCTGCGGCGCACGTTCCGCATCCCGCGCGACGATGCGCGGCTGCAGGTGCTGCTCGCAGATGGCGCCCGGTTCGTGCGCGAGCGGCGCGGATGCTTCGACATCCTGCTGGTCGATGGTTACGACGAGACCGGCATCCCCGCGGCGCTGTCGAGCCAGCGTTTCTACGACGACTGCCGCGATGCGCTGGTGCCGGGCGGGGTGATGGCCAGCAACCTGTACGCCACCGACTTCGCCGCGCACGTGCGCAAGCTGCAGCACAGCTTCGGTAGTGACCGGGTCTGGGTGCTGGAGGAGAAGCGCCAGAGCAACCGCGTGGCCTTCGCCTGGACCGGCGACCCGTTCCCGGGCGGGCGCATCGACCTGCCGGCGATCGTGGCGCAGATGCCGCCGTCGGTCGGCCGCGAACTGGGCGGCGTGTTCGAAGCCGTGGCCAAGGCCTGGCGGGCGCGCTGAGGCGCCGGCGCCCTTGCCATCGCGCCCGGGTCGGGCGAAAGTTTCCAGTTCATGCCAGAGAGGGGATCCACGATGCGCCATCCGATGCTGCGGGCCGCGGGCCTGTTGCTGTTGCTTGCGCTGGCTGTGCCGGCCTTCGCCGCCTCCGGCGGCCTCACCCTCGAACAGATCGCCAAGACGCGCACCGTCAGCCAGGCCAGCATCAGCCCCGACGGGCGGCAGGTGGCCTACGTACTGTCGGTGCCGCGCGAGATCGGCACCGAGGACGACGGCCCGGCCTGGGCCGAACTGCACCTGGTCTCGCGCGATGGCAGCAGTCGCGGCTTCATCACCGGCAAGGTCAACGTCGGCGGCGTGGAGTGGTTGCCGGACGGGCGTTCGCTGGCCTACCTGGCCAAGCGTCCGGGCGACGAGACGCGGACCCTGTACCGGATCCCGGTCGACGGCGGCGAGTCGGTGGCGATCGCCACGCTCAAGTCCGACATCAGCGCCTTCAGCCTGTCGCCGGACGGTCGCCAGGTCGCACTGCTGGCCAGCGAGCCGGACAGCGACGCGCTCAAGGCGCTGAAGAAGAAGGGCTTCAGCCAGAAGGTCTACGAAGAGGACTGGCGGCCGGTGCAGCTGTGGATCGCCGAGGTCGGCGACGGCAAGGGCGAACCGCGCCGCGTCGCGGTCGAGGGCAGCGTGCAGTCGGTGCGCTGGAGCCCGGGCGGCGACCGCCTCGGCCTGATGGTGGCGCCGCGCCAGCTGACCGACGACACCCTGGTATTCACCCGCGTGCGCATCGTCTCGCCCGAGGGCAAGGTGCTGGGCACGGTCGACAACCCGGGCAAGGTCGGTGGGCTGTCGTGGAGCCCGGACGGCGCGCACCTGGCCTTCATCTCGGCCGAGGACAAGCACGACGCACAGCAGGGCCGGCTGTTCGTGGTCGGCCGCGACGGCGGCGCCTGGCGCGACCTGCTGCCGGGACTGGCCGGCCACGTGGTCGACGTGGAATGGCGCAACACCGGCACCGTGCAGTTCCTCAGCCATGAGGGCGTGCAGGCGCGGCTGGGCGAGGTCGGCGTCGATGGTGGCGCGCCGCGCACCTTGCTGGCGGCGGAAGGCCCGGTCTGGGGCGGGTTCGACCGCACCGGCGGCGGCGACATCGCCCTGACCGGCAGCACGCCGTCGCATCCTTCGGAGGTCTTCCTGCTCGCAGCGGGCGAGACCGCGCCGAGGAAGCTGACCGACAGCAACCCATGGCTGAAGGACGTGCGCCTCGCGACCCAGGAAGTGATCCGCTACTTGGCGCGCGACGGCCTCGAGATCGAAGGCCTGCTGGTGCATCCGCTGGAGCGTCGCGGCAATGCGCGCGTGCCGCTGATCGTGGTGGTGCACGGCGGACCGGAGTCGCACTATCCCAACGCCTGGCTGACCGCGTACTCGCAACCGCTGCACCACGCCGCGGCGCAGGGCTATGCCGTGTTCCTGCCGAACTACCGCAGCAGCACCGGGCGCGGCGTCGAGTTCTCGAAGAAGGGTTTCGGCCGGCCGGGCATGGAGGAGTTCGACGACGTGGTCGATGGCGTCGATCATCTGGTCGGCATCGGCCTGGTCGACAAGGCCAGGGTCGGCATCACCGGCGGCTCCTACGGCGGCTACGCCAGCGCCTGGGGCGCGACGTACTACAGCGAGCGCTTCGCCGCCTCGGTGATGTTCGTCGGCATCTCCGACCAGGCCAGCCTGGTCACCACCGGCGACATTCCCTGGGAGCAGAACCTGGTGCACATGGGCACCTGGCCGTGGGAGGATCCGGAGCTGTTCCGCAAGACCAGCCCGATCACCTACGCGCAGCAGTCGAAGACGCCGACCCTGATCCTGCACGGCGAGGCCGATCCGCGCGTGCCGGTGATGCAGTCGTACATGTTCTACCGCTACCTCAAGCTGGCCGGACAGGCGCCGGTGCGGCTGGTGCTGTACCCGGGCGAGGGCCACGGCAACGCGCGCGCGGCCTCGCGCTATGACTATTCGCTGCGGCTGATGCAGTGGATGGACCACTATCTCAAGGGCCCGGGTGGCGAGCCGCCGGCCTACACGATCGACTACGCGCTGCCGGCGGAGGCCGGGAAGAAGTGACGGCCTCCGCGCACGCCTCGGAGGACGCCGCTGCATGAGCGCGGCGGCCGCGACGGCCGGCGGGCACGCCACCGGCACCAACAAGCGCCGGGTGCTGTTCGCCAGCCTGATCGGCACCACGATTGAGTTCTTCGATTTCTACATCTACGCCACGGCGGCGGTGCTGGTGTTCCCGCAGCTGTTCTTCCCGCCGGGCGACCCGACCACCGCCACCCTGCAGTCGTTCGCGACCTTCGCGCTGGCCTTCATCGCACGGCCGTTCGGCTCGGCGCTGTTCGGCCACTTCGGCGACCGCGTCGGGCGCAAGGCGACCCTGGTCGCGGCGCTGCTGACGATGGGCATCTCGACCGTGCTGATCGGCCTGCTGCCGACCTATGCCCAGGTCGGCATCGCCGCGCCGCTGCTGCTGGCGCTGTGCCGGCTGGGCCAGGGCGTGGGCCTGGGCGGCGAGTGGGGCGGGGCGGTGCTGCTGGCGACCGAGAACGCGCCGCCGGGCAAGCGCGCCTGGTACGGCATGTTCCCGCAGCTCGGCGCACCGATCGGCTTCCTGCTCGCGACCGGCGTGTTCCTGGCGCTCACACATTTCATGTCCGACGACGCCTTCCTGGCCTGGGGCTGGCGCATCCCGTTCCTCGCCAGCGCGGTGCTGGTGGTGATCGGCCTGTGGGTGCGGCTGCGGATCACCGAGACACCGGATTTCCGCCGCGCGCTGGAGCGCGAGGAGCGGGTGCGGCTGCCGATGCTGGTCGTGGTGCGCGACCATCCCGGGCGGCTGCTGGCCGGCACGCTCGCGCTGGTGGCGACCTTCGTGCTGTTCTACCTGATGACGGTGTTCGCGCTGAGCTGGGGTACGTCGAAGCTCGGCTACTCGCGCGAGCATTTCCTGCTGCTGCAGATGCTGGGCGTGCTGTTCTTCGCGTTCACGATCCCGCTGGCGGCGCTGTACGCGGACCGCTTCGGGCGACGCAACGCGATGATCACCGCGACGTTGCTGATCATCGCCTTCGGCTTCGTGTTCGCGCCGCTGCTTGAATCGGGCACCCCCCTGGGCGTGCTTGCCTTCCTTGCCATTGGCCTGGGCGCGATGGGGCTGACCTACGGACCCTGTGGCACGATCCTCGCGGAGATGTTCCCGACCGCGGTGCGCTACACCGGCGCGTCGCTGGCCTTCAACATGGCCGGCATCCTCGGCGCCTCGCCCGCGCCCTACATCGCCACCCGGCTGGCCGAGGAGCACGGCCTGGCGGCGGTGGGCTGGTACCTCTCCGCGGCGGGCGTGCTGACCCTGCTGGCGCTGCTGGCGGTGAAGCCGGACGCGTCCGCGCGCTGAGCGGGAGAAGCTTCCCAATTCGTGCGCTGCCCGACCTCACGACGCCGTCATCCCCGCGCAGGCGGGGACCCAGCGTCTTGCATCGTTGGTCCGTGAGTCAGAAGACACTGGGTCCCCGCCTGTACGGGGATGACGAGCGGAAGTGCCGTAGGGCTAGACTGTCGCCATTCCCGCACGGGGCGTCACGTGAAGGCCTGGACATCGATCGGCATCCTGTTCGCCGTGGGCATCGGCGCGCTGCTGCCGCTGCAGGCGCTGATCAACGCGCGCCTGGGCGCGCTGACGCATGGCGCGCTGTATGCCTCGTTCGTGTCCTTCCTCGTCGGCACCTGCCTGCTGGGCCTGATGCTGCTGGCCACGCGTACGCCGCTGCTGCCGGCGCAGCCGGTCGCGGCGCTGCCGGCCTGGATCTGGATCGGAGGCGCGATCGGCGCGGCCTTCGTGTTCGCGGCCACCTTGCTGGTGCCGAAGCTGGGCGCGGGCGCGCTGATCTGCCTGGTCGTGCTCGGCCAGGTGGTGGCCTCGCTGGCGCTCGACCACTTCGGCGTGCTCGGCGCGCAGCGGCCGGTGGACTTCATGCGGATCCTCGGCGCGCTGCTGGTGATCGTGGGCGCGGCGCTGGTGGTGCGGCCGTGGCAGTCGGCGTGAGCCTGCCGGAACTGCCGCGCGGGCAACTGGAGGCACTGGAGGCTTCGTATGCAGTGCCGGTACGCGCCTACCACGACTTCGGCCACGTCCGCGAGGTGCTGCGCCACTACGACGCCGTTGCCGCCGGGCCGGGCTGGGCGCAGCCTTGCGAGGTGCGACTGGCGGTGCTGTACCACGACGCGGTCTACGAGCCGGGGCGCAGCGACAACGAGGCGCGTTCGGCACGGTTCGCGCTCGACGAGATCGCGCGCTGGCTGCCTGATGCCGACATCGATGCGGCGCGCGTGGCCGCGCTGATCGAGCTGACCGCGCGCCACGGCCAGTTCGCACCGCAGGATTTCGGCGCCAGTGCGCTCGACGACGACATCCGCCATTTCCTCGACTGCGACATGGCCATCCTCGGCGCCGAGCCCGCGGCCTTCGACGCCTACGACCGCGCGATCGCGGCCGAATACCGCAGCCACGTGCCGGGCTGGCTGTTCCGCAGCAACCGCCGCCGCTTCCTCAAGGCGCTGCTGGGCAAGCCCAGGATCTACCTCAGCGGGTTCTTCCACGAGCGCTTCGACGCGCAGGCACGGGCCAATCTGCGAAGGGTGATCACCACCAAGCGGTAGGAGCGGGCCATGCCCGCGACCGCGCGCCGTTGCGATCCGGATGGAAAGTCGTCGCGCCCATGGGGCGCTCCTACTATGATCATGCGATGGCGAAACTGCTGCTCAACCTGCGCCACGTGCCCGACGACGAGGCTGACGATGTCCGTGCCTTCCTCGATGCGGCGCGCATCGATTACTACGAAACCCGGCCGAGCCTGTTCGGCATCTCGATGGGCGGCATCTGGGTGCGCGAGGACGGCGACGTGCCCGAGGCGAAGCGGCTGATGGCCGACTACCAGCGCGAACGCGCGATCCGGGTGCGCGCCGAACAGGCGCAGGCCGAGCGCGACGGCACCGCGGACACCTTCATGGATATCGTCCGCGCCCAGCCGCTGCGGGTGGCGCTGACCATCCTCGCGATCATGCTGCTGCTGGGGCTGATGGCGCTGCCCATGATCCTGATCGGACGCTGATCGATGGTGGCCGCGCGCGGCGAGCTCGTCCGCGGAATCGGCCGCGGCAGCATGGTCGCGCTGTTCATCAATGCGGTGGTCGGTGCCGGCATCTTCGGACTGCCCTCGCGCGTGCACGAGCTGCTGGGGCCGTACGCGCTGCTGGCCTACCTCGCCTGCGCCGCGCTGGTGCTGCTGGTGGTGCTGTGCTTCGCCGAAGTCGGCAGCCGCTTCGAGGGCACCGGCGGGCCGTACCTGTACGCGCGCACCGCGTTCGGGCCGGCCGCGGGCTTCTAGGTGGGCTGGCTGGTGTGGCTGACGCGGGTGACTGCGTTCGCCGCATTGTGCAACCTGCTGATCGACTATCTCGCGCATCCGTTCCCGGCGCTGGCGTCGACGACCGGACGCGTGGCCGTGGCCACGCTGGTGACGCTGCTGATCACCGCGGTCAACATCCGCGGCGTGCGCATGGCGGCGATCGTCGCCAACGTGTTCACGGTCGGCAAGCTGGTGCCGCTGCTGCTGTTCGTCGCAGTCGGCCTGTTCTTCGTCGAGCCGGCGCGCTACGTGCCCACGTCCACGCCCTCGACCGGCGATTTCTCGACCGCGGTGCTGCTGCTGGTGTTCGCCTTCACCGGCTTCGAGACCGCGACCGTGCCTGCGGGCGAGGTGCGCGACCCGCGGCGCACGCTGCCGTTCGCGATCCTGGTGGCGATGGCGGTGGTCGTGCCGCTGTACCTGCTGATCCAGTTCGTGTCGATCGGCACGCTGCCGGAGCTGGCGACCTCGACCACGCCGCTGGCCGACGCCGCCGGACGCTTCGCCGGCAACTTCGGCGCGGGCGTGATCGTGTTCGGCGCGGTGGTGTCGATCACGGGCACGCTCAACGGCCTGGTGCTGGCGGCGCCGCGGATCCTCTATGCGATGGCCGAACAGCGGCAGCTGCCGGCCGTGTTCGCGCGCACCCATGCCCGTTACCGCACACCGCACTGGGCGATCGTGCTGACCGCGGCCTGCATGCTCGCGCTGACGCTGTCCGGATCCTTCCTGACCGCGGTCGCGCTGAGCACGATCACGCGCCTGCTGGCCTATGCCGCCACCTGCATCGCGGTGCCGGTGCTGCGCCGGCGCGAAGGTGCCGGCCTGGCGCCGGCGATGTTCACCGTGCCCGGCGGGCCGTGGGTGGCCGCGACCGCGCTGCTGGTGATCGCCTGGCTGGTGCTGCACGCGAAGCCGCAGGAGCTGCGCGACGTGGCGATCGCGATGGCGGTCGGCGCGGTGCTGATGCTGCTGGCCACGCGCTTCGGGCGGAAAGTCGCCCCGCACGCATGACTTTCGGCATACCCCGCGGGGGTGGCCCGCGGGGTATGGTCGGGCAGGGTTGCCGGTCGTGCGATCCACTCCCTTTCCTGCCGATCCTCCGGGGCACCTTGATGTCCAGAACCATCGCTGCGCTTATGTTTTCCCTGCTCCTGTCCGTCGCCACCTGGCCGTTGGCCGCGCAGGCGCAGCGCAGCCTGTCGTTCGACGCGCATGCGCTGCCCGAGACCGGCACGGTCGCCATCGCGGTGGCCGAAGGCCTGCCCGAAGGCGGCAGCTTCGACGCGATCGACGCGCGCACCGGTGGTGCCCTGCGGCGCACGGCCCAGGCGGAAAGCTTCAAGGGCAAGGCCGACAGCACGCTCGACCTGCGCGGCTTCGGCGGCTACGAGCGCCTGCTGGTGCTCGGCACCGGCAAGGACGCGCCGGCGCCGGACAAGCTGGAGGACATCGGCGGGCGCGTGGCCCAGGCGTTCGCGAAGAGCCGCGCGCCGCGTGTGGATCTGGTGTGGGATGGCGACGGCGCCGATGCCGCTTCGCGTCTTGCGTTCGGTGCCGCGATCGGCCAGTACAGCTTCGACAAGTACCGCTCGAAGAAGCCCGGCGACGAGGACGAGGCGCCGGCGAGCAAGGGCGAGCTGGTGATCCGGACCGCGGCGGGCGCAGGCGCGGGTGCGGCCTACACGACGCAATGGAAGCCGGTGGCCGATGCGATCGCGTTCGCGCGCGACCTGTCCACCGAGCCGGCCAATGCGCTGTGGCCGGAGGAGTTCGTCACGCGCGCGCGCGCTGCCGCCTCCGGCCTGCCGATCCGGATCGAAGTGCTCGACGTGTCGGCGATGCAGAAGCTGGGCATGGGCGGCATCCTCGCAGTCGGCCAGGGCAGCGT
>DAOMPM010000085.1:0-12647 GCA_035444805.1 Luteimonas sp. | reverse complement strand
TTTTGCGCGCGAGTCAGGGCAGGATGCCCTGATCGAGCGAAGAGCGATCCCCGGCTGACAGGGCGCGGCGTCCCTCCGAAGCGGGCAGTGAGCGACGTTCTCCAACCACGAGCAGCTTCTCCCCTCGTTTGGGAGAAGAACCATTTTTCCTTGCACGCGGTCCTGCGAAGCGGGCCGCTACATCCTTTGCTGCGGCCACAGATAGGCCTTGTCGTCGAAATCCCGGCACCAGTGCGGCCGGTACACGACCACCAGCACCATCACCGTGCCGGCGAAGAAGGCCTCGGCGAACATCAGCAGCGGCGTCGCGGCCAGATAGGCGGCGACGGTCCTGGCGCCTGCCCACCACGCCACCAGCGCCTTGGTCAGCATCGACGACGCCATCGCCAGTGCCCCGCCGCCGAAGGCGTTGAGCATCACGTAGGTGAAGATGTTGCGCGGCGCCCAGTTGCGCGCGGTCCACGAGGCCAGCGCGGTCACCGCCACCGGCAGCGCGCCGGTGACCAGGAAGTCCGGCGCCCAGCCCTGCCAGGCCGCGCCCTGCAGCACGCCACCCAGGCTCACCAGCGCCATCACCCAGCACGCGGTCGCAGTGCCGAACACCAGGGTCGCGATCGTGGCACCGAGGAAGTGCAGCATCACGCCCTGCAGCGCGGCGGTGTTGAACCAGCGCATCGCCGCCAGCGCCAGCGTGCCGAGCACCAGCACCTGCACGGTCGCGTTCTCCCCGCGCCGTCGCCACTCCGCGAGCGCGGGCTTCGCCGTCACGACCAGCACCGTCGCAGCCACTACGGCGGCCAGCCACTGGCTCCAGGCCGGAAGCGATGGCGACATGCCCCTGCGCTCCGCCCGCCGTCAGCGCCCCGGGCCGATCCGCGTGCGCACGTCGAACAGTTCCGGGAAGAAGGTCAGCTCCAGCGCCTGTTTGAGGAAACCGACGCCGGACGAGCCGCCGGTGCCGCGCTTGAAGCCGATGATGCGCATCACCGTGCGCATGTGGCGGAAGCGCCACAGCTGGAACTGCGACTCCAGGTCCACCAGGTCCTCGCACAGCGCATATTCGCGCCAGAAGGCATCGGTATTCTCGTAGATCGCCTCGAACACCGGCAGCAGCGCCTCGTCGCGCACGTGCGGCTTCGACCAGTCGCGCGCGAGGTGTCGTTCCGGCACGGCGTGGTCCCAGCGCGCGAGGTACATCAGGAACTCGTCGTACAGGCCCGGCGCCTCCAGCACCGCGCGCAGTTCCGCCTGTCCGGCCGGATCGTGCGCGAACACCTTGAGCATCGCCGCGTTCTTGTTGCCCATCAGGAACTCGACCGTGCGGTACTGCAGCGACTGGAAGCCCGACGACGGCCCCAGCACGTCGCGGAACTCCATGTACTCCGAGGGCGTGAGCGTCTCCAGCACCGACCACTGCTCGGTCAGCTGGCGCAGCACCTGCTTGCAGCGCGCGATCACCTTCTGGCATTGCCAGACCTGGTCGCGACGCAGGAAGCCGATCGCCGCGCCGAGCTCGTGGATCATCAGCTTCAGCCACAGCTCCGAGACCTGGTGCTGGACGATGAACAGCATCTCGTCGTGGTGCGGCGGGTCGGACAGCGGCTGCTGCGCCGTCAACAGCTGGTCGAGCCTAAGGTATCCGCCGTAAGTGATTCTTCCGTCGAGGTCGAGGTGGATGCCGTCCTCGAGCGGGCGTTCGTTCTGGTCGATGGCCATGCGCGCAGGGTAGCGCATCGACCGCCGCCCCCGTCATGCAACCGACACCGGAACCGTGCACAATCGGCCCCTGCCAGGGGGGCCGGCCACCCGTTCCGGATGGGACGGATACAACAAGGAGCGTGCAGTGGGCATTCGGCTCGTCCGCCGGCTGTTGCCGGCCCTCGTCCTTTGCGCCGGCATTTTCGCGGCATCGGCGCAAGCGCAAGTCGTGGTCAGCCAAGTCTACGGCGGCGGCGGCAACAGCGGCGCACCCTTCAACCAGGACTTCGTCGAACTGTTCAACCGCGGCGGCGAGTCGGTCTCGCTGTCTGGGCTGTCGGTGCAGTACGCCAGCGCCACCGGCACCGGCAACCTCGGCGCCGGCAGTGGCCAGATCGTGGTGCTGCCGGCGACCACGCTGCAGCCGGGCCAGTACTTCCTGGTCGCGCTCGCCACCGGCGCCAACGGCGGCCCGCTGCCCGCGCCCGACGCCACCGGCACGATCAACATGTCCGGCAGCGCCGGCAAGGTCGCGCTGGTCGCTTCCACCACCAGCCTCGGCTGCAACGGCGGCAGCACGCCGTGCACGCCGGCGCAGCTGGCGCTGATCGTCGACCTCGTCGGCTTCGGCAACGCCAACTTCTTCGAGGGCGCGGGCGCCGCGCCCGGCCTGAGCAACAGTACCGCGGCGCTGCGCGCCGACAACGGCTGCAGCGACAGCGACCACAACGCCGCCGACTTCAGCGCCGGCGCACCGGCGCCGCGCAACACCGCGTCGATCCCCAATCCCTGCGCTGGCGGCGGCACCGTCTACGCCAGCATCAGCGACACCAGCGCCGCCGAGGGCGACGCCGGGACCACGCCGTTCTTCTTCACCATCGGCCTCAACCAGCCCGCCGGCGGAGGCGGCGTCAGCGTCGACTGGGCCACCGCCGACGACACCGCCACCGCGGGCGAGGACTACGTCGCCGCCGGCGGCACCGCGACGATTGCCGAGGGCGCGAGTTCGGTGACGATCAGCGTCGAGGTGATCGGCGACACCGTCACCGAGCCCGACGAGACCTTCTTCGTCAACCTCGCCAACGCCATCGGCGCCGAGATCGCCGATGCCCAGGGCGTGGGCACGATCCTCAACGACGACATCGCCACCGTCGCCATCTCCGCGATCCAGGGCAGCGGCCAGGTCTCGCCCTACAACGGCCTGTCGGTCGCCACCACCGGCATCGTCACCGCCCGCAAGAACAACGGCTTCTTCCTGCAGACCGCCGACGGCGAGGACGACGGCAACCCGGCGACCTCCGAAGGCATCTTCGTGTTCACCTCGACCACGCCGCCGGCGTCCGCGGCGGTCGGCAACCGCGTGCTGGTGCAGGGCACGGTGACCGAGTTCATCCCCGCCGCCGATCCGCACCAGCTGCCGCTGACCGAGATCATCAACGCCAGCGTCACCGCGCTGTCCGGCGGCCACGCCCTGCCGGCACCGGTCGCGCTCACCGTCGGCCTGCCCAACGCCAGCGACGGCCTCGACCAGCTCGAACACCTCGAAGGCATGCGCGTGGTGGTGCCGAGCGCGACCGTGGTCGCGCCCACCGGCGGCAACGTCAACGAGGGCCAGGCGACGGCCACCAGCAACGGCCGCTTCGCGGTCGTGGCCACCGGCACCGCGCGTCCGTTCCGCGAGCCGGGCATCCCGGTGCCGAACCCCGACCCGCTGGGCAGCAGCGCCACCAACATCCCGCGCTGGGACTTCAACCCGGAGCTGATCGCGGTCAACAGCACCACCATCGGCGCACCGGCCGCGAACGTCGCCGCCGGCTGCGTGATCACCGACGGCAGCCTGGTCGGACCGCTCGACTACACCTTCCGCCGCTACACGATCCATCCCGAAGGCGCGCTCACCGTCGACTGCAGCGCCACCGGCCTGCCGCGGCCCTCGCGCCTGCCGACCGGCGACGACGCCACCTTCGCCACCTGGAACCTCGAGCGCTTCTTCGACGACGTCAACGACCCGGCGATCGGCGAGCCGGTGCTGAGCGCCGCGGCCTTCGAGCGCAGGCTGGCCAAGGCCTCGCTCGCGATCCGCGGCTACCTGCACGCGCCGGACGTGCTCGGCCTGACCGAGGTCGAGAACCTGTCCACCCTGCAGGCGCTGGCCGCGCGCATCAACGCCGACGCAGTTGCCGCCGGCGATCCGGACCCGGGCTACGGCGCGCACCTGCTCGAGGGCAACGATGTCGGCGGCATCGACGTCGGCTTCCTGGTCAAGGGCGTGGAGGTCGCCGCCGGCACCCCTCGCGTCGAGGTGCTGGAAGTAGCCCAGCAAGGCGCCAGCGCCGTGCTCGTCAATCCCGACGGCAGCAGCAGCCTGCTCAACGACCGCCCACCGCTGTCGCTCGACGGCGTGGTGCACTTCGCCGACGGGCGCAGCTATCCGTTCACCGCGATCGTCGTGCACCAGCGTTCGCTCAACAACGTCGACGACGACAGCAGCGGCAGCAGCGGCTGGCTGACCCAGGGCCAGCGCGTGCGCGCCAAGCGCCAGGCGCAGGCGGACTTCCTCGCCGAGCTGGTCAACGGCATGCAGGTCGACGACCCGACCCGCAACCTGATCGTGATGGGCGACTTCAACGCCTTCGAGTTCAACGACGGCCTGGTCGACGCGATGGGCACGGTCACCGGCCTGCCCTCGCCCGACAGCGAGACCGCGGTGGACGGCGACGGCGTCGACCGGGTCGAGCCGAACCTGTACAACCTCACCCTGCTCGCCGAGCCGGGCGAGCGCTACTCGTTCGTGTTCGACTACCAGGCGCAGTCGCTCGACCATGTGCTGGTCAACGATGCCCTGGTCGAATCGCCGCTGGTCGCGGGCATCGAACTGAGCCACGCGCGGATCGCCGCCGACTTCCCGGAAACCGCGCGCAACGAGAACGACACGCCCTCGCGGCTGTCCGACCACGACCCGAGCGTGTTGCTGGTGCGGCTGGCGGCGGTGCGCTTCGCCGACCTCTCGGCCGAAGTGGAAGCGCTGGCGGCGACGGTCGCGCCCGGAGACGCGATGGCGTTCTCCACCGTGGTCGCGAACGCCGGTCCCGACGACGCCGACCATCCGGGCGCGGGCTTCGTGTTCGACGCCGAACTGGCCGACGCCGCGATCGCCGCGCCCGCCGGCTGGAGCTGCGATGCGCCGGTCGCCGCCGCGGGCACCACCACCCTCGCCTGCAGCGCCGACACGCTGGCGGCGAACGACGAGGCGGTGTTCGCGCTGACCGCCACCGCGCCCGCGCCGCTGGAGGGCACGCATATCACGCTGACCGCCGCGGCCACGGCACAGACCGAGGATCCGGATCCGGAGAACAATGACGCCAGTGCCGCGGTGCTGGTCGAGGATCCGCACGCCGGCGTGCCGGAACTGGAGAACGGCGTGCCGGTCGGTGGCCACGAAGGCGATGCCGGCGGGGAAGTGGTGTTCCGCATCGAGGTACCGCAAGGCGCGCGCAACCTGCGCGTGCTCAGCTACGGCGGCAGCGGCGACGTCACCTTGCTCGTGGCCCGCGACCGCATCCCGACCATCACCGACTTCGACGGTCGCTCGCAGCGGCCCGGCAACAACGAGACGATCGCGGTCGCCACGCCTGCGCCTGGCACATGGTTCGTCAAGCTGGTCGGAGTGCGCGCGTTCCGCAACGTGTCGGTGCGCGCAAGCTGGACGCCGTGATGGCGTAGAAGCGGTCCACAGCCGCGACCGGGCTTTCGAACCCGGTCGCGCGCATGGCGCGCTCCGGAACTGCTGTCGTAGGAGCGCCCCATGGGCGCGATCCAACTTTCCGCAGCGCCGGGAACAACGGGTCGCGGGCATGGCCCGCTCCTACAACAGCCGTTCGGCAGGCGCGTCCAATGACGCAATGCGCAACGGATCCTTACGCGAGAAACCTTATCATCCTCCATCCGACAGCGACCGGATGGCATGCATGCGGGTTGCCGCGAGTTTCGAAATCGAGTTCCTGCAGTACCTCGACCCGGACGGACGGCTGGTCGTCGAGCTGCCGGCGGACGCGCCGCCGAAGGAAGAGATCCTGGCGCTGTTCCGGCAGATGCTGTTCCTGCGCACCTTCGACGGCAAGGCGGTGGCGCTGCAGCGCACCGGCAAGCTCGGCACCTACGCGCCCTGCCTCGGCCACGAGGCCACCCAGGTCGGCATCGGCGCGGCGATGCGGCCGGAGGACGTGCTGGCGCCGAGCTACCGCGAGTACGGCGCGCAGATCCTGCGCGGGGTGCAGCTGCGCGAGATCCTGATGTACTGGGGCGGCGACGAGCGCGGCAACGACTACGTCAACGAGCCCGCACGCCACGACTTCCCGTGGGCGGTGCCGATCGCGACCCAGTGCCTGCACGCCGCCGGCGCGGCGCTGGCGTTCAAGTTGCGCGGTGAGCAGCGCGTGGCCGTCACCTGCTGCGGCGACGGCGGCAGCTCCAAGACCGACACCTACGCCGCGATCAACGCCGCCGGCGCCTACACCCTGCCCTTCGTCCAGTGCATCATCAACAACGGCTGGGCGATCTCGGTGCCGCGCAGCGCCCAGACCGGCGCGCAGACGCTGGCGCAGAAGGGCCTGGCCGGCGGCCTGCACTGCCTGCAGGTGGACGGCAACGACCTGTTCGCGGTGCTCGAAGGCATGCGCCGCGCGATGGTGCGCGCACGCAGCGGCGAAGGCGGCAGCGTGATCGAGTTCCTCACCTACCGCCTGCACGACCACACCACCGCCGACGACGCCCGCCGCTACCGCGACGATGCCGAGGTCAAGGAGGCCTGGACGCGCGACCCGATGACGCGACTGCGCAGCTGGCTGACTGCGCAGGGCCTTTGGGACGAGGCGCAGGAGAAGGACTGGATCGCCGAGTGCACGCGCCTGGTCGACGTCGAGATCAATGCCTACCTCGAAACGAAGACGCAGCCACCGGAAACGATGTTCGACTTCCTCTACGCCGACCTGCCGCCGGACATCCTCGACCAGCGCGCGCAGCTGCTGGCGCGCGAGGGGCGCGCATGAAGGCCGCCGTCGACAAGGACGCGCGGCCTGCCGCCGATGCCGGGACGGCGAAGCCGATCACCCTGATCGAGGCCGTCACCCAGGCGCTCGCGCATGAGATGCGCAACGACGAGTCCGTGGTCGTGCTCGGCGAGGACGTCGGCGTCAATGGTGGCGTGTTCCGCGCCACCGCCGGCCTGCAGGCGCAGTTCGGACCGATGCGCGTGCTCGACACGCCGCTCGACGAGACCACCATCGCCGGCCTCACCGTCGGCATGGCGGCGATGGGCATGAAGCCGGTGGCCGAGGCGCAGTTCGACGGCTTCGTCTATCCGATGCTCGACCACATCATCTGCCACGCGGCGCGCTTCCGCACCCGCACCCGCGGCCGCCTGACCTGCCCGATGGTGCTGCGCGTGCCCTGGGGCGGCGGCATCCGCGCACCCGAGCACCACAGCGAGGCCAACGAGGCCCTGTTCACAAACGTCCCCGGCCTGCGCGTGGTGCTGCCGTCCTCGCCGGCGCGCGCCTACGGCCTGCTGCTGGCCGCGATCCGCGAACCGGACCCGGTGATCTACTACGAACCCAAGCGCATCTACCGCCAATACAAGGAGCTCGTGCCCGACGACGGCGAGGCACTGCCGCTGGACGTGTGCTACGTGCTGCGCGACGGTGGCGACGTCACCCTGGTCACCTGGGGCGCGCAGGTCAAGGAGACACTGGAGGCGGCCGAGCAGTTGGCGGCCGAGGGCATCAGCGCCGAAGTGATCGACGTCGCCACGCTCAAGCCGCTGGACTTCGCCACCATCGCCGAGTCGGTGGCCAAGACCGGGCGCTGCGTGATCGTGCACGAGGCCCCGCGCACCGCAGGCTTCGGCGCCGAGATCGCCGCGCGCCTGGCCGAGCAGTCGATGTACGACCTGGTCGCGCCGGTCGAGCGCGTCACCGGGTTCGATGCCCACATGCCGCTGTTCCGGCTGGAGATGAAGTACATGCCGGCGGTGGAGCAGATCGTCGCGGCGGCGAAGCGGACGCTGGCGACGAGCTGAGGAGCGGGTTGGTGGTTGGTCGTTCGTGGTTGGTGGAAAATCCGCCGGCCGCCTCACCATCCGCCAACCACCAACTACCAACTGATCCGGAACATCGTGCCAATGGCAAACACCAAGACCTTCCTGCTCCCGGACCTCGGCGAAGGCCTGCCCGACGCCACCATCGTCGAGTGGCACGTCAAGGTCGGCGACACCGTCCACCTCGACGACCACCTGGTGTCGATGGAAACGGCGAAGGCGGTGGTCGACGTGCCCTCGCCGGTCTCGGGCAAGGTGCTGCGGCTGGCCGGCGCGGCCGGCGACGTGATCGTCACCGGCGCGATGCTGGCCGAGTTCGAACTCGATCCTTCGCTGCCGCAGCGCGCGGAGGGGCAGGACACCGGGCATCACCACGGCGCGCGGGCGCCCGCCGGCAAGGACGCGGCTGCGCAGGACCCGGCGCCGGATGATCACGTGCCCGCTCCGAGCGACGCTGGCGCAACCGGTCAAAGCGACACCGAACGCGCCGACAGCGGCACCGTGGTCGGTGCGATGCAGGCATCCGACGCGGTGCATGCCGAAGCGGCGCTGTCGATCGGCGGCGTCAAGGCGATGCCGGCGGTGCGCGCGCTCGCGCGCAAGCTGAAAGTGGACTTGTCGCGCGTGCGCGGCAGCGGCGCCGACGGCGTGGTGACGATGGCCGACGTGAAGCGTGCCGCCACGGACGGCAGCGCGAGCATGGAAGCCGCTGTAGGAGCGGGCCATGCCCGCGACCAGGCGCCTGCCGCCAGCGATCATGCACCTGCCGCCACCGGTCGCGCGCATGGCGCGCTCCTACGGGAGCGTGCACGCACGCCGCTGTCCGCAAGCGGCAAACCCATGCGCACCCAGCCGCCCACGGTCAGCGCCAGCGGCCAGCCCGAACAGCTCAAGGGCGTGCGCCGCAACATGGCGCGGGTGATGGCCGACGCGCACGCGAAGGTGGTGCCGACCACCCTGGTCGACGATGCCGACATCGACGCCTGGCAACCCGGCAACGACATGACCGCGCGCCTGGTCCGCGCGATCTGCGCCGCGGCGAAGGTGGTGCCCGCGCTGAACGCCTGGTTCGACGGCGACAAGCTCGTGCGCACCCTGCATCCGCAGGTCGACCTCGGCATCGCGGTCGACACGCCCGACGGCCTGTTCGTGCCGGCGCTGCGCAATGCCGACCTGCTCGATGCGCGCGGCGTGCGCGAGGGCCTGGGACGGCTGCGGGCACAGGTCGAGGACCGCAGCATCCCCGCCTCCGAACTCAGCGGCTACACCATTTCGCTGTCGAACTTCGGCATGTTCGCCGGCCGCTATGCGACGCCGGTGGTGGTGCCGCCGTGCGTGGCGATCATCGCCGCCGGCCGGGGCCGCGAGCAGATTACGCCGGTGGTCGGCGGCTTCGAATCGCACCGGGTGATCCCGCTGTCGCTGACCTTCGATCATCGCGCCTGCACCGGCGGCGAGGCCGCGCGCTTCCTCAAGGCGATGCTCGACGACCTCGCCCTGGCGCAGTAAGCCGGCAGCCGCGCCACACTCCGGAGATCCCGCCATGGCCCACCGCAGCCGCCTTGCCGGCTTCATCATCGACAGCCAGGTCGACGACCTGCCCGCGGCATCGGCCTTCTGGGGCGCGGCACTCGGCCTCGCGGTCACCGATCCCGACGACGGCGGCCTCGGCATCTACGACAAGTTCGAACCGGGACCGGGCGGCCTGCACATCGAGGTGCAGAAGGTCGCGCATCCGTCGCGCGTGCACCTCGACATCGAGACCGACGACATCGAGGCCGAAGTGCGCCGGCTCGAGGCACTGGGCGCGAAGCGCGTGCAGCAGGTGCGCAACCGCTGGTGGGTCATGGAAGCGCCGACCGGCCACCGCTTCTGCGTGGTACCGATGAACGCAGGCGCGCCGCGCGGTGAAGCCAACGCCTGGGGCTGAAGCCGACATTGCGTGTAGGAGCGGGCCATGCCCGCGACCGCGAGTGACCGGAGTCAGGGCTGCGCGGGTCGCGCCCATGGGGCGCTCCTACACAAGCGTGCGCGGTGTCAGCGCGCCTTCGCCAGGCGGTCGAGCCAGGCGCACAAGCCCTGGGCATTGATCTCGATGTCGCCGCCGAGCACCTCGGACACCATGCGTTCGGGTTCCGCAACGCCATGCCGCGCGGCACGATCGACGCAGAGCGCGATCAGGTCGTCGACGATGCGCGCGTGGCGGTCCTCGCGCCCGCCCGCGGCCAGCGCGATCGCCACCATCTCGTCGACCTGCCCGACCAGGTCCTCGGCGATGCGTGCGCATTCGGTGACCACGCCGTAGTGGGCGATGCGGATCGCGGCCGGGTTCTGCTCCAGCAGCCGGTCGATCGAGGCCTTCATCTGCTCCGGATCGAACTGCACCGGCGAGGTGGTCGGCAGCGCGAACGCACCGTTGTCGTTGTCGAACTCGCGGTAGGACAGGCCGAAGGCATCGCCGGCGATCCAGCCGCGGGTCGCCGCGTCCCACACGCTGTAGTGGTGCAGCGCGTGCCCGGGCGTGTCGGCGCACAGCAGCGGACGGCCGGCGAGGTCGACCACGTGGTCGTCGTCGGCGATCACCACCCGCGCCTCGTCCACCGGCAGCATGCCGGCGTGGTCGCGGGCGAACATGGCATCGCCATACACCATCTTCGCGCCGATGATCAGCTTCGCCGGATCGATCATGTGCTGCGCGCCGCGCGGATGCACCACCAGCCGTGCATTGGGCAGCGCGCGCATCAGCGGACCGGCGCCGCCGGCATGGTCGAGGTGGACGTGGGTGACCATCAGCCAGTCGACCGCCTCGCGCGCCACGCCGGCGGCGTCGATCGCATCGAGCACGCGCGGCGCGGTGGCCGCGGTGCCGCAGTCGACCAGCGCCGCGCGGCCGCCGTCGCCGTGCACGAGGTAGGCCGCGCACAGGTTCGACCGGATGTAGCCGGTATCGATGGTGGTGATGCTGGTGTTGCCGTGGGCAGACATGGCCCCGTCCTCGCTTGCGTTGATTGCCCGCAGTGTGGCCGAAGTGGCCGGCGCGGTCGATCCGGCTTTGGTCGACGCCTGGCCTGTCATCCAAACCACACCAGCCTGTCATCTCGATCGCAGTGAGAGATCTGCTTCAGGAGCGGAGATCTCTCACTGTGTTCGAGATGACATTTTCTGGACCGATCAGGCCTTCGGCCGGAACAGCAGGTGCCGCACCGCGGCCGAGATCGCCAACGCCGCGAGGAACACGCCATAGCCCAGCGCCGTGGCCAGGATGTGTGGCCACAGCTTGCCGTGCCCGCCGCCGGCGTTCGCCATCGACCAGTGCACGCTCCACAGGAAGACGGCGACCGACAGCGCCAGCGCCGCCAGGTCGTACAGCAGGCGCGCTGCGTTGCGCGGCTTGCGCGGAAACGCGAGGTACAGGCCGCCGAGGATCAGGAACCAGGGCAGGAACAGGATCAGGGTCAGGTTGAGTTCGACCAGCGGGTTCATGCCTGCTCCTTCGCCGCAGCCTTGTCCGCATCGGCGGCGGCCAGCGCTTCGAGCGCGGCGCGCACGTCGGCCTCGACCACGCCCTCGGCAAGCGCAGCCGGCGCGTCGGCCAGCGCCAGCGCACCACGGCGCAGCGCTGCGATCGCCTGTCCGGCGTCGCGCGGTGCGTCGAAGGCCACGCTCTGCAGCAGCACGCGCTCGCCCTCGACCAGCTTGAAATAGAAGCGGCCGTCGGCCTCGCGGTACTGCTTGAACACCGCCAGCGGCGGCGCCTCCACGATCGCGTCGACCTCCACCGCGCCCAGCCTCACCTGCGACAGGTCGCGCAAACCGACCGCCTCGCGCAGCTGTGCCAGCATCGGGATCGCGTAGCGCTCGCGGAGTCGCTTCGCGCCATCTCGCAGCGTGTCCTCGATCTCGTCCGGACGCGCCACCAGCGCCTCGTAGCGCTCGCGCAGCGGCGCGACCTCGCGCTCGACCAGGTCGAACAGCCGCTGCTTGGCGTCGCCCCAGCCGATGCCGTCGGCGTAGGCCTGCGCGAAGGCGGCGGTCTCCTCGCCGCTGGCAAAGGCCTGGTAGAGCTGGAACAGCGCCGAACCCGCCGTGTCCTTCGCTTCGCCCGGCGCGCGCGAGTCGGTGACGATCGAGAAGACCAGCTTCTTCAGCGCCGCCGGCGGCACGAACAGCGGGATCGTGTTGCCGTAGCTCTTGCTCATCTTGCGCCCGTCCAGGCCCGGCAGCGTCGCCACCTGCTCGTCGACCGCCGCTTCGGGCAGCACGAACCAGTCATGGCCGTAAACGTGGTTGAAGCGCTGGCCGAAGTCGCGCGCCATCTCGATGTGCTGCACCTGGTCGCGGCCCACCGGCACCTGGTCGGCGTTGAAGATCAGGATGTCGGCGGCCATCAGCACCGGATACATGAACAGGCCCGCAGTCACGCCGGCGTCGTCGTCCTCGCCTTCGGCGCGGTTCCGGTCCACTGCGGCCTTGTAGGCGTGGGCGCGGTTGAGGATGCCCTTGCCGGCGACGCAGGTCAGGAACCAGGTCAGCTCGGTGATCTCGGGGATGTCGCTCTGGCGGTAGAACCACACCTTCGCCGGATCCAGGCCCGCGGCCAGCCAGGTGGCGGCGATTTCCAGCGTCGAACGTTGGGTGCGCGCCGGGTCCTGCGCCTTGATCAGGCTGTGCAGGTCGGCGAGGAAGTAGAAGCTCTCGGTGCCGGCGGCACGGCTGGCCGCGATCGCCGGGCGCACGGCGCCGACGTAATTGCCAAGGTGCGGCGTGCCGGAGGTGGTGATGCCGGTCAGGACGCGGAGGGGACGCTGGGGCATTGCGGGATGGACCAGGGGGCGGAAACCGAACGGCAGTTTAA
>DAOMPM010000084.1:0-12869 GCA_035444805.1 Luteimonas sp. | reverse complement strand
GTCTCGTTTCCCGCTCCAGTTCGACGCAGGCCCCGGCATCGCCGGGGTTTTGTTTATGCGGCCCCGGGACGTGTATCGTTCCTTTCCGGGGACAGTCACCGGCCTGGTGGCAGAGTGGTTATGCAGCGGACTGCAAATCCGCGTACGCCGGTTCAATTCCGACCCAGGCCTCCAAGCTGACGTTCCAGGAAACCCCGGATGATCCGGGGTTTTTCGTATCCGGTTTCCATCTGCGTGAGGCGCACCGGCCCAAGGCCGGTTTCTTCCTCTGTGCACCGTCGAATTTCCGGAACGCCGCAGCAATGCGGTGCGCCACTCCTTCAGCAGATGGGCGGGACTACCGCGGCTGGAACCCTGCTTGCGTCAGCGCCGCGATGATCGCCTCGGTCGGACGGGAAGAGATCACCTCGACCTGGCGGGTTGGTGGATCGGTCTTGACCACGGCCTCCGGGTCAACCGACTGGACGGCCCGCGTCACGCCGCGGGCGCAGCCGCCGCAGGTCATGTTGTCGATATGGAACTGCATGTCGAGTCTCCTGTTGGACCGGCGGCCAGCATGGACCCCGCCAGCGTTGGAAGGTCAAGGACGGGGCTGCGGGGTCGTGCAGGCTTGACCTTGCCATAATGTCAAGGTCCATGCTGTCGCCAATCCGATCCAGAAGGCACCGGGCATGGGTGGTTCAACGCAGACGCAACTCGGCGGTCCAGGCGCAGCCAGCGCCACGATCAGCCTGCCGATCGAGGGCATGACCTGCGCCTCCTGCGTCGGCCGCGTCGAAGCGGCGCTGGGCAAGGTGCCCGGCGTTGCGGGCGTGTCGGTCAACCTCGCCACCGAGCGTGCCGACATCCAGGCTGCCGCTGCCGTCGATCGCGCGGCGCTGGTCAGGGCTGTGGAGCGTGCGGGCTACGACGTGGCTGCGACGACCATCGAACTCGCTGTGGAGGGCATGACCTGCGCCTCTTGCGTGGGCCGGGTCGAACGCGAGATCAAGGCCGTGCCGGGCGTGGTCGAGGCCAACGTCAATCTCGCCACCGAGCGCGCGACCGTGCGCGGGACCGCCGGTGCCGATGCGCTGCTGGCGGCGATCGACCGCGCCGGCTACGACGGCAGGCTGATCGCAGCGGCGTCGCCGGCCGACGAGGAAGCGGCAGCGCAGCGCAAGGACGCCGAGCGCATCGCGCTCAGGCGCGACCTGCTGCTGGCCACGGCGCTGGCGCTGCCGGTGTTCGTGCTGGAGATGGGCGCGCACCTGGTGCCCGGCGTGCACGAGCTGATCGAGCGCACGATCGGCATGCAGGGCAGCTGGGTTCTGCAGTTCGTGCTGACCACGCTGGTGCTGGCCATCCCCGGCCGCCGCTTCTATCTCAAGGGCTTCCCGGCGCTGGCGCGGATGGCGCCGGACATGAATTCGCTGGTGGCGGTGGGCACCGCCGCGGCCTGGGGCTATTCGGTGGTCGCGACCTTCTTCCCGCAGCTGCTGCCCGCCGGCACCGTCAACGTCTACTACGAAGCCGCCGCGGTGATCGTGGTGCTGGTGCTGCTGGGACGCTACCTGGAGCTGCGCGCCAGGGGCCGCACCTCGGAGGCGATCCAGCGTCTGGTCGGCCTGCAGGCCAGGGTCGCGCACGTGCAGCGCGACGGTCGCTTCGTCGACATCCCGATCGACGATGTCGCCACCGGCGACGTGGTCGAAGTGCGCCCCGGCGAGCGCGTGCCGGTGGACGGCGAGGTGATCGAGGGCGCCAGCTATGTCGACGAGTCGATGATCACCGGCGAGCCGGTGCCGGTGGAAAAATCCGTGGGCAGCGGAGTGGTCGGCGGCACCGTCAACCAGACTGGTGCCTTCACCCTGCGCGCGACCGCGGTGGGCGCGCAGACCATGCTGGCGCAGATCATCCGCCTGGTCGAACAGGCGCAGGGCGCCAAGCTGCCGATCCAGGCGCTGGTGGACAGGGTCACGATGTGGTTCGTGCCGGCGGTGATGCTGGCGGCGCTGCTGACCTTCATCATCTGGATGGTCTTCGGTCCGCCGCCGGCGCTGAGTTTCGCCCTGGTCAATGCGGTGGCGGTGCTGATCATCGCCTGCCCCTGCGCGATGGGCCTGGCGACGCCGACCTCGATCATGGTCGGCACCGGCCGCGGCGCCGAGCTCGGCGTGCTGTTCCGCAAGGGCGAGGCCCTGCAGCTGCTCAAGGACGCAAAGGTGGTGGCGGTGGACAAGACTGGCACCCTGACCGAAGGCCATCCGGTGCTGACCGACATGGAGGTGGCGGAGGGCTTTGATCGCGCGCGCGTGCTGGCCCTGCTGGCCGCGGTGGAGTCGCGTTCGGAGCATCCGATCGCGCGCGCGATCGTCTCCGCGGCGCAAGGCGAGGGCATCGAACTGCCGGCGCTGGCGGACTTCGAATCGGTCACCGGCATGGGCGTGCGTGCGCGGGTGGACGGCGTGCGCGTGGAGGTTGGTGCGGATCGCTGGATGCGCAAGCTCGGTCTGGACGTCGCCCCGTTCGCACGGTCCGCCGAGCGCCTGGGCGGCGAAGGCAAGTCGCCGCTGTACGCGGCCGTCGACGGGCGCCTGGCCGGCATCGTGGCCGTGTCCGACCCGATCAAGCCCAGCTCGAAGGCGTCGATCGACGCGCTGCACGCGCTCGGCCTGAAGGTGGCGATGATCACCGGCGACAACGCTCGCACGGCGCGAGCGATCGCCGACCAGCTCGGCATCGACGAGGTCGTCGCCGAGGTGTTGCCGGCGGGCAAGGTCGACGCGGTCAAGCGCCTGCGCGAGCGCCACGGCAGCGTCGCCTTCGTCGGCGACGGCATCAACGACGCGCCGGCGCTGGCCGAAGCCGACGTCGGCCTGGCGATCGGCACCGGCACCGACGTGGCGATGGAATCGGCGGACGTGGTGCTGGTGTCGGGCAGCCTGCAGGGCGTGCCGACGGCGATCGCGCTGTCGAAGGCGACCATCCGCAACATCCGCCAGAACCTGTTCTGGGCGTTTGCCTACAACACCGCGCTGATCCCGGTCGCGGCCGGCGCGCTGTATCCGGCCTTCGGTATCCTGCTGTCGCCGATCTTCGCCGCCGGCGCGATGTCGCTGTCGAGCGTGTTCGTGCTCGGCAATGCGTTGCGCCTGCGGCGCTTCCAGCCGCCGGCGGTGCACGGGGCTGCCACGAACGGAGGGGCAACGCCATGAACATCGGACAGGCTGCGAAGGCATCCGGCGTCTCGGCCAAGATGATCCGCTACTACGAGCAGAACGGCCTGCTGCCGCCGGCCGATCGCAGCGAGGCCGGGTACCGGATCTATTCGGACTCGGACATCCACAAGCTCCGCTTCGTGCGCAGGGCGCGGGACCTTGGCTTCCAGATCGCGGAGATCTCGGACCTGCTCGAACTGTGGAACGACCGCTCGCGGCAGAGCGCCGACGTGCGGCGGCTGGCCCAGTCCCACATCGGCGAACTGCGGGAGCGCATGGAGCGCCTGCGGCAGATGGTGGACACGCTGGAGGCGCTGGTGGATGCCTGCGCAGGAGACGATCGTCCCGACTGCCCGATCCTTGCAGGCCTCGAGCAGGGGGAAGGAGGTGGCGGTGAGGCAAGGACCGGGACGGGCGCGGTGCGGCGTCCGCGGCGCGGAGGTTGAGGACAGCGTTTTCGCGGGCCGCAAGCGATTGCGCCTGCGCACCGTATGGGCCTCGGTCACACTTGCGGGGCAAAGGCGGTCGGGCCGCGTTCCTGATCTCCTGCGCTGATTGTCGAGCGTTCAGGACTGTTCAGGCGCTCCGGCCGAAGTCGGGGGTCTAATGGGCGCGGACTTGCCGGTCGCATCCGCGGCGGCAGGACAGGGGTCCCCGGTCCATACGGAGTTGCCGCATGTCTCGCGTCCTGTCATCCGCCGCCATCGCCTGCCTCGGCCTGGTGCTGTCGTCGCACGCACTGGCGGCGACCTATACCGTCGGCCCGTCGGGCCGGCAGTACACCCAGCTGTCGACCCTGGTCGACAGCGTCGACCTGGAGCCGGGCGACATCGTCCTGGTCGATGGTGGCGCCACCTACAGTGGCAACATCATCGTGCGCAGCGGCGACCGCGGCGCCGCCGGCAACCCGGTGACGTTCCGCTGGAACCGTTCGACGGGATCGACGCGCCCGGTGCTGAGCGGCGGCACCCACACGATCAAGTTCCAGCAGTCCAACCACGTCGTGTTCGAAGGCTTCGACGTGCGTGGCGGCAGCCTGTCGTGCATCTTCAGCGAGGCGCACGACGTGACCGTGCGCGACACCATCGTCCGCGACTGCCCCTCGCACGGCATCCTCGGCGCCGACAACAACTCCGGTTCGTTCACGCTCGAATACAGCGAAATCTTCAACTCGGGTTCGGGCACGAGCCGGCACCCGATCTACATGCAGTCCGACGAGGTGGCGTATCCGGGATCGGTGTTCCTGATGCGCTACAACTACGTGCACGACGGCAACGGCGGCAACCTGCTGAAGAACCGGCATGAGCGCGCGCTGATCCATTACAACTGGTTCGAGAACTCGGCCTACCAGGAGCTGGAGCTGATCGGGCCGGACTGCGAAACGCAGCAGTCGGGATGGACGCCGGCGCTGCGCCGCGAAGACGTGGACATGGTCGGCAACGTGATCGTGCACAGCGCCAGCTGGCGCAACGCGATCCGCGCCGGCGGCGACCTCAACGGCCGCAGCCAGGGCCGGCTGCGCATGGTCAACAACACGATCATCTTCAATCGCGCCGGCATCGCCAACGCGGTGCTGGTGCAGCTGGGGCTGGAATCGCTGGAGATGCACAACAACGTCGTCTACCAGACTGGCACCGGCGCCGCGCCCAACGTCCTGCGCGTGCACGAGGCGTCCGAGGTGGAAGCGCCGTACTGCGCGCCGACCAGCCGCGAGCCCTGGACCAGCGGGCGCAAGGTCGCCGGCAGCAACAACTGGGTGCAGACCTCGGCGACCCTGGTGCCGACCGAGTGGACGGGCACCCTGCGCGGTGGCGATCCGGGGTTCACCAACCTCGCCCAGTTCCAGCTGCGCCCGACCGCGAACAGCCCGCTGGTGTCGGCCGGAAATCCGCAGCCGCCCAGTCCCGCCGCGTTCCCGTTCCCGTCGCCGCTGCTGCTGCCGCAGTTCGACCCACCGCTGCGCGCGAAGCTGGCCATCGCTGCTCAGGTCGCACGCGTGCCGGGTGCGCGGATCGACATCGGCGCGCTGGAAAGCGCGGCAGGCGGCGGACAGCGCCTGCGCCGGAACGGATCGGCGCCGCTGGCGCCGCCGGGAAGTGGTGCGAGTGCCAATGGAGTGGCGACGCCAGCGGCAGCGGTCGCACGCCAGGCTGCCGGCGCGGCGACGCCTGCGCCCGCCACGCAGGCGGATGCCGATGCGACGCAGCGTCCGGCCGAGCGCCGCGCGGACCTGCGCATCGCGCCGCCGGTGCTGATGCTGTGGCAGCGCCTGCGGCATTGGTATGCGGAGCTGTCGGATCGTGGAGCCGCTGCGCCGCAGTAATTGGCGTGCGGGCGCCACCTGCTGAAAGCGTGGGAGCGGGCCATGCCCGCAACCCGCGGAGTCAGGAGCCGCATCGCCACCAGGTCGCGCCCATGGGGCGCCCCTACGCCATTCTTGGTGTTTGATCGTGAGCGGCGATCAGTCGCGACGTGCGAGGAACAGCGGGTAGGGTGCGGTGTCGATGAGGCGCAGGGCTTCACCGCCCACTTCGAACGCGCCGTTGACCAGGTCGACCAGGTTGCGCCGCGCCTCGAAGGGCGGATCGTAGAAGGCGCGTCGTTGCAGGATGCGGAATCCGTGCCGCCCGAGCAGGTCGGCGGCGTCGGCGGCGTCATGGTGGCGGATGCCCGGCGTCGGGTGCCGGTCGCGCTCGCGCTGGCCGCTGAGGCGTCGCCAGACCCGCGGCAGGTAGGGTGAGGTCTTGGTGGCGATGACCAGATGGCCGCCGGGTCGCAGCACGCGGCGCAGTTCGGCGACGTAGGCCTCGTCATCGGGCACGAACGGCAGCACCACGATCGACAGCACGATGTCGAAGCTGGCGTCGGCGAAGTCGACGCCGTCCGGGCGGCAGCGGTCGAACGGGATCGGCGCGTACTGCTGGCGCGCGAAGTCGACCCGGCGCTGCTCGACGTCGACCGCATGGATGTCGGGATGGGTTTTCGCCGCCGCCCAGGCGATGTCGCCCCAGCCGAAGCCGTAATCCAGCACGCGTCCGGGCGGCAGCTCGCGCAACAGCGACAGCACGGCCTGGTGGCGACGGCGCTGGTGGGCGTCCTGGCTGGCGTTGCGGTAGAAGTGGCCGGGGATATCGTCGAAGGGGCCGTGCTCGATCGCTGCGTCCATCTGTGTCCGTGTGTTCATCCGGGGCGCGCACGGGTGGCGCGGGCATGAAGTCTGTCCTGTTCCCGGATACGCGGTAAGGGACCGGATTCGGCCAAGGCTTGGCCGATCCGCGGGCATTTCTCCGTAAACAGACAGGTCGGCGGTCGTTCGCAACCACGGCAAGGCACCACTCCTCCCACTCGCGCCGGGTCCAGATGACACTCGCTGCCACAGGTTCTCCGACAACGGCCCACGGTCCGGCACGGCTGGCCTTCGATGCTCCGGCTCTACCGTGACCCGCACGCAAGCGGAACGCACAAGGTGGCGGGAGACCAGCCGGCCGACGTGGCGTCATGGGACGCGCGCGACGCTGCAGGAGCGGGTGCGCCGATGAAGGTGCTGCACCTGACGATTTCCTACAGCCATGGCGGTCGTCGCGAGGCGATCGCGGCGTTGGCGCTTGGCCTGCGCGAGCTCGACGTGCACAGCCATCTTGGCTGCCTCGACGAGTTCGGCTCCACGCCGGAGGAACGCCTGCCGTTCGACGGCAGCTTCAGCCTGGATCGCAGCGGCGTCTTCGATGGCCGCGCCCTGCGCCAGTTGGCCGACTACTGTCGCGGCCACGGCATCGACGTGGTGCATGCCCACGATGCGGCGAGCGAGGCCATGGCCGCGCTGGCGATGCCGCGCCGGGGCCCGGCCTTGCTGATGAGCTTCCATCGCACGCGTGACCTCGAGACCGCGCGCTTCCGCGACCGCCTGCGCAACGCCGTGGTCGGGCTGCGGGTGGGCGCGGTGGTGACCGCCTCGCAGGAACGGCACGGCCACTACGTGGCGCACAACTACGTCAATCGGGCCAAGGTGTCGTGCATTCCGCTCGGCATCGACCTCGATCGATTCCGCCCGGACGACGCGATGCGCGAACGCACGCGTCGCCACGTGGGCGCGGGCGAGGGGACGCTGGTGGTCGGCACCGTCGGGCATTTCGGTCCCGAGAAGGGCGTCGACCTGGCGATCGGCGCCTTCCAGTCGATGCTTCGCCGCAATCCCTCGCGCGATGCGCGCCTGCTGGTGCTGGGGCGCGGTGACGAGGCGCAGGAGGCGGCGATGCGTGCGCTGGTCGATCCGGCGTTCGTGGAGCGCGTGCACTTCTGCGGCTTCCAGACCCAGCCGCAGCAATGGTTCCCGGGCTTCGACGTGCTGCTGCACGGCGCCCGCGACGAAGCCTTCGGCCTGGTCCTAGCCGAGGCCCAGGCCTGTGGCGTACCAGTGGTGGCGGCGCGCGTGGGCGGGATTCCCGAGGTGGTGGTCGACCATCGCACCGGTCGCCTGGCCGACGTCCCCACCGCCGAGGCGCTGTCGACGGTGCTCGAGGAGATGGCCGACGACGATGCCGGGCGCGAGCGCCTCACCGCGCAGGCGGCGGAGCATGCGCGCCACCAGTTCAGCCGGCGGCGCTACGCCGAGGAATACCTGCAGGTCTACAGGCGGCTGCTTGGCTGAGCGGTCGCGCGGTCAGACCAGCGCTTCGACCACGTCCGGATGCCCGAGGAATTGCCGCGGACTCGCGGTGCGCCCATAGGCGCCGGACTGGAACACCACGACGAGGTCGCCCGGTTCGGCAGAACGGTCGAGTTCGACGTCGTCGCCGAGCAGGTCCAGCGGCGTGCACAGGGGGCCGACGACCGAGGCCTTTTCGCTCTGGCCACCACCGCCGTTGACCGCGATCGGGTAGTTGCGACGCATCACCTGCCCGAAATTGCCGGAGGCGGCGAGGTGCTGGTGCATGCCGCCGTCGGTGACGAGGAACACCTTGCCGCGCGAGATCTTGCGGTCGAGCACGCGGCAGACGTAGATGCCGGCTTCGCCGACCAGATAGCGCCCCAGTTCGATCACCAGCCGTGCCTGCGGCCCGAAGTCGCCCTCGGTGCGCGCGGCGAGCTCGTGCAGTGATGCAAAGACCGGGCCGGTGTCCAGCGCCTGGTCGCGGTCGCTGTAGGGGATGCCGAAGCCGCCGCCGAGGTTGAACGTGCGCAGCGGCGCGGGGAAGGCGTCGAGCCAGCCGTGGACGAGCTCGTAGCTGCGCTGCTGCGCCTCGACGATGGCCTCGGCGCGCAGGTTCTGCGAGCCGGCGAAGCAGTGGAAGCCTTCGAAGGCGAGCCCCGCGTCGGCGATCCGACGCAGCAGCGCCGGCACCTGTTCGGCGTCGACGCCGAACTGCTTGGCGCCGCCGCTCATCTTCATGCCCGAGGCCTTGAGCTCGAACGGCAGGTTTACCCGCACCGCGACCCGCGCCGGCGTGCCGCTGCGTTCGGACGCGCGCGCGAGCAGGTCGACCTCGCGGAAGGACTCGAGGTTGACCAGGATGCCTGCGGCCTGCGCCTGGCGCAGTTCGGCTTCCTGCTTGCCGGGGCCGGCGAAGCTGATGTGGGTACGGTCCATGCCTGCGTCGAGCGCGACGCGCAGTTCGCCCGCCGACGCGACGTCGAAGCCGTCCACCTGCGAGGCCATGAAGCCGACCAGGGCCGGCATCGGATTGGCCTTGATCGCGTAGTGCAGCAGCACGCGCTCGGGAAACGCGGCGCGCAGCGCCGACGCGCGCGCGGCCAGACGGCCGCGGTCGTAGAGGTAGCAGGGCGTGCCGCCGACCTCCTCGACGACCATGGCCAGCGGCCGTCCGCCGACGAGGAATCCGCCGTCGCTGCCGCGGGGCCAGCGCCCGACCGGACCTGCGTCACCTTTCGCAGCACTTTGCGCGATTCCGGCGGCTTTTGCCTCACCTGCACCGATTTCAGTCATGTATTCCACAACTTGTTGATTTTGCAATAGGATACGCCGGATCCGGAGCAGCTGTTCGGCCACCGGGCGCGCGCCACCTGTCCGGTCCCTGACCGGTGAGTGTGACGCGTTGCCGCGTTGGCCGGGTGCGCACAGGGGGCCGGTGACGCATTTCTATACTCGGCTTCTTCCAACGGGTTCCAGACCCGCGGCAGGACTGTCCGAGCGTACGCGCCCCAGTCCCCGGAGAGTCCTCCCATGATCCACCCGCCCATTGCCGGTCGTCCCGTCCCGCGGCTGCAGGCATTTGTTGCCCTGTGCACCCTGCTGGCGCTGCCCATGCTTGCCGCGTGCTCCGAGCGCGCCGATGCCGCGCCGGCGGACATCCAGGCGAGCCGGGAGCAGGCCGTGACGGAGGCGTCGCCGCCGGTGTCGCAGGCATTGCCCTCGATGGACATCCGGCTCACCGCCAACGGCGAGGTCGGTGCAAGCGAACTGGTGAACCTGGGCATCCCGTTTGCGCAGGGCGTGCTGAGCGACGCCGGCCGCGTGCGCATCCTCGACGCCGCGGGCGCCGAGGTGCCGGCCTTCGTGGCGCCGACGCTGCGCTGGCATTGGGCCGACGACAGCATCCGCGCGGTGCGCGTCCAGTTCATTGCCGACCCGAAGGCCCGCTACCGCTTCGACATCGGCCAGCCGCGCACCCGGCCCATGGACGAGCTGCCCTACGAGCGCGGCACGCGCCCCGGGAAGATGGATGCGCCGGTGCCCAAGGTGATCGCGACGCTGGATCCGGCGTGGCTGGTGGCTTCGGGCATCGCCGGGCCGCAGCTTGCGTACGACGGCAAGCGCGCCTACGACCGCTACGTCGACCGGCAGTGGACCTGGGCCAGGGACATGCCGTACTCGGGCGTGCACGGTTTCCTGTTCGACCGCGCTTCGGTGCTCGGCGTGCAGTACGTGCGCAGCGGCAGCCCCGAGATGTTCGCGGAGTTCTACAACTCGGCCACGTTCTACCTGTCGAAGATCAAGCGCAGCGGCCGCGGCGGTGGCTGGCCGGACTGCACCGGCGGCTGGGAGTTCGACGGCGTCAACGCCTGCGATCCCAAGTACAGCTACGTCACCCCGCACCTGCTGCTGGTCGCACTGGCCGGGGATACCGGCCGCCTGGACGCGCAGACGATCGCGCACATGGCCGACAACCAGATCCTCGGCGGCTGGAGCGGTCCGCCGGGGCCGTACCGCGGCGGCGACCAGTCCTGGACCGAGCGCCACGCGGGACTGGCGCTGGACCACCTGGTGTCCGCCTACGAGATCACCGGCTCGGACAAGGTGCGCAAGCAGATCGACGACATGCTCGGCTGGCTGCACGCGCACCAGCAGACGCCGCCGGGCGGCGATCCGGTCACCGGCGCATGGACGCACTCCTGGCAGGCGCACGAAGGCAGCGCCTACGATCCGGCCACCGATGTGCGCGGCGGGTCGCCGTGGATGGGCGCCAACCTCGTCGGCGGCCTCTGGCACGCCTGGCGGGTGACCGCGGATCCGCGCATCCCGACCATGCTGCGCGACTTCGGACGCTACATCGAGCAGTACGGCTTCGCCCCCGACGAGTTCGGGAACAAGTGGCGCTCCTCCTGCAACGGCGGCGACGGCACGATCGGCCTGTACTTCTCGTCCGCCATCGCGCCCCAGGAGCGCGTGATCGAGATCCAGGACAGCGAAGGCTGGGGCTCCGACTCGCACAACCCCGAGCTGCTGATGGTGGTCGCGGCCGCACGCAACTTCGAGACCGATCCGGAGTGGCGGAAGAAGCTCGAACAACGCGCCGCGCGCCTCGGGCGCTATCTCAACGAAAACTGCGCCGCGGTCTCGCATACCCCGCGCGCATTCAACTGGCAACATCGCAATCCGGAGTTCCTATGGCTTCTCGCGCAATGAACCGGCGTCGTGTCCCGGCGCTGTCCACCCTGGCCTGTACCTTCGCGGTCGCCGGCCTGTCCCTGGCGGGCAGCGTGGCGACGGGCGTCGCACACGCCGCGCCAGGGCCGTTGACCTTCGCCAACGAGGCCTCGCAGCGCCTGGACGCGATGCACGATTCGGCCTACCGCTTCGACGCGCTGTTCGTCGACTTCAACAGCGACGGCTGCCCGGATGCGTTCATCGTCTCGCACAGCGACTGGGGCGCAACCACGCGGCTGTGGAACAATCGCTGCGACGGCAGCGCGACCTTCAGCTACGTCTCGCCCAGCCAGGGCAACTACTACATCGCCGGCAATCCGCTGGTGTCGGGCTGGGTGACGCGGCTGGACTTCAACGGCGACGGCAAGCAGGACTTCTGGGGCCGGCATGGCCAGGCGACGGGCGCGCGCTACCGCAACGGCACCGCCAACGGCGCCACGGTACCGCGGTTCGCAGCCAAGGAAGCAGGCTGCGACGACTACTGTGCGTATGCCGACATCACCGGCAGCGGCAACCTCGAAGTGATCAGCAACAACCGGCGCGTGGTGGACATGGCCGGCTCGCAGCTGCGTCCGGCGTCGGGCAACCGCGCCTATCTCGCCGTTGGCGACGTGACCGGCAACGGCTGGCCCGACATCGTGCAGCCGGCCAACGGCGGCTACTGGCGCAACGACAGCGGCACGCTCACCTGGGTGGCGGTGCCGGCCTTCAGCGGCGGCCGCTTCATGCAGGTGCTGCTGGCGGACTTCGACAACGACGGCCACCTCGACCTGTTCTACCTCGACGGCCCGCAGTTCAGTGCCAGCGACCGCGCCTACCTGTTCCGCAACAACGGTTCCGGCGGCTTCACCGACATCTCGTCGAGCTCGGGGCTGTCCGGCATCCGCTCCAGCGACTACGGCAACGTCACCGTCGGCGATTTCGACAACGACGGCTACCAGGACCTGCTGGTCTCGGGGGTGTCCGATTCGGTGCGCCTGTACCGCAACAACGGCAACCTGACCTTCACCCCGGCGGCGCAGAATTTCGGCCCCGCGGCGGGGCAGGGATCGGGCGGCTGGCAGTCGGCCTCGCCGCGCGCGGACATCGCCGATTTCGACAACGATGGCCGCCTGGACATCATCAAGACCCAGTTCCAGAGCAACATCGGCCTGTGGCGCAACACCACCAACACCGACGGCAACCGCTGGATGAAGGTGCGCGTGCGCGGTGGCGGCGGCAACAGCGACGGCGTCGGCGCCAGCGTGCGCTGGTATCGGCCGGGGACCACGCAACTGGTGGCGCACATGCCGGTACTGGCCGGCGAGCAGCATCCGCAGACGCACCTGCACACCGGGCTCGGCAACCAGGCGACGGTCGACGTCGAGGTGCGCTTCCCGAACGGCGGGCCGACGCATCGCTTCGCCAACGTCGCCAGCAACCAGGAAATCATCGTCTACCGTGACGGCTGCATGCTGACCAACTGGCGGCCGGGCAGCGGCTGGCCGTTGACCTCGCCCACGAACTGCGCCTTCTCCACCGGTACGCGCGCGCGCCGCAACGGTGGCGCGCCGCTGTCGCCGCCGGACACGGCGGCGGTTGGTGCGACGGAACGCGGAGCGGCCTCCGCGCCGGTGCGCCAGGCGACCGCGCCCCCCGCAGCACCGGCCGCCGCCGCCGCGGGTACGACCGAAGGCACGACCGGCGTGATCCGGGTGACGCCCGCCGCGCTGCTGCTGTGGCGCAGGCTGCAGCACTGGTTCGACACGGTGTCCCTGCCCACTCTCGGCGATCGGGACTAAGTC
>DAOMPM010000083.1:0-13391 GCA_035444805.1 Luteimonas sp. | reverse complement strand
GCGCAGGTGTGGCCGTCGAAGCCGACGGCCGAGTTGTTGTAGCCGATGTCGTTGATCACCTTGCGCGCCAGGCCTTCAATGTCGACCCACGCGGTGGTGGTGACCTCGCCGGCGACGATCGCCGCACCGGTCTTGACCATGGTCTCGCAGGCCACGCGCGCGCGCTTGTCCTGGGCGAGGATGGCGTCCAGCACGGCGTCGGAAATCTGGTCGGCGATCTTGTCCGGATGGCCTTCCGAGACCGATTCGGAGGTGAACAGGTGGCTGGACATTGGCTTATATCCTTCAATGCGGATGAAAAGATGGGCGGGATGATACACGCCCGGGGGCCGGCGCGCATCATGCCCGCGGAGCCGTTGCCCGCGGGTTAAGTGGAGGCCGTCGATCGGCTAGGCTTTGCCCATGGATTCCGTCACCCAGATCCTCCTTGGCGCCTCGGTCGCGGGCGCCGTCGTCCCGGCGACCCACCGCCGCGCGGCGCTGCTGGCCGGCGCGGCGCTCGGCACGCTGCCCGACCTCGACTCGATCCCGATCAGGCTGTTCACCGACGATCCGGTGGCACTGATGACCCTGCACCGCGGCTTCAGCCATTCGCTGTTCGTGCTGCCGCTGCTGGCCTGGCTGATCTGGGCGTTCTACCGCTCGCGCGGCGGACGCGTGGCGCAGGCGCCGGCGCGCTGGTTCTGGGCAATCCAGCTGGCGCTGGTGACGCATCCTCTGCTCGACGCGTTCACCGTCTATGGCACGCAGCTGCTGTGGCCGCTGGCGACGCCGCCGGTGATGTGGTCGAGCGTGTTCATCATCGATCCGGGCTACACGCTGTGGCTGCTGCTCGGCGTCGCGGTCGCGGTCCTTGCCGGGCCGAGGCTGCCGGCGAAACGCGCGCTGGTCGCCGGCCTTGCGCTGAGTACGGTCTACCTCGGCTGGTCGCTGGTCGCCAAGACACTGGTCGAGCGCGAGGCGGAGCGCTCGCTGGCCGCGATGGGCCTGCAGGACGCGCCGCGCTTCTCGGTGCCGATGCCGTTCAACACCCTGCTGTGGCGGGTGGTGGCGATGACGCCGGATGGCTTCGTCGAGGGCGAGCATTCGCTGGCCGCGGACAGGCGGCCGATCGCGTTCCGCCAACATGGCTCGGACGTCGCGGCGCTGGAGCAGGTGGCGGATCTTCCGGCGGTGGGGCGCCTGGCCTGGTTCAACCACGGCTTCATGAAAGCGGCCGAGCGCGACGGAAAGCTGGTGCTGAGCGACCTGCGCATGGGCGCCGAACCCGACTACAGCTTCAACTTCGCGGTCGCCGAACGTGATGCCGGCCGCTGGCGCGAGATCCCGCCGGAGCAGCTGGCGTGGCCATGGGAGGCGAGCCGGCGGCTGTCGCAGATGTGGGAGCGGATCTGGATCGAGCCTGCGCCGGCAGCGGACGAGGCCACGGCACGCGCGGTGCCCTTGGACGCGGGCACCGGCGACGCGGGGAACCCGTAGCGCGGCGGCTGCACGCAGCGCCGGACAGGGTTGGCGACGGGCGGCTCAAGAATACGTGTTGTTGTAGGAGCGCCCCATGGGCGCGACCGGCGAGCGACGGTGCCCGTGCTGCGCGGGTCGCGGGCATGGCCTGCTCCTGCGCTCAGAACTGGTGGCGGTAGCCGACGTGCCAGAACCGGCCGGGGAGGTCGT
This sequence comes from Luteimonas sp., assembly GCA_035444805.1. Taxonomy (GTDB): domain Bacteria; phylum Pseudomonadota; class Gammaproteobacteria; order Xanthomonadales; family Xanthomonadaceae; genus Luteimonas. Next base: position 11,720 of record DAOMPM010000083.1, on the reverse strand, counting down.
AGGCCGGATCGTAGGAGTTGAACGTGCTGTAGGCCACGGGCGGATCACGGTTCGTCGCATTGTCGACGCCGAACGAAAACTGCATGCCCGTGCGCGGCTCCCAGCGCAGCTGCAGGTCGACATAGGTGCGCGCCCCGATGATGTGTTCCGGCGCGCCGCCGAACACCGGACTGCGGACATCGGGGCGGTCGCACAGGTCCAGCCGTCCGGCGTTGGCGGGAAATTCGCAGCTCTCGTCGAGCGCCGGGTAGTAGCGCAGGCGCAGCGTCGTGCCGACCTGGCGGTAGTGCCAGTCCAGCGACAGCAGCGAGCGCAGCCGCCACCCCGGATCCCAAAAATGATAGTTGCCCACGAGCGAGGTGGGCGGTGCGTCCGCCGGCAGTTCGCGCAGGTGCCGGGCCAGGTAGACGCTGTCCCAGCGCAGGCGGAAGTCGCCGAGGCGGCTGCTCCAGCGGTAGTCGACTGCCAGGTCGAAGCCTTCGATCTCGTAGACGCCGTAGTTGTACAGGCGCGCGTCGATCCCGGTCAGGACGCCGGTGCTGCGGTCGCGCTGCAGCTGCGCGCACGCGCCGGCGATGCCCTGCACGTAGCACAGCCGCGGCAGTTCGGGGTACCCGATGCTGTCGATCGTGTCGTGCAGCTCGATCCGCCACCAGTCCAGGGTCAGGTCCAGCCCGTCGATGGTGGCCGGGCTCCAGACGACGCCGAGGCTGCGGTTGCGCGCGCGTTCGGGCTGCAGGCCGGGATTGGAGCCGATGCGGATCTGCGGCGCCATCTGTGGATCGAAGCCTTCCGCCGGCACGCCGTCGGCGCGGCAGCGCGCCGCGGTGGTGGCATCGGGCGGCGCGACGCATGGATCGAGGAATACGACCGCCGCGGACCCGAACTGGAGCGTGCCGCTCAGCGCGAACAGCTCATCGGTCGAAGGCGCGCGAAAGCCCTGCGACCACGCCGCGCGCAGCAGCAGCCCCGCGCGCGGTCGCCAGGCCAGGGCGAGCTTGTGGTTGCTGGTGCCGCCGAAGGTCGAGTAGTCCGAGAACCGCGTCGCCAGGCTGAGTGACAGCGTCCGCACCCCGGGCCGCGTGGACAGCAGCGGCAGGTCGAACTCCAGCCAGGCCTCGCGCACGGCGATGCGGCCGCTGATCGGGTCCGGCGCGAATCCGCCGAAATCGACCGCATCGTCGGCGAGCAGGGCGTCCATGTCGACGGCGCCGCGTTCCTCGCGCCACTCCAGGCCGGTGGCCATCGTCACCGGGCCTGCGGGCAGGGTCAGCAGCTCGCCACTGGCGGCCACGGTGGCGCTGCGCAGCCGGCGATCCTCGCGTGCGCCGGCCTGTACGGCGATGGCGTCGAACATCGCATCGCTGAAGCCGTTGCGACCGTGCAGGAAGTCCAGCGGTACGCAGTCGGACAGCGGCGCAGAGGCGCGGCCGCAGCGCGGCGTGCCGGTCGCATCGAGGAACGACGGGCCGACGCCAAGGGCGAGGCGATGCAGGTCGTAGCCGCCGGTGATCGACAAGTCCTGGCGCCGGCGTGCGTCGATCAGGTTCAGGTGCCAGTCGATCGTCCGCGCGCCGATGCTCGCTGCGCCGTCCAGGCCGATCGACAGGTAGCGGGTCGTGGTGTCCTGTTCGAAGCGGCGTGGCCGGTTGAGCGGCCGGAAGACGAACGACGTGACCGGCTGGCCGAACGGGTTGTACAGGCTGTCGCTGTCGATGCTGGACTAGTGGATCGCGCCACCGCCGCCGAACTGGATGATCGGGGTTGGCGCCAGTTCCTGGCTCGACCGGTGCCGCTGCAGCAGCAGTTCGCCGCGAAGGTCGATGTCGGTGGCAATGCCGCCGTGCGCCTGCGCGAACAGCGATGCGCGCTCGTAGGGCGTGCGCAGGTAGTTGAGCGGCGCAAAGTTGAAGCCGTCCCGACGCGGGTCGAAGCGACGGTGGCTGGCCGCATCCGGATCCCAGGTCAGGTTGCCGGTCGTGCCGTCCGGAAGCCGGTTGCCGCCGGGGCCGAAGCCGAAGCGTCCGTTCGGCGTAATGGGCGATGCGCCAGAGAACGCATCATTGGCGGGCAGGCCGAAGACCGGAACCGCGGAGATCGCGCGGTCGCCAGCCCGGATCGGCTGCTGGTCGGCGAACGACAGGTCGACCGCGAAGCCGGCGCGCGCGTCGCTGCGCCCCCAGGTGACGTTGGCGGCGCGGCGCACACCGTCGCCGTGTTCGCTGCTGGCGTAGCGTACGCCGGCCTCTGCGCCGTCGTAGTCGGTGCGGGTGATGATGTTGACCACGCCGCCGATCGCGTCGGAGCCGTAGACCGCCGAGGTGCCGTCGGCCAGCACCTCGACCCGTTCGACGATGGCCAGCGGGATGCTGCCCACGTCCACTGCGCCATCGAGTGCACTGACGTAGCGGTGCCCGTTGAGCAGGACCAGGGTGCGTTTGGCGCCGAGGTTGCGCAGGTCGACCCGGGTCTCGCCGTTGCCGCCGTTGTTGAAGTCGGTGTTGAGGTCGGCCACGTGCTGCGGCAGCTGCTGCAGGATCTCGCCGAGGCTGTTCAGCCCGCTCCTCTGCAGCCGCTCGCGATCGATCACCAGCAGGGGCTGCGCGGTCTCGAACTCGACACGGCGGATGTGGCTGCCGGTGACCCGCACGCCCTGCAGCGTGGGGGTGTCGTCATCGTCGTCGCTGGCGGACACCGGATCGCACAGCGCCGCCTGCAGCGCCAGTGCCATGGCCGACGCGGTGGCGCGCGCGATCATGGCGGCTCCACCGCGGTCGTGCGCATATCGACTGCGTCGCCGGCAAGCTCGGCGGTGGCGGCGAGGATCAGCGGGCCGCTGGCGAAATGTTCGGAGGCTTCGAACGTGATCGCCGTGACGTCGCGGTCGGGATGCGGATTGGCCAGTCTTGGCGCATACAAGCTGTAGGGAAGGTCGCCTGGCGGCACGAACACCCAGGCGATGCGCGCGGATCCACTGTCGCCCGGGTCCATGCCGAAGAACCACATGTCCTGCGAATGCAGGATCGGGATGCGCGCCCGGGTGCCGTCGGCGTAGTGCAGCGCGAGGTAGGCGTAGGGGCCGCGTGGGTTCCCCGGCATCGGACAGCATCCGCCGATCAGCACGTGGACCGCCGCCAGACGCGGCCGCGGTGACGGCAAGGAAGCGGACGCCGCCGGGGATCCCGTTGCCGCCGAAGGTGCTTCCGGCATGCTGAGCTTGACCACCCCGGCGACGTCGAAATCGATGCCCAGCATCCGCTGGTGGCCAAGCGGGATCTGTGTCAGCGAGCCGATATAGGGCACGAAGCGGTCGATGCGCCGGTTGTAGGCCGGGCGCAGGTCGACAAAGGCGAAGCCGGACGCTGCCTGCCCGGTGAGCGTGGGTGGGCTGGCGGCGGCAGGCGGTGTGTCCGCTGGTACGTGGATGCCCGGGTCGCCAGCGTGCAGTTGCCTGCGTTCTTCTTCCGGCAGGGCGGTCGCGATTGGCGCCCGCCCCGCGGCCGGGTCCGGGTGCAGATGCGCCATGCGCCGCTCGATCTGCGCGATGGATCGGGCGTCCGGCGAGAGTGGCCACCAAAGCCAGTGGCCAAGGTCGGAGCGTGCGAGCAGTGCACTGGTGTCGGTCGAGAAGCCCAGCTGCACGATATGGTCGTCGGGGGGGAGTTGGACGTTGAGCGCAGGCGTGGCCCATTCGCTGCCGTCGCGATCGGCCAGCATGACGCCATTGGAGGACGTCGTGGCCAGCCACCGGCCATCGTGGCTGATCGCCTGGGCGTGATACATGGTTCCGCCCGCATACGGCAGGCTGCGCACGCCTGACGCGCTGTCGATCCACTGCGCGATTCCGGAAATATTGTGCCAAATGCTGAAGTGATAGGCGTCGCCGTGCGGCCACAGCCGCGTGTTGGTGCTCGCGCCCAGCGTTCGCGACTGCAGGACGCTGCCGCTGCCGGTGTCGAGCTGGAGCAGGCGCGGCGTGTCCGGTTCCTGGCCACGAACGATCAGCGTGACCCGTGTGCCATCGTCGGAGATCGCCGCGTCGACGACGGGTGCCTCTCCCGGGAACAGGTGGCCAATCGGCTGTGCCTGCCCGGCGTCGCGTGCAGCCGCCATGTCGCCTCCGACGCGCAGGGGTTCGCCCAAGGCGCGGAGCGTCGCGACGTCGCGTGCCTGGAGTTCGCCGTAGCGCCAGTGCACCAGATGGCGGCCATTGCGGCTGAAACGCAGGCCCGCGAGCGGTGCGGGCAGCGGTAGGTCGCGGGCGAGCGGCTGGCCGCTGCGCAGGTCGAACATCGATCCGAGCACAATGTGGCGATCGTCCCGGTAGCCGCCCGTGGCGGTGAACAGGTGCCGCGAATCGGGACTGATCGCCACGCGCTGGGGCGAGTCGTCGAGCACGATCGGGGCGAAAAGCGGTTGGCCCGTGCGCCAGTCGAACACGCGTAGTTCGCGTCCGCTTACGGTCACCAGCGTGTCGCCATCGGCTGCGAACGTCGCGAACGACACCGGCTGAGGATGCACGAGGGCCGGCGCGGCCTCCTGTTCGCCTTCGATCGTGACGATGCGGACGACGTTGCCGTCGACGGCAACGACGTGGCGGCCGTCGAAATGCAGTTCGTCCGCGAGATGCGTAGGCGAGCGTGCCTGCATTGGCCGGCCGTCGCGCCAGCGCCACAGGCGCAGTTCGCCATTCCTGGTGACGTTGGCGACCAGGTTGGCCGAGGGCGCATAGGCCGCGGCATTGCGCGGCAGGGACTGGCCCAGGCCGAACTGGGTCACCGGCGTGCGCGCGCCGGCGATCCGGGCGCGAAAGTCACCGCCGGGGAGTTCGGGCACGTGCCAGAGCTTGGCGTCGTTCGGTGCGGCCGCGAACACGGTGGCGGACGCGGCGTCGGCCTGCAGGCGGGTGGCCTCGATCGGGCGCTGGGAGGGCAGCTCGCCGCCGTGGCCGCTGGCCGTGTCCCAGAGGAAGACGCGCCCGCCGGCGCCGGCCAGCAGCCAGCTTCCGTCGTGGCTGAAGGACAGGCTGCTGATCGGATTCGAGGGTGCCGGCCGCAGTTCATGCATCGACAGGCGCCTGCTGTCGAGCAGGCGGACGGACCCGTCAACATGGCCAAGCGCCAGCAGGTCGCCATCGGGTTGGGCCGCCCAGTGTTTGGGACCGTCCGCCTGCCCGAACTGGTGGGAGAAACGCGGCTGCAGGCTGGCCGTGTCCAGCAGTTCGATGCGATGCTGGCTGCTGCGTGCGATGAAGCGCCCGCCATCGCCGACCAGCCAGCTGCCGCCCACGCTCGGCACCGGCTGTGGCGGCATCTGCGGACGCCAGCCGTCGACGCGGAAGAACTGCGCCTGTCCGTGCCTGCTGCGAAGCAGCGCGTAGCGACCATCGGCTCCGTAAGTGGCGTCGAAGAAGTCCGCGAAAACCTCGGGCGACGGGACGATGACCGCGCCGCTGGATGCGTCGATCAGGACGTTGTTGCGTCCTGACGGGCTCATGAAGCTGGGCGGTTCCACCGTCGTGGTCATCAGGTAGCGCCCGTCCGCGCTGAACTCCACCCGGCTCGGCGGCATTCCGCTGCCCCGGAAGTGCGTGTGTTCCGCGGTCGACGCCTGCCACAGCTGGCGGCCATCGTCGACGGCGTAGAGCCGCACGATCTCGTCGGTGTCGACCACGGCGACGCGGTCGCCGGCACGGTTGACGTCGACGGCACGGCCGACACCTCCGGTGGCGATTGCGTCGATCAGCTGCGCGCCGGTCTGTTGCAGCGTGCCCAGGCGCAGGCGTTCGAGCACGACGCCGTCGGCGTCGCCGTGCGCTTCGCGTTCGCGCAGGTTGTCGACGATCAGCGGAGCCGCGTCGACGGTCCTGCCTTCGGCCACCAGCCTCCATGCCGCGTCCGCACGCGTGCGCCAGGTCTGTTCGCGCGATGAAGCGGCGCTCTCCTCCGCACGTTCGCGCTGCACCAGTGTCGCCCCCAAGCCGACCAGCAGTGCCAGCACGCCGAGCGAGATCGCACCGGCGAGCCTGGGCTCGCGGCGCATCCAGCGCTGCAGTCTCTGCAGCATGTTCAGCGGACGCACGCTGACCGCGCGCCCTTCCAGGAAACGGCCCAGGTCGTCGGCCAGTGCCTGCGCGTTCGGATAGCGTTCGGCAGGCTCCTTGGCCAGGCATTTGAGGCAGATGGCCTCCAGGTCCCTCGGGAGATCGGGGCGGTAGCGTCGCGGATGGCGCAGGCGGCCGCCCAGCACCAGCGCGAGGATCTCCTGCGGAGAGGCGGCGTCGAACGGCGGCTGTCCGGTGAGCAGTTCGTACAGGATCGCGCCCAGTCCATAGATATCGGTGGCGACGCTGAGCTTGTGCCGGCGCAGTTCGATCTGCTCCGGCGCCATGTAGCTCGGTGTGCCGGAGACTTCAGTGGCGTCGGTGGCCAGCGTGCTGTCGATGCGCCGGGCGAGGCCGAAGTCCGCGACCTGCGGTTCGCCCTGCGGATCGATCAGCACGTTGCCCGGCTTGAGGTCCAGGTGCAGCACGCCCAGACGATGGGCGTAGTGCAGCGCTTCGGCGACGGTCCGCACCAGCGCCGCGGCCTGGCGTGGCTGCATCGGGCCATTGTCTGCGAGGTTCTGCGCCAGGTTCGGCCCGCGCACCAGCGCCATCGAGAAATAGTTGAGCTCGTCGTGACTGCCGATCTCGTGGATGGCGACGATGTTGGGATGCTGCAGCCGCGCGGCCGACTGCGCCTCGCGCCGGAAGCGTTCGATGAAGTCGTTCGAGGCCCACGGCCCTGCCGACAGCAGCTTCACCGCGACTTCGCGGTCCAGGCTTTTCTGCCTGGCCCGGTAGACCACGCCCATGCCGCCGGCGCCGAGCTGTTCGAGCAGTTCGTAGTCGCCGAAGTCGCGTTGTTCGGGATCGGACAGGTCCAGCTCCAGCGCCTCCAGCGACAGGAAGGCGAGGTGCCGGGTCGTGCCCGGCGCAGGCTCGGCGGCCACGCTGGCATGGCCGAACGCCAGCGAGGCCAGCGCGGCCAGTTCCCGCCGGGGCGCGTGCTCGTTCGGCCCGGCGCTCATCGCAGCATCGCCAGCAGTTCTTCGCGCTCGCGCACCAGCGCCGCGTCGTCGCTGACGGTCTGCGCGAGTTCTTCCCCCACCAGTTCCTGGAACCGCTGCCGCAGCCGCTTCAGTGCGATCGCCAGGACCATCGGTCGCGTCGAAAGCTGCCGCGCCAGCGGCTCCAGCGTGCCGGGCTCGACCGGCGTGCCGAGCAGCGGCGCCAGGGCCTCGAACATCGCCTCACGACCGGCATGTGCCGCTTCCATGTACAGCCGGCGGTGCGCGCCGGCGATCAGCTCCAACGCGTAGCTGCGATGGAACGCCTGCTGCGGCGTCGCGGCCTCGTCCTCGCTCCGGTGGCGCCGCTCCAGCGCCTCGACATCGGGCCGCGCGATGACGCCCGATGCCTGTGGCGCCCCGGTTTCGCGCCAGTCGGTCGCGAGGAAGCGGTGCAGCGAATCGAGCAGGAAGTCGCGGAACCGGCTGCGGCCGGAGTCCGTCGCCGGCGACAGGCGCGACTGCAGCAGGTCCTCGAAGAAGGCGCTGGCGATGTCCTCGGCCACCACCGGCCCGTGGCCGCAGCGGCGCAGGTAGGCGTAGACCGGATACCAGTACTGCAGGCACAGCCCGAGCAGGGCGGAGCGGGCCCTGGTCGGGTCGCTGCCCGCTGCGGCACCGACCAGCGTCCACCGCGTGTCCGCGAATCGCGATCCTCCCGGTGCTTTCGTCGCGGCGCGCTCGACCATCACGTCTCCAAATGGCCCTGTCGGGATGGATACCGGGATCGCAGCCGACGATTACCCGGCCGGATCCGCTTGCAGTGGGTTGGAAAGCGCCTTGCGCAGCATGGCCATCTCGATCTCGAGTGCGGCTGGGCCATCGACCGTGTCCTCCAGTTCCTCGCGCACCATGTCGCGCAGCCGGTTGCGCAAGCGGTGGATCGCGACCGCCAGAGTGTTGCGGCGCATCCCGAGCCGGTCCGCCAGCGCCGCGTACTCGCTCGGATCGGGCGGCTCGAGCAGGTAGGCCTCGACCTGGTCGAACAGCCCGGCCTTGCCCGCGCGCAGCGCTTCCGCGCGCAGCCGCGCGACCGCGCGCGCGATCACGGTCAACGCATAGTCGCGCTCGAAGGCCTGGTCCGGCGCGGCATGGGACTCGTCGGCGGGATCGCACTGCTCGTCGAGCGTGGTGAAGACGGCCGCGCCGCCGCGCTTGAGGGCCTGGTCATGCTCGCGCTGGTTGGCCACGAAGTGCTTCAACGCGGTCAGCAGGAAGCTGCGGAACCGCCCGCGCGCCGGATCGGCCGCCGCGTGGAACCGGTTCAGCAGCATCTGCTCGAAGAAGGCCTGGGCGAGGTCCTCGGCATCCGCCTGCGCGCTACCGTGGGCCCGCAGCCAGGCCACGACTGGCGGGCGGTAGCTGCCGCACAGGGACTCGAGCGCGTCGCGGCTCTGTTCGGGCGGCAGCCGGGTCTGGACGACCATGCTCCAGCGCGTGGTGTGGAACATGCCCAATGCCGACCCCCTGGGTGTCCTTGTTCATGTAAACGGGTTCGATGCGCGCGAGCGGCCGTTCGTGCCGGTCGTGCATGCACGCAGGTGCATGCTGGCGGGGATGCCCGGAAAATCCACCGGCGCCCATGGAGAGAAGACTCGGGCGCCGATGGAAGGATCGCTGCCGTGGATGCCCCCGGTCGCAGGCTGAAGACTGCCGGTGGCCGCCGGATCTCTCCGGCGGACACCGGCGGGAACACATGCCCATCCGCTGCTGGCAGACGGAAGCGGCAGTCAACGCTCGCCGCGGTCGGCGATGGCCGTGTCGCTGGGCAGCTGCCTGGTCAGGGTGATCGATTCACCGTTGGTCAGGCGCGAGTAGTTGTCCTCGCCGATGGACCCGACGAGCTGCTTCTCGACGCGGTCGAAATACAGCGGGAAGCGGTTGTGATACGCGGTGCGCCCGTTGAGCACCATGCGGACCTGGACTTCGCTCAGCCCCGAGTGCTCGGCGAGGACGCGGACGCAGTCCTTCTGTCCAGCGATGGCGGGTGCGGCGAACAGGACGGCACAGGCGATGACGATGGCGTAGCGGATGTTCATGGCGGTCTCCTGGCGGGGGCCGAGGGATTCGGTCCTTGCGACCGGAGTGCAGTGGTTGCGTCCCCGGCAACAGGAGATACCGCAATGGCGTGAGGCGATTACAGCGCGTCGGGCTCAGGCCGCGGCGGGCAGCGCCGGCGTCGGTCGGCGTCATCGCATCCGGTCACGGGCGCTGCGCGATCGGCTTGTCGTCCCGTGCGGTCTCGAGCGTGGCGGCGAAGACCAGCGGCCCGGCCCACGCCAGGTCGCTGGCCTCGAAGCGCAGGCGCGCGACGGCGCGCGCGGGATGCGGGTTGGCGAAGCGCGCCGCGTACAGGCGAAAAGGCAAGTCCATGTCGACATCGGATCGGGGCGAGGTTTCGACCCATGCGATGCGTGCCGGGAGCGCGTCTCCCGGATCGTTCCACGGCTCGCGCAGGTCGAGGTGGTAGCGGATCGGCATGCGCGCCTCGGTGCCGTCGACGTACTCGAACACCACGTGGCCATAGAGGCCACCGGCAGGCAGCCCCTGCAGCATGCAGCAGGCGCCGAGCAGCAGGTGCACCGCCTCGACATCGACGACCGGCACCGGCACCGGCGCCGAGCGCCAGGGCGCCGAGCGCCAGCCCAGGTTCCTGGCAATGCCCCGGGGGGCGCCGCCGCCGCGCATCGACATGGCCACGACGCCGCGAATGTCGAAATCGATACCGAGGTAGCGCTGGGTTCCAGCGGGTACCGAGGTGTAAAGCGCCAGCGAATCGTTGAACACCATGTAGGGAGTGTCCGCGCGTCGGTTGATCGCCGGCCCCAAGTCGATGAAAGCGAAGCCAGCGGTCGCTGCGGCGGGCTGCGGAACGTGCTGCTGCGGGGTTTCGTGTGGCGGGGGCGCGGCGATGCCGGCTCCCGGGTCGCGCGCGCGCAGGACGGCCCTTGCCGACACGGCTGGCGCCGCCGCGGCCGGGGCCGCGTGCGTCACCGCCGGCGCAGGTGCACCGTCGCCGGAAACCCGGTCCGCAGGCCGCGATTCCGGATCCAGCGACCACCACAGCCAGCGTCCGCGGTGCGAGCGCGCCAGCAGGCGACTGGCATCCGGCGAGAACCAGAGCTCCACCAGCGCGTCGTCGGCCGGCAGCACGACCGGCAGGGGCGCCGAGGCCCACTGGTCGTGCCGGCGATCGGTCAGCACGATGCCGGAGGCGGTGGTCGTCGCCAGCCATCGGCCGTCGCCGCCGACCGCGGACGGCAGCATCAGGTCCTGGCCCGACGGCGATGCCAGCGTCCGGTTCCGTCCCGCGGCATCGATCCGGTAGGGATGTCCTGGCTGGCTGGCGAGGATCTCGGGCCCGTCGGCGGACTCCAGCAGCGACATCGCCGAGGCCTTGCCGAGGTCGCGTTCGTGCAGGATCGATCCCGTCGATAGGTCCACGTCCGCCACCCGGGCGCTGGCGTAGGCGGAGGCGCGAGTGATGACGGTCGCTGCGTCGCTGCCGTCCGCGAGGAAGGCATCCTGTACCCCTGCGGACGCCTGCGGCGTTTGCAGTCGCGGGCGGTCGCCTGCCGCAGGCACGAGCGTGTCCGGGAGCACGGTCGCCTGCGCGCCGATGCGGTCAAGGGTGGCGGCATCGTGCAGCCACAGCTCGCGACGGCGCCACAGCAGCAGCCGGCGGCCGTCCGCGTCGAAGCGCAGGCCCGCGACCGGGCCGGGCACCGCAACCCCGTCAGCCAGCGTTCGTCCGTCGAGGTCGTGCGTCGACAGCAGTTCGTGGAAGCGGCCGTCGCGATAGGCGCCGATGCCGGTCAGCACGATCCTGGCGTCCGGCGACAGGGCGACGCGCAGCGGCGTGGCGTCGAGGACCACTGGTGCGAACCGCGGGCGGCCGGTGCGCCAGTCGAATGCGCGCAGTTGGCGGCCGCTGAGCGTGACCAGGGTGCGGCCGTCGGGCGCCAGCGCGGCCAGCGACACCGGCTGCGGGTGCAGCATGTCCGGCGAGGCGGCATGGCTGTCGTCGATCGCGAGCACGCGCGCCACGCGTCCCTGCGCGACCGCGACATGGCGCCCGTCGAAATGCTGGCCATGGGCGGCGAATGCTGTCGCTCGCTCCTGCAGCGTGTTCTGCTCGCGCCAGCGCCAGATCCGCAGTTCGCCGTCGACATCGAGGCTGGCCGCAAGGCGCAGGGCCGGCCGCGTCGCGATCGCCTGGAACGGGATCGCGGCGCGGGGCGGGAAATGCACGCGTAGAGCCTGCGCGTTGGTGTCGACGATCCTCGCCGCGTCACGGTCGTCGTCCGTTGCCGGCAGGCGCCAGAGGCCGGATTCGTTGTGGCCGAAGGCGAACACCGTGCCGCTGCCCGCGTCGATCTCGACGAACCGGAAGGCCGTCGCGCCGCGGGCGGGCAGGGCGGTGCCGCGGCCGCTGGCGACATCCCAGACGAACGCGCGATCGAGCGTGGTCGCGGTGAGCCAGCGCCCGTCGGCACTGAAGGCGATCCACTCGATGCGCTGGGAGGGGGCGGGCCGGAGATCGCGCAGCGCGAGCGTGTCGCAATCGAGCAGTCGCACCCTGCCGTCGTCGTAGCCGAGCGCCAGCAGGG
>DAOMPM010000082.1:0-13516 GCA_035444805.1 Luteimonas sp. | reverse complement strand
CACCGATCTTCGTCAGCGCCGCCGTCAGCGTCGTCTTGCCGTGGTCCACGTGACCGATCGTGCCCACGTTCACGTGGGGCTTGGTGCGCTCGAACTTACCCTTTGCCATGGCTGCGTATCTCGTTGAACTGTTGGACGGAGGGCCGCGCGTGAGGCTGCGGCCCGAAGATGGTGCTCACGACTGGAATCGAACCAGTGACCTCCTCCTTACCAAGGAGGTGCTCTACCGACTGAGCTACGTGAGCGTTGAACTGTGGTGCGTGTCGCGCGGATTCAAGCAAAAGCAGGCAATGGAGCGGGAGACGGGAATCGAACCCGCACCATCAGCTTGGAAGGCTGAGGTTCTACCATTGAACTACTCCCGCGCCGTGCGGAACCTCTCTGGTCTGGTCTGCGCTGGAACTGGTGGAGGGAGGTGGATTCGAACCACCGAAGGCGTAAGCCAGCAGATTTACAGTCTGCCCCCGTTGGCCGCTTGGGTATCCCTCCGGTGGTCACGCAAACCGGTGAAACAGCCCGTTATTTTGACCATGCCGCGCGGCGCTGTCAACGCGCCGGAGGGGCGATTCTTCCTGCTCCGCAGGGAGAGGCTCCATCTTTCGCGCCCCTCCGCCGGAGGCCGACGGCGGGGTCCCGCGCCAGCTCATGCCCATTCGCGATCAAAAAACATGAACGTAGGAGCGGGCCATGCCCGCGACCCGCGGCTGTCGGGCATCGTCGCCATCCGGTCGCGCCCATGGGACGCTCCTACGCCATTCCATGCCTTCTGATGGCCGTTTGGCGTCAGACGTTGAAGCGGAAGTGCAGGACGTCGCCCTCCTGGACCCGGTACTCCTTGCCCTCCAGGCGCAGGCGGCCGGCCTCGCGCGCCCCGGCCTCACCCCGGTAGCGGATGAAGTCGTCGTAGGCGATGGTCTCGGCGCGGATGAAGCCCTTCTCGAAGTCGGTGTGGATCACCGCGGCAGCCTGCGGCGCGGTGGCGCCGGCCTTCACGGTCCAGGCGCGGACTTCCTTCACCCCGGCGGTGAAATAGGTCTGCAGCCCGAGCAGCTTGTAGGCGGCGCGGATGACCCGGTTCAGGCCCGGCTCTACCAGGCCGTAGCTGGACAGCAGCTCGTCGCGGTCGGCGTCGTCGAGTTGGCTCAGCTCCTCCTCGATCGCGGCCGAGACCGGCACCACCTCGGCGCCCTCGCCCGCCGCCCGGGCGCGCACGGCGTCCAGGTGCGGATTGCCCTCGAAGCCGTCCTCAAGCACGTTGGCGATGTACAGCACCGGCTTCATGGTCAGCAGGAACAGCTCGCGCACCAGCGGGCGCTCCTCGTCGGACAGCGCCACCGTGCGCGCGGCCTTGCCTTCGTCCAGCGCGGCGCGCAGCTTGCCGAGCACTTCGATGCGGGCCTTGGCGTCCTTGTCGCCGCTTTTGGCCACGCGCTCGTAGCGGGCGACGGCCTTGTCCACTGAATCCAGGTCGGCCAGCGCCAGCTCGGTGTCGATGGTGTCGATGTCGGCGAGCGGGTCGACCCGGTTGGCGACGTGGATCACGTCCGGATGCTCGAAGCAGCGGACCACGTGGGCGATCGCGTCGACCTCGCGGATATGCGCCAGGAACTTGTTGCCCAGGCCCTCGCCGCTGGCCGCGCCCGCGACCAGGCCGGCGATGTCGACGAACTCGACCGCGGTCGGCACGACCTTCTCGGGCTTGACGATCTCCGCCAGCGCGCCCAGGCGCAGGTCCGGCACCGGCACCACGCCGACATTCGGCTCGATCGTGCAGAACGGGAAATTGGCCGCGGCGATGCCTGCCTTGGTCAGTGCGTTGAAAAGCGTCGACTTGCCGACGTTCGGCAGGCCGACGATGCCGCATTGGATGCCCATGAGAATCCGGGATTGGGAATTCGGGATTCGGGATTCGGAAAAGCGCGCTTCTCCAAATCCCGAATCCCCAATCCCTAGTCCCTGCCCGTATGCAACCGCTTCATCGCCTCGTTGAAATCGCCCTTGGCCGCCAGCGGCAGCACGTCGAGCGCGTCGTCGACGGCGCGGCCGATCAGGATGTCGTCGTCGTTGCCGGGATCACCGAGTACCCAGGAGGTCACGCGGTCCTTGTGGCCGGGATGGCCGATGCCGATGCGCAGGCGGTGGAACCTGCCGTGGCCAAGCAGCCGCATGGTGTCGCGCAGGCCGTTCTGGCCGCCGTGGCCGCCGTCGAACTTCAGCCGTGCCGCGCCCGGCGCAAGATCCAGTTCGTCGTGCGCGACCAGCATCTGTTCCGGCTCGATCTTCCAGTAGCGCAGCGCCGCGGTGACCGACTTGCCGCTGAGGTTCATGAACGTCGCCGGCTTGAGCAGCCACAGCGCGCGCCCGGCGACATCGACCTTGGCGGTTTCACCGAACAGCTTGCTTTCGATACCGAAACGCCCGCCCGCCCGCTCCGCGAGCGCGTCGACGAAACGGAAGCCGGCGTTGTGCCGGTTCCGTGCGTGTTCGCGACCCGGGTTGCCCAGGCCGACGATGAGGCGCAGTCCTTCCATCGGGATGATGCCCGTGCCGCGGGTAAGGGACCGCCTTCAGGGGCGACGGGGCACCCTCGGGAGCCCGCCGCCATCCGGAGGAGATCCCTCGCCTGCGGCTCGGGATGATCCTCGCCTACGCGAGGATCACTTCTCGTCCTTGGAGACCTTGCTGGCCGGCACGTCGGCGCCCTCTTCGCCCTCGCCCTCGGCCTCGGCGGCTTCCACGCGGCCATGCTTGGCGACCACGACGGCGACGTCGTGCTCCTTGCCCAGCTTGAGCTCGGGGATCTCGACGCCCTCGGGCAGCTTGAGGTCGGACAGGTGGACGATGTCACCGACCGCCAGCTCGACCAGGTCGACCCCGATGTACTCGGGCAGGTTCCCGGGCAGGCACTCGACGGTGACTTCGGTCAGCTCGTGCATGACGACCACTTCCGCAGACTTGCCCGCCGGCGACTTGTCCTCGTTGAGGAAGTGCAGCGGCACCGCGGTGCGCAGCTTCTCGTTCTCGTTCACGCGCTGGAAGTCCAGGTGCATGATCAGCTGCTTGTACGGGTGGCGCTGCATGTCGCGCAGCAGCACCTTCTGGATGTCGCCGCCCAGGCTCAGGTCCAGGATCGACGAGTAGAACCAGTCGTTCTGGCTGGCCAGCCACACCGGCTCGTGGTCGAGCTGGATGCTGACCGGGTTGAGATCGCCACCGTAGACGATGGCCGGGATCTTGCCCGCGAGACGAAGGCGGCGGCTCGCACCCTTCCCTTCGTCAGCGCGGCGCTCGACCTTGATTTCGTGTGTCGTTGCCATGTTGTTTCACTCTCTTGCTTGGTAGGAACCGCCTCGCGGCGGCTTGTTGGACTCTTCCGCGACCAGAAGAGCCGTTGAAAGGCCGGGAATGGGGAATCGGGAATGGGGAATCGGAAGGGCGCCGACCCTTCGCTTTTTCGATTCCCGATTCCCGATTCCCTACTCCCGGCTCTAATCCACGTAAAGCGAACTGACCGATTCGCCGAAGGCGACCCGGCGGATCGTCTCGGCGAGCATCTCGGCGACGCTGAGCTGGCGGATGCGTCCGCAAGCCTTCGCGTTGTCCGACAGCCGGATGGTGTCGGTGACCACCAGCTCGTCCAGCTGCGAACGGGTGATGTTGTCGATCGCCGCGCCCGACAGCACCGGGTGGGTGCAGTAGGCCACGACCTTCTGCGCGCCGTTGGCCTTGAGGGCCCCCGCCGCGGCGCACAGCGTGCCGGCGGTGTCGACGATGTCGTCGACCAGCACGCAGGTCTTGCCCTCGACGTCGCCGATGATGTTCATCACCGTGGCGACGTTGGCCTTCGGCCGGCGCTTGTCGATGATCGCCAGGTCGGCGTCGTCGAGGCGCTTGGCCAGGGCCCGGGCGCGCACGACGCCGCCGACGTCGGGCGAGACCACGATCAGGTTGTCGGTGCCGTGCGCGCGCCAGATGTCGGCGAGCAGCAGCGGCGAGGCATACACGTTGTCGACCGGGATGTCGAAGAAGCCCTGGATCTGGTCGGCGTGCAGGTCGATCGTGAGCAGCCCGTCGGCGCCGGCGGTGCTGAACATCTTCGCCACCAGCTTGGCGGTGATCGGCACGCGCGAGGAGCGCATGCGCCGATCCTGCCGCGCGTAGCCGAAGTACGGCACCACCGCCGTCACCGAGGCCACCGATGCGCGCTTGAGCGCGTCGATCAGCGCCAGCAGCTCCATCAGGTGCTCGGCCGAGGGCGCGTTGGTCGGCTGGATGACGAACACGTCCTGGCGGCGCACGTTCTCCTCGATCTCGACCTGCACCTCGCCGTCGGAGAACGTCGAGACCAGCGCCTTGCCGGGCCGCACCCCGAGCTCGCGGCAGACCGCCTGCGCCAGCGGCCTGTTCGCGTTGCCCGAGAAGATCAGCAGGTTTCGATCTTCTTTCATGTCTTGAGAGCCGGGAATGGGGATTGGGGAGTCGGGATTGGACGTTCGGGATTGGGGGCAGCTGTTCGAATCCCCAATCCCGAATCTCCAATCCCCACGCTTGACTGGCAGGGGCGGCAGGATTCGAACCTGCGCATGCCGGGATCAAAACCCGGTGCCTTAACCGCTTGGCGACGCCCCTGTGTTTCGGGCCGCTTCAAGCGCATCGAGCAACGGCGAACGCGCAGCGCCGGCCGCCACCCACGCCTTGAGCGAAGATGGCAGCGTCGCCAGCGCGGCTTCGGCGGATTCGCGCGAGGCGAATTCGACAAAGCAGCCACTGCCCGACCCGGTCAACCGCGGCGTGCCGATCCGCGCCAGCGTGGCGAACGCCGCCTCGACGGCGGGTTCGCGGCGGCGCAGCACCGGCTCGAACGCATTGCCGAGCCCAGCTCCCGAAACGAAGTCGGATATTGTCGCCGGCGGCGCATTTCTGGTCAATTCAGGGGTTTGGAACAGGGCCGCAGTGGCGACGTGGACCCCCGGGTCGGCCAGCACGTACCAGGCCGGCGGCAGCACCAGGGGGGTCAGCACCTCGCCCACGCCTTCGGCCCAGGCGTTCTCGCCTCGGACGAAGACCGGCACGTCCGCGCCCAGGCGCAGGCCGAGCGCGACCAGCCGGTCGACGCCCAGATCCAGCCCCCAGAGCCGGTCCAGCACCCGCAGCACGGTCGCTGCATCCGACGAGCCGCCGCCGAAACCAGCACCGGCCGGAATGCGCTTTTCGACGGAAATGTCTGCGCCTTTGCCGTAGTTGACCTCTGATTGCAGCATTTTCGCCGCACGCACCAGCAGGTCGTCGGCGGCCGCCACACCCGCCACCGAGGGGCCGACCCGGTGGATCTCGCCGTCCCCGCGCAGGCGGATGCGCACCGTGTCGCCCCAGTCCAGCAGCCGGAACACGGTCTGCAGCTCGTGGTAGCCGTCGGCGCGGCGGCGCGGGATGCGCAGGAACAGGTTCAGCTTGGCCGGGGCGGGCCAGCTCGACCAGCCGCCGGATGTGCTGTCCGCGGCCACGGGCTCAGTCCGGTTGCGGGGCTTCGCCGGCCTTCGCCGCCGCGCCCGGCACCAGGGTCCAGCCGTCGATGGCCAGGCGCACGCGCGCCTCGCCGCGTCGCGCCTCGATCCGCTTCGGCATCGCCGGCTGCCCGGCGCCGGCCTCGTACCAGTCGCCATATTCGATCCGCCAGCCGGCCTGGTCGATCGACGCCGGCAGGCTGCCGGCACCGTATTCCACCCGGGCCGGTCCCTGGGCCTCGCGCGGCGCGGCGACGCCGCGCACCCAGTCCACCATCGCCCGCACCGGGATGTCCCAGCCGGTGGTCGCGTACAGCAGGTCCTCGACGTCGCGACTTTCGCGCGGGCCGCCCTCGATGCCCTCCAGCCGCGCCGAACCGGCGTCGCCGGTCAGCCTCCAGCCCTGGCGGGTCACCGGCGCGGACAGCGCCAGCACGTAGCGCTCGCCCTGCTGGGTCCAGTCGAGGCGGCCGCTGCCGCCCTGGCGGCCGTTGGAGATCGCGACCCGGCCGGACAGTTGCCAGTCGGCGATCGCGGCGCGCTGCAGGTCGGCCAGCCGCGCCTGTTCCGGGTCGAGCGGCGCCGGCGCGCGCGTCGGCTGCGTGACGCAACCCGCAAGCAGGAGCACGGCGACCGCGGCCAGCGTGCAGGCATGCAGCCGGCTCATGCGCCGGTCTTCTCCAGCGCGCGCAGCAGCGAGCGGTTCTCCGGATCGAGCTTGCGCGCCTCGTCGAAATACTTGCGCGCCTCGTCGCGGCGGCCGAGTACCCACAGCACTTCGGCGATGTGCGCGGCGATCTCCGCGTCCTTCTGCAGGGTGTAGGCGCGGCGCAGCTCGACCAGCGCCTCCTCGTTGCGACCGAGCCGGTACAGCACCCAGCCGTGGCTGTCGATGATCGCGGCGTTGCCCGGTTCGGCCACGCGGGCGCGGTCGATCAGCTCCAGCGCCTCCTCGTAGCGATCGGTGCGGTCGGCCAGGGTGTAGCCGAGCGCGTTCAGCGCGGCGACGTTCTCCGGTTCGGCGACGAGGATCTTGCGCAGGTCGGCCTCGGCGCGCGGGATGTCGTCGTGGCGCTCCCACATCAGCGCGCGCGCGTACAGGATCGAGGGCTCGTCCGGCCAGTCGGCCAGCCCGCGCGCATAGGCGTCGGCCTCTGCCTCGCGGTCCTTGTCCTTGGCGTACAGCTCGCCTTCGAGCAGGTAGGCGGCGCGGCGCGCGTCCTCCTCGATCGTGCCGTCGCCCTGCAGCCGGCGCAGGGCGGCGATGGCGTCGTCGCGGCGGCCCAGCTCGTGCAGTACGTTGGCCGCGCGCAGGCGCGCCTGCAGCCGCGCCTCGCCGCCGGGTACGCTGTCGTACCAGTCCAGCGCCTCCTCGTAGCGCTCCAGGTACTCGGCGACCTGGCCGAGCAGCAGGCGCTGCAGGGGATTGGGTTCGGCGGCATCGCGACGCAGTTCATCGTAGAGTGCGGACAGCGACTCGCGGTCCTCGGCCTTGGCCAGCAGCGAGGCGCGCAGCGCGCGGATGCGGCCGTCCTGCGGCCCCTTCGCCAGCAGCTGCTCGGCGGCACCCGGGTCGCCCAGCGCGTCGTACTCGGCGGCCATCGCCAGGCGCAGCTCCGGCACCAGCATCGCCGCGTCGGTGACCTCCTGCAGCGCCGCGCGCGCGCCCTCGAAGTCGTCCGCCTCGCGCAGCTGCGCCGCGCGCAGCAGGGCCACCCGAGGGTCGCCCGGGAAACGCTGGACGATGCGCTCGACCACGCGGCCGGCGAGCGCAGCGTCGTCCAGTCGCTGGGCCATGTCGGCCAAACCGATCAGGGCCGGCAGCGTTTCCGGTACCGCGCCCTCGTCGAACAGCCGGTTCAGCAGCCTGGCCGACAGCGCCGGATCGCGCGAGCCGGTGGCGATCACGCGCAGCGCGTGGCCCCAGCCGGCCGGATCCGGATCGGCCGCCAGCAGCCGCAATTGGCGCAGGGCCGCCCGCTGCCTGCCCGCGCGCAGCGCCAGCGTGGCCTCGGCGGCGCGCATGGCGAGGGATTCGGGGGCGCGGGCGCGCCACAGCGCCAGGGCGTCGGCGGCGGCGCGGTCGTCGCTGCCGAGCAGGGCGATGCGGGTGGCCCGCTCGGCCAGGCCGGCGTCGTCGCCCGCGGCGCGGGCGGCATCGAGGCACCAGCCCACCGCCTCGTCCAGGCGCCCGGCCTGCAGGGCGTATTCGCCGGCCATGGTGGCGCCGAGGACATCGTCGCGCAGCGGGTCGCGCGCGGCGCCGACGGCCGGCAGCCAGGTCAGCAGCAGCAGGACGCAGACGAGGTGGCGGCGGGCGGACTTCGGGAAAACGGGCATCTACGTCGGCCGGGCCGTAAAATGGGAATATCTCGGACCAGAAGCTTATCGCAAGCGCCTGAACGGCATGACCCTGCACGTCCTCGGCATCAACCACCAGACCGCGCCGGTCGCGCTGCGCGAGCGCGTGGCGTTCGCGGACGGTGCCGTGCCCGAGGCGCTGGCAGCGCTGCGAGCGCTGCCGGGCGTGCGCGAGGTGGCGCTGCTGTCGACCTGCAACCGCACCGAGCTGTATGCGCTCGCCGACGGCGACGGCCAGGTGCTCGCCGACTGGCTGGCGACGCATCCGGCCGAGACCGGCGACCTCCACGCCTACCTCTACCGCCACGCCGGCGATGCCGCCGCGCGCCACCTGTTCCGGGTCGCCAGCGGGCTCGACTCGCTGGTGCTGGGCGAGCCGCAGATCCTCGGCCAGGTGAAGCAGGCCTGGGCGATGGCGCGCGAGGCCGGCACCCTCGGCGGCGAGCTCGACCGCGTGTTCCAGCACGCCTTCGTCACCGCCAAGCGCGCGCGCACCGAGACCCGCATCGGCTCCAGCCCGGTGTCGGTGGCCTCGCTGGCGGTGCGGCTGGCGCAGGAGTCGTTCGCACGGCCCAGCGATTCGGTGGTGATGCTGATCGGCGCCGGCGAGACCATCGAGCTGACCGCCCGCCACCTCGCCCAGGCGAAGGTGAAGCGGCTGCTGGTCGCCAACCGCACCTACCGCCACGCGCAGGAGCTGGCCGCGCGCCACGGCGCAGTCGCACTGCCGCTGGACGAGCTGGAGCACCACCTGTTCCTCGCCGACGTGGTGTTCTCGGCAACCGCCGCGCAGTCGCCGATCCTCACCCGCCCGCAGATTTCGCAGGCGCTGTCGCTGCGCAAGCGCCGGCCGATGCTGCTGATGGACCTGGCGGTGCCGCGTGACATCGCCGCCGACGTGTCCGAACTCGACGACGCCTTCGTCTACACCGTCGACGATCTCGACCGCGTGGTCGAGCACAACCGCCGCAGCCGCGGCGAGGCGGCGCAGGACGCCGAGACCATCATCGACCTGCAGGTCTCGCGCTACGTCGAGGCGCTGGCCGTCGGTGCGCGCAGCGAACCGCTCAGGCGCCTGCGCGCGCACGGCGACACCGTCCGCGCCGAGCTGCTCGCGCGCGCCAGGCAGCAGCTCGCCACCGGTGCCGATCCGGCGGCGGTGCTCGACCAGCTCGCCCACCAGCTCACCAACCGCCTGCTGCACGCGCCGACCGCGGCGATGCGCCAGGCCGCCGCCAGCGGCAACCTCGACTTCCTGCGCTCGTTCGACCAGGCCCTGCCCCCTCCTCCGCGCGAAGACGATGCTGCCGACCCTGCGCCGTAAGCTGGAAGCGCTGGCCGAACGCCGCGACGAACTTGAACGCCTCCTCGCCGACCCCGCCATCGCCGGCGACCAGGCGCGCTTCCGCACGTTGTCGCGCGAGTTCGCCACGCTCGAACCGCTGGCGGTCGCGCTCGCCGACGAAGGCCGCGCCCGCGACGACCTCGCCGCCGCGCAGGCGATGCGCGACGACCCCGAACTGCGCGACCTCGCCGACGAAGAGATCGAAGCGGCCAGCGCCCGCCTGTCGCAGCTCGACGACACCCTGATGGCCCTGCTGGTGCCGCGCGACGCGCGCGACGACGGTGGCCTCTACCTGGAGATCCGCGCCGGCACCGGCGGCGACGAGGCGGCGATCTTCGCCGGCGACCTGCTGCGCATGTACTCGCGCTACGCCGAGCGCCAGGGCTGGCGCGTCGAAGTCGAATCGGCCAGCCCCGGCGAACACGGCGGCTTCCGCGAGGTGATCGCCCGGGTCGAGGGCGAAGGCGCCTACGCCAGGCTCAAGTTCGAATCCGGCACCCATCGCGTGCAGCGCGTGCCCGAGACCGAGTCGCAGGGCCGCATCCACACCTCGGCCGCGACCGTGGCGATCATTCCGGTGGAGGAGGAAGGCGAGCCGGTCGAGATCAATCCCGCCGACCTGAGGGTCGACACCTTCCGCTCCTCCGGCGCCGGCGGCCAGCACGTCAACAAGACCGATTCGGCGATCCGCATCACCCACCTGCCCTCGGGCATCGTGGTCGAGTCGCAGACCGAGCGCAGCCAGCACGCCAACCGCGACAAGGCGATGAAGCGCCTGCGCGCCACCCTGGCCGAAGCCGAGGCCGAGCGCCGCGCCGCCGCCACCGCCGCCACCCGCAAGCTGCAGGTCGGCAGCGGCGACCGCAGCCAGCGCATCCGCACCTACAACTATCCGCAGGGCCGGATCACCGACCATCGCGTCGACGGCCTCACCCTCTACGACCTGCCCAACGTGCTCGAAGGCGGCCTCGACGCGCTGGTCGAGCGCCTCTCGCGCGAGCACCAGGCCGACGAGCTGGCGCAGCTGACGCAAGGAACCTGACCGCTTGACCACCACCATCACCCAGGCCCAGCCTGCCGACCTCGACGCCCTGGCCACGCTGTTCGACGCCTACCGCCAGTTCTACGGCCAGCCCTCCGACGTCGCCGCCGGGCGCGACTGGCTGCGGACGCGATTGCGCTTCGGCGAATCGAAGGTGCTGGTGGCGCGCAGCGGTCGCGATGCGGTCGGCTTCGCCCAGCTCTATCCCTCGTTCTCGTCGGTGCGGATGGCGCGCACCTGGATCCTCAACGACCTGTTCGTGCTGCCGGCCACGCGCCGCCAGGGCGTCGCCCGCGCCCTGCTCGACGCTGCCGCGCAGTTCGCCCGCGAGGACGGCGCCGCCGCGATCGTGCTCGAAACCACCCGCGACAACGACGCCGCGCGCGCCACCTACCGCGCCGCCGGCTGGCGCGAGGACGCGACGCAGTGGTATTCGCTGTCGTTCGAGTGATACCAACTTGCGATCAAAAAGTTTGGAATGGCGTAGGAGCGCCCATGGGCGCGACCAAGGCGTGACCGGGTCGTGACGAGGCCCCGGCCGCCCCGAGTCGCGGGCATGGCCCGCTCCTACGTTTATCATTTTGATCGCGAATGGTTTGACCTGCCTTTCCCGACGCATTCTCGCAAGGATCCCACATGCCCGCCGCTCCCATCGGACGCCTGTTCTCGACCGTCGCCCTGATCGAAGCCGCCACCTGGACCGGGCTGCTGGCCGGCATGTACTTCAAGTACGGCACCGGCCTGGGCGATCTCGGCGTGCGCGTGTTCGGCCCGCTGCACGGCCTGGCCTTCCTCGTCTACCTCGGCGTCGCGCTGTTCGCCGCGCATCGCCTGCGCTGGCCGCTGTGGCTGGCGTTGCTGGCGATCCTCGCCGCGGTGCCGCCGCTGGCGACGCTGCCGCTGGAGGCCTGGCTGCGCCGCAGCGGCCGGCTGGGCGCGCCCGACGCGGCCGACGCCGTGCCCGAAGCCGGCTGACCGCCGCCCCGCGACTGCGGTAGGCTGCCGGCATGAGCGCAACCGACCACCCCATCCCGCTCGCCCTGTGCGTGCTGACCGTCTCCGACTCGCGCACGCTGGCCGAGGACAGCTCCGGCGACTACCTGATCGCCTCGCTCGAAGCCGACGGCCACCGCCTGCACGAGCGCGCCCTGCTGCCCGACGACCGCTACGCGATGCGCGCGCTGGTCTCGAAGTGGATCGCCGATCCGGCGGTCGACGGCATCCTCGTCACCGGCGGCACCGGCTTCACCGGTCGCGACTCGACGCCCGAGGCGCTACTGCCGCTGCTGGACAAGGAAATGCCCGGCTTCGGCGAGCTGTTCCGCGCGGTCTCGTTCGAGGAGATCGCCACCTCGGCGCTGCAGTCGCGCGCGTTCGCCGGCCTCGCCAACGGCACCTTCCTGTTCGCCCTGCCCGGCTCGACCTCGGCCTGCCGCACGGCGTGGGAGAAGATCATCCGCGCCCAGCTCGACGCGCGCACCCGCCCCTGCAACCTCGCCACCCTCCGGCCGCGGCTGAAGGAACCGGCGTGAGCGCGCACCGGTGAGCCCGCGCCCATGAGCATCGACCAGACCCTGCGCCTGCTGGCCAAGGCCCAGGGCCTGAGCGTGGCCGACATCGCCACCGCGATCCCGCGCGCCGGCGTGGCCACCGTGTCGGCCTGGATGCGTGGCGAGGCGCTGCCGGGCAAGGACCAGCTCGACGCCCTGGCCAAGACCTTCGGCGTGCCGGCCGGCGCCCTGCTGGCGGAACTGGCCAGCACCCTCGACCCGGCACGCACCAAGGGCGAACACGACCTGCTCGCCGCCTACCGCGCCCTCAACACCCGCCAGCAGGGCGCGCTGCTGGAAGTCGCCCGCAGCATGGCCCGCCCGAAAAAGTAGGAGCGCCCCATGGGCGCGACCTCGACTCGGCATCGACACAACCCGGTTGCGCCCATGGGGCGCTCCTACGGAACCACGGCATGAAACCACTCAAACGCAAGGACTACGAAGCCGAACTCGAACCGCTGCAGGTGGACCTGGTGTCCATGTCGCGCTGGCTGCGGCACAGCGGCAAGCGCCTGCTGGTGATCTTCGAGGGCCGCGACACCGCCGGCAAGGGCGGCGTGATCGGCGCGATCTCCGACCAGCTCAACCCGCGCCAGTGCCACGTCGTCGCGCTGCCCAAGCCGAGCGAGCGCGAAAGCACGCAGTGGTATTTCCAGCGCTACGTCCCGCACCTGCCCGCGGGCGGCGAGATCGCCCTGTTCGACCGCAGCTGGTACAACCGCGCCGGCGTCGAAAAGGTGATGGGCTTCGCCACCGACGAGCAGATCAAGGCGTTCCTGAAGCAGGTGCCGGTGTTCGAGCAGCAGCTGGTCGACGACGGCATCGTGTTGTTCAAGTACTGGCTGTGCTGCGACCAGGCGCAACAGGAGGAGCGCTTCGCCGAGCGCCTGAACGACCCGCTCAAGCGCTGGAAGCTCTCCCCGGTCGACGCCGAGGCACGCCTGCGCTACGACGACTACACCCGCGCCCGCGAGGCGATGCTCAAGGTCACGCACACGAAGCACGCGCCGTGGACCCTGGTCGACTTCAACGACCAGCGCCGCGGCCGCCTGACCCTGATCCGCGACCTGCTCGACCGCCTGCCCGACACCCATATCCCACCGCCCGACGTCGAGCTGCCGCCGCTGCCCGGCAAGCCGCTCAAGGAACGCTACGGCGTGCTCAAGCCGCTCAAGCCGTTCGAGGCCTGATTGGCGATGTAGGAGCGGGCCATGCCGCGACCCACAGCGACCGGGCATCATCGCGCCCCGGTCGCGCCCAAGGGGCGCTCCTACACATTCCATATGCTTGATTGCACGTTGGCACGAGCAGCAGGGTTCAAAGCACGTCGAAACCCGTGACCGCCACCTCCGGCATCGCCACGTCCTCGCGCCACACGCTGTCCACGCGCGCACGTGGCGGCCCGTCCTCCAGCCACTGTGCCAGCGCCTCGACCGCCTGCGCGTCGCCGACCGCGAACACTTCGACCCGGCCGTCGACCAGGTTCCGCGCATGTCCCGACAGGCTCAGCGCCAGCGCCTGTTCGCGCGTGCCGGCGCGGAAGAACACGCCCTGCACGCGGCCTTCGACGAGGAAGCGCGCGGCCGCCATCAGGCCGGCTCCGGCTCCGCGCCCGGCAGCGACTCAAGCTTCGGGCCGCCGTTGGCCTCGATCGCCGTTTCGATCTCCTTCGCCGTGACCGGGCCGAGGAACTGGCGCGCGACCTTGCCGTCGG
>DAOMPM010000081.1:0-13580 GCA_035444805.1 Luteimonas sp. | reverse complement strand
GTTTTGCGCGCGAGTCAGGGCAGGATGCCCTGATCGAGCGGGGAGCGATCCCCGGGCGACAGGGCGCGGCGTCCGTCCGAAGCCGGGCAGTAAACGGCTTTCTCCAGCAACGAGCAGCTTCTCCCCTCGTTTGGGAGAAGAACCTACTTCTTCTTCGGGATGTACAGGTCGGTGATGGTGCCGTCGTAGACCTCCGCCGCCATCGCCACCGACTCGCTCAGCGTGGGGTGCGGGTGGATGGTGTGGCCGATGTCGGCGACCTCGCAGCCCATCTCGATCGCCAGCCCCGCTTCCGCGATCAGCTCGCCCGCGTGCACGCCGACGATGCCGGCGCCGATGATGCGGTGGGTGGCTTCGTCGAACACCAGCTTGGTGAAGCCCTCGGTGCGCGACAGCCCGATCGCGCGACCGCTCGCCGCCCACGGGAACTTGCCGACGCCGACCTTGAGCCCCTTGGCTTTCGCCTCGGTCTCGGTGACGCCAACCCAGGCGATCTCCGGATCGGTGTAGGCCACCGACGGGATCACCCGCGCCACCCACTCCTTCTTCTCGCCGGCGGCGACTTCCGCGGCCAGCTTGCCCTCGTGCGTCGCCTTGTGGGCCAGCATCGGCTGGCCGATGATGTCGCCGATGGCGAAGATGTGCGGCACGTTGGTGCGCATCTGCGCGTCGACGTCGATGAAACCGCGCTCGCCGACGCGCACGCCGGCCTTGTCGGCGTCGATCTTGTTGCCGTTGGGCGAACGGCCCACCGCCACCAGCACGCGGTCGTAGACCTTGCCTTCGGGGATGTTCTCGCCGTCGAAAGTCACGTCGATGCCCTTCTTGCCGGCCTTGGCTTCCACCACCTTGGTCTTCAGGTGCGTCGAGACGCCCTGCTTCTTCAGGCGGTCGGCCAGCGGCTTGACCAGGTCCTTGTCGGCGCCGGGCATCAGCTGGTCCATGAACTCGACCACGGTCACCTCGCTGCCGAGGCTGCGGTACACGGTCGCCATCTCCAGGCCGATGATGCCGCCGCCGACGACCAGCAGCTTGTTCGGCACGTCGGCCAGCTCCAGCGCGTCGGTCGAATCCATGATCCGCGGATCGTCCCAGGGGAAGCCGGGCAGCTTCAGCGCCTGGCTGCCTGCGGCGATGATGCATTGCTCGAAGCGCAGCAGCTGGGTCTTGCCGTCGTCGCCGGTGATTTCGATTTCGTTCGCGGAGACGAACTTGCCCACGCCCTGCACGACGCGCACCTTGCGCTGCTTCGCCATGCCGGCCAGGCCCTTGGTCAGCTGGCCGACGACCTTCTCCTTGTAGCCGCGCAGGGTGTCGATGTTGATCTTCGGCTTGCCGAAGTCGACGCCGAAGGCGCTGGCGTGGCTGGCCTGGTCGATCACGTCGGCCGCGTGCAGCAGTGCCTTGGACGGGATGCAGCCGACGTTGAGGCAGACGCCGCCAAGCGACGGGTAACGTTCGACGAGGACGGTATCCAGATCGAGATCGGCGGCGCGGAACGCGGCGGTGTAGCCGCCGGGACCGGCGCCAAGCACGACGACACGACATTCGATGTCGGCCTGGCGACCGCTGGACGCGGCGGCCTGCGGCGCGGGCGCGGCCGGCTCGACCGGCGCGCGGTGCGAGGTCGCCACCGGCGGCTTGCTGCCCGGCGCAACCTTGTCGCCGCCGCGCACGGACACGCCTTCGGCGTCGATGATCGCGACCACGGCGCCTTCGGACAGCGTGTCGCCGACCTTGACCCGCACTTCCTTGACCACGCCGGCATGCGAGGACGGCACTTCCATCGTCGCCTTGTCCGACTCCAGCGTGACCAGGCCCTGATCCTTCGCCACCGTGTCGCCGACCGCCACCAGCACCTCGATCACCGGCACGTCGGTGTAGTCGCCGATATCGGGCACTTTCGCCTCGACCGTGCCTCCCGCGGACGCAGCTGCGGGCGCGGCGGGTGCGGGCGACGCGGCGGCAGGCGGTGTCGCAGCCTTCGCCGGCGCCGGCGCATCGCCCGCGCCCTCGGCCTCGAGCACCAGCACCACGCCGCCTTCGGACAGCGTGTCGCCGACCTTGACCTTCATCTCCCTGACCACGCCGGCGTGCGAGGACGGCACTTCCATCGTCGCCTTGTCCGACTCCAGCGTGACCAGCCCCTGGTCCTTCGCGACCGTGTCGCCGACCGCGACCAGCACCTCGATCACCGGCACGTCGTCGTAGCCGCCGATATCGGGAACCTTGACCTCAATCGTGTTCGCCATGCTTGTCTCGTCCTTCGTAGGGCGGGTCTTGACCCGCCTTGTGGGGTCTTGACCCGCCTCGTGCGCGAGGCTTACGCGCAGTGGATGTGTCGTGATGGCGGGTCGAGACCCGCCCTACAGCAACACCCGGCGCATGTCTGCGAGTAGTTGCGCGAGATACGCGGTGAAACGCGCGGCGGCGGCGCCGTCGATCACGCGATGGTCGTAGCTCAGCGACAGCGGCAGGATCAGCCGCGGCTTGAACTTCTCGCCGTTCCAGACCGGCTTCGTCGATGACTTCGACACGCCGAGGATCGCGACTTCCGGCGCGTTGACGATCGGCGTGAAGCTGGTGCCACCGATGCCGCCGAGCGAGCTGATCGAGAAGCAGCCGCCGGACATGTCGGCCGGGCCGAGCTTGCCGTCGCGCGCCTTCTTCGCCAGTTCGCCCATCTCCTCGCTGATCTGCAGCACGCCCTTCTTGTCCACGTCGCGGATCACCGGGACGACGAGGCCGTTCGGCGTGTCGGCGGCGAAGCCGATGTGGCAGTACTTCTTCAGCGTCAGCGTTTCGCCGGCCGCATCGAGCGAGGCATTGAAGTCCGGATACTTGTTCAGCGCGTTGGCGCTGGCCTTGATCAGGAAAGCGAGCATGGTCAGCTTGACGCCGGACCTGGCCTTCTCGGCTTCCTTGTTGAGCTGGACGCGCAGCGCCTCAAGCTCGGTGATGTCGGCGTCGTCGTGCTGGGTGACGTGCGGGATCATCGCCCAGTTGCGCGCGAGGTTGGCGCCGGAGATCTTCTTGATCCGCGACAGCGGCTTCTCCTCGACCTCGCCGAACTTGCTGAAGTCGACCTTGGGCCACGGCAGCAGGTTCAGGCCTGCGCCACCGCCGCTGGCTGCGGCCGGCGCCGCGGTGGCACCGGTGAGCACGCCCTTGACGAACTTCTGCACGTCCTCCTTCGTGATCCGGCCGCCCTTCGCGGTGCCGGTGACCTGCGACAGGTCCACGCCCAGCTCGCGCGCGAACAGGCGCACCGCAGGACTGGCGTAGGGCACCTTGCCCGGGATCAGCGCGTCGGCCTCGAAGCGCAGCGGCGGCGCGCCCTGCGCAGGCGCCTGGCCGGACGCGGCGGCCGGCGCGGGGGGCGGGTCAGGTGCCTTGGCCACCGGCGCGGGCGCAGCGGCGGGTGCGGGTGCGGCGGCTGGCGCGGGTGCCGGTGCCGCCTTCGGCGCTTCGGCCGCGGCAGCGCCGGCATCGGCGGATTCGATGACCGCGACCACGCTGCCCTCGGACAGGGTGTCGCCGAGCTTGACCTTCAGTTCCCGGACCACGCCGGCGAACTCGGATGGCACTTCCATCGTCGCCTTGTCCGATTCCAGCGTGACCAGCCCCTGGTCCTTCGCGACCGTGTCGCCGACCGCGACCAGCACCTCGATCACCGGGACGTCGTCGTATCCGCCGATATCGGGGACACGTGCTTCCTTCAGCTCGGCCATGCGGCCCTCTCCAGGTGGCAGGGGACCCTATTGTGCCGCAGTCCGACGCCCGCTGACCGGAAACCGCTTCGCGGCCGGTCCGCGCCCTGCCCGGGCCTGCGGACCGGCCGCGAAGCGCCGGCGAAACCATGGCGCCAGCCGACTGTACGGTGGCGGATTGCCGCTCCGCCGCACCCGGCCTGAGGGCGACGACGGCGCCCGGGGCGACCACGCCGGATCCGGGCCACGCCCGTTCACCCGAAACGCGCGTTGTGGCCGATTCACCTTCACATTGCGCAGCGCATCGTCCGCGCCCGATCACGCCGCAGCGCGCATGGCTTCGCGGCTGCGCGCCGGTCAGCACGGTGCCGGCAACGCGCGACGCGCCATCACCGCGATGAATGCGAACAGCATCAAGTTCCCGAGTTCAGTTTCCGCGCCCGTGGCGATTCATCCGGCGGTCGACAGGATGTGCACGCCCATCCCAAGGGCAAAGGCAACACGACAACCATAAGAAGGAGTCCCCCCATGCTGTCCTTGCGTACCTTTGGTCTTTCCGCCGCCATCGCTTCCCTCCTGGCCGCCCCTGCCGCGTTCGCGCAGGACACCGGCGACACCGCTTCTGGCAAGCGTTTCTCCATCGTCGGCAGCGCCACCATCCTGCAGCCCGATTCGGTTCCGGTGCCCGGTGCCCGCGCCGAGGCCGACGGCGACGTCGCACCGACCCTGAGCGCCACGTACCACATCACCGACAACATCGGCGTCGAGCTGTGGGGCGCGGCCGACAAGTTCAACCATCGCGTGCGCGGCGATGCCGGCAAGCTGGGCACGGTCGACTCGCAGCCGATCGCGCTCAGCGGCCAGTACCACTTCGGCGCCGCCGACAATACCTTCCGTCCGTTCGTGGGCCTGGGCTACCACCAGACCAACATCAGCGACGAGGACATCGCCACCGCCGACGGCGCCCACGTCGGCCTGACCACGCCCAAGGGCGCGATCGGCACGGTCGGCGTCGACGTCAACATCACCCCGACCTGGTTCGCGCGCGCCGATGCGCGCTACCTCGACGGCAAGGCCGACGCCAAGCTCGCCGGGCAGACGGTCGAGCGTGACGTCAAGTTCAATCCGTGGACGGTGGGCATCGGCATCGGCGCGCGCTTCTGAACCGGCGCGGCCTCCGGGCCGCGACCATGCGCCAGGCAACGGGCCCCTTGCGGGCCCGTTGTCGCGTCGGCCGCTCGCGTCAGTGCGGCGGCTGCGCGTCGGTGGTGGCCTGCGCGCCGACCACGCGCTCGCGCCGGATCAGGTACAGGCCGCTGGCGATGATGATCGCCACGCCGACCCAGGTCATGGCATCGGGCAGCACCCCCCAGACCAGCAGGTCGAGCAGCAGTACCCACACCAGCGCGGTGTACTCCAGCGGCGCGACCTGCGAGGCCTCGCCCAGGCGGAAGGCCTGGGTGAGCGCGACCTGGCCCAGCGTCCCGGTCACCGCGATCCCCGCCAGCAGCCACGCATCCTGCGCACGCACCGGCACCCAGTCCGGCCACGCCAGCAGCCCGGCGCCCAGCGCGACCATCGCCAGGAACCAGAACACCAGCGACTGCGCGCTGTCGCGCTGGGCCAGCATGCGCACGGTGATCACCGAGGCCGCGTAGCACACCGTCGCGAACAGCACGAACAGGCCGCCGCGCGACACCATGCCCTCGCCGCCCGGCCGCAGCACCACCAGCACCCCGAGCAGGCCGATGGCGATCGCGGTCCAGCGCCGCGGGCCGACGCGCTCGCCCAGCAGCGGCACCGCCATCGCGGTGACCAGCAGCGGCCCGACGAAGGTGATCGCGTAAGCAGTGGACAGCGGCAGCTCGCGCAGGCCGACCACGAAGCACGACAGGAAGGCGATGCCGAGCACCCCGCGCGCCAGGTGCAGCGGCCAGTGCACGTGCAGCAGCGAGCGCAGGCCCACCGTCGTCGCCGCCCAGACCAGCACCAGCGGCAGCCCGACCATGCCGCGCAGGGCCGCGACCTGCATCGGCGGATAGTGCGTGGACAGCTGCTTCATGCAGGCGTCCATCAGGCACAGCACCGCCACCGCGGCCAGCATCCACGCGAACGCGGCGCGGCGCGAGCGCTCGCCGTCGCCGGGAAGTGGCTGCGACGTCATGCGCCGGGCGCGCGTGGCGTCCGCCGGCGATGCGCGCTCACGTGCCGCCGAGCGTGGCGATGTCGATCACGAAGCGATAGCGCACGTCGCCCTTGAGCATGCGCTCCCAGGCCTCGTTGATCGCGTCGATGCCGATCAGCTCGATGTCGGAGACGATGCCGTGCCGCGCGCAGAAGTCGAGCGTCTCCTGGGTCTCGGCGATGCCGCCGATCAGCGAGCCGGCCAGCTTGCGGCGGCGCCAGACCAGCGGGAACGCCGACAGCGGCGACGGCTCCGGAATACCCAGCAGCACCATCGTGCCGTCCACCTTGAGCAGGCCGAGGTAGGCGTTGTAGTCGTGCTGCGCCGACACCGTGTCGAGGATCAGGTCGAAGCGCTCGGCCAGCGACTGGAACACGGTGCCGTCGCCGGTCGCGGCGAATGCGTGCGCGCCCAGTGCCCTGGCGTCGCCGCGCTTGGATTCGCTGGTGCTGAGCACGGTGACCTCGGCGCCCATCGCCACCGCCAGCTTCACCGCCATGTGGCCGAGGCCGCCGAGGCCGACCACGGCGACCTGGTCGCCCGCTTTCACCCCGAAGTGGCGCAGCGGCGAATAGGTGGTGACGCCGGCGCACAGCAGCGGCGCGGCGGCGTCGAGCGGCATGCCGTCGGGAATGCGCAGCACGTAGTCCTGGTCGACCACGATCCGGGTCGAATAGCCGCCGTAGGTCGGCGCGCCGCTGCCGCGTTCGCGGCCGTTGTAGGTGAAGGTCATGCCTTCGTTGCAGTACTGCTCCAGGCCGGACCTGCAGTGCGCGCATTCGCGGCAGGAATCGACGAAGCAGCCGACGCCGACCGCATCACCAACCTTGTGCTTGGTGACTTCGCCGCCGACCGCCGACACCCGGCCGACGATCTCGTGCCCCGGCACCATCGGGAAGATGCCGCCACCCCAGTCGTCGCGCGCCTGGTGCAGGTCGGAATGACAGACGCCGCAGTAGAGGATGTCGATCTGCACCTCGCGCGCGCCGGGCGCGCGGCGTTCGATCGGGAACGGCGCCAGCGGCGACGTCGCCGTGGCGGCGGCATAAGCGGGGATGGCGGTCATGGCAGTCCTCCGGATGGACGGCCATCATGCCGCATCCGCAGGCCGCCGGCGGGGGCGGCAACGCGGCATCGCGCCTGCCCGGATCAGCCCGTCTGCAGCACCCGCCCGATGCCGCTGGCGTCGATCTCGTCCACCGCCGCCGCCAGTGCCGCCGCATCGGTGTCGCGGACGAAGCCGATGCGGAAATGCACCTCGCCGGCCGGCGTGCGCGAGGAGTGGATCGACTCCAGGTTCACTCCGTGGCGCTCGAACACGTGCAGCAGCGCGCGCAGCGAACCGGCGCGGTCCTCGGGCAGGTGCACGCTGGCGAAGCGGGGCCCGACCAGGTCGGCCAGCAGGTAGCCGACGCGCTCGTAGGCATAGCTGCCCTCGGCCAGTGCCTGCGCGCCGAAGGCCTCGCGGCTGCGCAGGAAGCGTTCGCGGAAGCGCGCGCGCGCCGCGTCGTCGCCCTGGCGCACCAGGTCGCGCAGCTCCGACAGCTCGGCCAGCAGCCGCTCCAGCACCTCGCCCGCGTGCGCGTTGCCGAACTGGATCTCCTCGTAGATCTCCGGGTTCAGCGACAGGATGCGTGCGGCGATGGTGGCGTCGAGCTCGAACGAGGCCGAGCGGAACGGCAGGATCGCCGCCAGCCCGCCCAGGCGCCCGGCGTACTCGTCGAGCACGCCGGCCTGGGCGAGGTGCGAGGCGTGCACCATCACCTGCACCAGGGCCATCATCCGGTCGTGGCGCTCGGCGCTGGCGAACACGTATTCGCCTTCCAGCGCATCGAGCAACGCCTGCAGCCACGGCCTCCATCGCTCGATCCGCGCCTCGCAGACCACCACCACGCGGCCCTTCATGGTCGGCGCCTTGGGCGGCGCGGTCATCGGGTGCAGGCCGACGACCTCCGCCTGCGAACGCAGCATCGCTTCGACCGCGCCCTGCTTGATCGAGGTGACGTCCAGCCACAGCCGGCCGGCCTCGCGTCCGGCGGAGCGACGGGCGTAGTCGTCGATCAGCGACGCGGTCAGGCGGATCGGCGTGGCGAACAGCAGCACGTCGGCCTGGTCGAGCAGGACCTCCGGCGCGTCGCTGTCCGGATCACCGGGATCGTGGCCGAGCACGCGCAGGCCCATGCGCCGCGCGAAGAAACCGCGCAGCCAGCGCCCGTAGGTGCCGGCGCTGCCGACGATGCCGATGGTGGGGGATGGATTCACGTCCTGCATTCGATACGCGCGCCGGCCGGGCGCCGCGTCACGGTAAGGGCTGGCGGGCGCCGGCGCATCCGTTGCTTGCGCAACCATGGGGTAACCTAGTGGTCCGGCCGCAAGCGACCACTTGCCGTGTTGTCATCCCGAGCGCAGCGAGGGATCTGCTTCGAGTTGCGCGTGAACAGCAGATCCCTCGCTGCGCTCGGGATGACAGGATCCGGGGTCCACGCGATACCTGTCCACGCTTCCCGACTGCCCGAGCCAACACCATGCCCTCCTTCGACATCGTCTCCGAAGTCGACACCCACGAGCTGATCAACGCCGTCGACCAGGCCAACCGCGAACTCTCCACCCGCTTCGACTTCAAGGGTGTGGACGCGAAATTCGTGCGCGAGGACGCGGTGATCACCCAGTCCGCGCCCAGCGAATTCCAGCTGCAGCAGATGACCGACATCCTGCGCGCGCGCCTGATCGCGCGGAAGATCGACGCGCGCTGCCTGGAGTTCGGCGACATCGACACCAACGTCGCCGGCGCGCGGCAGAAGGTGACGGTGAAACAAGGCATCGAGCGCGAGCTGGCGAAGAAGATCCAGGGCAAGCTCAAGGACGCCAAGCTCAAGGTCGACAGCCAGATCAACGGCGACAAGCTGCGCGTGACCGGCAAGAAGCGCGACGACCTGCAGGCGGCGATGGCGCTGCTGCGCGGCGAGGACTTCGACCTGCCGCTGCAGTTCGACAACTTCCGCGACTGAGCCGCGATGGACGCCGACCGGGTCGAACGCGAGGTCCGCCGCTGGCTCGAGCGCGCGGTGATCGGCCTCAACCTGTGCCCGTTCGCCAAGGCGGTGCATGCGAAGCAGCAGGTGCGGATCGTGGTCAGCGACGCCAGCACCGAGCGCGCGCTGCTGGAGCAGCTGGGCGAGGAGCTGGCCCTGCTGCGCGACACCGCCGACGACCTGGTCGACACCACCTTGCTGGTGCATCCGCAGGTGCTGGGCGACTTCCTCGACTACAACGACTTCCTCGGCGAGGCCGACGCCCTGGTCGAGGCGATGGACCTCGACGGCGTGCTGCAGGTGGCCAGCTTCCATCCCGACTACCGCTTCGCCGACAGCGGGCCCGACGATGTCGAGAACCTGACCAACCGCGCGCCGTATCCGATCCTGCACCTGCTGCGCGAGGCCAGCATCGACCGCGCGGTGGAGGCCTACCCGGAGCCGGACGCGATCATCGAACGCAACATCGCCACCGTGCGCGCGCTCGGCTTCGACGGCTGGAACAAGCTGCTTTCGTAGGAGCGGGCCATGCCCGCGACCCGCGGCGACGGTGGTCCGTTCACTCGGGTCGCGGGCGTGGCCCGCTCCTACAAGACAACGGAAAACAGGCGCGCACGATCATCATCGTCGGCGATGCGCCACTGGCCTTCCGCCAGCCCTTCGAGCGCGAGGCCACCGATGCGCTCGCGATGCAGCGCCTCGACGTGGTTGCCGACGGCGGCGAACATGCGCCGCACCTGGTGGTAGCGGCCTTCGGTGATCGCCAGGCGCGCGTGCGTGGCGTCGATCGCCTCCAGCGTCGCCGGCTTCAACGGCGTGGCTTCCGATTCGAGCAGCAGCGTGCCGCTGGCGAACAGCGCGGCCTCGTCGCCACGCAAGGGCCGGGCCAGTGTCGCCACGTAGACCTTGGGCAGGTTCGACTTCGGCGAGATGATCCGGTGCAGCAGCTGGCCGTCGTCGGTCAGCAGCAGCAGGCCGCTGGTGTCGCGGTCGAGCCGACCGACGGTCGAGAGCACCGGATCGCGCAGGCGGAAGCGTGGCGGCAGCAGGTCATGGACCAGGCGGCCGGCGTCCTTGGTCGAGCAGGTGTAGCCGACCGGCTTGTGCAGCATCAGCAGCAGGCCCGGTGGCGGGTCGAGGGGCTCGCCATCGATGCGGACCGCGTCGTGTTCCACCCGGTCGTCGGCGTACAGCACCTCGCCGGCGGCATCGGTGACGCGGCCCTCGCGGAACAGCCACTGCACCTGCCGGCGGCTGCCGTAGCCGAGGTTGGCGATGTGCTTGACCAGCTTCATCGCCCCTTCACCGCCTCGACCACCTTGAAGCCTCCGTGCTGCGCCACGATGCGCACGCTGCCGAAGCGCGCGTCGAGCACCTGTTCGTACGGCAATTGCCGGTTCGCCACCAGCCACAGCGCGCCGCCGGGCCGCAGCGCGTTCGCCGCCGCAGCGATGAAGGCGCGCCCGATCTCCGGCCGCGGTTCGCCGCGCAGGGCGTGGAAGGGCGGATTGGTGACGATGAAGTCGTAGCGCTTCGGCAGCCCCGCGGTCACGTCATGCCAGAGGAAATCGAGCGCGACGCGCGGCGTGTGCGGCGCGAGGTTGGACCGGGCGCAATCCAGCGCGCGCAGCTCGGCTTCGACCACGTCCAGCGCGGCCACGCCGGGGCAGCGCGACAGCAGCTCGGTCGACAGGTAGCCCCAGCCGGCGCCGAGGTCGGCGCCGTGCCCGGACAGCGTCGCCGGCAGGTGTTGGGCAAGCAGGCCCGACGCGGCGTCAATCCGGTCCCAGGCGAACACGCCGGGGCGGCTGGTCCAGCGACCGTCGAGGATCGGGCGTGGCGCGTCCAGTGAGCACCAGGCCTCGGCCAGCGCACGGTCGGCGTCGTCGGTCCTGGCCCAGAACACGCGGCATTTGTGCTTGCTCAGCACCGTGGCGCGGCCGAACAGGGCCTCGAAATCCGCCTGTCCGGACTTCGCCCCGGCGTCGTTGGGCATGGCCGCGAGCACGATACCGCCGGGCGTGGTGCGCGCCAGCGCCTGCGCGAACAGCGCCCGCGCCTCGTCGCGCTGCCGCGGCGGCAGCAGCAGCACCCGCGCGAAGGCGTCGTCGCCGGTGGCGCGGACCTCGAACCCGGCGCGCTGCAGGGCGTCGTGCGCGGGCCGGAACGACTGCTCGCAGACCAGGCTGCGCGGCGCATGCGCGTGCAGCGCCGCGCCCTCGCGTGCGCGCAGGAACAGCGCGCCGCCCGCCGGCCAGTCCAGCAGGCCGTTGGCGAAGGGCAGCATCAGCGCATCGAGGGCGGGATCGGGCATGGTCCGGAGGGGGTTGAGGCTGGCGCCGATTCTAGCGAGGCGTCGAACCGCCGGCGTCCGCCAACGGACCGTAGACGCCGTCTTGACCCGGCGGGAACCTCCCGCCACGCAGGCTGTCCATTGGAAGAGGCACCCCACAACCTGAGGAGATCCCCCATGCGTGCACTGTTCGTCGGCGGCGTGATCGACAACAACGAACTCGACCTGGAAGGCGGCGAACCGCCGAAGCACTACCCGCCGCAGACCGGCAGCGGACAGTCGCGCTACCGCCTGCACGCGGTTGGCCACGGCAACGGCGGCATCGCCTGCGCCGTCTACGGCGCGCCGGACCTCGACCCGGGCGAAGTGCAGCGCATCAGCGGCGAGCGCGCCTATGCGCGTCGCTTCGGGACGGAGCTGCAGACAGTGGGCTGAGCGCGAGCAGCGCAGATGCCGGTGCAGGAGCGGGCCATACCCGCGACGCCCTTGTCGGTGCCCGCACGAAGAGCGTCGCGGGTATGGCCCGCTCCTACGCCGGCGCGGTGTCGCGGGTCGACTCTCCGAGGCGGCGCGCCATCTCCGGCAGCCACGACAGCAGCAGGCAGGCGGCGCCAACCAGCGCCCAGCGCGCGGCACCGCCGCCAAGCGCCTCCTGAGCCAGCGCCCACCAGCCGCTGCCGTAGTACGCGGCCGCCCCCAGCCCGGCCAGCGCCAGCAGCACCAGCAGGGCGCGGAGCAGCCCGCGCTCCAGCCGCGCGTCGTCCGTCGCCGGCGTGCGCACGCCGGCGGCCGCCAGCCGCGCCACTTCCGCGGCGAAATCCGCAGGGGGGCGGGACACCGGCATCGTGCGCAGGGCGCGTGCAAGCACGGCGTCACGGCGGTCGCCGGACGGATCGGTGAGGGCGCGTTCCTGCGCGAGCCAATCGCGCTCGTCGACCGGATGCGCATCGGTGGAACGGGGTGGGCGCGGGGTGTTCATGCGGCGAAGACTCCCAGGGTCGGCTCCAGCAGCCCGCGCAACTGCTTGCGGCTGCGGAACAGGTGGCTCTTGATCGTGCCTTCGGCGAGGCCGGTGATGCGTGAAATCTCGCCGATCGGCAGTTCCTCCAGGTGATACAGGCTCAGCAGCGTCCGCTGCAGCGGCGGCAGGCGCTCGATCGCGGCATGCAGCAGGGCGACGCTCTCGCCTTCGGCGGTCTCGGCCTCGAGGTCGAAGCCGTCACCGACGGATTCCACCAGCGACGGCCCATCGTCGTCGCCCACCGTGTCCGCAATCGGGATGCGTTTCTTCTCCAGATGGCGCCTGGCCACGGAGTACGCGACCTGGGCGATCCACGACTTCAGCGCGCTCTCGCCGCGGTACTGGTGCAGGGCCTGGTGCACGCGCAGGAAGGCTTCCTGGCACAGCTCGCGGGTGTCCTCGGGGTGGCGCACCATGCGGTCGATCACGTGCCAGCACAGGCCCTGGTAGTCGCGCACCAGGCGTTCGAACGCGCCCGGCGCGCCGGCGAGCACGGCCGCGACCAGGGCGCGGTCGGCCTGCAGGGTGTCTTCGGCGCGGTCCGGGGGGGCAGGCATCGCCGACAGGGATACGCCGGTGGCGCAGATGGTTGCAAGGAGAATCGGGGGTGAGAAACGGGGGTCAGAGTGCACTTTCCCTTGGTTTCAGCAGTGCCGTCCGCTGGAGTCGGGGGAAAGTGCACTCTGACCCCCGTTTCTCACCCGTTTCCCTTCCCTCGTGCAACCGCCCCCGCGCCGGCCGTATCTCCTTCGCCGAGACCGCTGTTTCCCACCCACCCAGCCGCCAAGGCCACGCTCATGGAACTCGAATTCCTCATCCCCATCGTCCTGTTCATCTGCATCTACCTGGCCATCAAGGCCGTGGTCGACGCCCGCGCCCGCAAGCAGATGGTCCAGTCCAACGGATCGGAAGAAATGCTGCGCGCGATCATCGACGGCGAGGAAACCCGCCGCCACCAGGCCTCGCTGCGCTGGGGGGTGATCCTGGTCGGCCTCGCCGTCGGCTTCGGCCTGCTCGAAGCCTTCAACTGGAACGAGCCCTCGCCGGGGCAGTTCGCGATCCTGCTCGGCGCCGCCGGCATCGGCAACCTGGCCGCCTACTACCTGGCGCGGCGGACGAAGTAGCTGCGGAAACCGGGGAAACTGGGGAAACTGGGGTCAGAGTGCACTTTCCCGGGCTTTCAGCGGCGGAGTCCGAGATCGTCGGGGAAAGTGCACTCTGACCCCAGTTTCCCTCTGACCCCGGTTTTCGTTTCCGGCCGGAACCTACTCCAGCGTACGGGCAGTACGGCGCCAATTCCGCGATACTGGGCGGCCACCCGAAGCGCGCGAGTCGTCCG
>DAOMPM010000080.1:0-13676 GCA_035444805.1 Luteimonas sp. | reverse complement strand
AGTACAGCTTGCGCAGGCCCGGCGCCAGCACGTCCTCGAGCTTGCCGTTCTTCGATACCAGGCCCAACTCCTCCGTGCCGATGTCGGCCAGCACGAAGGTCTTGTCGAGCTTGCCGCCGAGCGCCGCGATCAGCGCGTCGGCATCGTCGCCGGCGTACTCCGGCTTGCGGATGTCGTGCACGACGACGTCCAGCCGGTCGCGCCACGCGGACAGGCGATACACGCCCGGCGCGAGGGCGCGCTCGAAGCGACGGTTGCGATACACCAGGCCGCGCTCGGCATCGCCGATCACGACCCTGCGGGTCCAGAACATCATGGGTTTTCTCCTTGTGAATGGCTCTGGTGATCCGGCTCGCTGGGGTGCGGGGAACCGGTTGCCGCCTTGGGCCGGACGCATCGTGCCTCCGGCGGAAGAAGAGGGAACGCCCCTGACGGATGCCAAACGAGCGGCCGGTGCTGGCGGCGGCGTCTTCCGTGGCTGTCCGGTTGCACCCGTGCCGGCGCGCATCCGATTCCCCACGTTGTCTGCCACCGCCAGGACGCGGTGCCGGCTCGACACCCGCTGCGTGTCCCGTTGCACGCCGCGATGCACTGCTGCGCTTGGCGAAACACGCACGGGGCGGTCCCGGATCGGGCTTGCGCCCTGTTTGCTGATGACAATCAGCGAACGTTGGAGCGGGATTCGAACCCGCGACACATGGTTTTCAAGACCATTGCTCTAACCGTCTGAGCTATCCAGTGGTCAACGTGCGGGACTCGAACCCGCAACCGACAGCACCCAAGCTGTTGCTCTCCCTTTGAGCCAACGTTGTCGCAGTCGCCCCGGACCGGCATCGGCATACGCCACGGCAACGCCGCGCGCACCGGACGGGACAAAAGCCCGTACCGCAGTTACCGACCGAGATTCGACTGCGCATTGCCGCCTGTTTCGAAGCGGCAATTCGTTTGCGTCGCACCGCGCCGCGGCCTGCACCGAGGCACCCAGGCGCCGCGCCGAGTGCGGGCGTGACCCCGCATCGTCGCGTCTTCCGCTTCCCTTGCTACGGGCCAGCAGGCCCGGATGCCTCGGGATCGCGCGATGCACGCTTGTTCCAGACTTCCTTTGCGAACGCAGAAACGAAAATGCCCCCGGCATGGAGTCCGAGGGCATTCGCAGTGCCTCGGAAGATCGGGGTGACCGATCTCCCGCGGAAGGAGTCAGTCAGGGTCGGGTGGTCGCGCCTTCGTACGCAAACCGCGCGCGCAGGCCTGCATCGCGCTTTGGCAGCGATGGCAGCAGGCGGCTGGCGATGTGGTTCGGCATCAACATGGTCGAAGTACGATTCAACTCGAAGGAACGGGCCGCGGGGATCCGCGAGGGTGCGCACATTACTCGCGTTGATTGATGCGTGCAAGCGAAATTTTCACGTTGCGATGAGCGGCCCTGCTTCGCGACCGAGCGGGTTGCCGGAAAGGACCGACGCACCTGTGAAGGAAGAAACGGCAGTGTCGCCAACTCGCAGGCAACCTCCAAGGTCGATACTCGCCAGCGGGAAGTTGCGTGACCTGCTCGTGGCGGCGGCGGGTTCCAAACGATGGCTCGCGGCCATGAGCGGACGCAAAGTGATCAGCCAGCTGCGAACTGGGGTACGGTAGGAAGTGCCGTGCCCGATCGGCCGGCGTCTGCGACTGGGGTATGCAAAGTGCGAGGTATTAATGTCTGAGAATGAGCGTCTACTAGCACCGCACCAGATCCCCGGCTGTCTCTGGAATCCACTAACCGGAGTGCTCACGCTCCCCGAGGCGCTCGCTAGCGCCTATGTTGCGTTGACTGATCACCACGGATTGCGAGAGCAAGGCCTGGCGAGAGAAAAAGGATCGGGCGCAACGGGGGGGCAAAGTCGTAGCGAACAGCTCGACTATTTTGCAAAGAAGTTCGATGGCTCCTCCGCCAGAGCCATGCTCACAATACTCGACCCTGAGAGCAAAGCTGGTACGACATCGGATCGAATACTGGCATCCATTGCCGGCAACGTCGTTTGCATGACAGATGCCCCCTGCGGAGCGGGTGCCGCGTCACTGGGCTTGCTCTGCACCCTAAGCGTACTGCGCGAAAAAGGCGTTCTGCCACGTATGCCACTCACGGTTCGATGGGTAGGCGGCGAGCTCTCCCCGCATGCCATTGAGTTGTCACAGGCCATGTTTGAAGCTGTGGCGTCCGCTCTAGAAGCGCAGGCGATTTTTCTCGATAGACAGTGGATTCAATGGAACGTGACGGATCCGATGTCTACAGCTGATCTCGTACGAGCCAGCGAGCGGGCTTCCGTCGCTGCCGACATGCGATTACTGATCGTCGCCAACTTCAGCAGCGCGCTGCAGCGCGACCAAAGGCGAGAGGCGGCCCGCTCTCAGCTGGAGGAAGTATTTCGATATGCCTCGGGAACTAACAGTGCTGCTGTCTGGATCGAGCCCGACATGAACATTTCGATGGACAGGGGTGGCTTGTTCAGCTGGCTTCGTCGGGAGTTCAAGTCGCTTTGGGATCGTATGGCAGGTCCCGAACCTGAGTCCAATCCGGATGAGCCGGCCCACCGCTGTGAGGCCAGCTTTGTGCTGCCTTTGAAACCGGATACGACCAGCCGGGTAACGCTGGCAGTAATGCCCATAAGCTTTGCGAGACGTGCCTGATGCGCAAGCCCGGAACCTTCGCTGCTCGAGCAACAGGCCAGTATCGTGCGCGCGACACGCTAACCTACCTTGGGTTGCGGTACTACCTCGACAATAGCGCTGCCACATCTGATCGCTGGGTTGGTGAAGTTGCCGCCTCGCTTGTTCGCCGACGAAGTGTCGCTCCCTACCACAGGGCCTACCATTTCAAGGAAATGGGCGCGAACGGCGAACTGCAGCATCGGGAACTCATGGTGCCTGCGCCGAATGAAGCACTCGCGGAAGCGTTCCTGATCGATACGTGTGCGATGCAAGGTGGCCATTTTGCCCGTAGCCCGAATGTTTTCAGCTATTGGCCATCGCAGTGTGGTGACAGGAAAGGTGTCTTCGTTGACTACATTGTCGGATTGAAAGAGCGATACGCATCCATTACTAGTGCTTGCCATAGAGCACACGATGCAACTGTTTGCTTCCGAGACATCAAGCGGTTCTATCCATCTATCCGTATTGCGAATGCACTCCGCGCATGGCAGTCCGCGTGTGAAGTAGCGGGCTTGGATCGAGCCCATCAAGAGTTGGGCGATCGACTGCTCTCAGACCATGCATCAGCGGGTGGCGGACACCTTCTGACCGGTCCGATGTTTAGCCACTTTATCGGCAACTTGTACCTGCGTCCATTGGATGAGCGCATGCGAGAAGGGCCTGCGCAGTACGTCCGCTATGTCGACGACGTGACGCTAGTGGGGTCGCGCGACGCGATTCAGACCTCGCTCGCCATTTTGCAGGAGGAGATCGATAAACTGGAGCTTACACTCCATGACAGCGATTCTCCGAAGAGCCTTGAGGTCAGCAAGCAGGACTGGCTGCTCGGCGAAGGCGACTATGACAAGTACTCGCCATGGATGTACATGATCGGGGATATTAAGAAGTTTCTGCTTTGGTATCCGGAGTCCACCGAGACATTGCGTGATGCGATGGTCGCCGAAGACCTGCGGCTTCCCATTCCCGATTACAGCGTCGTTGTGCGCGAGTCTAGCTACGCAGAGCGTGCGCTACGTTTTATAGGATGGGGAAAATACCGGAATGGCATCCAAGGGCTCAAAGTGAGAGAACTCGTGGCGCGAGCCAAGGAGTTGCGCACCACAATGGATCGGGAGTTGATACAGACCGTTGAGCAACTAGGCAGGATCCGTGGTTACTCGGCCAAGCGCCTTCTAACCCGTTGTCGCTATCTCGCTGGGCGACTCATCTACATCGCCGAGTCCGGCCGGCTTGCCGAACTGTCTCATAGCATGCGTTCCATGCCAGATCTAACCTTCCAGGCGGCTGTCGCACACGCCGTTTCCAGTCGCAGCGTAGACGAGCTGGTAGACATGGGCGTCAATGCGGCACAGGCCGCCTCACAGCCCTTGCGAGCTTCCGCACGGACGGTGTCTTTAAAGCGCCCAATCGAACAACCGTGGCAACTTCAAGTCATCAATATTTTGGCCGTCAACGGTCTTCATATCGACAGCACTGAAGCGTTGCGGACTAATGATCCGCTGCACAGGTTTGCAACTCAAGGCGTGACAGGTGATCTGATGCGGCACGAGAACGCATATGTTCGAGAGCTTGCGTGCCTCCAT
The DNA here is from genome assembly GCA_035444805.1 of Luteimonas sp. GTDB lineage: Bacteria > Pseudomonadota > Gammaproteobacteria > Xanthomonadales > Xanthomonadaceae > Luteimonas. The sequence continues at coordinate 9,405 of DAOMPM010000080.1, read as the reverse complement.
GGACTTCAGGACGGCACTCGGCATCAGAAAATGATGGAGACCGCTTTTGACCCAGCTCAGGACATTGTGCTCGATGCAATCGAGCAAGCACGCGGATCTCTGTCGACGTAACGAATGCGACATGATCGCCTTTGCCCATACGATTTACCAAGTCTGGCGTCCGCAATTGCTCGGAAGCAGCCGTGTCCTACTTGCTTTGCACACGCCTGATCACGTTGTTTCGCGCTTTGTGCAGCCTGTGCCGATTCGCATGCATCGACGCCAGTCCGGTAGCGCACTGGCGCACCATCACTGCCCACCAACACCTTGCGCCCAAGGCTCGTCAGCGAGGCTTCCGGCAAGATGTTCGATCAACGCCTGCACCCGCGCCGGCCGTCGGCGGCCGGGCGGGGTGACGATGTGCAGGGCGATCGGTTCGAGTTGCCAGTCGTCGAGTGCGGTTTCCAGGGCGCCGCTGCGCAGGTCCTGCCAGACGAGGAATTCCGGCTGCAGGGCCAGGCCGAGGCCGGCGCGCAGGGCGGGCATGAAGACTTCGGCGTTGTTGGCGTGCAGTTGGGTGGGCACGGCCTGGGCGAACTCGCCGTGGCGTGGGTGGCGGAAGCGCCACGCGGTGCCGCCGCGGGCGTAGGCGTACTGCAGGGCGCGGTGGTGGGCGAGGTCGCGCGGGTGTTTCGGCCGCCCGTGCTGCGCGAAATAGTCCGGTGCGCCGACCAGCAGGATGCGCACCGCGCACAGGCGGCGCGCGCGCAGGCTGGAGTCGGCCAGGGCGGCGATGCGCAGGGCCATGTCGAAGCGGTTGCCGACGAGGTCGACTAGCTCGTCGCTGAGCTGGATGTCCAGCTCGACCTCGGGATGGGCCTGCAGGAAGGCCGGCAGCATCGGCGCCAGCCGCGACACGCCGAACGACATCGGCGCCGCCACCCGGATCAGTCCGCGCAGGCTGGCCGACTGCTCGGCGGCCTCCAGTTCGACCGCCTCGCCTTCCTCGAGGATCCGCGCGGCGCGCTCCAGCGCGGCCTCGCCGGCGTCGGTCAGCGACATGCGCCGCGAGGTGCGGTGGAACAGGGTGGTGCCGATGCGTGCTTCCAGCCGGGTGATCGCCTTGGACACGGTGGCCTGCGACAGCGACAGCTCGGCGGCGGCGCGGGCGAACGAGCCCGTTTCGGCGACCTTGGCGAAGATCGCCCAAGCTTCGAGGTCCGGCAGTTTCTTCATCGCGTGCCCCGCGGGTGTGGCCGTGCCGGCGGCCATGGTCAGGCGCGGGCCAGATCATGTCAATAATGGAAAGAATGAAATGATATTTATTCTATTCTCAACGCTTTGACGGCCTCCTAGACTGGCGCCATTCCGTAATTGCAGCAGCAGGAGAACGCCATGATCGAACGCCGCCCCTTTGACAGCCTCGGTGGAGCCAACCACGGCTGGCTCGACGCCAGGCACCATTTTTCCTTTGCCGAGTACCGCGATCCGGCGCGCGACCACTGGGGTGCGCTGCGGGTCTGGAACGACGACACCATCCAGCCGGGCACCGGCTTCCCGCCGCACGCCCACGCCGACATGGAGATCATCACCTACGTCCGCGAGGGCGCGATCACCCATCAGGACAGCCTGGGCAACAAGGGCCGCACCGAGGCCGGCGACGTGCAGGTGATGAGCGCGGGCAGCGGCATCCGCCACGCCGAGTACAACCTGGAGCCGGGCGTTACCCGCATCTTCCAGATCTGGATCTTCCCCGACCGCCGCGGCGAAGCGCCGTCCTGGGGCGCCAAGCCGTTCCCGAGGGGCGAGCGCTCCGGGCAGTTCGTCACCCTCGCCAGCGGCATCGCCGGCGACGACGACGCGCTGCCGATCCGCACCGATGCGCGCGTGCTCGGCGCCACGATCAAGGCGGGCGAAACCGCCGAGTACCATTTCGCCGACGCCGGTCGTTATGGCTACCTGGTGCCGGCCAAGGGGCGGGTCGAGGTCGAGGGCGTTGCGCTCGATGCGCGCGACGGTGCGGCGATCAGCGGCGAGGCGCGCATCCGCGTCACCGCGATCGAGGACGCCGAACTGGTGCTCGTCGACACCGCCGGCTGATCGGCTTCATCGCGGGGAGCAGGCCGCTCCCCGCGCCTCCGCCATTGCCATTGCAACACTGCGGCGACCGCTCGCGACGCGGGCGGCCACGGCCGCGCTTTGTCCTTCATCCACGACACGCTTCTTCAGGAGCACATCCATGAACAAGACCCTGCAGGACATCACCGCGGCCGCCGGCCGCGTGCTGATCGCATCGCTGTTCTTCCTCAGCGGCCTGGGCAAGCTGGCCGCGCCCGAGGGCACCATCGGCTACATCGCCGCCAGCGGCGTGCCACTGCCGACGCTGGCTTATGCGGCCGCGCTGTTCGTCGAGATCGTGTTGCCGATCACGCTGGTGCTCGGCTTCAAGGTGCGCCTCTCGGCAGCGGCGATGGCGCTGTTCACCGCGGTGACGGCGTTCGGTTTCCACTTCGAGCTGTCCGACCAGAACCAGTACATCCACTTCTTCAAGAACATCGCGATTGCCGGTGGGCTGATGCAGGTGGTTGCGTTCGGTGGCGGGCGCTGGAGCGTGGACGGCTGGCTGGCTTCGCGCCGGTAAGGCCTTGCCGGGGCTGCGTAGGAGCGGGCCATGCCCGCGACCGGCGCACCGCGATTGATGCAAGAGGTCGCGCGCATGGCGCGCTCCTACGTGCGGTTTGCTCTTGCGTTCGCAATCGCCGCAATCCGCGCCTTGCGCAGTGCATCGCCTATCTGCGTCCCGCCCATGCCCTCGACGGCGAGGTCGCGGGCGTTGACGGCGAGTGCGGCGGCGTGGGTGCGGCGCAGTTCGTTGCCCTGTGGGTAGTCGGCGTCTTCGCTGCCGAGGCGGCCGCGCTTGTCGGCTTCGCACACCAGCGCGAGTCTCGGGATGCGATCGGGTTTGCGGAAGCCATCGCAGCGCACCAGCAGGTCGTGGACGGTGGCGTCGCGCAGTTCGCCGAAGCGGTGCACGTTGAGGTGTTCGCGGCAGGCGATGAGGGCGATGCCGCGGTGTTCGAGCGGCACTTTCAGCCGCTCGCACAGTGCGTGCAGCGGCTTGAGCCCCGCCTGTTCGTGGCCGATGTGCTGGGGTAGTTCGTGCTCAGGCGTCAGCGCCTTGCCAAGGTCGTGGGTGAGCGCGGCGAAGCCGACCACGGTGTCGCCGGGCGCCAGCCGCGCGGCCATGTCGCTGACCAGTTCCTGGTGCAGGCCGGTGTCCACTTCCGGGTGGTATTCCGCGCGCTGAGGCACGCCGTACAGCGCATCGACTTCCGGCAGCACCACGCGCAGCGCGTCGGCTTCGCGCAGGGTGCGCAGGAAGGCGGCCGGTTGCTTCGCCGCGAGCGCCTTGCCCAGTTCCTGCCAGACGCGTTCGGCGACCAGGGTGTCGAGTTCGCCGCCTTCGGCCATCTGCCGCATCAGCGCCACTGTTTCCGGCGCGACGCGGAAGCCCAGCGGCGCGAAGCGCGCCATGAACCTTGCCGCGCGCAGCACGCGCAACGGATCCTCGACGAAGGCCGGGCCGACGTGGCGCAGCACGCGCGCCTCGACGTCTCGTGCGCCGCCGAAGGGATCGACCAGCGTGCCATCGGGGCTTTGCGCGATGGCGTTGATGGTGAAGTCGCGCCGCGCGAGGTCCTGTTCCAGCGTCACCGACGGATCGGCGTGCACCACGAAGCCGCGATGGCCGGGCGCGCTCTTGCGCTCGGTGCGCGCGAGCGCGTGCTCCTCGCCCGTCTGCGGATGCAGGAACACGGGGAAGTCGCGACCCACCGGGCGAAAGCCCGCGGCGAGCATCGACTCCGGCGTCTCGCCGACGACGACCCAATCGCGATCCCCCGGCGGCAGGCCGAGCAGGCGGTCGCGGACGGCGCCGCCGACGAGGTAAGTCTTCATCGGCGCATGATGCCTGAAGGCAAAAAAAACAGGGGTCAGAGTAGTCTTTTCCCCGGAACGTCTCCGGTCCGGGCGATTCAAAGGGGAAAAGACTACTCTGACCCCTGTTTTTTCGCCTCCCGCAGCGGCACGAGCGAGCCGGGGTCATCGGTGAACACCGCATCCACGCCGGCGTCGGCGAAGGCGCGCGCTTCGGCCAGCGCGCCGACCAGGCAGCGCGTGCGCGCATCGCCTTCACAGCGCAGTGCTGGTGGCAGGAAGTGGTTCTCCGGGCGCAGCGTCCACACGTACACGGCCAGTCCGGCGGCATGGGCGGCCTGCACCAGCGGCGTCGGTGGCGCGAGCGCACCGTCTGCATCCAGCGGCAGCACGTAGCGCAGCTGCGGCGCGAGTACGTCGGCGTAGCCGGCGATCTCCACCAGCGCGGCGGGCGAGGACACCATGCGCAGGTAGGGCAGCGGTTCGCCGGCGAGCACGCGGTCGTACGGCGACTGTTCCTGCGCGCCGATCAGCTGCACGAGGAAGACGTTGCCAAGACTCGCGTCGTCGAGCAGTCCGCGCAGGCGGAGCAGGTTGCCGATCTCGAAGGACTGCACGCCCACCGGCACGCGGCGCGTGTAGGCGTGGTGCCGCAAGCGTTCGACCAGCGCCGCCTCCGGGTCCAGCCCCAGCGCGTGGAAATGGCTGGAGTGCTTGATCTCGGGCACGAGGCCGATGTCGCGGCCCGCCTCGCGTGCCAGGCGCTCGACGTGTTCGACGATCTCGTCCAGCGTCGACACGGCGTGGCGACCGTCTTCTGCGTTGCCGCGCAGCTCCGGCAGGCGCTCGACCGCGCGCAGCCGGCGCAGTTCGTCAAGGCTGAAGTCCTCGACGAACCAGCCCTCGATCTCGACGCCGTCGACGGGCTGCCGGCGCTTGCGTCCGGCGAACTCCGGGTGCCGCGCGACGTCGGTGGTCGATCCGATCTCGTTCTCGTGGCGCGCCACCAGCACGCCGTCGCGCGTCATCACCAGGTCCGGCTCGACGAAGTCCGCGCCGTCGGCGATCGCTTGCGCGTAGGCCGCGAGCGTGTGCTCGGGACGCAGTGCGCTGGCGCCGCGGTGGGCGATGATCCGTGGTCCGCGCGCATCGGCGCGGATGGCCTGTCGCATGGTCGTTGCCTCGTTCGCCGGAGCCGGCTGGTCGACCCTTGGCAAAACCGGGGTCAGAGTACTGTTTCCGCTTGCGGAAACAGTACTCTGACCCCGGTTTTGGCCGGCGATGGCGGCCGATGCCAAACACGGCAGCGCCAGCAGTGCCGCGCACAGCAGGCGCCATCGGGTCCGGGTGGGTCGCTCGCGCATCGTTCCTTCAAACTGTACGCAAAGCGCATGTCATGTTGGCGACAGGGAAACCGGGGTCAGAGTAGTCTTTTCCTCGAAGCGTCTCCGGTCCGGACGATTCAACCGGGAAAAGACTACTCTGACCCCGGTTTCCCGTCAGGCCGCTGGCGCCGGGCAGGCGAACTTCTTGCGCGCCGCGCCGCTGCCGCCGTGCATGCGCTCGGTGACCGGGGTGGCCATGCCGTACATGCGCCAGTCGTAGAGCACGCTGAAGGCGAGGATGCGGGCGACGTACTCGCGGGTTTCGCGGTAGCTGATGGTCTCGATCCACAGGTCCGGGTCCATCGCCGGGCGCTGCGACAGCCAGCGCGAGGTCGGGGTCGGGCCGGCGTTGTAGGCGGCGATGGCGACGTAGGGCTTGCCGTACATCGCCTCCTTCTCGCGCAGGTAGGCGGTGCCGAGGGCGATGTTGGTGTGCGGGTCGTACAGGCTTTCTGCGCCGCCCCAGGCCAGGCCCAGCCGACGCGCGACCGCGGCGCCGGTGTCGGGCAGCACCTGCATCAGGCCGCGCGCGTTGGCCGGCGAGCGTGCGCGCGGGTTGAACACGCTTTCGGCGCGGATCTCGGCGGCGACCCAGGCCGGGTCGAGGCCGTTCTTGCGCGCTTCGCGCTGGATCACGTCGGCGTGGTGGATCGGGAAGCGCAGCGTGTACAGCTGCAGTTCGCCCGGCGCCTTGCCCAGGCCAAACACGCCGCGGTCGAACCAGCCATTGTCCTGCGCGACCTCGACCGCGATCCGCCGCTGTGTGTCGTCGAAGCGCGACAGCGCGTCGTCCCATTCGCGCTGCGCCCAGCCGCTGCGCTGCGCGCGGTACAGCGCCATCGCGCGCACCATCGCCGGGTCGTTGGCCACCTTGGCCTTCTGCGCGCCGTCCCAGTCCGGCATCCACGGGCACAGGGCGTAGGGCTGCTGCAGGCGGTCGGCGGCGAGGAAGCCGTGGAACTCGGGCTGCGTCGCCACTTGCGCGAACAGCGCCTGCGCGCCGGCGCGGTCGCCGGTGAGCTCGCGCATGCGCGCCTCGAACCACTGCCAGCGCGAATTGCCGCGCTGCTTCGGCCCCATCTTCTGCAGCGCCGCCAGCGCCGCCGGCCAGTCCGAGCGCGACAGCGCCTCGCGCACGCGCCATTCGTGCAGGCGCTCGTCGTAGGCGCTGTCGGGGACGAGGCCCAGCAGGCGCGCCGAATCGGGCAGGTACGAGGCCACCGTCCACAGCGCGGCCTGGTAGAGCACGCGGCCGCGGTCTTCCTCGCTGAAACCGAGCGCGCTGGCGAGTGCGGGCAGGCGTGCTTCGGCCGCGAGCGGGTCGGCCCTGGCGAACTTCGCCAGTCCGTGCGAAGCGACCAGGCGGCTGCGCGCGGTCTTCGGCCAGTTCAACGCACGATCATGCGGCGCCTGCACGAAGGCGGCGTAGTCGCCGGCGAGCGCGAGCTGGTCGGCGGGCAGGCCGCGCGCGGCGGCGCGCATCACCGCCGGCTCACCTTCGGCGGCGGCCAGTTCGATGCGTTCCCAGCGCAGCGCGTCGCCGAGTCCGCCGCGGGTGGCGAGCGTGGTGAAGACCGGATCGCATTCGTTGGGCAGCGACTTGCCGCTGCTGCGCCACATCGCCTGCGCGTCCTGCGTCCACTGTGCGTCGGCGGCGCCGGTGCGCTGGCGTGCGTCGAGTTCGGCGCAGCGCAGTGCGGGGCTGCGCACCATGGGCGACCAGGCGGCGCGGAAGCCGCTCCAGTCCTCGCGCTTGAGCAGGGCGCGCAGCCAGCTGTCGCGGAACACCTCGGCGACGGCCTCGCCCTTGTAGCGCGACAGGAAGTCCTGCGCCTGCGCGGCGGGCAGGGTGTCGATGTTCCGGCGCAGCGTGGCCATCTCGACCCAGCGCTGCGCCGGATGGTTGGCGGCCAGCGCAGGGGCCGGCAGTCCGCGTTCGGCGGCCTCGATCGCGCTGCGCAGCGCGGCATCGGGGTCCTGCGCCTGCGCCGGCACCTGCAGCAAGGGCGCCAGCAACAGGGCGGCGGCGAGTACGATAAGCGGCTGTTTCCTCGGCATCGGCCGACTATAGCGAAGGCGCCATGAACCTGGATCCAGGCGAAATTCACATCGACGGCGGGGTGCACGCGTGATGGCGGGCTGGTGGATGTTCCCGCTGCTGGGCGTGTTCGCGGGTGTCGCCGCGGGCCTGCTCGGCATCGGCGGCGGGCTGGTGATCCTCGGCGTGCTGGTGTGGCTGCTGCCGTCGTTCGGCATCCCGCCCGAGGCGGTGATGCATACGGCGCTGGCCAGTTCGCTGGCGAGCATCGTGCTGACCGCCTCATCCTCGGCACTGGCGCACCATCGTCGCGGCAGCGTGCTGTGGCCGACCGTGGCGTGGATGGTGCCGGGGCTGCTGATCGGCGGCTGGCTCGGCAGCTACGCCGCGGTCGCGCTCAAGGGCGACGTGCTGCGCTGGTGCGTGGCGATCTACTGCTTCCTGGTCGCGCTGCAGATGATGTTCGGCGGGGTGCGCGGCGGCGCGACCTCGCGCGATGTCGTGCCCACCGGCTGGCCGATGTCGCTGGCCGGCGGCGGGATCGGTGCGGTGTCGGCGGTCGTCGGCATCGGCGGCGGCAGCATGACCGTGCCGCTGCTGGTCTGGCGCGGGGTGGTGCCGGTGCGCGCGGTGGGCACCTCGTCAGCCTGCGGCATCTTCATCGGCCTCGCCAGCGCCGTCGGCTACGCGGTCAACGCCCCGCCCGGCGCGCTGCCGGCGCATGCGGTCGGCTATGTCTACCTGCCGGCGGCGATCGGCGTCGCCCTGGGCTCGGTGCTGGCCGCGCCGCTGGGCACGCGGCTGGCGCACGCGATCAGCGGCGCCGCGCTCAAGCGCGTGTTCGCGGTGTTCATGGTGGTGGTGGGGATCAGCTTGCTGCCGTGAGGAGAAAAACTGGGGTCAGAGTAGTCTTTTCCTCGAAGCGTCTCCCGTCCGGACGAGTCAACCGGGAAAAGACTACTCTGACCCCAGTTTTTCTCCTCACGGTGCCGGCCCGCGCTCGTAGACCACGTCCTCTGCGTGGCGCAGGAAGTCGCTGACGTACCAGCGGCCGTCGCGCCGCTCCATGTTGACCACGGTGTCGATCGGCGAGCCGGCGAGGGTGTACTGCATGCGCACGCGGGCGAGGTCGCCGGTTTGCGACTGCAGCTGCACCTGCATGTCGCGAAGATCGCTGTCGAGGTCGAAGCCGTAGCCGACCAGCACCTGCTTGCCGGCAGCGAGCACCTTCGACATGCGCCGCAGGCTCTCGTCCATGCCGGCTTCGGCGAAGGCCTCGTCGCTGTCGAGCTTGGCCTCGCGCGCGGCCGCGGCCATGGACGCGATCGCCGCCTGCGCGCGCTTGCGATCTCCGATCGGGGCCTGGCCCGCCCACGCGCCCAGCGCCTGCACCAGCTGCGGATAGTGCTCGCGCTCGGACGCGCTGAAATCGCCCTGCTGCACGATGAACTGCACGGTGAACACGGTCAGGAACTCGGCCGCCTGCGCCAGGCTGGCGTTGGCGAGCTGGCGGTCGAAGCCCTGCTGCAGGGTCTTCTCGGCGTCTGGCGCCGACAGTGCCGCCATCGCCCGCGGCAGGTGCGCGGCGAAGGGCAGCTGGTCGAGCGGCCAGCGCGTGCGGCCTTGCGACCACGCCGTGTCCAGCAGCGCGTGGACCTCGGGCGTGACCGAATCGCGGGCAAAGGCCTCGAGGTCGTTGTCGCGCAGATGGGCGGTGAGCTGGCGCACGGTCTCGCCGGGCGTCGCCGGTTCCGCTGGCGGCGCGTCGACGGCGGCCTCGCGCCGGTCGCAGCCCGCCAGCAGCAGGACGAGGGCGGCAAGTGTGGACAGCGCGGTGATCGTGCGGTTCCCCATCGCAGATCCTTTCCCCTGGAGGCGGTCGCATCTTGGATGAAAACAGGGGTCAGTGGGAAACCGGGGAAACCGGGGTCAGAGTAGTCTTTTCCTCGAAGCGTCTCCGATCCAGATGATTCAACCGGGAAAAGACTACTCTGACCCCGGTTTCCCACTGACCCTGTTTTCCCTACAGGTCGCGCACCACCCAGCCGGCGGGCATGTCCACGTGGC
>DAOMPM010000079.1:0-13678 GCA_035444805.1 Luteimonas sp. | reverse complement strand
TGTTCATCAGCGAGCGCGCGCCGGTCGAGTTCCCGGGCGCGCCGTGGCTGCTGGCAGCGCTGCTGCTGGCGGTGGCGGTGGGAATCGCGTGGCGCTATGCGCCGAAGGGCGCCGTCGTTCCGCGCGATTGAACGCACAACCCGCGCGCGACGATTCTTGCCGTCATCCCCGCGAAAGCGGGGGTCCATGGCTTTCCGAACGCACCCGCCGGATGCGTGCGATCACCGCGGGCTCAGCCGCAGTTGAGCTGTTCGATCACGCCGGCGTCGTCGGTCATGATGTTCAGGCGATCCTGGCGGTAGTCCATCGTCGCCGGCTGGCCGGGCTTGAGCACGCGCACGCTGGCCGAGCCGCTGTCGGCGGTGGCCTGGGCGATGACGTCTTCGGTCGCCTCCTGGCCGATCAGTCCCTGCACCGCATCGGCATTGCAGGTGCGCGGTGCGTCGCCGGGGTCGGCGATCGCGTTGGCTGCGCTGGCGTCGACCGGCGGCGCGGCTTCGGCCGGGGCCGGTTCCGGGGCCTGCGTGGATTCGGTCGATTGCGGCGCGCAGGCGCCGAGCAGCAGCGCCAGCGATGCCGACAGCAGGGCGACGGGCAGGGTGGAGCGACGGTTGGAACGGATCACGGCAGGCCTCCTTGCGGCTTGGGGTGTATGCAGCCCGGCCACAATAGCGCGCCGCTCCTGAAGGCGCACCGGAGCGCATTGCATCAACCCACCGCGCCGCGCTTGGCCACCGGCAGCGCGTTGCGGATCATCGCGTTGTAGCCGGCCGCGAGCAGGCCGAAGCCGGCTTCGGTGGGGTGGATCTCGTCGTACCAGAAGCCGGGGTCGTCGAGCGAGCCGATGGCGGAGAAATCCGCGTAGGAGAACAGCCGCGGATATGCCGCGCGCGACGGCGCCAGCACCTGGTCGCGGAAGCCGTCGACCAGCAGCCGCCAGGCAAAGCGCTCGGCCTCGGCCTTGCTGCCGAGCACCGGCCGCATCACCGGCCACAGCCACGGCCCGACGGTGCCCATCACCATCGCCGCGAGGCCGAGGTTGGCCACGGTGAGCGCGCCGGGCCTGCCGATCGAATGCCGCGACAGCGGCGCGTAGCCGTGGCCGACCACGCGGAAGTTGCCGCCGACCGTCGACATCGCCGACAGCACGGTGTCGTAGCGCGCAAGCAGGCGTGCGAACACGCCGTGCTCGACCACGGCCACGAAGGCGGCGTCGGCGTCCATGCGGCCCTTGCCCGCGAAGATCCCGGCTAGGCGCTCGCCAAGGCAGTCGTTGCCGCCGATGCTCAGGCACAGCAGGTCGAACTCGCGCGACCTGAAGCGTTCGGCGTTGTTGCGGCAGGCGGCGGGAGTGAGCATCTGCGCGGCGGTCATCCCCGGCCCGCCGAGGCGGATCGACATGCCGTCGATGCGCGCGAAGCTGTTCCAGCACAGGTTTCGGTACAGCGGCGTGCTGAACCAGGAATCGCCCCAGTAGGCGATCATCGGGCGCGCGTGCAGGTAGCCGCGCCACTCGCGACGCTGCGCCGAGCGTGGCGTACCGCTGGCGGCGTACAGCTGCTGCCAGTTGTCGTAGATGCGCCTGAGCGCCATGCCGGTGCCTCCTGCGGGGGATGGAATGCACGCCAACGTGCGCCGCGCGATGCAGCGCACGCTCCGATGATGCCAACGCATGCCGCTGGCGACGGCGGTCACGTCCGCCGATCGCGCCGCGCGCCGTTTCGACTACAGTGGGCTCCGGGGGGATCGCCACGCACACGGAGGATGCGGTGCGACTGCAAGAGATGCTGCCCCCGGCCCTGAAGGCGCGCTGGAGCGCCGACGCGCAGGCCGCGCCCGACCTCGACGCGGTCCGCGCCGCCGAGCTGCGCACCATCCTCGGCGCGGGCCGGCGCGACGACCCGTCCACGGCCGAAGCCTGGGGACTGGCGCTGTCGGGCGGCGGCATCCGCAGCGCGACCTTTGGCCTGGGCGTGCTGCAGGCGCTGGCGCGCAGCGACCTGCTCAAGTGCTTCCACTACCAGTCGACCGTCTCCGGCGGCGGCTACATCGGCGCCTTCCTGCAGGGCCTGGTCCGCCGCCACGGCTTCGTCGCCGCGTTCCGCGTGCTGGCGTCGGGCAGCGGCGGCGAAGTCCGCGCGGACGCGCCGGACGTGCAGCCGATTCGCCACCTGCGCGAGTACAGCAACTACCTCAGCCCGAGGAAGTCGCCGTTCTCCGGCGACACCCTGGGCATGGTCGGCACCTATGTGCGCAACGTGCTGCTGGTGCAGGTGCAGCTGTGCGCGCTGATCCTGGCGCTGTGCCTGCTGCCGCTGCTGCTGTACGCCGGCGCCGACGAGGTGACCCGGCGCAACCCGACACTGCTGCTGTCGCTGGCCGGCCTGACCGGGATGCTGGCGGTGACCCTGCTGGCCTACGTGAGCACCTATGCCAACCGGCGACCGATGCCGGCCTCGGGCGAGGCGCCGCCGCCGCCGCGGCGGGTGGTGGCGGCGGCGCTGGGAACGGTCGCGGCGCTGGCGCTGGCGTCGATGCTCGGCGCGCTCGGCCTCGCCCGCTTCGAAACCTTGCCGGGCCCGTTCGCGACCGCGGTCGGCTGGCTGCCGGCGGCGTGGACCGGGCGTGGTTTCGACCTCGGCATCGTCACCGCCACGCTCTACCTGCTGGTCTGGCACGCCTGGCTGTTGTTCGATCCCTGGTACTCACGCATGGTCGACAGCGGCGACGCGCCGCCGCCGCCACTGCGCCGACATCCCTGGCGCTTCGTGTTCGCGACGCTGGGCGCGGCCGCGTTCGCGGGCGTGGCGATCGTGGTGCTGCGCGGCTGGCTGTCGGCGTGGCAATCGCCCGGCAGCCTGTGGCACGTGCTCGCCTTCGGCCCGCTGCTGGTGGTGGCGGCGGTGGTGCTGACCGCGATCGTGCACCTCGGACTCGCGGGACCTGCGATGAGCGACCTGCAGCGCGAGATCTGGGCGCGCGTCGGCGGCAAGACCTGCGCGCTGGTGGCGCTGGGCATGACCCTGACCCTGGCGCTGACGATCTACGGCCCCTGGCTGATGCGCTACGGCACCGGGCAGGGCCTGCAGCTGCTTTCGGGTGCGGGCTGGGCCGGCGTGCTGGCGTGGCTGGCGACCACCGGCGTCGGCCTGTTCGCCGCGCACGGCCGCCGCGGCGAGGGCGGTGGCTCCAAGCGCTCGCGCCTGCTCGACCTGGTCGCGCGGATCGCGCCCTGGGTGTTCCTGCTCGGCCTGCTGGTCGCGCTCAGCCTCGCCGGCCACGTCCTGCTGCAGAAGGCCGGTCCGGTGCTGGAGCGCTGGCTGGGCGGTGCCGTGCAGGACCTGAAGCCGCTGGAGTCCAACGAGTTGCGGGCCTATCTGAAGACGCTGCACGACGCGGTGACGATGTATCCGCGCGCGCTCGCCTTCCTCGTCGTCGCCGCGCTCGCGACCTGGGCGCTGTTCGGCTGGGCGGTGAACGTCAACGAGTTCAGCCTCAACGCCTTCTACCGCAACCGCCTGGTGCGCTGCTACCTCGGCGCCAGCAATGCCCACCGCAATCCCGAGCCGACCACCAACTTCGACGAACGCGACGACCTGGTGCTCGCCGACGTGGTCGAGGTCGAACGCCTCGACGGCGCGCGGCCGCTGTACCCGCTGGTCGGCACCGCGCTCAACCTGGTCGCGGCCAAGCAGCTCGACTGGCAGGACCGCAAGGCCGCCTCGTTCTGTCTGTCGCCGGGCTGGTGCGGCTGGCTGCCGCCGGATTCGCGCCGCGGCGAGGCGCCGATCGGCGATGTCGCGGCCGCGACCGCGGGCACCGCCGACGCCGACGCGGCCCACGGCGACTCGCTCGCCGGCGCATTGACCCTGGGCGGCGCGATCGCGATCTCCGGCGCCGCGGTCAACCCGAACATGGGCTACCACAGCTCGCCGGCGGTGACCTTCCTGCTGACCCTGTTCGACGCACGCCTGGGCTGGTGGCTGCCCAATCCGCGCCATCCCGAACGTCCCCGCGCCGACAGCACGCCGTTCTTCGGCCGCTGGCTGCTGGCCGAAATGCTTGGCCGCACCCACGCCGGCGGCAAGTTCGTGCACCTGTCCGACGGCGGCCACTTCGAGAACCTCGGCCTGTACGAACTGGTGCGCCGCCGCTGCCGCTTCATCCTGTGCGTCGACGCCGCCGCCGATGGCGAGCGCGCCTTTGCCGACCTCGGCAACGCGGTGCACAAGTGCCGGGTCGACTTCGGCGCCAACATCGACATCGACGTGTCCGCGCTGGCGCCGCGCGAAGGTGGCCTGGCCGAGCGCAGCTGCGCGGTCGGCCGCATCCGCTACGCCGACGACAGCAGCGGCACCCTGCTCTACCTCAAGCCGACGCTGACCGGCGAGGAGCCGGCCGACATCGCCCACTACGCGCGCAGCCACGCCTGCTTCCCGCACGAGCCGACCGCGGACCAGTTCTTCGACGAGGCACAGTTCGAAAGCTACCGCCGGCTCGGCGAGGACATCGCCGAGCGCGCGCTGGCGCCGGTGCTCGAACGCCTGGGCGCGGAGCCGGGCATGCCGCGGCACCAGGAGCTGGGCGTGCACGACTCGGCGCTCAAGGAGAAGCTGCTGATCGCCCTGCGCCAGCGCTGGGTGGCGCCGCTGGCGGGCGCCGGCGCGCGCTTCGCGCTGCACGGCGAGGCACTGGCGCGGCTGTTCGCGGAGCTGCGCGACACGCCGGCGCTGGCGGTGCTCGACGCGCAGTTCCACCCGGCCTGGACCGATCTGGTCGAAGGCGTGCCGCCGCGCGAGGGCGGCCTACCGCTGTCGCCGCTGGAGCGGCGCACGCGGCTGCCGGCGCACGAAGACTTCCGCGCCTGCTTCTACTTCTGCCAGGAGTTGATCCGGCTGATGGAGGCGGTCTACCACGACCTCGACCTCGAGCACGCCTGGGACCATCCCGACAACCGCGGCTGGACCAACGCCTTCCGGCACTGGAGCTGGGCGCCGATGTTCCGCATCGCCTGGATCATCGGCGCGCCGACCCTCGGCGCGCGCTTCGTCGCCTTCTGCCAGCAGCGCCTCGACCTGCCGCGGCTGGACAACGACGACGAGGACAAGGGCCACGCGCTGCGCCTGGAGAAGCACGTGGTGCCCGAAGGCGGCGACTGGCAGGGACTGTGCAATGCGCTGATGGCGGACGGCAGGCTCAACCACGTCGAGCATTCGATCCTGTTGTCGGACCCGGTGGACAAGCACGCCGTGCGGCCGACCCACCTGTACCTGCTGCGCCTGAAGTGGTCGGCGGTGCTGGCGCGCACCGGCACCGGCATGGACGACAGCACGTTCGGCGTCGCCGCGATGGCCGAAGGCACCCTGCGCCTGCTGCGCGTGCAGGACCACGTGCGCCGGTTGGGACTGGCGACCGAGTTCATGCGCCTGCTGATCAACCGCGAGGCGGTGGCGGCAGTCGACATCCGCGGCGGCTACTACGGTCTCGGCGGCGTCTGCCGCCACCGCCGCGCGGCGCAGGTGCAGGCCTGGCTGGAGGGTGCTCTGGATCTGGCGCGCAAGCGCCAGCGCGCGCGCAACGACGCCGCCCGCGCCAAGCGGGAGACGCGGCGCGAGCAGCGGCGGTCCGGGCCGACGGTGGATGCTGCGGAGTGAGGGAAGGGCCGTCCGGGTCATCGCCGATCGGGGGTCGGTATCGAGCATTGTCATGTCGAGCGCAGCGAGACATCTGCTTGTGCTGCTGCTCATGCGCGCACAAGCAGATGTCTCGCTGCGCTCGACATGACAGAGCATCGGGACGTCATCTCCGCGAACGCTGATCTCCCACCCGCCGGCAAGACGATTGGCACGATCGTGTGCTGCGGGTTGCGGCTACAGTGGCCCGCAACAACCGCCCTGGAGATTTTCTGATGCGCCTGCCTGCAACGTTCGCCCTGCTGTTGCTGTCGCCGTTCGCGCTCGATGCCGTCGCGGCGGCACCGTCGAAAGCAGAGATGGCCGCCTTCGCCAGCCGCACGCTCGAAGGCAATTGCGATCCGAAGGCGCCGGGCATGGCCGTGCTGCTCGCGCGCGGCGACGAGGTGCTGTATCGCGGCGCCTGCGGTCGCGCCAGCCTCGAACTCGACGTACCGCTGTCGCCGGACCAGGTGTTCCGCATCGGCTCGGTGACCAAGCAGTTCGCCGCCGCCGCGGTGCTGAAACTGGCCGAGGACGGCAAGCTGTCGCTGTCCGATCCGCTGACGAGGTTCGTGCCCAGCTATCCCGGCGGCGACAAGGTCACGCTGGAGATGTTGCTCAACCACACCTCGGGCATCCGCAGCTACACCGACATGGACTCGGTCATCGCCGGCGGCGGGATCATGAAGGACCTGACGACCGCGCAGCTGATCGACACATTCAAGGGCGAGAAGCCCGACTTCGCGCCGGGCGAGGGCTGGTACTACAGCAACTCCGGCTACGTGCTGGTCGGTGCGGTGATCGAGGCCGCCAGTGGCCAGCCGTGGCACGCATATCTGGACGAGGCGTTCTTCAAGCCGCTGGGCATGGCCCACACCGGTTACGGCAACGCCGCCGAAGCGGTGATCCCGGGCCACGTCGACGGCTACACGCGCGACGGCGAACGCTGGGCGCAGGCGAAGTACCTGAGCATGACCCAGCCGCACGCGGCCGGCGCGCTGGTGTCGACGGTCGACGACCTGCACCGGTGGAACCGCGCGCTGCACGAGGGCAAGGTGCTGAAGGAGACAGGCTATCGCGCGATGGTCACCCCGATCGGCAAGGCCGCCGAGCACGATTACGGCTTCGGCATCGTCACCGGCACCCTGCGCGGCGAGCCGCAGCTGCAGCACGGCGGCGGGATCTTCGGCTTCGCCGCCTACCTGCTGTACCTGCCCGGCAGCGACACCAGCGTCGCCGTGCTCTACAACGCCGACAGCGGGCGTCCGGGCATGCTCGGCACCGGCCGCATCGCCAACCTGCTCGCGGCACAGGCGATCGGCAAGCCGTATCCGGAGAAGAAGGCGATCGAGGTCGACGCGGACACGCTGCGAGAGTACGAGGGTGTGTACCGCATCGACCAGGATGCCGCGCGCGTGCTGCGGGTCAAGGACGGCCGGCTGACCTCGCAGCGCACCGGCGGCCAGGCGTATCCGCTGATCCCGGTGGCGAAGGACGTGTTCCTGTTCGACGAAGGCTTCTCGCGCATGGTCTTCGAACGCGATGCCGACGGCACGATCAAGGCGATGCGCTTCTTCCCGGAGGACGAAGGCGAGGGCGAGGTGGTGCCGCGCAGCGATGAACCGCTGCCTTCCGAGCGCGAGGGCATTGCGCTGCCGCGCGAGGCGCTGGAGCGGATCGTCGGCGAGTATGCCTTCCAGGGCATGGCGCTGACCGTGTTCCTCGACGGCGCCACGCCGAAGGCGCAGCTGACCGGCCAGCCGGCGTTCGAGATCTTCGCTGAGTCGGCTTCGAAGTTCTTCTACAAGGTGGTCGACGCGACACTGGAGTTCGCGCCCGACACCGCTACGGCCGCGCAGGTGACGCTGCGCCAGGCCGGGCACGAGATGGTGTTCGCGCGCAAGGAGTGAACATGCGACGAGGCTGCCGATGAGCACCGCAGGCGATAAACCGTTCGCACCGGCCAGCGAGCGCAACCGCGAGCCGATCCTCGCGGTGCTGCGCGAAGCCATGGCCGATCGCCGCCGGGTGCTGGAGATCGGCAGCGGCACCGGGCAGCACGCCGTGCATTTCGCCGCGGCGATGCCGTGGCTGAGCTGGCAATGCTCGGACAGGGCCGAGCACCTGCCCGGCATCGCCCTGTGGCAGCAGGAGGCGGCGTTGCCGAACCTGCCGCCGGCGATCGCGCTGGACGTGCGCGACGCGCACTGGCCGGCGGGCGGCTTCGATGCGGTGTTCAGCGCCAATACCCTGCACATCATGGACTGGCCCGCGGTCGAGGCCTTCTTCGCGGGCGTCGGCCGCCTGTTGCGCGATGCCGGCAGCCTGCTGGCGGTCTACGGACCGTTCAACGTCGACGGCCGCTACAGCAGCGACAGCAACCGCGAGTTCGATGCCTGGCTGAAGGCACGCGATCCCGCGTCCGGCCTGCGCGACATCGCCGAGGTGGATGCGCTGGCGCGCGTCGAAGGGCTGCGGCTGGAAGCGGATTTCGCGATGCCCGCCAACAACCGCTGCCTGCTGTGGCGGCGGAGTTGATTTGGCTCATGCCAACTTGCGATCGACACCATGGAATGGCGTAGGAGCAACTGTCTTGGGCGCGACCGGGGCGCGATGGCATCCCGGTCGCCGCGGGTCGCGGGATGGCCCGCTTCCTACATTTGTGGCAACGCTGATCAAGCAGGCCATAGGTCATAGGTTGGGGTGAGCTTGCGAACCCCAACACCCGAGCCGGCATGCTGCGTGCACGTTGGGGTTCCCCCGGATCAAGTCCGGGGTCACCCCAACCTATAGGGTGTTGTCCCGGACGCGCGCAAGACAGTTGCTCCTACGCCCATATCCCTGATCGCGAACGGTTGTCACGCCGCCCGCACGATTCGCAGCGGGTTGTCCCATTCCTTCAGCAACTCCATCTCGCGCGCCTTGGCCGTGTGCAGGTGCGCTTCCTTGACGTGGCCGTAGCCGCGGATGTGCTCGGGGATGCCGGCGATCTCGGCGGCGAGGTCGACGTTGCCGCCGTCGAGCCTGTCCAGCAGGCCGCCGATGGTGCGCTCGTAGTCGTCGATCAGGGCGCGCTCCATCCGCCGCTCTTCGGTGCGCCCGAACACGTCGAAGGTGCCGCCGCGCAGGAAGCGCAGCTTCGCCAGCAGGCCGAAGGCCTTGAGCATCCACGGGCCGTACTCGCGCTTGACCAGCTCGCCCTTGTCGTTGCGCTTGGCCAGCAGCGGCGGCGCGAGGTGGAAGCGCAGCTTGTAGTCACCGTCGAACTGCTGTTCGATCCGGCGCAGGAACTCGCCGCTGGTGTACAGCCGCGCGACCTCGTACTCGTCCTTGTAGGCCATCAGCTTGAAGAAATAGCGCGCGACGGCTTCGGACAGGTCGGTCGAACCCGGCGCCTTGACGCGTTCGGCCTCGCGCACCTTCGCCACGAAGTCCGCATAGCGCTTGGCGTACTTCGCGTCCTGGTACTCGGTGAGGAAGTCGACGCGGCGTGCGATCAGCTCGTCCAGCGAGCGCGACAGGCGCAGGTCGTCCAGCGGCAGGAAGGCGAGCGCGTCGGTGCCGGCGTGCGCGGGCACGTGGCGCAGCTCGTCCTCGGCGCGCGTCGACTTCGGTGCCGAGGTCGCGCCCCATTCGGTGCTTTCCCACTCGCCCGGCGGCAGCGCGTCCAGCGTGCGCGGGGTGTTCTCGGCCGCCGTGGGTGCGTTGCGCACGACGCCGGCGGCCTCGTACACCGCTTCGGGATCGATCGCGGCCAGCCGGCCCCAGGCGAACGCGGTCTTGTTCATCTCGACCGCGGCACCGTTGAGCTCGACCGCGCGCATCAGCGACTCGAACGACAGCGGCACCAGGCCGCGCTGCCAGGCGTAGCCGAGGATGAACAGGTTCGAGGCGATCGCATCGCCCATCAGCGCGGTGGCCAGCTCGGTCGCGTCGATCTGCAGCGGCGCCTGTCCGCCCAGCGCCTGCGAGATCGCCTGCACGATGTCGGCGGCGGGGAACTGCATGTCCGGGCGGGTGGTGAAGGTGCCGGGCATCGCCTCGTAGGTGTTGATCACCACCTGCGAACGGCCGGCGCGCACCTTCGACAGCGCCCAGTAGTCGTTGACCACGACCATGTCGCAGCCGAGCACGAGGTCGGCCTCGCCAGCGGCGATGCGCACGGCGTGGATGTCCTCGGGCGACTTGGCGATGCGGATGTGGGTGGTGACCGCGCCGCCCTTCTGCGCCAGGCCGGTCTGGTCGAGCACGGTCGAGCCGCGCCCCTCCAGGTGCCCGGCCATGCCGAGCAGGGCGCCGATGGTGACGACACCGGTACCGCCGACGCCGGTGATCAGGATGTTCCAGGGCTGGGACAGGTCGGTCGCGAACGGCGGCCTGGGCAGGCTGGCGAGCCGCTCGGCGGAGGACACCTTGTCGCCCTTGCGCGGCTTGCCGCCATGCACGGTGACGAAGCTCGGGCAGAAGCCTTCGACGCAGGAGTAGTCCTTGTTGCAGTTGCTCTGGTCGATCTCGCGCTTGCGCCCGAACTCGGTGTCCTTGGGCAGCACCGAGACGCAGAACGACTTCTTGCCGCAGTCGCCGCAGCCCTCGCAGACCAGGGTGTTCACGAACACGCGCTTTTGCGGATCGACCATCTTGCCGCGCTTGCGGCGGCGGCGCTTCTCGGTGGCGCAGGTCTGCTCGTAGATCAGCACGCTGGTGCCCTTGACCTCGCGCAGGCGCTTCTGCACCGCGTCGAGCTGGCGCCGGTCCTCGAACTCGGTGCCGGCGGGGAACTGCGAGCGGTCGCGCCACTTCGACAGGTCGTCGCTGACCAGCACGATGGTGTACACGCCCTCGCTGCGCACCTGGTGCGCGATCTGCGGCGCCGACAGCGTGCCGTCCACCGGCTGGCCGCCGGTCATCGCCACCGCGTCGTTGTAGAGGATCTTGTAGGTGATGTTGACGCCGGCCGCGACCGACTGCCGGATCGCCAGCGAGCCGGAGTGGAAGTAGGTGCCGTCGCCGAGGTTCTGGAACACGTGCGGGGTGTCGGTGAACGCGGCCTGGCCGCACCAGGTGACGCCTTCGCCGCCCATCTGGGTGAAGGTGTCGGTGCTGCGGTCCATCCACGTGACCATGTAGTGGCAGCCGATGCCACCGAGCGCGCGCGAGCCTTCCGGCACCACGGTCGAGGTGTTGTGCGGGCAGCCCGAGCAGTAGTGCGGCACCCGCGGGAACTGCGCGCGCGGCAGCGCCAGCGCGGCTTCCTTCTCGTCCATCCAGCGCAGCACGTCGCGGATGTGTTCGGAATCGCGGCTGCCCTCGGGCACGAACTTCTGCAGCCGGCGCGCGATCACGCCGGCGATGGTGGCCGGGGTCAGCTCGCCGGTGCTGGGCAGGATCCAGTGCCCGTCCTCGTCGTACTTGCCGACGATGCTGGGACGGTCGCCCTCGAAGTTGTAGAACAGCTCCTTCATCTGGCTCTCGATGAAGGCGTGCTTCTCCTCGACCACGAGGATGTCGCGCAGGCCGCGGGCGAAGGCGCGGATGCCCAGCGGCTCCAGCGGCCAGGTCATGCCGATCTTGTAGACGCGGATGCCGAGCTCGCGGCAGCGCTGCGTATCGAGGCCGAGGTACTCCAGCGCCTGCAGCACGTCGAGGTAGCTCTTGCCGGTGGTGACGATGCCCAGGCGCGCGTCGGGCGTGTCGATCACCATGCGGTCGATGCCGTTGGCGCGCGCGAACGCCTGCGCCGCCTTCACCGCGTAACGGTGCAGGCGCATCTCCTGGTCGAGCGGCGGGTCGGGCCAGCGGATGTTCAATCCGCCGACCGGCAGTTCGAAATCCTCCGGCGTGACGATCTGCAGCGCCAGCGGGTTGACGTCGACCGAGGCCGAGGACTCGACCGTCTCGGCGATGGTCTTGAAGCCGACCCAGCGCCCGGTGAAGCGGCTCATCGCCCAGCCGACCAGGCCCATGTCGAGGATGTCCTGGACGCCGGCCGGGTTGAGGATCGGCATCATCGCGCTGGTGAACTCGCCCTCGCTGCCGTGCGGCAGGGTCGAGGAGCGGCAGGCGTGGTCGTCGGCGGCCAGCGCCAGCACGCCACCGTGCTTCGAGGTGCCGGCGGCGTTGCCGTGCTTGAACACGTCGCCGCAGCGGTCCACGCCCGGGCCCTTGCCGTACCACATGCCGTAGACGCCATCGACCTTCGCGCCCGGGAACAGGTTGGTCTGCTGCGTGCCCCAGACCATGGTCGCGCCGAGGTCCTCGTTCAGGCCGGGCTGGAACTTGACGTTGGCGTCGGCGAGGTACTTCTTCGCCCGCCACAGCTCCAGATCGAAGCCGCCCAGCGGCGAGCCGCGGTAGCCGGAGATGAAGCCGCCGGTGTTCAGCCCCGCGGCCTGGTCGCGCAGCCGCTGCATCAGCGGCAGCCGCACCAGCGCCTGCACGCCGCTGAGGTAAATGCGGCCCTCGGTCCGGATGTACTTGTGGTCGAGGGTGTAGTCGGGGTCGGTGACGCCGCGGGTCAGCGCGGTGTTGGCGGACGAGGGCGAGGAGAGTTCGGCAGTGCTGGTCATGGCGAAGGTCTTGGCAGGCGGGCGGGCCGCTGGCGGGACCCGGCATGGACGCCGCGGGTCCGGGGCGCGATCGTGTCAAGTGTAACAGTGGCGTTCGCGGCGCCGGCCGGTTTGCGTGGCTGCGGGCAGGGGTATACAAAGGATGCCGGCGGCGATCGCCGCGGCGCATGCTGCGGTGCCGAAGAACGGTCAAGAGGGGGGCTGGATGTCACCCAATCCGCAGGCCAGCGCACGCCACGACCGCGGCGCATGGGCACGCCGCCACAACCACGCCCTGGTCTCGCTCGCGCGGCGCGTGTGGCAGGACGACTGCTCGCTCGACAGCGCCTTCGCCCTGATCTGCGAAACCGCCGCCGAAACCCTCGAGGTCGAACGCGTCAACATCTGGCAGCACGACCCGGCCGCCGGCCTCCTGCACTGCCTGCACCACTACCAGCGCGACGGCGGCAGGCACAACCCGCCCGGCCAGGACACCCGCCTGCACGTGGGCGGCGACTACGCCGATGCGCTCGGCGAAGTGCGCGTGATCAACCAGGGCACCATCGACGACGACGGCTC
The DNA here is from genome assembly GCA_035444805.1 of Luteimonas sp. GTDB lineage: Bacteria > Pseudomonadota > Gammaproteobacteria > Xanthomonadales > Xanthomonadaceae > Luteimonas. The sequence goes on along the minus strand of DAOMPM010000079.1, from coordinate 879 downwards.
GGCGCTGTCGGCCTACCTGCGCCGCCACGGCATCGGCTCCCTGCTCGACGCGCCGGTACGCTCGGCCGGCGAACTGCTGGGCGTGATCTGCCACGAGCACGTCGGTTCGCCGCGGGTCTGGTCGCCCGAGGACCAGGCCTTCGCCGGCAGCATCGGCGACTACGTGGCGATGGCCTACGAGATCGACCGCCGCCGCCGGCTCGAAGGCCGCGTGCGCTACCTCGAGCGGCACGACCCGCACACCAACCTGCCCAACCGCGACCACCTGCTGGAGGTGGTGCATTCGGCGCTGCGGCCGATGCACGGCGACGACAACGGCCTGGTCGCGATCCACCTCCACCTCGACGCCTCGCCGCACGAGGGCGACGCCGGCCACGAACTGCTGGTCGAGGCCGCCACCGGGTTGCGCCGGGTGCTCGACGGTAGCGCGACCCTCGCGCGCGTGCGCGGCAACGCCTTCGCCGTGCTGCCGCACCGGCACCTGCACGAGACCGAGGCGCTGAACCTGGCCGAGCGCTGCATCGACGTGGTGCAGTCGCACCTGGACCGCAGCGGCACGGCCACGATCGTCACCGCCGGCATCGCGTTCTCGCGCGACCTCGCCGCGCCGTCGGCCGACAACCTGCTGCGCAATGCCGAGACCGCCAGCCAGGAGGCGCGCAGCGGGCACCACGGCCGCTGCGAGATCTTCGATGCCGCACACCATCGTGGCCTGGTCACGCGCCTGCGCCAGGAACGTGCGCTGCGCGAAGCCTTCGAGGCGGGGCGGATGCGGGTGCATTTCCAGCCCGAGGTCGACCTGTCCAGCGGCCGCTGGGTCGGGGCCGAGGCGCTGCTGCGCTGGATCGACGACGCCGGCGAGTGCCGCAGCGCGCAGGA
>DAOMPM010000078.1:0-13745 GCA_035444805.1 Luteimonas sp. | reverse complement strand
CCGCCGACAACACCATCGTCGAGCACGAACAGGCGCCGTCGATCCGTGAAACCGCCAAGCACCTGTTCGGCAACAAGACCTTCCTGCACATCACCATCGGCGCCACCCTGGTCGGCTTCGTCGGCTACGGAACGGGCACCTTCGCCTACGCCTACTTCATTCGCATGTTCGACGTCGGCTATGCGGAACTTGGCCTGGGCTATGGTCTGGTCACCGGGCTGTCGGCGGGCGTGGGCACGCTGCTGGGCGGCTGGATGAGCGACTGGGCCGGGCGCCGCGACCGGAGCTGGTACGCGCTGCTTCCGGGCATCGGGCTGCTGTTCGCCACGCCGCTGTACATCATCGCCTTCACCCGCAGCGATTGGGGGATCGCGCTGCTGTGGCTGCTCCTGCCGGGCCTGTTCCACTACGCCTACATCGGTCCGACCCTGGGAGTGATGCACAACCTCGCGCTGCCGCGGATGCGGGCGACGGCCACGGCGCTGTTCTTCGTGGTGGTGAACCTGATCGGGCTGGGCATCGGGCCGTGGGTGACGGGGGCGCTGATCGACTTTGCTTCGGCGCGGCGCTTCTCGGTCACGGGGCTGGGGGATTTCACCGCGCTGTGCCCGGGCGGCGTCGGTTTGCCGGACGCGGCCGAATCGCTGCGCCAGGCCTGCGCGGCGTCCACCGCGCAGGGCACCCAGGACGGCATCGTGGCGATGATGCTGGTGTTCCTGTGGGCGGCCGCGCACTACTTCATCGCCGCGCGCCACATGGGCTGGTTGCGGCGGCCGGCCGCCGAAGCGTCGGCGTCGTGAGCCACATGGAAGATCAAACATGAGTGAACGCATCAAACTGGCACCGGCCGCAGACTGGCTGGAGCTGAAGGCAACCGAGGAGGACTGGGCGCAGGCCGATCCCGCGCTGCTGGGCAACCTGCTGGCGCAGATGCACCTGATCCGCGGCTTCGAGGAGTGCGTGCTGGAGCTGGCCGCCGAAGGGCTGGTGCATGGCCCGGCGCATTCCAGCATCGGCCAGGAAGGCGGCGCGGTAGGTTCGATCATCGCGCTGACTGCGGCCGACCAGATCAACGGCTCGCATCGCGGCCACCACCAGTTCCTGGCCAAGTCGCTGGGTTACCTGCAGCCCGACGGTTTTGACTTCCGGGCGCCGCTGTCAGCGGACGTGCAGGGGCTGCTGCAACGCACCCTGGCCGAGATCCTCGGCCTGGCGCAGGGCTTCTGCGCCGGTCGCGGCGGTTCCATGCATCTGCAGTGGGCCGAGGCCGGCGCGCTGGGCACCAATGCCATCGTCGGCGGCGGCGTGCCGCTGGCCGCGGGCGCGGCCTGGGCGCATCGGCATGCCGGGACCGATGCGGTGGCGATGACCTGCTTCGGCGACGGTGCGGTCAACATCGGCTCCGCGCTGGAAACGATGAACCTCGCTGCCGCGTGGAAGCTGCCGCTGTGCTTCTTCATCGAGAACAACGGTTACGCGGTCTCGACCAAGGTGGAGGAAGTCACCGCCGAGCCGCGGCTGTCCTCGCGCGGCGGTGCCTTCGGCATCCCGAGCTGGAAGGTCGACGGCATGGATCCGCTCGCGGTCTGGCTGGCGACCCGCGAGGCGCTGGCGCACATGCGCGCAGGCAAGGGCCCGACCATCATCGAGGTCGACGTCTACCGCTACTTCCACCAGAACGGGCCGTTCCCGGGCAGTGCCTTCGGCTATCGCGACAAGGCGGAAGAAGCGGCCTGGCGCGCGCGCGATCCGCTGGAGCTGGTGGCGGCGAAGATGCGCGAGCGTGGTCTCGTCGATGAGGTCGAAGTGGCGGCGCTGCGCGAGACCGTCAAGCAGGCCATGCGCGATGCCGCTGCAAACCTGCTCGAAGCCGACCCCGGCGGCAAGCCCGGCAAGCGCCGCATCCGCCCGGAGCTGTGGCCCAGCCAGGACTTCCGCGACGTGGCGCTGCGCGGTGACCTGTCCGAACTTGCCGGCGCACGCACCGAGGAACTTGCCAGCTACGGCGGCAAGGTCGAGCAGCGCAAGTTCGTCGACGTGGTCGCCGACGTGATGACCCGCCGCATGGATACCGACGATCGCATCGTCGTGCTCGGCGAGGACGTGCACAAGCTCAAGGGCGGCACCAACGGCGCCACCCGGGGCTTGAGCGAACGCTTCCCCGGTCGCGTGCTGGGCACGCCGATCAGCGAGAACGCCTTCGCCGGCCTCGGTGGCGGCATGGCGATGGACGGGCGCTTCCTGCCGGTGGTCGAGTTCATGTACCCGGACTTCATGTGGGTCGCGGCCGACCAGGTGTTCAACCAGATCGGCAAGGCGCGGCACATGTTCGGCGGCGGCTTCGAGATGCCGCTGGTGCTGCGCACCAAGGTCGCGATCGGCACCGGCTACGGTTCGCAGCATTCGATGGATCCGGCCGGCATCTTCGCCACCAGCCCCGGCTGGCGCATCGTCGCGCCGTCGACGCCGTTCGACTACGTCGGCCTGATGAATGCTGCGCTGGCGTGCAGGGATCCGGTGCTGGTGATCGAGCACGTCGACCTGTACGGCAGCACCGGACCGACGCCGGTGGACGACCTCGACTACCAGCTTCCGTTCGGCAAGGCGGCGGTGCGGCGGACAGGCTCGGAAGTGACCGTGCTGGCCTACCTGTCGATGGTCGGACACGCGCTGGACGCGGTGGAGCAGACCGGCATCGACGCCGAAGTAATCGACCTGCGCTGGCTCGATCGCGCCAGCCTGGACTGGGAGACGGTCGAGGCCAGCATCCGCAAGACCAACAACGTGCTGATCGTCGAGCAGGGTGCGCAGGGCACGTCCTACGGCGGCTGGCTGGCCGATGAGCTGCAGCGCCGCTGCTTCGACTGGCTGGACCAGCCGATCCGGCGCGTGACCGGCGGCGAAGCCTCGCCCTCGATTTCGAAGGTGCTGGAGCGGGCCGCGTTCGCGCGCAGCGAGGAAATCGTCGACGGACTGCAGGCGGTGATGCGCGACAAGGGAGGCGTCTGAGATGGCGTCCCTGGTGCGCATGCCCGAGGTGGCCGCGAGCGCGACCAGTGCGGTGCTGCTGGCGTGGAACAAGCAGGTCGGCGAAGCCGTTGCCGTTGGCGACGTGCTGGCTGAAATCGAATCCGACAAGGCCGTCGTCGAATACACGGCGGAGGAGGCGGGCACGATCGGCCACCTGTTCCTGGCCGCGGGCGCCGAGGCCGAGGTCGGCGCTCCGATCGCGATCCTGCTCGCGCCCGGCGAGACGGCCGCGGAGGTCGCCGCGCTGGTGGCGTCGCTGGGCGCGGAGGGTGTGGCGCAGGCTGCCGCACCGGCGGGCGCTGTCGACGCTCCTGCCGCAGCTTCTGCGCCGGTGTCGCAATCGACCGCGCGCGTCTTCGCCAGTCCGCTGGCAAGGCGCCTGGCCAGGGAGCGCGGCATTGACCTTTCCGGCGTGAGCGGCAGCGGCCCGCGTGGCCGCATCGTCAAGCGCGACCTGGATGCGATGAAGCCGGTGCCCGCGGCAGCCGTCGCAGCCGCCGCTTCACCGGCCGGGGAATCCGCGTATCGTGAAATCCCGCACAGCGGCATGCGCCGCACCATTGCCCGGCGCCTGTCCGAGAGCAAGGCGACCATTCCGCACTTCTACCTTTCCGTGGACTGCCGGGTGGACCGCCTGCTGGCGCTGCGAGGCGAGTTCAATGCATCGGCGCCGCGCAAGGTCTCGATCAACGACTTCATCGTCCGCGCGGTCGCACTCGCGTTGCGCGAAGTGCCGGAGGCGAACGTGGCGTGGACGGACACGGCTCTGCGCCAGTTCGCGCATGCCGATATCGCCATCGCGGTGGCTACGGACGAGGGCCTGATCACGCCCATCGTCCGCGCCGCGGACACCAAGTCGGTCTCGGCGATCAGCGCCGAGATCGCCGACCTCGCCGAGCGTGCGCGCGCCGGGCGGCTGAAGCCGAGCGAATACCAGGGCGGCTCCTTCAGCGTCAGCAACCTCGGCATGTACGGCGTCGACGAGTTCGCGGCGATCGTCAATCCGCCGCAGGCGGCGATCCTCGCGGTCGGCGCGGTGCAGCAGAAGCCGGTCGTGGAGAACGGCGCGCTGGCCTGTGGCTCGGTCCTGCGCTGCACGCTGTCGGTCGACCACCGCGCGATCGACGGCGCGCTGGCGGGACGCTGGCTGGCCGAGTTTCGGCGCGTGCTCGAAGCGCCGCTGTCGCTGCTGTCCGTGGCCTGAGGCGTGACGATGGCTGCGAAAGAGCATGACTTCGACCTGATCGTCGTCGGCGGCGGTCCCGGCGGTTACGTCGCGGCGATCCGCGCCGCCCAGCTCGGCATGCGCACGGCGCTGGTGGAGAAGGACAAGCTGGGCGGCGTCTGCCTCAACTGGGGCTGCATCCCGACCAAGGCGCTGCTGCGCTCGGCCGACGTGCTGCGCCTGGTCAGGAACGCGAAGACCTTCGGCATCGATGCCACGGTCGGCGGCGTGGACGTCGCGGCGATGGTCGCGCGCTCGCGCGCGGTCGCCGAACGCCTGAACAAGGGCGTCGCCGGGCTGATGAAGAAGAACGGCGTCAGCGTGCTGGTCGGCCATGCGCGGCTCGGCGGCGGCGGTGGACTGCAGGTCGAAGCCGCCGATGGCACCCGCCGTGCGCTGCGGGCGAAGCACATCATCCTCGCCACCGGCGCGCGCGCGCGTGAACTGCCGATGTTCCCCGCCGGCGAGGACGGCGTCTGGAGCTATCGCGAGGCGCTGGTGCCGGCGTCCGTGCCGAACAGCATGATCGTGATCGGCGCCGGCGCGATTGGCATCGAGTTCGCGAGCTTCTACCGCGCGGTCGGCGTCGACGTCACCGTCGTCGAAATGGCCGACCGCATCCTGCCGGTCGAGGACGCCGAGGTGTCCGCGCACGTCGCCTCCTCGCTCGCGCGCGATGGCATCGTGATCCACACCGGCGCAGCGGTGAAGTCGGCGAGCCGCCGCGACGGACAATGGCAGGTGGCGCTGGAAGGCGACGGTGGCCGTAGCGCGCAGGCGGACGTGGTGCTGGTCGCCGCGGGCATCGTCGGCAACGTCGAGGACCTGGGCCTGGAGCACACGGCGGTCAAGGTCGACAGGACCCATATCGTCACCGGTCCGTACTGCGAAACCGGCGAGCCCGGCGTCCATGCCATCGGCGACGTCGCCGGTGCGCCGTGGCTGGCGCACAAGGCCAGCCACGAGGGCGTGCTGTGCGTCGAACACATCGCCGGCCAACCCGCGCATCCGCTGGATCCGCTGCGGGTGCCGGCCTGCACCTACAGCCATCCCCAGGTGGCCAGCGTCGGTCTCACCGAGGAGCGCGCGATCGAGGCAGGTCATCGCATCCGTGTGGGCAGGTTCCCGTTCGCCGCCAACGGCAAGGCGATCGCGATGGGTGCCACCGAAGGCTTCGCCAAGGTCGTCTTCGACGAGGCCAGCGGCGAACTGCTGGGCGCGCACCTGGTAGGTGAGGAAGTGGCCGAGATGATCCAGGGCTTCGCGGTCGCGCAGACGCTGGAGGCCACGGAAGCCGAGCTGATGGCGACCATCTTCCCGCATCCGACGATGTCGGAGGCGATGCATGAGGCCGTGCTTAACGCCTGGGGGCGTACGCTGCACCTTTGATACCAACTTGCGATCAGAAAACGTGGAATGGCGTAGGAGCGCCCCATGGGCGCGACCGGGTTAGCGACGATGCCCCGAGTGCCGCGGGTCGCGGGCATGGCCCGCTCCTACGTTCTGTCTTTCTGATCGCGAAAGAGATATGAGCCAACATGTGGCCGTGGCGGGCACGGGGCCGTGCGAAACGAAGGAAACAGGCAATGAAACGTGGATGGTCGAAGGCGGTGTTGTTGGCGCTCCTGTGCATGGCCGGCGCCGCTGCCCAGGCGCAGCCGTTCCTGACCCAGGTCCGCGAGTTCGGCTCCAACCCGGGCACGCTGCGCATGTTCTATTACGTGCCCGCTCGCCTGCCCGCCGATGCGCCGCTGGTCGTGGTCGCGCACGGCTGCCTGGGGAACGCACGGGAGATCGCGTTGACTTCGGGTTGGGTCGAACTGGCCGACCGCTTCGGAATCGCCCTGCTCTTTCCCGAGACATCGAAGCAGAACGAGCCTTGGGCCGGCTGCTTCCGCACCTGGGAGCCTGCGCACCAAGCGCGTGACGCGGGTGAGCCGCTGTCGGTGCGGCAGATGATCGGGCACATGCAGGCGCTGTTCCCGCTGGACAAGTCGAAGACCTACATGGCCGGAGTTTCGTCCGGCGGGCACCTGACCCAGGTGATGATGGCGACGTATCCGGAGGTGTTCGCCGCCACCGCCGTCCAGTCCAGCTTCCCGTACAAGTGCGCGATGGCCGCCAGCGACCTCGGGCCTTGCGCCGCCGCCGGTCGCGAGCACTCCGCCGTCGAGTGGGGCGACCTGGTCCGCGGCGCGCGTCCGGGCTACGAAGGCCCCTGGCCGCGGGTGCAGCTGTGGCACGGCCAGCAGGACACGATCATGCACTACCCGAACCTGCAGCAGCTGGTGCTGCAGTGGACCAATGTCCACGGCATCGATGCGATTGCGGATCGCGAGGACGAGATCCTGTCCAATCCGCGCGCGAGCTACGCCACGGCGGATGGCGATGTGCGGGTCGAGGCGGTCACGGTGACGGCCATGGGCCACGCGATCGCCGTCGATCCGGGCGATGGCCCGACCCAGTGCGGGACGACCGCCATGTTCGCCGCCGACGTGGACATCTGCGCGGCGTACTGGATCAGCGAATTCTTCGGCATTGCCGACTGAGGAAGCAACATGTCGTTGACCCTGCAACGTCCCGACCTGCTCCGTTCCAGGCACTACGTCGCCGGCAGCTGGTGCCAGGCCATTGGTGGAGCGCGCTACGACATCGAGGATCCTGCGCTGGCGCAGGCCTTCGCCAGCGTGCCCGATGCCGATGCGCTGGACGCGAACGCTGCCGTCGAGGCCGCGCACGCCGCCTTCCCGGGCTGGCGCGCGGTGCCCGCGCGCGATCGCTCGCGGATCCTCGCGCGCTGGAACGCACTGCTGCTGGAGCACGCGCAGGACCTCGGCCGACTGATCTCGCGCGAGCAGGGCAAGTCGCTGGCCGAGGCGGTGGGCGAAGTGCTGTATGCCGCGAGCTATGTCGAATGGTTCGCCGCCGAGGCGGTGCGCGCCTACGGCGACGTGATCCCGCCGCCGGTGGCCGGGCGGCAGATGCTTGCGGTGAAGGAACCGGTGGGCGTGATCGCCGCGATCACGCCGTGGAACTTCCCGGCGGCGATGATCGCGCGCAAGATCGCGCCGGCGCTCGCCGCCGGCTGCACCGTGGTCGCCAAGCCGGCCGAGGACACGCCGCTGACCTCGCTGGCGCTGGCGGTTCTGGCCGAGGAAGCGGGCGTGCCGGGCGGCGTGCTCAACATCGTCACCGCCTCGCGCGCCCACGCCGCCACCGTGGTCGACGTCTGGCTGAAGGATGCGCGCGTGCGCAAGCTCAGCTTCACCGGTTCGACGCCGGTGGGTCAGCACCTGGCGCGGGAAAGCGCGGCAACGCTGAAGAAGCTGTCGCTGGAGCTGGGCGGGAACGCGCCCTTCATCGTGTTCGAGGATGCGGACCTGGACGCCGCGGTCGCCGGCCTGATGGCGGCGAAGTTCCGCAACGCCGGACAGACCTGCGTCTGCCCGAACCGCGTCTATGTCCACGAGCAGGTGCACGACGCCTTCGTCGACAGGCTGGCTGCGCGCGTGTCCGCGCTGCGGGTAGGGCCGGCGAGCGATCCCGAAGCGCAGATCGGTCCGCTGATCAACCTGCGCGCGGTCGAGAAGGTCGAGCGCCACGTACGCGATGCCGTCGCCAAGGGCGCGCGCATCGTCACCGGCGGCGAACGCCTGCCGCAGCTCGGCGCGAATTTCCACCAGCCCACCGTGCTGGTGGACGTGGACGCCGGCATGGACCTGTCGTGCGAGGAAACCTTCGGCCCGGTGGTGCCGGTGTTCCGCTTCGCCGATGAGGCGGCGGTCGTGGCCGAAGCCAACGCCACGCCCTACGGCCTGGCCGCGTACTTCTACACCCGCGACGTCACCCGCATCGCCCGGGTGTCAGCGGCGCTGGAAGCCGGCATCGTCGGTATCAACGAAGGCGCGGTGTCGGCCGAGGCGGCACCGTTCGGCGGCATAAAAGCTTCCGGCTACGGTCGCGAGGGCTCGCGCCACGGCATGGATGAATACATGCACATCAAATACCTCTGCCAGGGCGGGCTGGCGGCACCGTAGCCTGCCGGACGAGGGCAGGGCAGTCGCGCGGTGTTCAGCCGCCGCAACCGCCGCAGCACACCGACGGCTGGCGTTCGACGCTGGCCGCGGCGATCGGTTGCCCGGCGCGGGACAGGCTGGCCGCGATCTGCACTTCATCCAGGCTGGCCGACACGCGAAGCGTGCGGCTGAGGGCGTCGAAGTCGGCGATCGCGGCGGGATCGAGCGACTGCAGCTGGCTTTCCACCGCGCCAATGTCGACGTGGCCGGTTTCGAGCGGAATGCGGAACTCCATTGTCATGCTCCTGGAGAAGGGCTGTCGTCAGGGCGGTGGGGACATCGCCAGCATCGCGGCGTGGCGGCCGTCGCGCCTTGACCTGCGTCAGGAGATCCGGGCCGGGTGAGCGCCGGCGCCCACCTCATACCCGTTCGCGAAGTGTAGGAGCGGGCCATGCCCGCGACCCGAGACGGTCGGGGAATCGTTGCTGCCTGGTCGCGCCCATGGGGCGCTCCTACGAGTCCTGGATGGGGGGAGGGAGCGCCTCGCCAGCGGTCCATCCCTGCGTTTGCAGCCTGTCGAGCAGTGCATTGACTTGCGTGCGCGCGGCGACTCCATGCACCGGCAGCACCAGGCTGTCCCCTGCGCGCGCCCCGGCCAGGATCAGGCGCGCGGCTTCGGTCTCGTTCAGGCATTCGACGATGTTGTCCTCCGCGATGCCATGGCGCAGCAGCGCTGCGCGCAGCAGCTGCGCCACCGCGCCGCTTTCGCGTCCGCGCAGGTAGCCGTCCATGTCCTTGAGCACGACGTGGTCGGGATGGAAGGATGCGGCGGTGGCGGCGAGGTCGGCGATGGCCTCGTCGCTGCGGTTGCCGGCCTGGCCCAGCAGCAGGTGCAGGCGGCCGTCCTCGCGCTGTCCCTGGCGGACCAGGGTCAGCAGGTTGTGCAGGCCGTCGGGGTTGTGCGCGTAATCGACGTAGACCTGCACGCCGTCGCCCAGGATCCAGCGCTGCAGGCGCCCGGGGTTGTCGCCGTGATTGCTGCCGAAGCGGGCGAGCACGTCGGCGATGGTGGCCGGCGCGATGCCCAGGCCGGTGGCGACCAGCGCGGCACCGGCGCAGTTCTGCACGTTGTGCGCGGCCAGGCCGCCGAGGGTCAGCGGCATGTCGGTCACCGCGCCGAGGTCGTGCGCCTGCGCACCGTCGAACAGCCATAGCCGGCCATCGCGCACGCCGCAGCTGCGGCGGCCATCGATGCGCGCCTGCTGGAGCAGCGGGTGGTCGTCGTCGCTGGAGAACCAGGCCAGCGGTGCGTCGAGCCTGCCGGCATGGCGACGCAGCAGCTCGTTGTCGGCGTTGAGCACCAGCAGGCCGTTGGCGCCGATGGCGCGCGCGACGGTCAGCTTCACTTCGGCCAGGCCATCGAGGTCGTGGATGCCGTACTCGCCGAAATGGTCGGGACTGACGTTGGTGACGATGGCCACGTCGGCACGTTCGACGCCAAGTCCGCGGCGCAGCAGGCCACCGCGCGCGGTCTCGAGGATCGCGGCTTCGGCCTGGCGATTGCGCAGCAGGGCGCGCGCGCCGCCAGGGCCGGAGTAGTCGCCGTCCTCGATCAGGGTGCCGTCGAGGTAAAGGCCGTCGGTGCAGCTGTTGGCGGTGTGCCAGCCATGGGCAATCGCGATCGCGGCCAGCAGGCGCACCGTGGTGGTCTTGCCGTTGGAGCCGGTGACCAGGGCGACCGGGATCGTGTGCAGCTCCGGCCACGGGACTTCGTCCGGCAGCGGCAGATCAGGGTTGTCCCAGGTCAGGCTGCCGGTGCCGAGGCCGATGGAGGTTTGTTCGTCATCCAGCAGGAGGGGGAGGTTGCGGGCAACGGCACTCTCGCGAAGGGCGCGAAGGCGCGGAAGATGCTCCGCGGCGGCGACGGAGCGCAGGAGGCGCAGCGTGTCATCGTCGGTGCCCGGCGAGATGGGTGCGTGACCGGGCTGCAGCGCGGGTTCGCCGGTGTCGAGGCCGGCGGCGGCAAGCGTCGACAGCCAGGCCCATTCGTTGACTTCGGTGGCGGCGTAGAGCGCGTCGGCTGGCGCGGTGAAGGCGAGGCTGGCGCCGGTGGCGTGCTCGCGCACGACGATCAGTTCGTCGGACCAGCCCATCGCGGTACGCGCCTGCGCTATGCGGCGCCTCCAGGCGTCGATCAGCGCGGGCGCAACCGGCGCGCCGATGCCCGTCTCCAGCACTGCACCGGTTTCGGCGAAGTAGAGGTTGGGGCCGGTCAGGCGGCGCGAGTCGTCGAAGGGCGGCGATGCAGGCGTGGTCATCGTGGCGTGCGCAGGCAGGCGGAATCGCGCGAGGGAAGCGACCGCTTGCGGCGATCCCGGCCGCTCAGTCGTTGTCCTCTTCCGGCGCAAACACCAGGCCGCGCTCGTCGCGCACCAGGCCCTCCAGTTCGAACGTCGGTTCTTCGACATTGACGCTCGGCAAGGCGGGCAGCGCCGCCGCCTTTGGCGGTCGGGCCGCGGCACCCTCGGGGCGGAACTTGGTGATCTGCTTCCACGAACGCGCCAGCACGTCGGCGAACACCATCACCAGGTCGCCAGGCTGGCCCATGCGCAGCGCCGCGTCGATCGCTTCCTGCTCGTCGGGAATGATCGAGATCGCGCCGTCGTCGACGCCGGCCTCGCGCAGGGCGCGGGCGATGATGTTCGGCACCTCGTCGCCGTCGCGGCCGCGCAGGTTGTCGTCGCGCCGGCAGATGTAATGGTCGAAGCGCCCGGCCAGGGCCTGCGCGATTGCGACGAGGTCGTCGTCGCGGCGATCGCCGGGACCGGCGACCACCACGATGCGCCGTCCGTCCACGTCGAGCCGCTGCGCCAGGTCGGCCATCACCCCGACCGCGTGTGCGTTGTGGGCGTAGTCGAACAGCACCTTGAACGGATGCTCGTTGAATACGTTCATCCGCCCCGGCGCCTGGAAGAAGGTGGTGTCGAAGGTGCGCAGGCCGTGGCGGATGTCGTCGAGCTTGAGGCCCATCGCGAAGGCCATCGACGCGGCGAACATCGCGTTCTGCACGTTGTGCAGGGCACGGCCTTCCAGCGTCGCCGGGATCAGGTGCGTCCACAGCAGCGGGATGTGGCTGCCCTTGTCGTAGAGCGTGATCATGTGGCCGTTGACGCCTTCTTCCAGCGCGCAGGCGCGGCCGCCGGCGCGCACGTGCTCGCGCACCAGGGCGTGGCCGGGGTTCATGGTCACGTAGCAGATGTTGCGCGCCTGGGTGTAGCCGGACATGCGCAGGACGTTGGGGTCGTCGGCGTTGAGCACGGCGCACTCGTCGGCGACTTCCACCACGATGCGCTTGATCTCCGCCAGCTGCTCCAGCGTATCGATGCCCTTCAGCCCGAGGTGGTCGGACTGCACGTTGATCACCGCGCCCACGTCGACCGAGCGCACGCCCATGCCTGCACGCAGCAGGCCGCCGCGTGCGGTTTCCAGCACCGCGAAGTCGATGGTCGGGTCGCGCAGCACCATGCGCGCCGACACCGGGCCGGTCATGTCGCCCTCCACGGTGCGGTTGCCGTCGATGTAGACGCCGTCGGTGGTGGTCAGCCCCGGCGTGTGGCCGGACATCTTGGCGATGTGCGCGAGCATGCGCGCGGTGGTGGTCTTGCCGTTGGTGCCGGTGACCGCGGCGATCGGCACCCGCGTCGGCGTGCCCGGCGGGAACAGCATGTCGATCACCGGGCCGGCGGCGTCGCGCGGCGTGCCTTCGCTGGGCGCGACGTGCATGCGGAAGCCGGGTGCGGCGTTGACCTCGCAGATCGCGCCGCCGATGCTGCGGTAGCTTTCGGTGATGTCGGGGCTGATGAAGTCGACGCCGCCCACGTCCAGGCCGATCGCGCGCACCGCGCGCACCGCCATCTCGCGGTTGTCGGGATGGATCACGTCGGTGACGTCGGTGGCGGTGCCACCGGTGGAGAGGTTGGCGGTGGATCGCAGGTAGACGATCTCGCCTTCCTTCGGCACCGACTCCGCGTCGTAGCCCACCCGCTCCATCATCAGGCCGGCCTCGCGGTCGAGCTCCAGGCGGGTGAGCACCTTCTCGTGGCCGACGCCGCGCCGCGGGTCCTGGTTCACGACGTCGACCAGCGCGGCGATCGTGCTGCGTCCGTCGCCGACCACGTGGCCGGGCGTGCGCCGGGTGGCGGCGACCAGTTCGCCGTTGATGACCAGCAGGCGGTGGTCGTCGCCGGGCTGGAAGGTCTCGACGATCACCGAGCGCGAGTGCTCCTGTGCGGCGACGAAGGCCTCGCGGATCTCGTCGTCGCCGGTGATGTTGATGGTGATGCCGCGGCCGTGGTTGCCGTTGTAGGGCTTGAGCACCACCGGGTCGCCGAGCTTCTTCGCGGCCTTGAGTGCGTCGGTCTGGCGGGTAACCAGCTCCTGCCGCGGCACCGGCAGGCCGAGTGCGGCGAGGATCTTGTTGGTCTCCTCCTTGTCGCAGGCCAGCTCGACCGCGATGTGCGGCGTGCGCCCGGTGACGGTGGCCTGGATGCGCTGCTGGTAGCGGCCGTGGCCGAACTGGATCAGCGAGCGTTCGTTGAGCCGCAGCCACGGAATGCCGCGATCCTCGGCCGCGCGCACCAGCGAGGCGGTCGATGGACCGAGCGCGCGCCGCTGCGCGTAGCGGATGAAATCATCGCGCGCCGACTCCCATTCCCAGTCCTCGGGCACGCTGCCTTCGGGGCGGATCGCCTCGGGCAGCAGCGAGCACAGCAGGCGCAGCGCCAGTTCGCCGGCGGCGATGCCTTCCTCGCGCTGCGCGTACTCGTAGACCACGGTGTAGACGCCGGGGCGGCCGTCGACGCTGCGGGTCTTGCCGAAGGTGACGTCCTCGCCGGCGATGTTCTGCAGCTCGATCGCCACGTGCTCGAACACGTGCCCCAGCCAGGTGCCCTCGTCCTCGCGCATGCGGCGCAGGAAGCCGCCGGGCTCGCGGTAGGAGCAGCCGTGCTCGGCGAGGCCGGGCAGGGCGGCGAGCAGGCCGTCGATGAACGACGGTCCGAGCTTCGCGGTCGGCCACTGCTCCAGCTCGCCGAGGTCGAGCAGCAGCCGGATCACCGGGAAGTGCGCATGCAGCGAGGGGCCAACGTAGACGGAGCGTTCGAGGATGCGCATGGGTGTGTCCCCTTGGGTCAGGTCTTGCGGGTGGCCAGGCGTCCTGCCGAGGCCCGCCGCGTGTGCAGGTTGAAGGTGGCGCCCGCGATCAGGATATGCACGCCCAGGCCGAGCATGCACACCGGGTCGTCCTCGCCGGCGTGGGCCATCGACGAGAACTGCAGGTCGTGGGCATCGACCACGGTGACCGCGCCGCTGCCCTCGACTTCCAGCACGTCGTCGGGGGAAATGAAGGCTGCGGTGTCCTCGTCCAGGCCGATGCCGATCGCGAACGGGTTGTAGGCCAGCGCCGCGGTCAGGCG
>DAOMPM010000077.1:0-13763 GCA_035444805.1 Luteimonas sp. | reverse complement strand
GCCGCCTGCGCACCCTTCGGACCCTGGGTGACTTCGTACTGGACGCGCTGCCCTTCCTGCAGGCTGCGGAAGCCCTTGGAGTCGATCGCCGAGTAGTGGACGAAGACATCGGCGCTGCCGTCTTCCGGCGCGATGAATCCGAACCCCTTGGCGTCGTTGAACCACTTCACTGTGCCGTATTGCATGACTCGTCAAACCTCATGATGGGCGGTGGCACCCGTCCGCTCGTGCAAGGCGAACGCACGGGTTCGCGGAGTATGCAAAGCATCCCGCGGCGATGCAATCACCCGGCCAGCAGCGCCGCGACCAGCGCCGGGATGCCGGACGAGGCCGCGGCGACGTTTGCCAGCACGTCATCGAGGGTGATCGTTTCGTCCGGATCGGGTCCGGCGCCCGCCGCCCAGTTGGCGACGATGGCGAGGCAGGCGTAATCGAGACCCAGTTCACGCGCGAGCCCGGCCTCGGGCATGCCGGTCATGCCGACGAGGTCGCAGCCGTCGCGGCGCATGCGCGCGATCTCCGCCTTCGTCTCCAGCCGCGGCCCCTGGGTGGCGCCGTAGCAGCCGCCGTCGACCAGGGTGACGCCCGCCGCCTTCGCCGCCGCGAGCACGCGGGCGCGCAGCGACGGCGTGTAGGGATCGCCGAAGTCGACGTGCAGCACCTCGGTGCCGGGCTCCTCGCACAGCGTGGAGATCCGGCCCCAGGTGTAGTCGATCAACTGGTCCGGGCAGGCCAGCACGCGCGGGCCGAAACCTTCGCTGATGCCGCCGACGGTGTTGAGCGCAAGCACGCGGGTCGCGCCCAGCGCTTGCAGCGCCGCGAGGTTGGCGCGGTAGTTGACCTGGTGCGGCGGCACCGAATGGCCCTCGCCGTGGCGCGCGAGGAAGGCGACGCGTCGACCGGCCAGGGTACCGATGCGAACCGGGCCCGAGGGCGCGCCGTACTTCGTGACCGGCTGGTGGGTGTCGACGTCCTGCAGCTCGGCGAGGGCGTAGAGGCCGGTGCCGCCGATGACGGCGAGGGATGGGGATTCGGGCATGGCGGCGTTGCCAACTCGGTCGGATGGTCTTGTCGCAGGATACCGCGTGGACTCGGGAACGTACCGACCACATTCGTCGGTCGGAACGCGCTTGATCCAATCTCGTGGAAAGCGAGGTTCTGCGACAATGCGCGCCCCCCCATGCTGCCTGACGCCACGTGGCCCGGATCGACCAGACCCCGTTCGAACTCGACATCCTCGACCTCAGCCACGACGGCCGCGGCGTCGCCCGCCGCGACGACGGCAAGGCCGTGTTCGTCGCCGGCGCGCTGGCCGGCGAGCGGGTGCGGGTCAAGCAGGTCGCGCGCTCGCGCAGCTTCGACGAGGCGGTGACGCTGGAGGTGCTGCAGGCTTCGCCGGACCGGGTGCAGCCGCGTTGCGCACACTACGGCGTGTGCGGCGGCTGCGCGCTGCAGCACCTGGAGGAATCGAAGCAGATCCTCGCCAAGCAGCGCGTGCTGCTGGAGAACTTCGAGCGCATCGGCCACGTCACGCCCGACGCCGTGCTGCCGCCGCTGACCGGCGGCGCCTGGCACTATCGGCGCAAGGGTCGTTTCTCGGTGCGCCGGGTCGAGAAGAAGGACAGGACGCTGGTGGGCTTCCGCGAGCGCGATCCGCGCTTCGTCGCCGACCTGCATGAATGCCACACCGTGGTACCGCAGGTCGGCGCGCTGATCCCGCCGCTGTCGGCCCTGGTCGACGGCCTCGACGCGCGACGCGACATCCCGCAGGTCGAGTTCATCGTCGGCGACCCGCAGCCTGAGTTCGACGGCGTGGCGCTGGTGTTCCGCCACCTGCAGCCGCTGGGCGAAGGCGACCTGGCCGCGCTTCGGGCCTTCGCCGAACGCGAGCGGGTGGCCGTGTACCTGCAGCCCGGCGGCGTCGATTCGGTGCAGCCGCTGTGGCCGACGCAGCCGTCGCTGTCGTTCCGGCTGGCGCCGTGGGACGTGACCCTTGCGTTCCGTCCGCTGGACTTCATCCAGGTCAATGCCAACATCAACGAGGCGATGATCGCGCGGACCTTCGAACTGCTCGACCTGCAGGCGGACGATCGCGTGCTCGACCTATTCTGCGGCCTGGGCAACTTCACCCTGCCGATGGCGCGGGTCGTCGCCGAGGTGGTGGGCGTGGAGGGCGAAGCCGGGCTGGTGGCGCGCGCGAAGGACAACGCGCAGCGCAACGGCCTCGCCAACGCCAGCTTCCACGCCGCCGACCTGACCCAGGACCAGCGCGGCAGCGCGTGGATGCGGCGGGGACTCGACAAGCTGTTGCTCGACCCGCCGCGCTCGGGTGCGATCGACGTGCTCCGGCAGCTGCCGCTGGAGAAGTTCGGCCGCATCGTCTACGTCAGCTGCCACCCGGCCTCGCTGGCGCGCGATGCGGGCTATTTGGTCAACGAGCGCGGATGGAAGCTGGTTTCTGCGGGAGTGATGGACATGTTCCCGCAGACGGCGCATGTGGAGTCGATTGCGTTGTTCGAGAAGCCTTGAGCCCCCACCTGTCATCCCGAGTGTAGCGAGGGATCTGCTGTTGCCATGGGAAAGCAGATCCCTCGCTACGCTCGGGATGACAAACCGTTACGACTTTCCCTGGTCCCTGGTCCCTGGCCCCGCCCATGCCCCTAGAAATCGAACGCAAGTTCCTCGTCACCGGCGACGGCTGGCGTGCCGCCGCGCACGCGGTGCTGCCGATGGCGCAGGGCTACATCAACGACCTCGGCGCGATGGACCGTGGCGAGCAGAAGGCCTCGGTGCGGGTGCGCATCCAGGGCGATGCGGCCTTCCTCAATCTCAAGTCGCGCGAACTCGGCCATACCCGCCAGGAGTTCGACTATCCGATCCCGGTCGAGGACGCGCGCGCCCTGCTGGCGCTGTGCGTCGGCGGGGTGATCGACAAGCGTCGGCATCTGGTGCGGCACGAAGGCCACCTGTGGGAGGTCGACGAGTTCCTCGGCGAGAACGCGGGGCTGGTGGTCGCGGAGATCGAGCTGGGCAGCGCCGACGAGGCCTTCGCCCTGCCGCCCTGGGCCGGCCGCGAGGTCACCGACGAGGCGCGCTACTACAATCTCGCGCTCGCTTCGCGGCCGTATGCGCGCTGGAACGCTGAGGAACGTGGCTGACCGCTTGGCCCTGGCGCCATCCGCCCCCATGATCGAGCCATGAGAATCGATATCTGGTCCGACGTGGTCTGCCCCTGGTGCTGGATCGGCAAGCGCCGCTTCCAGCGCGCCCTGGAACTGCTTGGCGACGACGCACCGCAGGTCGAGGTACGCTGGCACCCCTACCTGCTCGATCCCGAGGCCGGCACCGAGCCGGTCCCGCTGCGCGAGGCCTATGCGAAGAAGTTCGGCGGCGCCGAACGCACCGCGCAGATGCTCGCCAGTACCCAGGCCACCGCCCGCGCCGAAGGCCTGCCCTTCGACTTCGATCAGGGCCAGGTGCGCGTGACCACGCTGCCGGCGCACCGGTTGCTGTGGCTGGCCGCGCGCGAGGGCGATGCCGACGCGGTGGGCGAGGCGCTGTTCCACGCGCATTTCGCCGAAGGACGCAATCTCGCCGATCCGGAGGTGCTGGTCGCCGCCGGTGTCGCGGGTGGCCTGGCGGAAGCGCGAATCCGCGACTTCCTCGCCGGTGACGAGGGCGCGGCCGAGGTCCGCGCGCAGGTCGCGCAGGCGCAGGCCATGGGCATCCGCTCGGTGCCGACCTTCGTGATCGACGGTCGCTACGCGGTGCAGGGCGCACAGCCGCCTGAAGTGTTTGCAGAAGCGCTGAGGCGTGCCAGCGCTGATGTGGCGGCGCCGGAACCGGAATCGGAACCGGCGCCGGACGACGCCTGCGGCCCGGACGGCTGCCGCATCTGAACGTCGGCGCCCGGCGGGGATCCCGGTCCGCCGGCCATCTGCGACAATGCCGGCGTGCGCACCCGCGCACGTGAAGGAGACCCACGGATGCTCGTGATCGGCGTGGCCGGGACCGAACTGACCGCGCAGGAGCGCGCCTGGCTGCAGGACGACGCCTGCGCCGGCGTGATCCTGTTCAAGCGCAACTTCGCCTCAAAGACGCAGGTGATGGAACTGTGCGCCGCGATCCGCGCCGCCGCACCGCGCCCGATGCTGGTCTGCGTCGACCAGGAAGGCGGCCGCGTGCAGCGCTTCGAGGACGGCTACAGCGCGCTGCCGCCGCTCGACGGCTTCGGTCGCCTGTACGCGCAGGACCCTGCCGCCGCGCTCAAGCTGGCCGAAGAGCACGCCTGGCTGATGGCCAGCGAGATCCGCGCCACCGGCGTCGACCTGAGCTTCGCGCCGGTGGTCGACGTCGGCCACGGCAACCTCGCCATCGGCAACCGCGCCTTCTCCGAGGATCCGCAGGTCGTCGCCGAGTTCACCCGCGCCTACGTGCGCGGCATGCATTCGGTCGGCATGGCGGCGACGCTCAAGCATTTCCCCGGCCACGGCACGGTGCGCGAGGACACGCATTTCGACACCGCGGTCGACGACCGCCCGCTGGAGGCGATCCGCGCGCACGATCTGGTGCCCTTCGTCGCCGGCATCGAGGCCGGCGCCGATGCGGTGATGCTCGCGCACGTGGTCTATCCGCAGGTCGCGCCGGAGCCGGCGGGCTACTCGCCGTTCTGGATCAACGACATCCTGCGCACCGAGATGGGTTTCCGCGGCGTGGTGTTCTCCGACGACATCGGCATGGCCGCCGCGTTCTCCGCCGGCGGCATCAAGGCGCGCGTCGATGCGCACCTCGATGCCGGCTGCGACGTGGTCCTGGTCTGCCATCCGGAGCTGGTCGAGGAATCGCTTGCGGCGGTGAAGGACCGCAAGCTCAACACCATGGCGCTGGTCGGCCTGCTCGGCCGCGGCGCGCTGGGCTGGGACGGCCTGCTGGCCGATGCGCGCCATTCCGGCACGCAGGGACAGCTTGCCGCCCGACTGGGGCAGAACGCATGAACGTGCCAAGGCTTTCCGAGGTGATGGAGTCGGCCGAACTGGTGTTCGACCGCGACGAGCTGGAGGACGCGATCGAGGAGATGGCCGACGCCATCGTCGCCGACTACGTCGACGACGAACTGCCGCCGCTGTACATCACCGTCCTGCACGGCGGACTGCCGTTCGCCGGGCAGCTTGCGTTCGCGCTGGGCGAGCGCGGGCTCGACCTCGAGTTCGACTACCTGCACGCCACCCGCTACCGCGGCAACACCACCGGCTCCGGCCTGGCCTGGCTGCACCGCCCGGCGACCCCGATGCGCGGCCGCCGCGTGCTGCTGGCCGACGACATCCTCGACGAGGGCCACACGCTCAAGGCGGTGAAGTACTGGTGCGAGGACCAGGGCGCGGTCGACGTGCGCGTCGCGGTGCTGGCGACCAAGGCCCACGACCGCTGCGTGGACGGAATCTGCGCCGACTACTCGGGGGTCGAGGTGCCGGACCGCTACGTGTTCGGCTACGGCATGGATTTCCATGAGCAGGGGCGGAACCTGCCGGGGATTTACGCGATCGGGGAGTGATTCATACCCACTCGCGATCAAAACGATCAATGCAGGAGCGGGCCATGCCCGCGACCCGCGCAACCCGATCACCGCCGCTCACCGGTCGCGCCCATGGGGCGCTCCTACGCCATTCCATGGTCTTGATCGCACGGGCGATCTGATTTGATGTTGAAGCAAGAGCTACCGACTGCCGCAGGCGGCCGGAAGCCCCTGACCTTCGCATCGAAAGTCGCCAAGGCGACAGGGACAGGCCCCACCTGCCGCACTATCGCCCCGCGAAAGCCGTCACTTCTGCTTCCACGCCCCACCCTGCTGGTACCACCAGCCCGGGCGCGCGCTGGCGATCCACTGCTTCGCGAACACGTCGCGGATCTGCTTTTCCCATTCCGGATGGCCGTTGGCCACCGCGATCTCGCGGTACACCGCGTTGCGGTCGCGGTTGTCGTCGGCGACGGCGGCGTTGACCGCGACCCGGTCCTTGATCTCCAGCTTCGAGGCATCGCGCACGACGATGGTGCCGTCGCCGCTGAAGCCCAGCGCGCCGGAGTCGAAATGCGGGCGCAGGGTCGAGGAGAAGCGCGATTCCATGCGCGACTGGATCGCCTGGATCGCCGGCGTGCGGATGGTGATGTCCGGCGACTGCGCCTGCGCGCTGCCGATGCCCAGCAGCATCCACGGATCGAAGCGCGCCGGCCGCATCGCCATGCCGCCGTCCGGCGGCGGTGGCGTCGGCTGCGCCTCGTCGCCGATCACGTTCTCGACGAACTCGCGCGCGGCCTCGCGCGCCTCGGCGGCGGGGAAATAGACGTTGATGGTGACGCAGGCGCACAGCACCAGCGTCAGCAGGATCGGCATTGCAAGCAGGCGACGCATGGGACGGCTCCCGTTCCGTTCGAGGGCCGCCACACGGCGGCCTGCTCAGTCCACCACCGGCGCGATGTCGCCGGTGGCCACAGCGGCGAGGCGTTCGACCAGGGTCGGCCAATCGACGTTGCGATTGAACCCGACCACCTGCAGCTTCGGCACGCCCGCGCCATCGACGATAGTAAAGCCCGCGCCCGCTGAATGCAGGCCCGACATCACGCAGACCTCGTTCGCCAGCCGGCAGCCGATGCCGATGCGGCGGTAGCCGAAGTCGTCGAACAGGCCGATCAGCCGGCCCTGCAGGCTGGTCACGAACGAGGCGTCGCCGACGCTGGAAATGTCCTGCACCGCGCGCTGGCTGATGCGCTGGCGCACGCCGCGGCGCGGCTCGGTGTGCAGCTCGGCGTCGAATGCGGTCGCGGTCCAGTCGACCAGGCGCAGGCCGTCGACGCGGCCGTGCAGGCGCCCGGTGATGCTGCCGAAATCGAAGGCGCCGGTGATGCCGAGCAGGTCGAGGTCGTGCAGCGACAGGTCGGCCGACAGCGTGGGCGCGACGCCGAACGGGCGCTCCATCGACAGCGCGCCGACGTCGATGCGTCCGTCGAACAGCTGCATGCTCAGGCCACCGTCGAAGTCGAGGCGTTCGTCGGCATAGCGCGCATCCGGGATGCGGCCGCTGAGCGTGCCGTGGAAGGCGGGCCAGTCCAGCGCCTGCGCCAGCTGGCCGACATCGAGCGCATCCAGTTCAAGGCCGAAGCCGATGCGCAGGCCACCCGTGTCGTCCGGTGGCTGCAGGGCGAAGTGGTCGAACCGGAGGCGGCCGCCCAGCATCGCCATGTCCGCCGGTTCGCGCAGGCGCAAGGTTCCGGCCTCGCCGCGCAGCGGCAGCCGGATCGGGCCGAAGGCGAGGTCGTAGAGTGCACCGCCCTGCCAGCGCAGCTCGCTGTAGATGGCGGCCCCTGCTGCGTGGCGCAGGTTGCCGTCGAGGCGGTCGATGCGGAAGCGCTGGCGCGGGTCGCGCACATCGACGCCGTCGAAGTCTGCATCCAGAGACTGCAGCGATCCGTCGACCACGCGCACATTCGCGGCCAGCGCACCGTCGAGCTGGAGGCCGGACATGCCGGCCAGGCCGAGCCATCCCGACAGGTAGCGCTCAGGCAGGTCGGCAAGCGCCGGGCTGCGCGCGATGAGATCAAGCTGCCGCAGGCGCCCGTCCGCGGCCAGCTCGGCACTGCCGTCCAGCGACAGCGTGTCGGCGTCGCGCCACGCCAGCCGCGGCGCGGACCAGCCGCCGCCTGGCAGCTGGCGCGCATCGACGCCGAACCGCACCTGCTGCCCGCCCAGCGCGACATAGGTGTTGCCAAACAGCGCTTCGCCGCGGCGCAACTCACCATCGACCGACACCAGCGCACCGGCTGCGGCCGGCTGGCGGTAGTCGAAGTGGACGGTGCCACCGAGATCGCCGGCGGCGATGCTGCCGTCCTCCGACTCCAGCGCCACGCCATCGACTTCGAGCCGGCCTTCGATGCGCAGCGGGCGTCCGGCGGGCGTGTGCAGGCCGATCTCGCCGTCAACGGTGCCGCCCTCGATCCGGCCCGCCGACCAGCCGCTTGCCAGCAGGGCCTGCGCCCAGGCCAGCGGCACCTTCGCCAGCTGCAGCCGGGTCATGTCGGGCACGGCGGCGCTGCGCTGCAGGGCCATCCGCGTGCCGCCGCGCGAGACCACGGCATCGGTGGTTGCCGGCGACAGCTCGACCGCCAGCCGCAGCGGCAATCCGCCCTGCCTGCGCAGTGGCCCTTCGCAGCGCCAGGCGCCATCGCTCGGCGAGGACAGCGGACAGGACCAGTGCACGCGCGCAAATCGGTAGCCAAGCGCGTCGGCCTCGATCCGGCCGGCGTCGATCTCCAGCTCCCCCTGCGGCGCCCCCGCCGGCCAGCGCAGGCGCACGCGCACGTCGTGCAGCTCCACGCCCGACACCGTGACGCGTTCGATGCGCGCGCTCGCCGTCCGCGCCTGCGCAGGCCAGGTGGCCAGCACCAGCAGGAACAGCGTTAAGATGCGCCACAGCATCTCCGGAGCATATCCGCAGCGCAGGGAGGCGAGGATGAAACCGAGGATCCTGCTGGTCGAGGACGACCCCGTCAGTCGCGCGTTCCTGCTCGCGGCCACCGAACGCCTGCCGGCCGAGGTCGATGCCGCCGGCAGCGTCGCCGGCGCGATCGGGTTCGCCACCCGCCACGCCTACGCGCTGTGGCTGGTCGATGCCCGCCTGCCCGACGGCAGCGGCGTGCAGCTGCTGCAGCGGCTGCGTGCGCAGGGCCTGTCGACGCCCGCCATCGCCCATACCGCCTCGCACGAACGCGACGAGCACGACGCCCTGCTCGCGGCGGGATTCGCGTCCACCCTGGCCAAGCCGCTGCCCGCCGACGCATGGACCGACGCGATCCGGCGCGCCCTCGCTGGCACTGTCCCGGCGCCAGCGCTTGGCGACGACGATGACGACACCGGGCCGCAGGCGATCGCGACCTGGGACGACACGCAGGCCTTGGCCGCGCTCGGCGGCAGCGCCGCCAACGTCGCCGCCCTGCGCGAGCTGTTCATCGCCGAACTGCCGGGCACCCGCGACGCCGTTCTCGCCGCCGCCGATGCCGGCAACGCCGACGCGGTGCGCGAGGTACTGCATCGCCTGCGCGCCGGCTGCGGCTTCGTCGGCGCAGCGCGGCTGCAGGCCTGCGCGCAACGACTGCGCGAGGCGCCGCTGTCGACACGCGCGCTGCAGGCCTTCCGCGACGCGGCTCAGGACACGCTGTCGCCGTCCTGATCGCCCCGCCGCGAACCCAGTCGAGACAGTTCCGCCGCCATCTGCCAGGACTTCAGCCCGCGCGGCCCCAGGTGCTGCGACAGCACGTCGCGCATGGCGTGGCGCAGGCTGTCGAGGTCGGCCGCCTCCGGCCTGCGGTCGCGCGCGAGCGCTAGCAGGGCGCTGCCGGTGGCATGGCGCCCGCGCGATTCGCCCACGCGTTCGCCCAGCACGCGGCGCGGCCCGTGCTCGGCGTCCAGCCGGTAGCGCGCGGCCGGATCGATCGCCGCGCCGTCGCCGTCATGGGCGAAGTCGAAGCCGACGCCGAGCGCCTCGAGCAGGTCGCGCTCGAAGCGCCGCAGCGTCCACGCCAGCGCCTCGACATCGCGCAGGCGCTCGCGCATCTGCCCGTACAGCGCGTACAGCGCGGAATGCGGATCCTGCCGCGGCGCGAGGCGCAGCACCAGTTCGTTGACGTAGAACGCGGCCAGCGGCGCGTGCCCGGCGAGCGGCGGCGGCGCATCGAGCGCCTCGACCGACGACAGCTGGGCCAGTTCGCCGCGCTGCACCGCATCGAGCCGCACGTGCTGCAGCGGCTGCAGCGCTGCGAACTGCGCCTGCTTCCTCGGCCCGCGCACGCCGCGCGCGACCAGCCCGATCCGGCCATGCGCCTGCGTCAGTACGTCGACCAGCAGGCTGGTCTCGCGCCAGGGTCGGGCGTGCAGGACGTAGGCGGCTTCGCCCGCGTAACGCATCGGCCGCCGGTCAGCCGGCGCCGAAGGCCGCCATGACCTCGGCCTCGGTCATCTTGCGCGTGGGATTGGCGAAGGCGTACCAGTCCGGCTTGTGGTCGATGAAGATCTCGGTGGTGAACGCCAGGCCCTCGATGTCGCCGAACAGCCCCGCCGACACGAAACAGGTGCCGGCTTCGCGCAGCCGATAGAACAGGTGGCTGCCGCAGTGGCGGCAGAAGCAGCGCTGGGCCCATTCGGACGAATCGAAAGCCGTCACGTCATCCTCGCCCTGCACCACCGTGACCCGATCCCCGCAGGGAATCGACAGGACCGGCCCGCCACCCCAGCGCCGGCACATGCCGCAGTGGCAGGCGTCGGCGTGCAGCGCCTCGGGCACCACACGCAGGTGCACGCGTCCGCACAGGCAGTGCCCTTCCAGGGGGATCATCGCTTCGTGGGACATGACCGCCTCTCCCTTGGAATTACCCGTCAATCGCCGTAACCAAGGCTGCGCAGCGCCGATTCGTCGTCGGACCAGCCCTCGCGCACCCGCACCCAGGTCTGCAGGAACACCTTGGCGCCGAACAGCTGCTCCATGCGCTCGCGCGCGCGCTTGCCGATGTCGCGCAGGCGGGTGCCGCCCTTGCCGATCACGATCGCCTTCTGGCCCTCGCGCTCGACCCAGATCACCGCGCCGATGCGGTACATCACGCCCGCCTTGGGCGACGGCTCCTCGCTGAAGGATTCGATCTCGACCGTGGTCGCGTACGGCAGCTCGGCGCCGAGCTGGCGCATCAGCTGCTCGCGCACCAGTTCACCGGCGAGGAAACGCTGGCTGCGATCGGTGATCTCGTCCTCGCCGTACAGCGGCGGCTGCTCGGGCAGCAGCGCCAGCAGCGACGCAACCAGGGCGTCGAGTCCGGTGCGCTTGAGCGCCGACAGCGGATGCACTGCGGCGAACTGCCGGCCTTCGCTGACGCCCTGCAGATAAGGCAGCAGGGTCGCCTTGTCGGCGATGCGGTCGACCTGGTTGACCACCAGCACCACCGGCAGGCCGCTGGCGTGCAGGGTGTCGTAGGCGAGGCTGTCCTCGTCCTCCCAGCGTCCGGCCTCGACCACCAGCACCGCGGCATCGACGCCCTCCAGCGCGCCGCGCGCGGCACGGTTGAGCACGCGGTTGAGCGCCGACGAGGCCAGCTTGCCGCCTTCGCGGTGCAGGCCCGGGGTATCGACCAGCACCAGCTGCCCGCCCGGCACGGTGGCGATGCCGAGCAGGCGGTGGCGCGTGGTCTGCGGACGGTTGGAGACGATGCTGACCTTCGCCCCGACCAGCGCGTTGACCAGGGTGGACTTGCCGACGTTGGGCCGTCCGACGACGGCGACGTGGCCGGCGCGATGGCGGGCAGATGCGTTCATTCGCCCATTGTAGGGCGGGTCTTGACCCGCCGGCCGGCTGACCCGCCTGCTCGCATCATGGCGGGTCGAGACCCGCCCTACGGCCAGGGCAGTTAGTGGTTGGTAGTTGGTGGTTCGTGGGGTATGCCGACGCAGCTCTCCTCCACCAACTACCAACTACCAACTACCAACCACCAACCCGCCTCACTCCCCCGCCCCCAGCACCCCCAGCACCTCCGCCGCCGCCGCCTGCTCCGCCGCACGCCGCGAACTGCCCTCGCCTTCGGCAGACGCCGGCGGGTCGGACACAATGCAGCGCACCACGAACACGCGTGCATGCTCCTCGCCGTTTTCCGAGGTCAGCTCGTACTGCGGCAGCGGCTTCTGCCGCGCCTGCAGCCATTCCTGCAGGCGGGTCTTGGCGTCCTTGCCGACCTTGCTGGCCGGCACCGCCGACACCGCCTCCTCGAACCAGGGCAGCACCACCCGGCGGCAGGTTTCGAAGCCGGCGTCGAGGCAGATCGCGCCGATGATGGCCTCCAGCGCGTCGGACAGGATCGAGTCGCGGCGATGGCCGCCGGATTTCATCTCGCCCGGGCCGAGCACCAGCCGCTCGCCGATCTCCAGTCGCCGCGCCAGCGCCGCCAGCGTCGATTCGCGCACCAGCTCGGCGCGGGCGCGGGTGAGCGAGCCTTCGTCGGCCTTCGGCCAGCGCGCGTACAGCGCCTCGGCCACGATCAGGCCGAGCACGGCGTCGCCGAGGAACTCGAGGCGTTCGTTGTGCGGCGCGCCCGCGCTGCGGTGGGTCAGGGCCTGCTCGAGCAGGGCCGCGTCGGCGAACACATGCCCGGCGAAGACGCCCTGTACCCGGTCAGTTGCCTGGGGCACTGCCGCTCAGGAGCTGGGTGGCCTCGAACCGGCCGACCGCGTCGAGGTTGCCGACCATCGGCTCGCGCACCTCGTAGCGCACCTCGATCTGCCAGCCGGCGTCGACGCGCGTGATCTTGACGTGCTCTTTCTTGATGTGGGAGGCGTAGCTCATGTTCATCCGGCGGAAGAACAGGTCCTGGATCTTCGCCGGCGAATAGCTGCCGATGCCCGGCTCCGCGGCCATGCCCTTGAGCGCCGACTTGACGCTGTAGTACTCCTGGTACATCGGGAACAGCTTGATCCCCATGAACACGAAGAAGCCGGCCACGCCGGCGACGATGATGAACCCCAGCAGCGTGATGCCGCCCTGCTTGCGACGCGTGTTCATGCCCCGATCCCCCAATGTGCTGTTGTCACCGGTCCCAGCGACCGCCTTCCGCCCCGGCCCTACGGAATGCCACGACCGATCCGGCCCCAGTCGACCCACCCCGGCGCACTGCTGTCGAGGTTCATCCAGACCAGGAATGCCTTCCCGCGCAGCTGGCTCTCCGGCAGCGTACCCCAAAACCGGCTGTCGTCACTGCGGTCACGGTTGTCGCCCATCACGAAATACTCGCCTTGGGGCACGAGCCACTCACCCTCGCCGGGGTCGAACATGCCCGGACGCCGGGTCTCCAGGACCTGGTGGGTGCGGCCGGGCATGGTTTCGTCGATCAGCTCGGCGCCAGTCATGTCGGCGCCGCGGCCGACGCCCGCGTACGGCTGCGCCGGCCCGTAGGCGAAGGGCTGGCCGTTCACGTAGACCATGTTGTCGCGGTAGGCGACCACGTCACCGGGCAGGCCGATCACGCGCTTGATCCAGTCCTGGTCGGGATGGTGCGGCGGCCGGAACACCACCACGTCGCCGCGCTCCGGCTCGCCCAGCGCGATCACCTTGCGGTTGTTGACCGGCAGGCGGATGCCGTAGCTGAACTTGTTGACCAGGATGAAGTCGCCGATCAGCAGGGTCGGCATCATCGAGCTGGACGGGATCCGGAACGGCTCGGCGATGAAGCTGCGCAGGATCAGCACCACGAACAGCACCGGGAAGAACGCCCGCGCGTAGTCGACGAGGACCGGTTCCTTCTCCTCCAGCAGCCCGGCGCGCGCGGCCCGCCGCTTGGCGAAGAACAACCGGTCCAGCAGCCATGTGATGCCGGTGGCGAAGGTCAGCACGACCAGCGCAAGCTCGAACCACTTCATCATGTCACGCCAATCCTCTTGCGGCATCCAGCAAACTAAGTTGTCATTCCGAGCGCAGCGAGAAGCGCTCTATAACAGCAACGCTGGTCAATCTGCTTCGCGCCAACCATAGGCAACAACAGGAGCAGATTCCTCGCTGCGCTCGGAATGACATTCCAGGGTTCTACTTGTTGTCCACCTGCAGCACCGCCAGGAAGGCTTCCTGCGGGATCTCGACGCGACCGACCTGCTTCATCCGCTTCTTGCCCTCCTTCTGTTTCTCGAGGAGCTTCTTCTTGCGGCTGATGTCGCCGCCGTAGCACTTGGCCAGCACGTTCTTGCGCAG
>DAOMPM010000076.1:1795-14190 GCA_035444805.1 Luteimonas sp. | reverse complement strand
CCGAGCTGCGCGACGCGATGAGCCTGGTCTGGCGCAGCCTGCTGGTGTGGCTGGCAGTGATCGCCCTGTTCGTGATTGCAGGTTGGGTGAGCTGAAGGCGCTTGCGCGGCATTGCCGCGCGCCTTCAGCGAACGCCCGGCGTGCTTCGCCGGGCCGGGGTTGCGAGGTGAGCGCATAGCGCGAGCCCGCAACAGCCCGCGAAGCGAAGCGAGCGGAGAAGGCGCTTGCGCGGCATTGCCGCGCGCCTTCAGCGAACGCCCGGCGTGCTTCGCCGGGCCGGGGTTGCGAGGTGAGCGCATAGCGCGAGCCCGCAACGGCCCGCGAGCCGAGGCGAGCGGAGAAGGCGGGAATTCGTTATCCCGCGGTTGCGTAGGAGCGCCCCATGGGCGCGACCGCTTCACCCGGACGGAACGGTCGCGCGCATGGCGCGCTCCTACGGAGCGTCGCCGCGCAGAGCGCGCACCCGCGCTTCGAGTTGTCCGGCGGTGACCGACGGATCGAGGATCGGCGCTTCCGCCGCGACGCCCACGTGCGCGCGGAACCGCCGCGGCACGCGCATGCGCGCCAGGCGTCCGCTTGCGGCCGCCGTGCTGCGGCGGCTCCACATGCTGCTCCACATGTTGCGCAGGGCCATCGGCACCACCGGCACCGGCCGGCGTTCGAGGATGCGTTCGACGCCGGACTTGAACGGGGCGATGTCGCCATCCGGCGTCAGCCGACCTTCGGGGAAGATCAGCACCAGCTCGCCGTCGGCCAGCGCGGCGTCGATGCTGTCGAAGGCGCGCGCCATCATCGCCGCGTCCTCCTTCGGGCTGGCGATCGGGATCGCGCCGGCGGCCCTGAAGATCCAGCGCATCACCGGGATCTGGAAGATCCGGTAGTACATGACGAAGCGCACCGGCCGCGGGATGCTCGCCGCCAGGATCAGCGCGTCCATGTAGCTGACGTGGTTGCAGACCAGCAGCGCCGGGCCCTCGTCGGGCACGTGCTTCTCGATGCCGTGCAGCTCCAGCCGGTACAGCGTGCGCACCAGCAGCCAGCTGACGAAGCGCATCGCGAACTCGGGCACGATGGTGAAGATCCAGGCCGTGACCAGCAGGTTGGCGATCGCCAGCCCCAGGAACACCTGCGGGATGCTCCAGCCGAACACCTGTTGCAGCGCCAGCCCGGTCACCGCCGCGGTGACGATGAAGGCCGAGTTCTGGATATTCAGGCCGGCGAACACGCGCGCCATCTCGTCCTTCGGCGTGCGGCTCTGGATCAGCGCGAACAGCGGCACGATGAACAGGCCGCAGGAGAAGCCGATGCCGGTCAGGTCGAAGGTGATGCGCCAGCCGTGCTCGCCGGCGAGGAAGCCGGCGATGTCCAGCCCCGCCTGCGGCGCCAGTCCGCTGCGCGCGAAGTACAGGTCGAGCATGAAGGCGCTGATGCCGAGCGCGCCCAGCGGGACAAGTCCGATTTCCACCGTCCGCGCGGACAGCTTCTCGCACAGCAGCGAGCCGACGCCCACTCCGACCGAGAACAGCGCCAGGCCGAAGATGTACAGGCTGGTCGAACGCTCCGCCGCGCCCAGGTGCAGCTCGGCGTAGTTGGGCAGCTGCGCGGTCAGCACCGTGCCCACGAACCAGAACCAGGACACGCCGAGGATGGCGTTGCGCACCGCCGGGATGCGCCGGGTCAGCCGCCAGGTGCGGATGGTGCCGGGGATCGGGTTCCAGTCGATCTTCAGGTCGGGTTTGCCCGCGTCCACGCGCGGGATCCTGCGCGCGACGAGGTTGCCGATGATCGCCAGCGCCACCACCGACGCCGCCGCCGCTTCCGGTCCCCATGCGCCCGCGACCTGGAAGACGAGCCCGCCATAGATCATGCCGGCCAGGATCGACAGCGAGGTGCCCATCTCCACCAGGCCGTTGCCGCCGGTCAGCTCCTCGGGCTTGAGCACCGCCGGCAGGATCGAATACTTCACCGGCCCGAACAGGGTCGACTGCATCCCGGTGGCGAACAGCGCCACCAGCAGCAGCGGCATGTTGCCGAGCAGGAAGCCGATCCCGGCCACCGTCATGATCCCGATCTCCATCGTGGTGGTGATCACGATCAGGCGCTGCTTCTCCAGCTTCTCGGCGAACTGGCCGGCAATCGACGAGAACAGGAAGTAGGGCAGGATGAACAGCGCCGGCGCGAGGTTGGTGTAGAGCGTGCGCTGCTCGGCATCGACGCCGAGGTAGAACAGCAGGCCGATGATCGCCTGCCGATAGACGTTGTCGTTGAACGCGCCCAGCGCCTGCACCGTGAAGTAGGGCAGGAAGCGGCGTTGCCTGAGCAGATCGAACTGGCTGTGCGCCATGCGGCCTCCGTCGTTGGCGTGGGAGTGTAGCCGGGCGCCGCTGCGGGCGCGGTACTCCGGCACTGCGGCCACGGAAGTCGCGCGACCGGCGACCGGCGATGCAGCCTGCGTATCCGGTGGCGCAGCCGGTCGCGGTTTGGATTACCCTCGCCGGCGGCATGCGGGGACCTGTCCCGGGTCCGGCCAGCGGGTTCGGGGAGAGACGTGATGCGGGTGTTGTCGGCGTGGTCGATGGTGGGCGTGCTGCTCGCGGGGAGCGCCATGGCGCAGGCTCCGCAGCGCGCGTCGGTGGAGGTGCCTGCGGCGTACGCGCGCGCGCAGGGGCAGGCGATCGACGAGGCCTATACCGCGCTGATCGC
Source organism: Luteimonas sp. (assembly GCA_035444805.1). Lineage (GTDB taxonomy): Bacteria > Pseudomonadota > Gammaproteobacteria > Xanthomonadales > Xanthomonadaceae > Luteimonas. Next base: position 11,487 of record DAOMPM010000076.1, on the reverse strand, counting down.
GAAGTTCACGACCGATCCGACGCTCAATTCCCCCCTCACCGACTACCTGCCGGCCTCCGACACGGTGTCGACGCCGCTGGACGTGCTCGGCCACATCGCCGGCGGCGAAGGCTACATGCCGTACTCGGCCGACGTGCACCGCTACTTCCGTGAACTGGAGAAGGCGAGCCCGCGCGTGCGCGTGTTCCAGGTCGGGCACAGCGAGGAGGGACGCGAGACCATCGCCGTGGCGATCGCCGACGAGGCCGTGATCGCGAACCTGGACGCGAACCTGGCCAACCTGCGCCGGCTCGCCGATCCGCGCACGCTGGACATGGACCAGGCCGCGGCCGAGGCCCTGGTCGCGCAGACGCTGCCGGTGTACTACATCACCGGCGCGCTGCATTCGCCGGAAACCGGATCGCCCACGGCGCTGATGGAGCTGGGCTACCGCCTGGCCGTCGACGAGGCGCCGTACATCCGCGGCATCCGCTCGCGCGTGATCACGCTGATCACGCCGGTGGTGGAGGTGGACGGCCGCGACCGCAAGACCGACATCTACAACTGGCACCTCGCCAATCCCGGCAAGCACTACCCGCCGCTGGTCTACTGGGGCAAGTACGTCGCGCACGACAACAACCGCGACGGCATGGCGATGACGCTCAACAGCAGCCGCATCGTCCTCGACACCTACGTGAAGTTCGGCGCACAAGTCATCCACGACCTGCACGAGTCGTATTCCTTCCTCTACGACAACACCATCGGCACCGGGCCGTACAACGCCTGGATCGACCCGATCCTCGTCGGCGAGTGGCAGCAGCTGGGCTGGGACAACGTGCAGCAGATGACGCGCATGGGCCTGCCGGGGGTGTGGACCCACGGCGAGTTCGACACCTGGAGCCCCGGCTACCTGATGTTCATGGCGGCGACCCACAACGGCATCAGCCGCCTGTACGAGACCTACGGCAACGACGGCGCCGACACGCTGCAGCGGATCCTGCAGCCGCACGAGTACGCGCGCACCTGGTACCGGCCCAACCCGCCGTATCCGACGGTGCTGTGGTCGGCGCGCAACAACAACAACTACCAGCAGACCGGCCTGCTGACGGCGCTGCACTACTTCGCGGAGAACGCGGGCTCGTTCCTGGGGAACTTCCACCTCAAGAGCAGGCGCTCGATCGAGAAGGCGCGGACCTCCGGCCCGGCGGCCTACGTGCTCAGCGCGGACGAGACGCGCCCGGGCGCGCAGGCGCGGCTGCTGGAGGTGATGCGCCGGCAGCACGTCGAGGTGCACCGGCTGTCCTCGCCGGTCACGGTCGAGAACCCGCCGCGCAGGAACGAGGCGGGCAAGGACACGGGCGACGCGGCCGGCCGACAGCGCTTCCCGGCGGGCAGCTACGTGATCCGCATGGACCAGCCGTACTCGCGGATTGCCGACGCACTGCTCGATCGCCAGTACTGGTCGCCGAAGGACAGCAAGTACGACACGCCCTACGACGACACCGGGTGGTCGATGGGCGACCTGTTCAACGTGCAGCTCGCGCGGATCACCGATACGTCGATCTTGTCCGCGCCGATGCGCAGGGCAGGGGACGTGGCGGTGCCGGAGGGGCTGGCGAGCATCGACATCCCGCGCGCCGCCTCGGCGACGCTGCCGCGCATCGCGCTGATGCACACCTGGCTCAGCACCCAGACCGAAGGCTGGTGGCGGATGGAGCTGGACCGGATGGGGATTCCCTACGCCTACATCAGCACCCAGGACATCAGCCGCGATCCCGGCCTGCGCGCGAAGTACGACGTCATCCTGTTCGCGCCGATCGGACGCACCAGCACGCGACAGATCATCGACGGCATGCCGATGTGGGGCGACCCGCTGCCGTGGAAGACCACCGCGCTGACCCCGAACCTCGGCAGGATCGACGCCACCGACGACATACGCCCGGGGATGGGCGAGGCCGGCCTGGCGAACCTGAAGGCCTTCGTGCGCGAGGGTGGCCTGCTGGTCACGGCCGAGGACAGCGCCCGCTTCGCGATCGACACGGGGCTGGCGCCGGGCGTGTTCGTCACCCCGACCGACAAGCTGCGCATCGTCGGCAGCGTACTGCGCTCGCGCTTCGTCGATCGCGCGCATCCGGTCGCCAACGGCTACGGCGACGAACCGCTCGCGGTCTACAGCGACAGCGGCCTGTCGTTCTACGTCGCCGACGTCGCGACGCCCGACGGTCGCGTGCGCGGGTCGCGCTGGGGCGGGCCGATGTCGGCGAAGGATTTCGAGCGCCCGACCGGGCGCGGCGACAAGCAGGACGTCGACGTGCCCCAGGGACGCGCCTTCATGGACGCGCATCCGCTGCCGGACAACAAGCCCTGGGAGCCGATGCCGCTCAACGAGGAACAGCGGCGCAACAACCACTGGGCGATCCCGCAGGCGCACAAGCCGCAGGTGGTCCTGCGCTTCTCAGGCGCCGACGACCTGCTGGTGTCGGGGCTGCTGGACGGCGCCGGCGAGATCGCCGAGCGCGCGGCGGTGGTCAATGCGCGCTACGGCCAGGGCAGCGTGCTGCTGTTCGCGATCAACCCGGTCTGGCGCGGCAGCACGATCGGCAGCTATCGGCTGCTGTTCAACGCCATCCTCGACCACGGCGCGCGGGGCGGTTCCGCGGACCGGTGAGCCTGTTCGGCGCCGGTGTTGGCGATACTTGCTTCGCCCCGTCCTGTCATTTCGACCGCAGGGAGAAATCTTGTTCGTGTATGCGGCCGCGCGCTCGGGGACCTGCGCTCGAGGGTCGGAGATGTCTCCCTTAGGTCGACATGACAGGATTCAGGATTCCGGCGGCGTCATGGCAGGAATCTTCCGGAACCCGAAGTGCTCAGCCGCGTTCGCGTTCGATCGCGCGCCAGCCGATGTCGTGGCGGTGGAATTCGTTGGCCCAGGAGATCGCGTCGACGCCGGCGCAGGCGTTGCGCTGCGCGTCGGCCACGGTGTCGCCCAGCGCGGTGACGCAGAGCACGCGGCCGCCGGCGCTGACGACGTTGCCCTGCGTATCGAGCGCGGTGCCGGCGTGGAAGACGGTGGCGCCGGCGGGTACGGCATCGAGGCCGGAGATCACGTCGCCGGTGACGGGGGATTCCGGATACGGCTTCGACGCCATCACCACGCCCAGCGATGGGCGCGGGTCCCACCGTGCGTCGACCTCATGCAGCTGGCCGTCGAGCGCGGCTTCGACCAGGTCGAGGAAGTCGGACTGCAGCCGCATCATGATCGGCTGGGTCTCCGGGTCGCCGAAGCGCACGTTGAACTCGATGACCTTCGGCGCGCCGGACGCGTCGATCATCAGGCCGGCGTAGAGGAAGCCGGTGAACGGCGCGCCGTCGGCGATCATGCCGGCCACGGTCGGTTCCACCACTTCGCGCATCACCCGCGCGTGCACCTCGGGCGTGACCACCGGCGCCGGCGAGTAGGCGCCCATGCCGCCGGTGTTGGGGCCGGTGTCGCCATCGCCGACGCGCTTGTGGTCCTGTGAGGTCGCCATCGGCAGCGCGCTGCGGCCATCGACCATCGCGATGAAGCTGGCTTCCTCGCCGTCGAGGAACTCCTCGATCACCACGCGCGCGCCGGCCTCGCCGAAGGCGTTGCCCGAAAGCATGTCGCGCACCGCGGCCTCGGCCTCGTCCAGGCTCATCGCCACGATCACGCCCTTGCCGGCGGCGAGGCCGTCGGCCTTGATGACGATCGGCGCGCCCTTGTCGCGCAGCCAGGCGAGCGCGGGATCGACTTCGGTGAACACCGAATAGAACGCGGTGGGGATGCCGTGGCGGGCGAGGAAGTCCTTGGCGAAGGCCTTGCTGCCTTCCAGCTGCGCGGCGGCCGCGGTCGGGCCGAAGATGCGCAGGCCGGCGTTGCGGAACCTGTCCACCACGCCGGCCACGAGCGGCCCCTCCGGGCCGACGACGGTCAGCGCCACGCCTTCGTCCTGCGCCAGCTGCAGCAATCCATCGAGATCGGCCACCTTGACCGCGGCGTTGCGGCACTTCGCCTCGCGCGCGGTGCCGGCATTGCCCGGGGCCACGATCACTTCCGACACGCGCGGCGACTGCGCCAGCTTCCACGCCAGCGCGTGCTCGCGGCCGCCGGCGCCGATGACCAGGAGTTTCAAGTCGGTGCCCTCATGTCGGGGGACGCGCAGTCGCGCGCGGGAAGCGTGGTCTCGAAGAACACCTTGTCGAAACGGTCGACGAAGCGGCGCACCAGCACGGTGTCGCCATCGACCAGTCGCGCGATCGCCGGGTGCGCGCACAGCTGGCGCATCTCGTCCTGCTCGCTCTGGCGCAGCAGTTCGAACTGCGGCTGCGCGCGGGTCCTGTCGGCATCGCCTTCCGGGCTGCGCACGAGCAGCACCAGCCGCTTGCCCTCGACGCTTGCCGATTCGGTCACCAGGTCCTCGAAATAGGGCGCCGGCAGGTTGGCGGCGATCTCCTCGCGCGCCAGCTGCAGCGGATCGGGTTCGCGCTGGCAGGCGGCCAGCGCGAGCGTGCAGGCGCCCAGCATGATCAAGCGGAGGGGCGTATGCGGCGTCGGCATCGGGCGCGCTCCAGGGTGGCCGGTCAGTGGCGGAAGTGGCGCACGCCGGTGAAGACCATGGCGATGCCGTGCTCGTCGGCCGCGGCGATCACTTCGCTGTCGCGCATCGAGCCGCCGGGCTGGATCACCGCCTTGATCCCGGCCGCGGCGGCGGCGTCGATGCCGTCTCGGAACGGGAAGAAGGCGTCGCTGGCCATCACCGAGCCCTCGACCACGAGGTCGACGTCGGCGGCCTTGATCCCGGCGATGCGCGCCGAGTAGACCCGGCTCATCTGCCCGGCGCCGACGCCGACCGTGCGATTGCCCTGCGCGTAGACAATCGCGTTGGACTTGACGAACTTGGCCACTTTCCAGGCAAACAGCAGGTCAGTGAACTGCGCCTGCGTCGGCGCCAGCTTCGTCATCACCTTCAGATCGTCGCGGTTGACCACGCGGTCGTCGGCGGTCTGCATCAGCAGGCCGGAGCCGACGCGCTTGACGTCGATGAAGCCCGTCGATGCCGGCGCCAGCGCGATGCGCAGCACGCGCACGTTGGCCTTCTTCCTCGCGTACTCGAGCGCGCCGGCGTCGTAGTCGGGCGCGATCAGCACCTCGACGAACTGGCGGTCGAGGATGACTTTCGCCGTGGCCGCGTCGAGCGGGCGGTTGAAGGCGATGATGCCGCCGAAGGCGCTGGTCGGGTCGGTGGCGTAGGCCCGCTCGTAGGTGTCGCCGGTACCTGCGCCCACGGCCACGCCGCAGGGATTGGCATGCTTGACGATCACGCAGGCAGGCGCGTCGAACTGGCGCACGCACTCCCAGGCCGCGTCGCTGTCGGCGATGTTGTTGTAGCTCAGCTCCTTGCCCTGCAGCTGTTCGAACGTCGCCAGCGAGCCGGGCGCCGGGTACAGGTCGCGGTAGAACGCGGCCTGCTGGTGCGGGTTCTCGCCGTAGCGCAGGTCCATCAGCTTGACGAAGCTGCCGTTGGCCTGGGCCGCGAACGGCGCGCGCACCGGGACCTCGCCGGAGGTGTCGGTCACGGCCGAGAGGTAGTTGCTGATCGCCGCGTCGTACTGCGCCACGCGGTTGAACGCGGCCACCGACAGCGCGAAGCGCTTCGCCGCGGACAGGCGGCCGTCGTTGGCCTCGAGTTCGGCGAGCAGATCGGGGTACTGGTCGGGCGAGGTCGCCACCGCCACGCGCGCGAAGTTCTTCGCCGCCGAGCGCAGCATCGCCGGGCCGCCGATGTCGATGTTCTCCACCGCGTCGGCGAGCGTGCAGTCGGCCTTCGCGGTCACCGACTCGAACGGATACAGGTTCAGCACCAGCAGGTCGATCGGCGCGATGCCGTGTTCGGCCATCACCGCGTCATCGGTGCCGGCGCGCCCGAGCAGGCCGCCGTGGACCACCGGATGCAGGGTCTTGACCCGGCCATCCATCATTTCCGGGAAGCCGGTGGCCTCGCTGACATCCTGCACCGCCAGCCCGGCCTCGCGCAGTGCCTTGGCGGTGCCGCCGGTGGACAGCAGCTCGACGCCGCGGGCGGCCAGGGCGGTGGCCAGCTCGATCAGCCCGCTCTTGTCGGACACGGACAGCAGCGCCCGGCGCAGGGGCAGGAGGTCTTGGGTCATGGGGGGTGGTGCGAAAAAACGGAGGCGGAATTATAGCCGCCGCGCGCCGCTCAAAGGCTCAGGCGATGCCGTATTCGCGCAGTTTCTTGCGCAAGGTGGCGCGGTGGATGCCGAGCATGGTCGCGGCGCGGCTCTGGTTGCCGTCGCAGTGCTCCAGCACTTCCAGGAACAGCGGGATTTCCAGTTCGCGCAGCGCGACCTGGTAGAGGTTGTCGGCATCGCTGCCGTTGAGGTCGCCCAGGTAGCGCCGCACCGAACTGGCGACGTGCTCGCGCAGCGGCGCACGCGGCGCGCTGCGGGGGGTCAGGTCGATGTGCTCGGCGCTGTTCAATGACGGTTCGATGCGGCCTGTGCGATGCGGCGGTGCGCCAGCGTCGCGGGCGAAGGAGTCTAGCGCCTCGCGGTCGCAGCGGACAATGCGAATTCGACGAACGGACGACGGCTAGCGGAAATCGAACGCGTACGACACCGTGGCCACCGATGGCTCGAGGATGTCCAGCGCGATGTCCGCCGTCTGGCCCGGCTCGATCAGCGCGGTCGCGTCGGCTGCGGCGCCGAGGTATTCATCGGGGTTGAACGCGCGCGCGGCCACGGCGCGGCCATCGATGTCGGACAGGCTGAGCAGCAGTCGCGGCATGGCCTGCGCCCAGCGCGCGTCGTTGCGGAAGCTGGCGCGCACGCGCAGTGCGCCGTCGACGCCTGGATGCGGGCGCACCTCGCGCGCGAGCAGCACGAAGGCGCCGGGTTCGCGCCAGGGCGGCAGGCTGCAGCGGAACAGCGCGCAGACCGAGGCCGCCAGCGGCCGCCACTGCGCGTCCGCGGCCAGGCGCTCGCGGTCGGCGATCACCACCTGCAGGCCCAGCAGCAGGACCAGCGCCGCGATCGCGACCGCCGGGCCCCAGCGTCGCCAGCCGCGCGCGGGGGCCGCGACGGGCGTGGTCCGGGAGAGGAAGCCTGGCGATGTCGCGGTGGCGACGGCGGCGGGGGGCGCTTGTGCGGTCGTCGATGCCTCGGGCTTGGCGGCGGCCGTGGTGTCGGCGTCCGTTACCGGAGGTTCGTTGGTTTGCGGCGTGTCGGCTTCGGCGGATGCGTCGGGAGTGTCGGGCGATGGCGGCGTCGCGCCCGTGTCGCGCTCCGGAGCGGGCGCGGCCGCCGTCATCGCGTCGGCTGTGGCGTCTGCCTCAGGCGGCAGATCCTCCTCGACCATCGGAGATGGCGGTGCGTCGGCAAGCGAGGTGGCGACCGGGGAGGTTTCCGTCTCTGCTGCAGCTGGCGCGGTGACGGCTGTCTCAGCCGCAGCCGACTCGGTTGATTCCGGAACCTCGGCCGTGGGCACGGCCACCGGCGGCCGCTCCGGAGCGGGCGCGGCCGGTGGGGCGGCCGGGACGGGCGCCTCCGGCGTCGTCGTTGGCGCGTCCTCGGTGTCCACTGCTGCCACATCCGCCGCCGGTTCGCGCACCACGCCCTTGCAGCGCGGACAGCGCTCCGGCGGGAGGTCGGTGACCGGATCGGTGGCGACCAGCGCGTTGCAGTGCCTGCAGTTGATGAACATGGCGCTATTCAATCACGCGCATGCGCCGCGGCGCCGTGCCCGGCGTCACCGGCGGACGCCGTCGATGCGGACCCAGTCGCCCTCGTGCGCGACCGCCAATGCGTCGAACCAGGCGCCGTAGCGGGCCAGCAGCGCGTCCTGCTGGCCGTCGAGGATGCCCGACAGCGCGATGCGTCCGCCCGCCGCGGTGCGCGCGGCCAGCGTTTCGGCGAGCGCGTCGAGCGCGGAGGCGAGGATGTTGGCGACGACGACCGGATACGGCCCCGGCGGCGCCGCGGCGGGCTCGAACACCGCCAGCGCGTCGGCCACGGCGTTGCGCTGCGCGTTGTCGCGGGTCGCGAGCAAGGCCTGCGGATCGTTGTCGACGCCGTCGGCGTGCGCCGCGCCGAGCTTCAGCGCGGCCAGCGCGAGGATGCCGCTGCCGCAGCCGAAGTCGAGCACTGCCTTGCCCGCCAGTTCACCGGACGTGGCCAAGCCGTCGAGCCACTGCAGGCACAGCGAGGTGGTCGGATGCGTGCCCGAGCCGAACGCCAGCCCCGGGTCCAGCCGCACCACGGCCGCGTCGGGCGCGCGCGCCTCGTCGGGCAGGTCATGGTTCCAGGGCACGATCCAGGTGCGCGTGCCGAAGCGCAGCGGCGCGTACTGGTCCATCCACGCCCGCTCCCAGTCCTGGTCCTCGATCTTGCGAAAGCCCGCGCCGCTCCAGTCCAGCGCCGGATCGAAGGCCTCCAGCGCGGCGAGCAGCAGCAGCGCGTCGGCATCGTGCGGGAACAGCGCGCTGAGCGTGATCGACGCCCACAGCGGCGTCTCGCCCACGCCCGGCTCGAGGATGGCGTGCTCGCTGGAAGTGTCGGCGTCGGCGTCGAGCATGGTCACCGCCAGCGCGCCGACGTCCTCCAGCGCGTGCTCATAGCGCGGCTGCTCGGCTTCGCGGCAGCGCAGGGTGAGTTCGAGGAAGGGCATGGCGACAGTCTAGCCGGGCGCGGCGGCCGCTTCCGCCGCCGCCGATTCCCAGGCGCGCCCGAGGTCCGCCGGAAAGCAGCATTGCGGCGCGGTTGCCCCTGTTTTGACCGCGGACGCGGCACAATAGACGGCCCGACCCCCCGAACGGAGATCGCAATGGCCTTCACCCTGCCCAAGCTCCCCTACGCCTACGACGCGCTCGAGCCGCACATCGACGCGCAGACGATGGAAATCCACCATACCAAGCACCACCAGACCTACATCAACAACGCCAATGCCGCGCTCGAGGGCACGGATTGGGCGGACAAGAGCGCCGAGGAGATCATCGCCAGCCTCGACGTCCTGCCCGAGGACAAGCGCGGTCCGCTGCGCAACAACGCCGGCGGCCACGCCAACCACTCGCTGTTCTGGACGGTGATGTCGCCCAAGGGTGGCGGCGCGCCGGTGGGCGAAGTGGGCAAGCGCATCGACAGCGAACTCGGCGGCTTCGACGCCTTCAAGGAGGCCTTCACCAAGGCCGCGCTGACCCGCTTCGGCAGCGGCTGGGCCTGGCTGTCGGTCGACAGGTCGGGCAAGCTCCTGGTCGAGAGCAGCGCCAACCAGGACAGCCCGCTCATGAAGGGCATCGGCTCGGGCAACACCCCGGTCCTGGGCCTGGACGTGTGGGAGCACGCCTACTACCTGAAGTACCAGAACCGCCGCCCCGACTACATCGCCGCGTTCTACAACGTGGTCGACTGGAACGAGGTCGAGCGCCGCTACCAGGCAGCGGTGAAGGGCTGATCGCCTCCGCCGGATGCGTCGACGACCGGGCCGCGCAAGCGGCCCGGTTTGTTCCGGGGCCAGGCTGGATGTCGCGGTCGACGCCGGTCTGGCGTGCATGACGGCCTCGGGCAGGCCCCGGTTGCGCGAGGCCGCAGCGGCGCGCCAACATGCCGGTTCCGCCGCCCACCCGTCCGCCATGGAAATCGCAGACCGACGCGTCGCCACCGTGCACTTCACCCTCCGC
>DAOMPM010000076.1:0-1695 GCA_035444805.1 Luteimonas sp. | reverse complement strand
GTCCGCCATGGAAATCGCAGACCGACGCGTCGCCACCGTGCACTTCACCCTCCGCGACGAGCACGGCGCGCAGATCACCAGCACGCATGGCCACGCGCCGCTGGTCTACATGCACGGCACCGGCAGCCTGATGCCGGGGCTGGAGCAGGCGCTGTCCGGCAAGTCGGCCGGCGACACCTTCCGCGTCACCATCGCGCCGACGGCCGGCTTCGGTCCGCGCCACGAGCCGCTGGTGCAGGTCCTGCCGCGCAGCCGGCTGCAGGCCTCCGCCGAGCCGGTGGTCGGCGCCAGGCTGGCCGCGCAGACCGCGAAGGGGCCGCTGGACGTGGTGGTGGTGGCGGTCGACGCCGACACGGTGACGGTCGACGGCAACCATCCGCTGGCCGGGCGCACGGTCGAGGCGCAGGTAGAGGTGGTCGATGTGCGCCTGGCGACGCCGCACGAGCAGCAGTTCGGGCTGGGCTGAACGCCTGCGCCCCCATCGGCGCCGGCGGGCCTAGAATGGCCGCATGCCGGAATCGCCGACCACCTTCGCCAACCAGCTGCTGATCGCGCTGCCGTCCCTGTCCGACCCGCACTTCGCGCGCACGGTCGCCCTGGTCTGCCAGCATGACGACGAGGGCGCGATGGGCGTGGTCGTCAACCGCCCCTCCGACTACACCCTGGGCGAGGTGCTGCGGCAGATGGACGTGGCCTGCGACGATGCGGCGCTGCTGGAGCAGCGCGTGCTCGCCGGCGGCCCGGTGCATCCGGAGCGCGGCTTCGTGATCCACGACGGCGCGCGCGCCTGGGAGTCGAGCCTCGCCGTCGCCGACGGCCTGTTCGTCACCACCTCGCGCGACATCCTCGAGGCGATCGCGCGCGGCGACGGGCCGGACAACGCCACCGTCGCGCTGGGCTGCGCCGGCTGGGGCGCCGGTCAGCTGGAGCACGAGCTGACCGAGAACAGCTGGCTGACCGCGCCGGCGCGCCACGAGATCCTGTTCGAAGTACCGCTGGAGCAGCGCTGGCAGGCCGCCGCCGGGCAGATCGGCGTCGACCTGATGCGCATGGCCGGGCACGTGGGACACGCGTGAGCGTGGACACCATCCGCGTCGACGGCACCGTGCTCGGGTTCGACGTCGGCGCGCGCCGCATCGGCGTCGCGGTCGGCAGCCCGTACGGGCACGGCGCGCGCGCGCTGGCGGTGGTCGACGTGCACGGCGAGCAGGTCGACTGGGCCGCGATCGACAAACTGCACAAGGAGTGGCGCCCGGACGGGCTGGTGGTCGGCGATCCGATGACCCTCGACGGCGGCGACCAGCCGATCCGCGCCCGCGCCCGCACTTTCGCCGAAACACTGAAGACGCGCTACCGCCTGCCGGTGGCGATGGTGGACGAACGCGCCAGCTCGATCGAGGCGGCGCAGCGCTTCGCCGTCGACCGCGCCGAGGGCCGGCGCCGGCGGCGCGACGCCGCTGCGCTCGATGCCGTGGCCGCGGCGGTGATCGTCGAGCGCTGGTTCGCCGCCCCCGCCGACGCCACGCATTTGTAGAATCAAGAAAGGTTCTTCTCCAAAGCGAGGGGGAGAAGCCGCTCGTGGTCGGGGAACGCCCCTCAATGCCTCGCTTCGGATGGACGCCGCGCCCTGCCGACCGGGAACCGCTCTTCGCTCGATCAGGGCATCCTGCCCTGACTCGCGCGCAAAACATCCAT
>DAOMPM010000075.1:0-14507 GCA_035444805.1 Luteimonas sp. | reverse complement strand
CGAACACCGACGTCTCGCTGGTGATCGGCGCCAACGACGTGGTCAACCCGGTGGCCAAGACCGACCCGGCCAGCCCGATCTACGGCATGCCGATCCTCGACGTGGTCAATTCGAAGAACACCATCGTCATCAAGCGCGGCAAGGGCACGGGTTTTGCCGGCATCGAGAACGCCCTGTTCTATGCCGACAACACGCGCATGCTCTACGGTGACGGCGCGGAGATGGCCAATGCGCTGGTGAGCGAGCTCAAGGCGCTCGATGGCGGGCACTGAGCGCGGCGTGGCACCGGCGCTCACCCGTTCGCGATCAAGAAGACAGACATAGGAGCGGGCCATGCCCGCGACTAGGCCGGCCGGGGCCTCGCCGCGCCCCGGTCGCGCCCATGGGGCGCTCCTGCGCCATCCGTACCTTTACCGTCAGCCTCTCAGGCAGCGCGCCGCATCGGTACATCGTCGACGCGCATGCGCGCCTGGCTGGCGGTCATGCCGTGGATCTTCTTGAACGCGCGGCAGAATGCGCTCTGGCTCTCGAAGCCCAGTGCCTCGGTGATCTCGCACACCCGCATGTCGGTGCCGCGCACCAGCGTCCAGGCGCGCTCGCCGCGCAGCCGCGCCGCGTATTCGGCGGGGGTTTCGTCGAACACGTCGCGATAGCTGCGGATCAGGTGCGACGGCGAATAGTTGGCGCTGGCCGCGAGGTAGCCGAGGTCCAGGCGCGTGTCCTCGTGCTTGCGGATCAGGTGCTCGACGCGCAGCAGCCGCATCAGGACCTGTTGCCGGTGCTGGCGGGTGCGCCCCCTGCAGCGCGGCAGCAGCGCCTGCAGGTGCGCCTGCGATTCGAGCAGTTCCGAGAGCACCGCCGCCGCCGTCGCGTCCATCGCGGCGGCATCGGCCTGGCGCCGCGCCATCCGCACCAGGCGCACCAGCAGTCGTCGCAGCGCACGCGGGCAGGCGCCGTCGTGGAGGAGGATCCCGGCCTCGCTGCGGTCGCGGCCATGGCGGCCGCGCAGCCGTGCTTCCCACGCGGCCGGACTGCCGCACAGGCCCAGCCACCTGGCCGGGCGGCTGCTCGCGACGCGCAGCGACTGCTCGCGCCACGTCAGCAGATCACCGCGCTGCAGCGTCCATGCGTACTGCGGCGTGTCGATCTCGATGTCGCCGACCAGTGGCAGCCAGAGCGAGATCCATTTCGTCGGCACGTCGATGCCGAGGTTGCGCCCGCACAGGTCGAGCACGTGCAGTGCGTCTCCATCGGCGGTCGTCAGGTCCAGCGAGGAATGCGAGCTGATCGCGTGGTGGATGATCTGCATGGGAGATGGGGAATGTGGGGGGCGGTGGGGTGGCGATGTCGACTCGAACGGGTGTCAGGCTCCGTACCGGGCCCTGTGCCAGGCTACGAGCGCATTGGCGTGGCCATGGCCGATCCCGTGTTCGCTCTTGAGGAAGGCGACCTGTTCCATGTGCGCCACGTCCGACACGGAGTCGAGGATCCCGAGCCAGTGCGCAACCGGCTTTCCGTAGCGCTTCTCGATGGACGGGAAGTACGAGGCAGGTCCCTTCACTTGGGCATCGGTCGTCATCAGGGTTCTCGTTGTCGGGCGGGATCAGGCGGCCGGTACGTCGATTCGATTCGCTGCCTTGTCTACTGGACGAACGAGGTCGAACCGGATCGACATGGTGCGGGCACTGCCCGCATGGGCCCATGTCTGAGCAAGTCGCACCGTGGAGCGGTGTCGACCTGATGAACAGTCAGGCAGCTCCGACAGGCCGCTGTAGACAAGGCCTGGAGCGACTATCGCGAATGCGAACAGTCATGAAGCCGCAGTCAGCGAGGGGTGCAGGAAACATCAGCATGTCCGGCGATTGAAGCGTCGCCGAAACGATGGCGGCAGAAGCCGGCAACAGTGGACTTGCTATGCGGGATTGTCTTCTTTCACGAGCGACTCCTGTAAGGGCTCATGCGCCTGGTTGGAAGCGTGATTGCATTGAATGTGGATATGGATCAGCAGGAAAGTGACAGAAGTACTGCAGCGGAAAGGGATAGTCATGCAGTGGAACGGGATAATCATGTTGCGCGAATCGTTGCGTGACATTCCCCGGTCTCATCTGCCGCAATCCGGGCGCAATTCCCGGGGAATTCGTTGATGCGCATCGCTCCTGGATCTGTCGATTCGTGTGGAGGCGCGAGGTTGGATGAAACGGATCGGCAAATGGTTCTCCATCACGAAGCGTGGCGGCGCACTGGATCAAGCAGGCAATGGGTTCGGGATCTCGCCAGATGCGGCACCGATGTTCAGGCTATCGCTGCAAGTGGCCAGCGTGCGGCGCCAATTCCATCGGGTAAGCCGGGGCCAATTCATGCAGCATGTCGCGGTCCCTCGATGGATGTGGCGACGACACTGCGGGGCTGGTCGCCGCCGTGCAACTACCTGGGGGAGAACGGCATGGATCCGGTGACGAACGATATGGTTGAGGGGACCAGTGGCATCGGGAACGATCGATGCCGCAGTACGTTGCACCGCAGCACTGTCGTCGTGTGTGCGATGGCGGACAGTGGCGCGAACACAGCGGTATCGATGCCTGGTGTCTGCGATGCCATGTGGTGTCCTGCAGGTGGGGTGGATGCTGGAGCATGCGGTCGCATGTTCGTTGGTGCTCGCCGGAATCGGACATTGCACCGTCGCGGCGACGGCGGCGTCTTCGGGCAGTCCCGGACAAGGGCCGGCCCGGCAAAGGCCGGGCCGACGCGAAGCGCGTCCCGTGCCGCCGGCTGGCGGCACGGGCAGGTGGCACGATCAGAACCGCTGCTGGTACTTCATGTAGACGAAGCGGCCGATGTCGAAGCCACCGTAGTAGTTGGTGTTCGAATTCGGCTGGGTGTACATCGGCGGGCCATGGCGGTCGAACACGTTGTTGGCGCCAAGCGAGATGGTGGCGTCCCATGGTGCGTTCCAGCGCACTTGCACGTCGTTGAACGTCACCGAGCCGGTGCGGTTGGTCGCGCCGGACTGCGCGGGATTGCCTGCGATGTAGTCCGGATCCGAGCACTCCCCCGGGAAGGCGGCCGCGCTCAGGCACTGCTCCTTCATCGCCGAGTGGTAGCGCATCGACCAGTTCACGCCGAAGTCCTCCAGCGTCCAGCCCAGGTTGAGGTTGGAGCGGAGCCGGAAGTTGCCGCCGAAGCTGTTGGTCTGGGAGACGAACTCGGCAGCGTCGTCGGTCTTGAACTCGTTGCGGACCGTGTACGTGTTCTGCCAGTCCACCGTGTAGCGGCCCATGGCGGTATCCATGCCGTAGGCCAGTCCAAAATCGAAGCCTTCGACCTGGATGTAACCGGCGTTGCGAGCACCGAAATCCATGTTGTTGACGATGCCGAGCACCGGGTCACGGGTGAATCCCGTGCAGCGCGAGGCTGTGTTCTCGACGTAGCAGTCATTGAGCATCTGCGTGGGCGTATCGGCAACGATCGTGTTGTCGATTTCGACCTCCCACCAGTCAAGGTTCATGCTCAGGCCCTCGAAAAAGCTCGGGCTCCAGACCAGGCCGATGTTCTTGCTGGTCGACTCCTCCGGCTCCAGGTTGGGGTTGCCGGCGTTGGTGAAGAAGGCCAGCGGTGTCTGCGCGCTGGCCTGGGTGGTCGGCACGAAGCCCTGCTGCAGCTGGCGGTAGGTGTCGGCATTGGCGATGTCCTGCGCACAGCGGGCACGAACCGTGGCGTTCGTGGCCGACGCGCCGTAGACGGTGTCGCAGGGATCGGTGAAGGCGATGAAGGTCTGCGAGCCGCCGCCGTAGAGATTGGCGATGTTTGGTGCGCGGAAGCCCTGGGCCCACGTGGCGCGGACCAGCAGGTCGTCGATCGGCTTCCACTTCAGGCCGACCTTGCTGTTGGTGGTGTCGCCGAAGGTGTCGAAGTCCGAATAGCGGCTGGAAACATTGAGGCTCAGCTCGCGCGCGCCGGCTACGTCCGTCAGGATCGGCACGAACAGTTCGCCGTAAAGCGATTGCTCGCTGTAGCTGCCGCGGGTGGCGCGGGCGGCGAGATTGGTCGATCCGCCGGTGACCGCCAGGCCATCCGGAATGAACTCCCCTTCCTCCTTGCGGTGCTCGACGCCGACGGCGAACGACATTTCGCCGGCTGGCAGTTCGAACAGGGCGCCGGTGAGGTTGGCGGTATAGATGGTGGTTTCGGTCTTGCCCAGCGAGTGCTCGCGCTGGAACAGGAAGTCCTGCAATTCCTTGTCGGCCAGGCTGCCCTGTCCGGCCTGTCCGTAATGGAGCAGTGGGTTCCACGGCACGCAGGCGGAGAAGGAGATCGGGTTGTCCGGCGTTCCGCACTGCACGCGCCCGGCGTCGTTCATGAACGACGGGCCCAGTGCACGCTGCACGTTGGCGAGGTTGAGGTTGCCGTAAGCCGCCTGCAGGACCTTGTTCTGGTTGTACATGGCGCCGACGTCCCAGTCGAAGTAGCGCGTCCCGACTTCGAAGCTGCCCTCCAGCGAGGCGGAGAACCGCCAGGTGGTCGCATCGCTGGTGCTGGATCGCGGCACTTCCCATGTGCGACGCCACCAGTTGCCGATGGTGCTGCCGACCGGGTTGAAATAGCTGTCCGCGTGCAGCGGTATGCCGGCGCCGGCGTCGAAGCTGCCGAAGGAGGCCGCCTGCAGCGGGTAGCCGGCGATCGACCTGTCGCTGATGCGGTTGCTGTACAGCACGTTGGCGCGGAAACGGGTCGTTTCGGTCAGGTCATAGCTGCCGTCCACGAACAGGGACTTGCGCTCGAGCGGCGTACGCAGGTGCATCTGCTCGTTCGAGTTGCTCTTGTGGTTCGGGTTGACCCCCAGGTCCTGGGCGATGTAGTCGGCCGGATTGCCCGGGTCTCCGCCCGGGCGCACGATCACGCGGACGCTTCGGGTGGGATTGGAGGGTGAGGCCGGCGGATAGGTGATGCCCGGCAGGGGGTTGGACGTGGGGCTGCTGATGAAGCCGCCGTACTGCGCGACCGGACTCCAGCCCAGGTCAGGGTGGCGGTCGCCGCGCGGGTAGGCGCTGAACGGCCTGTCCTTCATCCACACTTCGCCTTCCTTCGCATACTCCAGGCCGAAGGTGATCGAGCCGCGGTCGCTGCTGGCACCCATGATCAGGTCGTACTTCTCGATCTCGCCGTCGCCCTCGCTCTGCTGGCCGTAGTAGGCGCTGGCCTGGACGCCCTTGTAGTTGGAGCGGGTGATGATGTTGACCACGCCGGCCATCGCATCGGAGCCGTATACCGCCGATGCGCCGTCCTTGAGCACCTCGATGCGCTCCACCATGGCGGCCGGGATGGTCGAGATGTCCTGAATGCCACCGGTGGTGATGCCCAGGCGCTTGCCGTTGAGGAGGACCAGGGTGCGCTGCGCGCCGAGGTTGCGCAGGTCGATCGCCTGGCCACCGGCGGTTGATCGCGGAGACGCAGGAAGCCGCGCTGGCGCTGCTCGCATCGCGCGGCCTCGCCGGAACCGAGCGGCGAGGCGCGGCTGAGCGGCGGCGTGCCGGCGGCGGTGATGTTCTGCAGGATGTCGGCAACGGACTGGAAGCCCTGCTTCTCGATGTCTTCGCGGCTGATGGTCAGGACCGGCTGCGCGGTTTCGAGATCAACCTGGCGGATGCGACTGCCTGTGACCTCGATCCGGTCGAGCGTGGTCGGCGCCGATTCGGCGTCCTGTGCGAACGCGGGGGCCGTGGAGAACGCGAGCGCAATGCAGATCGCGTTGCGCAATGGGCTGTGCTTGATGCTTCGAATCATCTTCGGTTCCTGGTTGCGGGTGATGCCTGCGGTCCTGGCAAAGGCAATCTCCAGGGCAGGCAAGGCAACCGGAATTTACGAATCCTTGACGTTGTCCAATTGGCAGGATCGCGTCCGCCGATGTGCACGCATCGCGCTGTCGTGATGAATGCCAGATCCGCACAGCGGTTGCGCGATCAGGGCACAACGCGTCGACCGGATGCCGTGGTCGCATGCGATGTTGTGGCGCCGAATGCGCCGGGACAGGGTCATCCGGGATGCCGTCAGGATCGCGTCGCCAGCGCCAATCGCGCGAACAACACGCAGGGAATGCCGACCAGCAGCATGTGCGCGGACAGGTGCATCAGATCGATCCACTGCAGGCGCGGCAATGCGCCCGTGCCGGCGGCCGACAGCGGGACCACGATGAAGGTCATCACCAGGTAGAGCACGACGCCGTAGAGGGCGCCGTTGCGCAACGGATGGCGCAACAGGATCGGAAAACGGCGCGCGACGGTGGCCAATGCCGCGACCATCGCGATCGCGATCAGGTAGTGCGAGGCCAGGCCCAGCAGCGCGGTGGCTGTGCCGCCGGAGAACGCGGCCTCGCGTCCCACCCAGCCGGCGGCGACGCTCTGGAAGATGCGCAGCGGGCCGACGTCGCGCAGCGCAAAGAACGTGCAGATGTAGACCAGGTCGAGGGTGCCGGCCACGAGGCCGCCGGTGACCACCCATGTCGACGCCGGGGTGGCACGGGGAAACGTCATCGTCATCGCACGCTCCGCGGGAGGATCCGGCCATTGCGCCGCGGGCGGGAACGCAGCGACAGCGCCAACTCGCGCGCGACGGCTGGAGCCGATCGCCTTGGTGCGGCTGTGGCTGCGAGCGCGACGGACGCGCCGTTCAGGCTTCGAGGCCGGCGTCAGCGCGGTGCGGCGAAGCACGCAACGCACCGCTGGCCAATGCACGACCGTGTGGATTGGCCCCCTCGTGAACGGGCGGATTGGTACTATCCGGTACTGGTTCCGCCTGTTCGGATGGAGCCAATTCTCACGCGCAGCGAGGTGCCGGCATGATGCTCGACGGCAACGGACCGCTTCACGCGCAGCTCATCCGTACGCTGAAGGCGAACATCCTGCAGGGACGTTTCGCGGCCGGAAGCCGTCTGCCGCCGACCCGCTGGCTGGCCTCCGAACTCGGGGTCTCGCGCAATACCGTGCTCACTGCCTACGAGCAGCTGCAGGCGGAGGGATTCGTCGACGGCCGGGTCGGCTCCGGCAGCTACGTGACGCCGCCGCTGCTCGCGTCCGGTGTCGATCCGCAGCCGCCGGACCGGGTTGGCGCGCAATCGCGCTACGCGGCGCGCATGCGCGAGGTGTTCGACTACCGCCGCATTCCGGGACGGACGGTGCCGGACATGCGCTTCTCGTTCCAGTATGGCGTGCCGCTGACCAATCCGATGCTGACCACGGCCTGGGCGCGCGCGCTGTCGCAGGCTGCGAACTACACGCGGCCGCATTACCCGCCGGTGCAGGGCCTGCCGGAACTGCGCGAGGCGATCTGCGACTACCTCGCGCGCCGCCGCGGCATCCAGGCGATGCCCGAGGACGTGGTGATCGTGTCCGGCACCCAGCAGGCGCTGGCGCTCGCCATGCGCGTGCTGCTCGATCCGGGCGAAGCGGCCGTGATCGAGGAGCCGCACTACTTCGCGATCCGCAGGGCGCTGCTGATCCACGGCGCGCGGGTGCTGCCGGTGCCGGTCGATGGCGAGGGACTGCGCTGCGACGCACTGTCGAAGCCGGCGCCGAAGCTGGTCTGCGTGACACCGTCGCACCAGTTCCCCAGCGGCGCGGTGATGTCGCTGCCGCGGCGCATGGCGCTGCTCGACTACGCCAACCGCCATGGCAGCTGGATCTTCGAGGACGACTACGACGGCGAGTTTCGCTACGACAGCCGGCCGCTGGCGGCGCTGCGTTCGCTCGATACCCAGGGCCGCGTGATCTACGTCGGCACCTTTTCCAAAGCGCTGTTCCCGGCGCTGCGCATGGGTTACCTGGTGGTGCCGCCGGCGCTGCGTCGGGATTTCGTGTCGGCGAAGTGGGTGGAGGATTTCGGTTCGCCGACGATCGAACAGGCGGCGTTGGCGAATTTCATGCGCGACGGCGGCTTCGAACGCCACCTGCGACGCACGGCGAAGGCGCTGAAGGAACGCCGCGCCGCGCTGATCGAAGGACTGCGCGAATGCAGCCGCGGGCGCCTCGAGATCGCCGATTCGCGCGCCGGCATGCACCTGGTCGTGTGGCTGCGCGGGCGCACGCAGGCCGAGTGCGAGGCGCTGATCGCGTTGGCGCGTTCGCGCGGACTGGGGCTGTATCCGATCACGCCGTTCTACGAGGAGCCGCCCGACCGCGCCGGCCTGCTGATGGGCTACGGCGGGCTGTCAGTGCTGGAGATCAGGCAGGCGATGGCGGTGTTCGGCGCCTGCCTCGACGAGCTGGTCCCGCTGCGCTCAGCGTGAGGCGAAGGCGGCCACCACCAGGCCGGCGGCGAGCCAGGCCAGGTCGGCGGGGCGGTTGGCCTGCTGCACCAGCAGCCAGGCGAATTCGGGACCGAGCTTGAGCATCGATTCCCACGGCAGCAGGCCCATGTAGCGGCCGAGCCAGGCGGCCAC
The DNA here is from genome assembly GCA_035444805.1 of Luteimonas sp. GTDB lineage: Bacteria > Pseudomonadota > Gammaproteobacteria > Xanthomonadales > Xanthomonadaceae > Luteimonas. The sequence continues at coordinate 6,076 of DAOMPM010000075.1, read as the reverse complement.
CAGGCCCCAGTTCGCGGCGGCGATCGCCAGCGCCGTGGCGAGCATGCCGCAGCTGGCGCGCAGCGGCCCGGGCTGCATCCGCACCAGCCGCACCACCAGCGCGGCATCGGCGGCGGCGACCAGCGCCATCCAGCTGCACTGGCGGTCGACCGCCATCGCCAGCAGCACCCAGGCCGCGGCGATGCCGAGGCTGGTGAGCAGCAGCAGGCCCGCGGCAACGGCGAAACGGGCGGGACGGCGCTGTGGCGGCATGCGGGAGGCATCGTTGCGGGTGGCCGCACAGGATACCGGTGCGGCAGCGATAGAATGGCGTGCTTGCCCCAAGCGCGGCCGTCCCCACATCTCCTCCATGTATTCCCGCAGCAGCGAACCCGTGCGCTTCGAGCGCGATTGCGAGGCCGTCCTCGTCCCGCAGGGCGAGGTCGTGACCCTGCCTGCCGGCAGCGTCGGCTACATCACCCAGGCGTTGGGCGGCAGCTGGACGGTGTTCGTCGAGGGCAACCTGTTCCGCATCGCCGGCAAGGACGGCGACGCCATCGGCAAGGAGCCACCGGAGCCGCTGAAGCTGCCCGACGGCGCCGACGACGCGGCGGTGGAGCAACTGGTGTGGAAGCAGCTGCGGACCTGCTTCGATCCGGAAATCCCGATCAACGTGGTCGACCTGGGCCTGGTGTACGAAGCCCAGGTGCGGCCGCTCGACGAAGGCAGGCGCGCGGTCGACATCAAGATGACGCTGACTGCGCCCGGCTGCGGCATGGGCGAGATCCTGGTCGAGGACGTGCGCAGCAAGCTCGAGCTGATCCCGACTGTGGACGAGGCCGACGTCGAGCTGGTGTTCGACCCGCCGTGGAACCAGACCATGATGTCCGAGGCCGCGCGCCTCGAGACCGGGATGCTGTAACGCCGGCTGACAGCGGGCGACATTTCAAATCTGTGACGAAAGTCACATTTTCACCTGTAACCAATTCCCGTTCCCTCGTTGCGGCACCGTTCATGTGTCGTGTAGCGTCAGTTTGTGGACGATAGGGGCAGTCCACATCGTTGCCGGCAGACGCGAGAGACAGGGAATGTCCAGCTGTTCGCACCTCGCTCCCGTGCCACCGGCCTTCGCCGCCTTGGCGGCCATTCCTGCTTCGGGAGTCAGGTCGATGTCCGATGTGTCCAAACGCCGCGTGCGCAAGCACGTGCTGGCGGTCGCTACCGCGATCGTGTTGTCCTCGCTTGCCGCGCCGGCGCTCGCCGGCCGGGTGGATCTGGGCGGTTTGCAGTCCGATACCCAGTTCGACCAGTTCATCGTCCAGTACAAGGCCGGCGCGCCCGAACGCTCGGATGCGGCGCTGCGCGCACGCGGTCTCGATGCGGCGGCGCAGGCCCTGCTGGGCGCATCGCGCGCGCAGCGCTCTGCCGGCGCGCTGCGGGTTTCGCACCAGCGTCGCCTAGCGGTCGATGCCGACGTCATCCGCGTCGACCGCAAGCTCGACCGCGTCGATGCCGAAACCCTGATGCGGCAGCTGGCCGCCGACCCGAACGTGGAATACGTCGAGGTCGACCAGATACTGCGCCACGCGCTGACCCCCAACGACCCGCGCTACAACCAGCAGTGGGGCTACCACAACGCCACTGGCGGCATCCGCGCCGACCAGGCCTGGGACGTGAGCACAGGCGCCGGTGTCGTGGTCGCGGTCCTCGATACCGGCCGCACCAGCCACAGCGACCTCAACGCGAACACGATCGCCGGCTACGACATGATCAACGACGCCACCGTCGCCGGCGACGGCAATGGCCGCGATTCCGATCCGTCCGATCCGGGCGATTACTACGGCGGCAATCCTTCGAGCTGGCACGGCACCCATGTCGCCGGCACCGTCGCCGCGATCACCAACAACGGCGTCGGCGTGGCCGGCACCGCGTTCAACGCCAAGGTCTCGCACGTGCGCGTGCTCGGCCGCGGCGGCGGCTACACCTCCGACATCGCCGACGGCATCGTCTGGGCTTCGGGCGGCAGCGTCAGTGGCGTGCCGGCGAACGCCAACCCGGCCGAGGTGATCAACCTCAGCCTCGGCGGCAGCGGCTCGTGCGGCAGCACGACCCAGAACGCGATCAACAGCGCGGTCTCGCGCGGCACCACCGTCGTGGTGGCGGCCGGCAACAGCAATGCCAACGTATCCGGATTCACCCCGGCCAACTGCAACAACGTGATAGCGGTGGCGGCCACCGACCAGAACGGCTCGCGCGCCAGCTTCTCCAACTACGGCACCGGCATCGATGTCTCGGCACCGGGCGTGGGCATCTGGTCGACGCTCAACGCCGGCACCAACGCGCCGGGTGCGGAGAGCTACGCGTCCTACAACGGCACCTCGATGGCGGCCCCGCACGTGGCCGGCGTGGTGGCGTTGATGCAGTCGGCGGCACCCTCGCCGCTGAGCCCGGCGCAGGTCGAGACGATCCTCAAGAACACCGCACGACCGCTGCCGGGCACGTGCTCGGGCGGCTGCGGCGCAGGCATCGTCAACGCCAAGGCCGCGGTCGATGCTGCCGCAGGTGGTGGCAGCAACGCACCTCCGGCCGCCAACTTCAGCGCCACGGTCAACGGCCTGACGGTGCAGTTCACCGACACCTCCACCGACAGCGATGGTTCGATTGCCTCGCGCAGCTGGAACTTCGGCGACGGCACCACCTCGACCGCGACCAACCCGAGCAAGACCTACGCCTCGGCCGGCACCTACAGTGTCGCCCTGACCGTCACCGACGACGACGGCGCCAGCAACACGCGCACCCAGTCGGTGACCGTGAGCGGCGGTGGTGGTGGCAGCGTGCTGCAGAACGGCGTGCCGGTGACCGGCATCTCCGGCGCATCGGCAAGCACGCAGTTCTGGACGATCAACGTGCCCGCCGGTGCCAGCAACCTGGTGATCTCCACCTCCGGCGGCAGCGGCGACGCCGACCTGTACGTGCGCTACGGCTCGGCGCCGACCACCTCGGCCTACGACTGCCGCCCGTACCGTTCGGGCAACGCGGAGTCGTGCTCGTTCGCCTCGCCGCAGACGGGCACCTACCACGTCATGCTGCGCGGCTACTCGGCGTTCTCGGGCGTGAGCCTGGTCGGTTCCTACACCACCGGTGGCGGTGGCGGCAGCCAGACCTACACCAACAACACCGACTACCCCATCCCCGACAACAACACCACGGGCATCAGCAGCCCGATCACGGTGTCCGGGCGCAGCGGCAACGCCGGCAGCTCCGTGCCGGTGGCGGTGGACATCGTCCACACCTATCGCGGCGACCTGATCGTCGACCTGGTGGCGCCGGACGGCTCGGTCTACAACCTGCACAACCGCAGCGGCGGCAGCGCCGACAACATCAACGCGACCTACACGCTGAACCTGTCGAGCGAAGCGCTCAACGGCACCTGGAACCTGCGGGCCAGGGACCGCGCGCGGCTGGACACCGGCTACATCAACAGCTGGAGCATCACGTTCTGATGCGCGGCACGGGAACCACTGCAGGAAGTTGAAGTGGAAGGGGCGGCACCCCGGGCAACCGGTGTGCCGCCTTCATTTCTTGACGGCGAAAGCCGATCGAAACGAGGAGTCGAGGGAATGAAACGGATCACCACCTGGATCATCGCGGGCCTGCTGTCGGCGGGGGCGGCGCAGGCCGCTGCCGGCGACGCGCGACCGGCCGCGTTCAGCAACAGGCTGCCCGCGGAACACACCGTGGAAGTGCGCAGCATGCCCGGCGTCAACGTCGAACGGCTCCGGGCCGAGGACGCGCGACGCTCGGCCAAGCTGGCGAACGCGCCGGTGCGCTTCGCCGCGCCGCTGGCGGTCGACATCACCCCGGCCAGCGCCGGTGACTGGGACGACGCCGGCGACAGCCTCGTCTGGCGCCTGCGCGTGCAGTCGGCGGGCGCGCTGTCGTTGAACTTCGGCTTCAGCGAGTACCACATGCCCGAGGGTGGGCACATGCTGGTCTATCCGGCCGGCCTGCGCGCCAACGCCAGCCAGGACCTGATCCGCACTTTCGACAGCAGCGACAACAAGCACCATGGTCGGCTGTGGACGCCGGTCGTGGCCGGTGACCACGCGGTCATCGAAGTGGTCGTGCCGAAGGACAAGGCCGGCGATCTGCGGCTGCGCCTGACCAGCGTCAACCACGACTACGTCGGTTTCGAGCGCATCGCGCGGACCGGCCTGGTGCAGCCGGCCGGCATATCCGGCAGTTGCAACATCGACGTGGTCTGCCCGGAGGGCGACGGCTGGCGCGACCAGATCCGCTCGGTCGGCGCGTATTCGCGCTTCGGCACGTTCTACTGCAGCGGCTCGCTGGTGAACAACAGCGCCAATGACCACAGGATGTACTTCCTGACCGCGAACCACTGCTCCATGGGCACGACCGACGCGGCGGCGAGCATCGTCGTGTACTGGAACTACCAGAACTCGACCTGCCGCATGCCCGGCAGCGCCGCCAGCGGCGCCAACGGCGACGGCAGCCTGGCGCAGAACCAGACCGGCGCGACGCCGCGGGCCAGTTTCTCCGGCTCCGACTTCACCCTGCTGGAGCTGGACGATCCGGCGGACGAAGCGTTCAACCTGTACTGGTCCGGCTGGGATCGCCGCGACATCGCCTTCGCCGGCGCCACCGGCATCCACCACCCGCGCGTGGCCGAGAAGCGCATCGTCCATTCCAGCAACGCGCTCAGGATCGAGGGCTATCTCGGCGCGGCCGGGACCAACCACCTGTACGTGTTCTGGAACCAGCCCGGCACCACCGAGGGCGGCTCCTCCGGCTCGCCGCTGTACAGCCCCGACGGTCGCGTGATCGGCCAGCTGCACGGTGGCTACGCCTCGTGCACCACCAGCGGCCCGACCAACCACGTCGACTGGTACGGTCGCGTGTTCACCTCGTGGGCTGGCGGCGGCAGCGACAGCTCGCGCCTGAGCAACTGGCTCGACCCGGTCGCGACCGGCGCCATGTTCATCGACGGCCTCGACTCGACGCCGACCGATCCGACCCTCCCGGTCGCCGGCTTCAGCTGGGCCGCGGACGAGCTGACGGTGACCTTCACCAACACCTCGACCGACGACGGCGCGACGCTGGACTACGCCTGGGACTTCGGCGACGGCAACAGCTCGACCGACGAGCACCCGGTTCATACCTACGCCGCGGACGGCAGCTACAGCGTCAGCCTCACGGTCACCGACGCGGACAGCAACACCGATACCCACAGCGCGACCGTGACCGTGGAGTCCACGCCGGATGCGATCGACCTGGTGAACGGCACGGTGATGACGGGCCTGAGCGGCGCGGCAGGCAGCGGCACGCTGTATCGCCTCGTCGTGCCGGAGAACGCCACCGGCCCGTTGAGCTTCCGCACCTACACCGGCAGCGGCAACGTCTCGCTGTACGTGAGCCTCGATGAAGTCCCGACGACGACCGCCCATGACTGGCGTTCGACCCGTCCGGGCAACAACGAGACGATCGTCATCGCCGAACCGGAGCCGGGCACGTACTACGTGCTGCTGCACGGTGCGAGCGCTTACTCGGGCGTGCGCCTCGTGGCTACCCACGGGATGAGCGAGACCTACAGCAACAACACCGCGTATCCGATCCCGGACAACAGCGCGGCCGGCGTCGACAGCCCGATCACGATCTCCGGCGCCAGCGGCAACGCATCGGCGCAGACCCAGGTGTACGTCAACATCACGCACACATGGATCGGCGACCTGATCGTCAGGCTGATCGCGCCCGACGGCACCCAGTACACGCTGCACAACCGCACCGGCGGCAGCGCCGACGACATCGTCGCAACCTACACGGTGAACCTGTCGAGCGAACCCAAGAACGGCACCTGGATCCTGCGCGTGTCCGACAACGCCTTCCTCGACACCGGCACGCTCAACCGCTGGAGCATCACCTTCTGAGGAACCTCTCCAACGTCGACCACCGCAGTGGCGACGGCATGACCTTCAGACCCCGGCTTGCCGGGGTCCTTTTTTTGGTTCTTCTCCCATTCGAGTGACGTCTGGCCGGATGGGGAGGGGTCAGATCAGGGCTTGCGGCTGGAGGTCGTCCC
>DAOMPM010000074.1:11969-14581 GCA_035444805.1 Luteimonas sp. | reverse complement strand
ACAAAAAACCCCGCGGTCAGCGGGGTTTTCGGGTCCGGAAACCGTTCGACGGTGGCCGGAGAAGCCTTGGTGCCCGGGAGAGGACTCGAACCTCCACGGTTTTACCCGCTAGTACCTGAAACTAGTGCGTCTACCAATTCCGCCACCCGGGCAGGTGGCCGCGTATGTTGCGGTGCGAGGGGGGGCAAAGTCAACGGGCGGCAAGCGCCCGGGCGTGCATCGGGCCGCGACTGCGCGACGTGTAACATGCCGCCGATGGCAAAAACTCCCGGAAAGCGCGGCACCGGCCGCGGCACAGGACAGGACAACAAGACGACGTCGGGCAAAGGACCGCGGGCGGAGGCGCGCGCGCCCGGAAAGCGCAAGCCCGCGCTGCCGGGCTGGATGCCGGACGCCGCAGCGAAGCCGGCAGCACGCGGCGGTGGCGTGAAGCCGGGCGGGCAGGCGCGCTCGCAACGCGGGTTCCACGATCCGCACGCCGGACGCGAGGCCGAGCGCTACGAGCGCCCGATCGCCAGCCGCGAAGCGATCCTCGCGTTGCTGTCCTCCGCCGACGGTCCGCTGACCGCGCCGGTGCTGGCCGAACGCCTCGAGCTGACCGCGCCTGACCGCGCCGAGGCCCTGGCCAAGCGCTTGGCGGCAATGGTGCGCGACGGACAGCTGCTGCAGAACCGGCGCGGCGGCTACGTCCCGGCCGAGCAGCTGGACCTGATCCCGGGCACGGTGATCGCCAACCCCGACGGCTACGGTTTCCTGCGACCGGACAGCGGCGTCGGCGACGACCTGTTCCTGCCGCCGGCCGAGATGCGCAAGGCGATGCACGGCGACCGGGTGATGGCCAGCGTCACCGGGATCGATCGCCGCGGCCGCCGCGAGGGCGTGATCGCCAAGGTGCTCGAGCGCCGGCTCAACCGCCTGATCGGTCGCTTCACGATCGAATCGGGCATCAGCTACGTGGTGCCGGACGACCGCCGCATCCAGCGCAACATCCAGATCCCCTCCGATGCGCGCCTGGAGGCGCAGCACGGGCAGCTGGTGGTGTGCGAGATCACCACGCCCGCCGACGACCGCCGCCCGCCGATCGGCAAGGTGCTGGCGGTGCTGGGCGATGCGCTGACGCCGTCGCTGGTGGTCGAGGCCGCGATCCACGGCCACGAACTGCCGCACGAGTTCCCGCCCGCGGTGCTGGCCGAAGCGATGGCGATCCCGCTGGAGGTCGATGCCGCCAGCGCCGCCGGCCGCCTCGACCTGCGCGCGCTGCCGCTGGTCACCATCGACGGCGAGGACGCCAAGGACTTCGACGACGCGGTGTACTGCGAGCCGAACAAGCAGGGCTTCCGACTGGTGGTCGCGATCGCCGACGTCTCCAGCTACGTCCGCCCCGGCACGCCTCTGGACGACGAGGCGCAGCTGCGCGCGACCAGCGTCTACTTCCCGGGCTTCGTCGTGCCGATGCTGCCGGAGACGCTGTCCAACGGCATCTGCTCGCTCAACCCCAAGGTCGACCGCCTGTGCTTCGCCTGTGACATGCAGGTCGACCGCGACGGCGAGGTGGTGAGATCGACCTTCCACGAAGCGGTGATGCGCTCGCACGCGCGCCTGACCTACACCCAGGTCTGGAAGGCGGTGGGCGAAGGCGACGCGGATGCGCAGGCGCAGGTCGGCGCGCTGCTGCCGCAGGTCGAACGCCTGCACCAGCTCTACCAGGTGCTGGCCAAGGCGCGGGCGAAGCGCGGCGCGATCGAGTTCGAGTCGACGGAAGTGCGCTTCGTGCTCGACAACCGCGGCGAGGTCACGCAGGCGGGGATGCTGGTGCGCAACGATGCGCACAAGCTGATCGAGGAATGCATGATCGCGGCCAACGTCGAGGCGGCGAAGTTCCTGCTGGAGGCGAAGATTCCCGCGCCTTACCGCATCCACGACAAACCGCCGGAATCCAAGTACGCCGACCTGCTGGAGTTCCTGAAGGAATTCGCGCTGCGCATGCCGCCGTGGGCGAAGCTGCAGCCGAAGGACTTCGCCAACCTGCTGGCGAAGGTGCGTGACCGGCCCGATGCGACCCTGCTCGAGTCGGTGATCCTGCGCAGCCAGAGCCAGGCGGTGTACTCGCCCGAGAACATCGGCCACTTCGGCCTCGCCCTGCACGCCTACGCGCACTTCACCTCGCCGATCCGGCGCTACCCGGACCTGCTGGTGCACCGTGCGATCAAGCATGTGCTCAAGCGCGGCAAGCGCGACAGCTTCCATTCGTCGCGCGAGATGGCGACGCTGGCGCTGCAGTGTTCCGAGCGCGAGCGTCGCGCCGACGAGGCCGAGCGCGAGGTCGACGAGCGCTACCGCGCGGCGTGGATGGAGCAGCACGTCGGCGGCGAATTCGACGGCACCATCAGCGGCGTCACCAGCTTCGGCCTGTTCGTCGAGCTCGACCAGTCCAAGGTCAACGGCCTGGTGCACGTGACCCAGCTGCCCAACGACTTCTACCACTTCGACCCGGTGCGCAAGACCCTGACCGGCGAACGCATGGGCCGCGAGTTCCGCCTCGGCGACCGGGTCAGCATCGTCGTGCTCAAGGCCAGCCTGGAGGAGCGCAAGATCGACTTCCGCCTGGCCGA
>DAOMPM010000074.1:0-11869 GCA_035444805.1 Luteimonas sp. | reverse complement strand
GCGCAGCAGGCGCTGGATGGCGTCGCCGGCGCCACCCGCCACCAGGGCGTGGCCGCGCGCTATGCGGCGGCGAAGACCTGGGACGAGCATGATCTTGAAGCGCTGGTCGAACAGGCGCAGGGCAAGGCGCTGCTGCTGGTGCTCGACGGTGTGCAGGATCCGCACAACCTCGGCGCCTGCCTGCGCAGCGCCGCCGCCGCCGGCGCGACCGCGGTGGTGATCCCGAAGGACAAGGCGGTGCAGGTCAACGCCACCGTGCGCAAGACTTCGGCCGGTGCCGCCGACAGCATCCCGGTCGTCCGCGTGACCAATCTGTCGCGCACGTTGTCGGAGCTGCAGAAGCTGGGCGTGTGGATCTACGGCCTGGTCGGCGATGCGGGCGCCTCGCTGTACGCGCTCGACCTCAAGGGCAATGTCGCGCTGGTGCTCGGCGGCGAGGCCGACGGCCTGCGCCGGCTCACCCGCGAGCACTGCGACCAGCTGGTGTCGATCCCGATGCCCGGCGTGGAAACTTCCCCGGGCGTGGAGAGTCTCAATGTCTCGGTGGCCGCGGGCGTGACGCTGTTCGAGGCGGTGCGCCAGCGGACGGGCTGAGGACGGAGGACGGCGATGTCGATGCTGGCTTCATTGCAGTGGCAGGACTGGCTGGGACTGGCGGGCGCCTGTCTGTTGCTGCTGTCGCTGTTCCTGCACTCGTTCGCACCGGGAGTGCAGGGCGGGCGCTGGCGCGCGCTGCTGGGCCTGGTCGGTGCCGCGGCGCTGCTGCCGTCGGCGTGGCAGGCGTTCCGCGCGCCGCTGTTCTTCCTGCTGGTGGGTTGGGTCCTGGTGTGTGCTTATCGCCTCGCACGTGCACCGTCGGGCAGTGGCGTGGACTGAACTGGACGGGTGCGCCAGTCCCGGCACCTCCAGTCCTGTCATCCCGAGCGCGGCGAGGGATCTGCTTCACTGCGGGCCCCGGAAAGCAGATCCCTCGCTGCGCTCGCGATGACAGGGGGGCGGGAATTCGGGTTGGGCGATGCGGCGCAACGCCATCGGCCACCGGATCCGGCGGGCGGGTCAGTGCCGGGTCAGCCTGTGCCGTCTCCCGCGTGAGATGATCTCCCGGCGCGGGGACGGCCCCGCACTTTGCGCCACCCCCGGGGACGACCCCATCGATCGATGGAGGTTCATCGCATGCCCTGGCTCATCCTCGTCCTCGCCGGCCTGTTCGAAATCGGCTGGGCGATCGGACTCAAGTACACCGAAGGTTTCACCCGCCTGTGGCCGACGGTCGGCACCGTGGCGGCGATGGCGATCAGCCTGTTCCTGCTCGGGATCGCGATGAAGTCGCTGCCGGTCGGCACCGCCTATGCGGTCTGGGTGGGCGTGGGCGCGGTCGGCACCGCGATCCTCGGCATCGTCCTGCTGGGCGAGCCGGCGAACGCGGGCCGCATGATCAGCCTCGGCCTGATCGTGGCCGGGATCATCGGACTGAAGCTCGCCACGCCGGCGTGAGCGGCTGCGGCATCGCGCCGTATCCGCTCATACCTATTCGCAATCACGCAGATAAACGTAGGAGCGGGCCATGCCCGCGACCCACGGCGATCGGCGCATCGTCGCCAACCGGTTCGCGCCCATGGGGCGCTCCTACGCCATTCGACGTTCTTGATCGCAAGTGGGTATCAATCCTCGCCGTCGCCGCGATGATCGCGCTTGCCCTGGTTGATGCGATCGCGTGTGCTGATGCTGCCCTGGATCGCGGGGATGCGCGCTTCGGCCGCGTGCAGGCGGCGCGCGCGGCGCGCGGCGCTGTCGGACTGGAAGCCGGGTTGGCCGCTGGAGGCAGAGGCGTGATCCGGGTTGCCCTGCCAGGGCTTCGGCTCGGCGTCCTGCGCCTGCTTGGCGTCAAGCAGCGCATGGGTCTGGGCCAGCGCCTGTTCGGGCGTGATCCGGCGCGTGCTCCGGCTGCGCCGCGCAGGCGCCGTCTTCCGGGCGGTGGCGGTCTTCGATGTGGTCTTTCCGGCCGCAGCCTTCTTCGGGGCGGTCTTCTTCGCCGTCGCTGGCTTCTTCGACGCGGACTTCTTCGGCGCGGCCTTCGCCGCAGCCGTCTTCTTCTTCGCCGGGGCTGCCTTCGCGCTGGCTTTCGCCTCGCGCTCGACCTCGCGCAGCCGCGTCTCGAAACGCTTGAGGATGTCGGCCATCAGCGCCGCCTTGTCCTTGCTGCGCTGGTTGGCGACGCCGCTGGCGCCGCGCTTGCTGCCGGTGCGCTCGCGCGAGGCCAGCTTCTGCCGGCGGACGAGGTCGTTGGCGCGGTCGCGGGCGTCACGCGCGCGTTTGATGCGCGAGGCGAGGCCCCTGGCGTCGAGCTGGCGCAGGCCGTTGATCCGACTGTCGTCGTAGAGGGCCATTTCCTTCTGGTTGAGCAGCTGGCTGGCCTTGGCGCGGGTGATCGGCATCGCTCGCTTCTCCTCGTCGTGGACGGCAGCATTGGAGCATAGCGGATGTGCAGCCGCGGTCGAGGCCGCGTCGATTTCACTAGGGGCGCTGCGGCGTGGGCCAGGCGTTGACGATGGTGCAGAACAGCTTCGCGGTCTGCTCGGCGTCGTACAGCGCCGAGTGCGCATCCTCGCCGCTCCAGGGGAAGCCGGCGGCCTGCACCGCGCGTGCAAGTACGGTCTGGCCGTAGGCGACGCCGGCCAGGGTCACCGTGTCGAACACGCTGAAGGGGTGGAAGGGGCTGCGCTTGTGGCCGCTGCGCGCGACCGCGGCGTTGAGGAAGTTGAGGTCGAAATGGGCGTTGTGGCCGACCAGGATCGCGCGCTGGCAGCCGTGCTTCTTCACCGCGGCGCGCACCGTCGCGAACACGTGGTCCAGCGCCTCGCGCTCGGGCTTGGCGAAGCGGAAGGGGTGGTCGAGGTCGATGCCGGTGACTTCCAGCGACTGTGGGTCGATGTCGGTCCCGGGCGCGGGCACCACGTGGGTGCTGGCCGATTCGCCCAGCACCAGCGCGCCGTGGTCGTCGACATCGATCGGCACCGCTGCGATCTCGAGCAGGGCGTGGCGGTTCCAGTCGAAGCCGCCGGTCTCGACGTCGACGACCACGGGCAGGTAGCCGCGGAAGCGTTTGGTCAGGAGGCTCGGCGTGGCGGCCGGGGGAGATTGCGCCAGCGGATCGGTCATGGCGCAAGCCTAGCAGAGGCGGATTGCGGTGCCCGGAGTCAGGTGGTGCGAACACCCAGCACGGTGCCTTCCCCGCGCATGCGCGCCAGCATGGCGGCACCTTCGGCGAGGAAGGCGTCGGTGTCGCCGGCACCGGCTTCGGCCGCCAGCGCCAGCAGGCAGTCGCGGCCGCTGCGCCTGCCGCCGTCGAGCAGCTCCAGCAGGCGGAAGGCCAGCGGCGACAGCTGCGCGAAGCGGACCTCGCCTGCGGCGTCGCGCCGGACCAGCAGCAGGGTCGGCTGCTCCGGTGGTTCGGGCGGCTGGTGTTCGGGTCCGATGCGGTGCACCGGCCAGCGGTAGGCCAGCGCCCAGGCCTGGGGGGAGACCACGGGAATGCCGTCGAGCAGGGCCTGGGCGGAGTCTCCGGCGCCGCTGTCGCCTGGATCGATCGCCACGCCCGGCGTCGCATCCGAGATCTGCAGCGCCAGTTCCACCCACTCGTAGTGCGCCAGCTCCGGCAGCCACGGCGGCAGCGCCGGATCGGCGTCGGCGCGCTGCTCCAGCCAGCGCACGAACTCGCGCCCGATCTCGGTGAACAGCGGCGTGTGGCAGCGGTGCTCGGCGTAGAAGCGGCGCACCAGCGCGTGCCAGTCATCGTCGGCAAGCGTCCTGCGGATCACCGGGAAGTTGCCGGCGAGCAGGCCCTGGATGTTGTTGTAGAGCAGTTCGCGATAGATCCCGAGGCGACGGTCCTCGATGCCGCCTGGCGGCGCCACTGCAGCCGGGTCGCGCAGGTGGCTCGACAGCGCCAGCTGCTGCGCGCGCAACGTGGCCGGTGCCTCAGCCATGCGCGGGCACCGCGCCGGCGCGGTCGATCGACCGCTGCAGGCTCCGGATTTCGCCGACTTCCTCCAGCAGTTCCGCGAACGGCGGGAAGTTGAAGTCGCGCTCCAGCAGGGTCGGGCGCAGGCCGTGGACGCGGTAGGCCTCGGCCAGCAGCGCCCAGACGGCCTGCTTGACCGCGGCGCCGTGGGTGTCGACCTTCAGGTCCTCGGCCTCGTCGTAGTGGCCGGCCACGTGGTAGCAGGCGATCCGCGACGACGGCATCGCGCGCAGGAAGCCGGCCGCGTCATAGCGGTGGTTGATGGCGTTGACGTGGATGTTGTTGACGTCCAGCAGCAGGTCGCAGTCGGCGCGTTCGAGCACGGCGTTGACGAAGCTGGCCTCGTCCAGCGCCTGCCGTGGCGCGACCGGGATAGTCGCGTAGTAGCTGACGTTCTCGACCGCGATGCGGCGGCCGAGGATGTCCTGCACGCGGCGGATGCGCGCCGACACGTACTCGACCGCCTCTTCGGTGAACGGCAGTGGCAGCAGGTCGTAGAGGTGGCCGTCGTCGCTGCACCAGCTCAGGTGCTCGCTGTACAGCGGCACCCGGTGGCGGTCGAGGAAGCGACCGACGCGGGCGACGAAAGTCTCGTCGAGCGGCGCCGGCGAACCGAGCGAGAGCGACAGTCCGTGGCAGGTGATGGGGTGGCGTTCGGCCAGCGATTCGAAGGCCGCGCCGAGGCGGCCGCCGACGCCGATCCAGTTCTCCGGCGCGCATTCGAGGAAGTCGAATGCGCCATCATCGGCGGACTGCAGCGCGGGCAGCAGCCCGCGCCGCAGGCCGAGGCCGGCACTGGCGGCGGGCAGGGGTGCGGGCGTCGTACCCATGCCTGCGGAACGCCGGTTCAGCAGTTCAGGCCATGCCTCCGCACTTGCCCTCGCCGCACTTGCCTTCCATGTCGGACTTGGCTGCGGCCCTGTGCGCGTCGTGCTCGGCCTGGCTGATGAAGCCGTCGCCGTCGGCGTCGATCGTGGCGAACAACTCGTCCTTGTCGGAATGCATGGTCTCGAACTCGGCTTTCGAGATCCTGCCGTCCTTGTCGGTGTCGGCCCTGTCCATGCCGCACTTGCCTTCGCCGCACTTGCCCTCGGCCTTGGCCTTGTCGCCGCCGCAGCTGCCTTCGGTCGCCTTGGCGTCGGCGGTGGCCGCGTCCTGGGCGCCGAGCAGGTAGCCCTGGGCGAGCGGGGTGACGGCGAAGCTGGCGCCGGAGAGCAACAGGCCGCCGGCGAGCGCGGTACCGATGGCGACGGCGGCGGGTTTCTTGCTGGACTGGGTCATGACGGAGGTCCTCTTGAAGGGATTGGTACCCGTTCGCAATCAAGGAGATGAACGTAGGAGCGGGCCATGCCCGCGACCCTCGGCGGCCGGGGCATCATCGCGACCCGGTCGCGCCCATGGGGCGCTCCTACGCCATTCATGTTCCTTGATCGCTAGTTGGTGTGAGCTGGGTTCGGCGGGGAAACACCGGCGACAGGATGCCACGGCCAGACCGCGAATCCAGAGAGCGGGCGTGGCCAAGCCACGTTCCACGGCGCACACGCGCCGCGCACGGAGTGTGGCGCGCGGGACATTAAGCGCAGGTGGAGGGAAGATCGGGCGGGCGGTAACGGGGCGTCTGGCGGCCGGGGGCGGCCCGCCAGGGGCGCCGGCCGATCAGGTGGCGACGTTGGTGTCGTCGCGCTTGTCGCGCGGCGGCAGGTTGTCCTCGCCGTGGACGAGGAACCAGACGTTCTCGGCGATGTTGGTGGCGTGGTCGCCGATGCGCTCGAGGTTCTTGGCCATGAACAGCAGGTGGGTGCACGGGGTGATCGCGCGCGCGTCCTCCATCATGTAGGTCAGCAGTTCGCGGAACAGGCCGGTGTAGAGGGTGTCGACCTCCGCGTCCTGGGCGCGCACCCGTTGCGCGGCGTCGGCGTCGTTGTTGGCGAACGCGGCCAGCACGTCGCGGATCTGGCGGACGGCCAGCTGGCCCAGGGCATTGAGCCCGCGCGTATGCGGCAGCGGCGGCGAGGCGTTGAGCGCGGTCGAGCGCTTGGCGATGTTGGCGGCGTAGTCGCCGATCCGCTCGATGTCCGAGGCGATGCGCAGCGCGGCGAGGATCTCGCGCAGGTCGCGCGCCAGCGGACCGCGCAGCGCCAGCTTCATCACGTCGTGGCTGATCTCCTGCTCGAGCGTGTCGATCGCCTCGTCGTTGTCGATGATGCGCGCGGCGGCCTTGTCGTCGCGGCGTTCGACGACGTCCAGCGCGGCCTCGAGCTGGGAAGCCGCCATCTCGCCCATGCGCAGGATCTCGCTGGTCAGGCGCTGGCGCTCTTCGTCGTAGCTCTTGACGATGTGGTCGTGGGGTTGGGTGGTCATGATTGAGAGTCGGGATTCGGAATTGGGGATTGGGGGTTGGGAAAAGCAACGAGGATCGCGACTGGCGCGGGATTCGCCCTACCGAATCCCGAATCCCCAATCCCGATTCCCGCCGGTCGCTTCATCCGAAGCGACCGGTAATGTAATCCTCGGTCTGCTGCTTCGAAGGATTGGAGAAAATCGTCTCCGTCGTATCGTGCTCGATCAGGTCGCCCAGGTACATGAAGGCGGTGTAGTCGGACACGCGCGCGGCCTGCTGCATGTTGTGGGTGACGATGACGATGGTGTAGTCGAGCTTGAGCTCGGCGATCAGCTGCTCGATGCGGCTGGTCGAGATCGGGTCCAGCGCCGAGGTCGGCTCGTCGAGCAGCAGCACGTCCGGGCGCAGCGCCACCGCGCGCGCGATGCACAGGCGCTGCTGCTGGCCTCCGGACAGGCCCAGCGCGCTCTGGCCGAGCTTGTCCTTGACCTCGTCCCACAGCGCGCCCTGGCGCAGGGCCTGCTCGACGCGTTCGTCGAGCTGCTTCTTCGACAGCTTCTCGTGGTGGCGGATGGCGTAGGCGATGTTCTCGTGGATGGTCATCGGGAACGGCACCGGCTTCTGGAACACCATGCCGACCTTCGAGCGCAGCCGGTTCATCGGGTACTTCGGCGACAGGATGTTCTCGCCGTCGAGCAGGATCTCGCCGCTGGCCTCCTGCTTCGGGTACAGCGCGTAGATGCGGTTGAAGATGCGCAGCAGGGTCGACTTGCCGCAGCCGGACGGACCGATCAGCGCGGTCACACGCTTCTCGGGGATGTCGAGGCTGATGTCCTTGAGCGCGTGGAACCTGTCGTAGTGGAAATCCAGTCCCTTGACCGCGATCTTGGTCGGCGTCGGCGCCAGCGCGCCGCGCTGCGGCGTGGCCACGCTGATCCGTTGCGGAGACGTGGTGGTGTGGAGATCGTTCATGGACGGGCTCTTGGAAAGATCAATCATGGGAGAGATCAGTCATGGGAAATCCTGTTGCGCAGGAGCAGGGCGCGCGCGGACAGGCTGACCAGCAGCACGAACAGGGTCAGCACCAGGGCGCCGGCCCAGGCGATCTGCTGCCAGGATTCGTAGGGGCTGCCGGCGTACTGGTACATCACCACCGGCACGCTGGCCATCGGCTGCAGGATGTTCGAGTTCCAGTACTGGTTGCCGAAGGCGGTGAACAGCAGCGGCGCAGTCTCGCCGGAGATGCGCGCCAGCGACAGCAGGATGCCGGTGATGATGCCGGCCGAGGCGCTGCGGTAGAGCACCTGCACGATCACCTTCCACTGCGGCACGCCCAGCGACAGCGCCGCCTCGCGCATCTGCACCGGCACCAGCTGCAGCATCTCGTCGGTGGTGCGCACGACCACCGGCAGCACGATGAAGGCCAGCGCGATCGCGCCGGCCAGTGCCGAGAAGCGCCCGCCGGTCTGCATCACGATCAGGGTGTAGACGAACAGGCCGAGCACGATCGACGGCGCCGACAGCAGGATGTCGTTGACGAAGCGCACCACGGTGCCGGCCTTGCGCGCCTTGCCGTACTCCGACAGCCAGGTGCCGGCGGCGACGCCCAGCGGCGTGCCGATGCCGATCGCCAGCGCGCACATCACCGCGCTGCCGAAGAAGGCGTTGAGCAGGCCGCCTTCCTGCATCGGCGGCGGCGTCATCTGCGTGAACAGCGCCCAGTTGATGCCGCCGATGGCCTTGCTGAACAGGGTCCAGAGGATCCAGCCGAGGAAAAACAGGCCGAACAGGGCGGTGCACACGGCCAGCACGATCGCCAGCGCATTGCCGAGGCGACGCTTCGCGTACAGACGGTCGGCGACCACGTGTTCGCGGCTGTTGGCGGCGGCCATCAGTTGCCCTCCTTGCGCGCCAGCTGCATCAGCATCAAGCGGGCGATCGCCAGCACCACGAAGGTGACCACGAACAGCACGAAGCCGAGCAGCAGCAGGGCCGAGCGGTAGGTGTCGGTGGCCTCGCCGAAGTCGTTGGCGATCAGCGCGGCGATGGTGGTGCCGGGTTCGAGCAGGGAAGGCGTCAGGCGCACGCTGTTGCCGATCACGAAGGCCACCGCCATGGTCTCGCCCAGCGCGCGGCCAAGTCCGAGGAAGATGCCGCCGATCACCGCCGAGCGGGTATAGGGCAGGACGATGTCCCAGCTCACTTCCCACTTGGTCGAGCCCAGCGCGTAGGCCGATTCCTTCAGCCGCGTGGGCACGGTCAGGAACACCTCGCGCATCACCGAGGAGATGAACGGGATCACCATGATCGCCAGCACGAAGCCGGCGGTGAGCATGCCGATGCCCAGCGGCGGGCCGCGGAACAGCACGCCCAGGCCGGGAATGGTGCCGAGGTGGTCGTTGAGCCAGGGCGTGACGTATTCGGTCATCACCGGCACCAGCACGAACAGGCCCCACATGCCGTAGATGATCGACGGGATGCCGGCCAGCAGTTCGATCGCGGTGCCCACCGGGCCGCGCATCCAGCGCGGCGCGACCTCGGTCAGGAAGAAGGCGATGCCGAAGCTCACCGGCACCGCGATCAGCATGGCGATGATCGCGGTGACGATGGTGCCGTAGATCGGCACCAGCGCACCGTACCTGTTCTCGACCGGGTTCCACTCGGCCGAGAAGAAGAAGCTCCAGCCCTGCGAGGCAAGCGCGTCGCGACCACCCCAGAGCATCGACAGCGCGGCACCGGCCAGCGCCACCAGCACGAACGCGACCGTGCCGGTGAGCACCCACTTGAACAGGCGGTCGTTGCGTGCGTCCCTGGCGTCGCGGGCGATGATCGTGGTGGCGGGGAGGGTGGCGGTGTTCATTGGTGTCCGGTCATTTCAGTCCGTCGTTCCCGCGAAAGCGGGAACCCATGGACTTCGGTTCTTCGTGACGGAATGGATGTGTCCATGGATCCCGGCTTGCGCGGGGATGACGCAACGTCAGCCGCGCGCAGGGCGCGCGGGACGTTGCGTCACTTGAACTCCGCCGCCCAGTACGCCTCGATCTGCTGCACCAGTTCCGCCGGCAGCGGCACGTAGTGCAGCTCGGTCGCCTGCGCCTGGCCGTGCTCGAAGGCCCACTTGAAGAAGTCCAGCGTGGCCTGGCTGCGCGCGGCGTCCCTGGGCTGCTTGGGCATCAGCATGAAGTTGGTCGCGGTGATCGGCCACGCGTCGGCGCCGGGCGCGTCGGTGATGACGAGGTTGAAGTCCTGCGCGCTGACCCAGTCGGCAGTCGCCGCGGCGGCGGCGAAGCTGGCGTCGCTGGGCTGCACCCAGTTGCCCGCGGCATTCTGCAGCGAGGCGTAGGGCATGTTGTTCTGCAGCGCGTAGGCCAGCTCGACGTAGCCGATCCCGCCCTTGATCTGCTTCACGTACGAGGCCACGCCCTCGTTGCCCTTGCCGCCGACGCCGACCGGCCACTGCAGCGACGTGCCTTCGCCGACCTTCGCCTTCCAGTCGCCGCTGACCTTGGACAGGTAGTTGGAGAAGTTGTACGTGGTGCCCGAACCGTCGGAGCGGTGGACGATGCTGATCTTGGCGTCGGGCAGGGCGGTGCCGGGGTTGAGCGCGGTGATCGCCGGATCGTTCCAGGCGGTGATCTTGCCGAGGAAGATGTCGGCCAGCAGCGCGCCGGTGAGCTTGAGCTGGCCCGGCTGCAGGCCTTCGAGGTTGAGCACCGGCACCACGCCGCCGATCGCCGACGGGAACTGGCCGAGGCCGGCTTCGGCCAGTTCTTCGCTCGACAGCGGCTTGTCGCTGGAGCCGAAGTCGACCGTGCCGGCCTTGATCTGGGCGATGCCGCCGCCCGAGCCGATCGACTGGTAGTTGACCTTGGCGCCGGTGGCGGCGTTGTAGTCGGCCGACCACTTCGAGACCAGCGGGAAGATGAAGGAAGCGCCGGCGCCCGAGATCTCGGCGCTGATGCGGTCGCCGGGTGCCGCGGTGGTGGCGCCGGCCGACGGCGCCTGGCCGACGGGCGCGGTGGCGTCCTGTGAACAGGCGGTCGCGAACAGTGCGGTCGACAGCGCGAGGAGGGTCAGGCGGGCGAGGGGGGCATTCATCGGGCAGGCTCCGGATTGGGATCTGGATCCGTCGTCGGGACGGGATGCCGACATGAAATGATGTTTTTGTTACAGCCGTATGACGGCAGGGGCGGCAGTTCATGACGCGGAGCAGCGTGTCTACGGCAGCGAAGGAGGAAGTGAGGCAAAAAAATGCGGGCCCGAAGGCCCGCGCAAGGAGGAGAGTCGTCGTTGGGAGAGCGTGTTCCGGATCAGAAGGTGAGGTTCTGCGTCCAGTAGGTCTGCACCTGCTGCACCAGCGAGTCCGGCAGCGGGACGTAGCCGAGCGCACGCGCCTGCTCGTCGCCGTTGGCGTAGACCCAGCGGAAGAACTCGCGCGCGTTCCTCGCGCCTTCGATGTTCCTGGGCTTCTTGCGCATCAGGATGAAATTGGTGGCGGTGATCGGCCAGGAGTTCTCGCCCGGTGCGTTGGTCATCACCAGATGGAAGTCCTTCGACGCGCCCCAGTTGGCGCTGGCCGCGGCGGCCGAGAAGGTCTCCTCGCTCGGGTTGACGAAGTTGCCGGCCGCGTTCTTCAGCCGCGAATAGGACAGCTTGTTCTGCAGCGCGTACGACAGTTCGACGTAGCCGATGCCGCCCTTGATCTGCTTGACGTAGGCGGCCACGCCCTCGTTGCCCTTGCCGCCGATGCCCACCGGCCATTTCACCGCGGTGCCTTCGCCCACGCCGCTCTTCCACTCCGGGCTGACCTTGGACAGGTAGTTGGTGAAGTTGAACGACGTGCCCGAGCCGTCGGAGCGGTGCACGACCGTGATCTTGGCGTCGGGCAGCGGGATGCCGCCGTTGAGCGCGACGATGGCCGGGTCGTTCCACCTGGTGATCTTTCCGAGGAAGATGTCGGCCAGCGTCTGGCCGTCGAGCTTCATCGCCCCGGACTGGACGCCCTGCAGATTGACGATCGGCACCACGCCGCCGATCACCGACGGGAACTGCGCGAGGCCGGACCTGGCCAGGTCCTCGGGCTTGAGTGGCGCGTCGGAGGAACCGAAGTCGACGGTCGCGGCCTTGATCTGGGCGATGCCGCCGCCGGAGCCGATCGACTGGTAGTTGATCTGCTTGCCGGTGGCCTGCTTGTAGTCGGCGGACCAGCGCGAAACGGCGGGATAGACGAACGACGCGCCGGCGCCGGTGGCGTCGTTGGCCTGGGCGGTGGAAACGAAGGCGGTCGCCAGCGAGAGCGCGGCGACCGAGGTCTTGAGGATGGCGTGCATGGAGTCCCTGGAGTCAATGCGGGAGAGGTCCCGCTCCGGGCGCCATTGCACAACTGCCGGATGACAGCCAGATGCCGGAATGATGTCGGTTCCGTGACATCGTCAGGCCCTACTGGACCAGGGCAACGAGAGCGATCGCGCGTGGTTCCTGGTCAACATCCCCCCGTTTCGTCGACG
>DAOMPM010000073.1:0-14647 GCA_035444805.1 Luteimonas sp. | reverse complement strand
GACTCGCGCACGTGCGGCAGGGTCAGCAGGGTGCTGCCGAGCAGGCGGCGGTAGGAGGCCATTTCCGAGATCCGGGCCTTGATCAGGTAGTCGAAGTGGCCCGACACCAGGTGGCACTCCAGCACGTTTGGCAGCTTGAGCGCGGCGCGGCGGAACTCCTCGAAGATGTCGCCGGACTTGTAGGCCAGGCTGATCTCGACGAAGACCAGCAGGCCGGCCTTGACCGCCGACGGCGCGAGCCGGGCGTGGTAGCCGGTGATCACGCCGTCGCGCTCGAGCCGGCGCACGCGTTCGGTGCAGGGCGTGGTCGACAGACCGACGCGCTCGCCCAGCTCGGTGAAGGGGATGCGGCCCTCCTGCTGCAGGATGCGCAGGATCTTGCGGTCGATGCGGTCGAGTTCCTTGGTCTTCACGATCCTGCCTGCAATCAGATTTCTGGGAAGATTACCTGCATTTATCCAGATAATTGGAAAATTTCACTGGATTCATCTCAATATACTGGTTGATAAGCCGTCCGCCGCCACCGTCATCCCCGCGCAGGCGGGGATGACGGTGTTGTCGTGCGGACCCTCACCCCAACTACCTGTCTTCCATTGAGGCAACCGCGATGCGCATCCTGATCCTGGGCTCCGGCGTGATCGGCGTGACCAGTGCGTGGTACCTGCGCCGGCAGGGCCACGAGGTCGTGGTCGTCGACCGTGAATCCGGCCCCGCGATGGAAACCAGTTTCGCCAACGCCGGCCAGGTCTCGCCCGGCTATGCCTCGCCGTGGCCGGCGCCGGGGATCCCGCTCAAGGCGATCAAATGGCTGCTGTCGCGGCATGCGCCGCTGGCGATCAAGCCCACCGCCGACCCGCTCCAGTACCGCTGGATGTGGGCGATGCTGCGCAACTGCACCCACCATCGCTACGCGATCAGCAAGGCGCGGATGGTGCGGCTGGCCGAGTACAGCCGCGACTGCCTGGCCGAACTGCGCATCGCCACCGGCATCGAGTACGAGCAGCGCACGCTCGGCACCACCCAGCTGTTCCGCACCCAGGCCCAGCTCGACGGTGCGGGCAAGGACATCGCGATCCTGCGCGAATACGGGGTGCCCTACGAGCTGCTCGACCGCGACGGCATCGCCCGGGTGGAGCCGGCGCTGGCCGGCATCACCGACAGCCTCGCCGGCGCCCTGCGCCTGCCCGGCGACGAGACCGGCGACTGCCACATGTTCACCACCAGGCTGGCGGCGCTGGCCGCGGCCGAGGGCGTCGAATTTCGCTACGGACAAACCATCGAGGCGCTGCAGGCCGACGGCGACCGCCTCGCCGGCGTGCGCATCAACGGCCGCGTCGAGAGCGCCGACCAGTACCTGCTCGCGCTCGGCAGCTGGTCGCCGCGGCTGCTGGCGCCGATCGGCGTCCGCCTGCCGGTGTATCCGCTCAAGGGCTATTCGCTGACCATCCCGATCACGCGCCCGGAGATGGCGCCGCACTCGACCGTGCTCGACGAGAGCTACAAGGTCGCGATCACCCGCTTCGACCAGCGCATCCGCGTCGGCGGCATGGCCGAGGTGTCGGGCTACGACCTGTCGCTGCCGCAGCGCCGGCGCGAAACGCTGGAAATGGTGGTGCGCAGCCTGTATCCGGATGGCGGCGACCTGGCGAACGCGGAGTTCTGGACCGGCCTGCGCCCGTCCACGCCCGACGGCCCGCCGGTGGTCGGCGCGACGAAGCTGCGCAACCTCTGGCTCAACACCGGCCACGGCACGCTCGGCTGGACCATGGCCGCAGGCTCGGCACACTACCTCGCCGACCTGGTCGACGGCCGCACGCCGGCGATCGACACCGAAGGCCTCGACATCTCGCGCTACGACCGCCCGTGGCCGGCGGCACCGACCGGGCTGCGCTAGGGCCTGCCAACTCTGAAAAACTGTCATTTCGAGCGCAGCGAGAAATCTGCTTTTGCTTCTCCGAGATTGACCAGCCTGCGGCTGTTGAGAGATCGCTTCTCACTGCGTTCGGAATGACAATCCCAACTTGTTCAGAGGATCCCTAATGCGTCCCTCGCGCGCCAGCATCAATCTCGAAGCCCTGCGCCACAACTACCGCCACGCCCGCGCGCTCGGCGGCGGCAAGGCGCTGGCTGTGGTCAAGGCCGACGCCTACGGCCACGGCGCGATCGCCTGCGCACGCGCGCTGGAAGCCGAGGCCGACGGCTTCGGCGTGGCCTGCATCGAGGAGGCGCTGGAGCTGCGCGGAGCGGGCATCCGCGCGCCGATCCTGCTGCTAGAGGGCTTCTTCGATGCCGGCGAGCTGGCGCTGATCGAGCGCCACGCGCTGTGGTCCGTCGTCGCCTCGCCCTGGCAGGTGGAGATGCTGGAGCAACACCGCGGCGCGCGCCCGTGGCAGGTCTGGCTGAAGCTCGACTCGGGCATGCACCGGCTGGGCCTGTCGCCGGACGAGTACGTCGACGCCTGGCGACGCCTGCGCGCGCTGCCATGGATCGACACCATGGTCGCGATGAGCCACTTCTCGCGCGCCGACGAACTCTCGCACGCGAGCACCGGCGAGCAACTCGCCGCCTTCGACACCGCACTTGCGCAACTCCCCGCCGACACCCCGGCGAGCGTCGCCAACTCCGCCGCGCTGATGGCCTGGCCTCACACGCGCCGCGACTGGGTGCGCCCCGGACTGATGCTGTACGGCTCACACATGCTCGACGCGCCGCGCGTCGAAGCCGAGGCCCTGCGCGCGGTGATGACGCTCGAATCGAAGGTGATCGCGGTGCGCGAGCTCGCCGCGGGCGAGCCGATCGGCTACGCCGGCACCTTCACCACCATCCGGCCGACACGCGTGGGCGTGGTCGCGGCCGGCTATGCCGACGGCTACCCGCAGTACGCGACCTCGGGCACGCCGGTGGTCATCGACGGCCGCCCGGGCGAACTGATCGGGCGGGTATCGATGGACATGCTCACCATCGACCTCACTGACCATCCCGAAGCCGGGCTCGGCAGCCGTGTCGAGCTGTGGGGGCCGAATCTGCCAGTCGCCGACGTCGCCGCACGCAGCGGCAACAGTCCGTATCGCCTGCTGACGGGGCTCAAGCGGGTGCCGCGGAGGTACCTGGGGGCTGCGTAGCTCCCCCTCTGCCGACATTTTCCAAACTGTCATTTCGACCGAAGGGAGAAATCTGCTCTCCATGCCGGATACGACAACAGGTGCCGTCATCGCAGACGGACAGCAGATTTCTCCCTTTGGTCGAAATGACAGACTCAAGGGCTCGAAAGAAAACAGGGGTCAGAGTGCACTTTCCCGCGGATACCCTGCTTGCGGATACAACCCGGGGGAAAGTGCACTCTGACCCCTGTTTTCACTCAAAACCGCCACGCCCCCTGCAGCATCGTCTCGCCGTCATTGGGCTGGTGCAGGCTGGCGTTGGAGATGTGCCGCGCCAGCAGCGAGAAGCGGCCCCAGCGCCAGCCGAAGGTGCTGATGAACTGCGGGTCGCCCGACAGCGCATCGGTCTCCCCGCTCTGCACGCCGACGCCGAAGCCGGCGACCATGCCGCTGGGGCGCTCGTAGCGCAGGCCGCCGTGGAAGAAGGTGACGTCGTCGCCGTTGTCGTAGTCCGAGTCGCTGCGCCCGCGCACGTGCATCGCGCCGACTTCCCAGCGCAGCGTGCCGCCCTTGAACTCGCGCCATTCCGGCAGCCAGGCGACGGCCACCACCGGGGTGTCCTCGTTGTCGCGGGTGAACGAGATGCCGGCACCGACCTCGAAGGATTGCGCGTGCGCGGGCACGGCGCCGGCGGCCAGCAGGCAGGACAGGAGGACGGGGGCAAGGGCGTGGATGGGTCGCACGGTCGGGGTCGGTCGTGTGGGGACGGGCAATTATACCGGTCGGTTCAGTAATTGTCCGGGCCGGGTGTCGCGTGGGCGCCACGCAGTGTTCCGCATCGGCGCCCGCCCCGGCTCGGCTACCCTATCCGGCCGATGCCTGCCTCCCTCGCCCCAGAAGCCGCGGTTGCCTGCCTGTGCACCTGCCCCGACGCCGCGACCGCGCAGCGCATCGCGCGCACCCTGGTCGAGGAGCGGCTCGCGGCCTGCGTGAACCTGCTGCCCGGCGTCAGCTCGGTGTACCGCTGGCAGGGCGCGGTCGAACAGGCCGACGAGGTGCTGCTGCTGGCCAAGACGGCGCGCGACCGGCTGGACGCGCTGACCGCGCGCGTGGTCGCCCTGCACCCCTACGAACTTCCCGAGGTGGTCGCGGTCGATATCACCGGCGGCCTGCCGGAGTATCTGGCCTGGATCGCCGGGGAAACCCGCACCGGAGCTGTTGATTGAACCCGTTCCCGAACTGGACGCGCCGACTCGCTGCGCTTGCGCTGCTGGCGGTCGTCCTGCCGGCCTTCGCCGCGCCCGAAGACGAGCTGCTGCCGGTCGACGAAGCCTACGTGCTCTCGGCCACGGCGCCGACGCGCGACCGCATCGAACTCGACTGGAAGATCGCCGAGGACTATTACCTCTATCGCCACCGCACCTCGGTGCAGGTGCAGGACGGCGGATTCGCGGCCCAACCGCTGCAGATGCCGGACGGCATCCCGTACACCGACGAGTTCTTCGGCGACGTCGAAACCTATCGCGGCCGGCTGGTGGCCGTCCTGCCCGGGCGCGTGGACGATGGCGCGACGACGGTGACGCTGCAGGTGAAATACCAGGGCTGCGCCGATATCGGCATCTGCTATCCGCCGCAGGTGCGCACACTGCGGGTCGCGCTGCCTGCCGCAGGCGCCGCGGACACCGGCTTCGCCGCGCTCGGCCGCTCGCTGGGGGGCACGCCGGCCGCGACGGCCACGATTTCCGGCACCGACGCCCTGCCGCTGCCGCCGGAGCAGGCATTCGCGTTCGAGGCCATCGCCGCCGACGGCGACACCCTGCTGTTGCGCTTCACGCCGGCGAAGGGCTATTACCTCTACCGCGACCGCAGCAGCTTCCGCCTCGACGGCGCGGCCGGCATCGCCCTGGGCACGCCGCGCTGGCCGAAGGGCGTCGACCACTACGACGAACACTTCGGCGACGTGGTCGTGTACTTCGACCAGGTCGACCTGCCGCTGCCGCTGCGCCGGCAGGTCGCGGACGCGGCCGAAGTCACCCTGACCGCGACCTTCCAGGGCTGCCAGGACGAGGGCATCTGCTATCCGCCGATGACGCGCACGGTGACGGTGGCGCTGCCGGTGGGTCGCGTCGAGACGCCGGCGGCCGCGACGGCGGCGCAGGCCGAAGCTGATGCGGCGCCGCCGGCGCTGCCGGACTCGGGGGAGAAACCGGGGTCAGAGTCACTTTCCCCTGCAGGCAGTGACGCGACTGGAGAGACATCGGGGGAAAGTGAATCTGACCCCATCCCCGATGCCTCCGCCGACAACGCCGCGCGCACCCGCGCGCCCGGCACCGCTCTGCCGAAGGGCGGCATCTTCGGCGCCCTGCTGCTGGCCCTGCTCGGCGGCCTCGTGCTCAACCTGATGCCCTGCGTGCTGCCGATCCTGTCGCTGAAGGTGCTGGGGCTGGCGCAAAGCGGCGAGAGTCGCGCCCGCGCGCGCAGCCATGCGCTTTGGTACACGGCGGGCGTGCTGGTCGCCTTCGCCGCGATCGGCGCCCTGGTGCTGGCGCTGCGCGCCGGCGGGCAGGCGCTGGGCTGGGGCTTCCAGCTGCAGCAGCCGTGGTTCGTCGCGGCGCTGGTCTACCTGATGTTCGCGGTCGGCCTGAGCCTGTCGGGCGTGTTCACCCTCGGCGGCGGACTGGGCAACATCGGCCAGCGGCTGGCGTCGCGGACCGGACCGGCCGGTGACTTCTTCACCGGCGTGCTCGCCTGCGTGGTCGCCAGCCCCTGCATCGCGCCGTTCATGGGCGGCGCGCTGGCGTTCGCGTTCACCTCGTCGGCGCCGCTGGCGCTGGCGGTGTTCCTGATGCTGGGCCTGGGGCTGGCGCTGCCGTTCCTGCTGATCGGCCTGGTGCCGGCGCTGGCCGATCGACTGCCCAAGCCCGGCGGCTGGATGGAGACGCTCAAGCAGGTGCTGGCGTTCCCGATGTACCTGACCGCGATCTGGCTGCTGTGGGTGCTGGGCAAGCAGCGCGGCGTGGATGCGATGGCGATGGTCGCGGTGGGCCTGTTGCTGTTCGCGCTGGCGCTGTGGTGGCACGAGCGCCAGCGATGGAGCGGCGGCGTGCTTGGCCGCGTGCTGGCGCTGGCCTTGGTGGTGGTGGCGCTGGTGCCGGTGTGGAAGGTCGACTCGCTGCCGGTGCCCGCGCGTGCGGCACAGGCGGGCGAAGGCGCGCACGAGGCGTGGACGCCCGAGCGCCTGCAGGCACTGCGCGACGAAGGCCGGGTGGTCTTCGTCAACATGACCGCCGACTGGTGCGTGACCTGCAAGGCCAACGAACGACGGGTGCTGTCGCAGGCCGCGTTCCAGGATGCGCTGGCCGACACCGGTGCCGCCTATCTCGTCGGCGACTACACCAACGTCGACCCGGCGATCACCGCCTTCCTCGACGCCCACCGCGCCGTCGGCGTGCCGCTGTACGTGGTCTACCCGGCCGGCGGCGGCGAAGGCGAAGTGCTGCCGGCGCTGCTGACCGACGACATCGTGGTCGCGGCGCTGAGGCGCGCGGCGCAATGAAGCTCACGCCGCTGAAGATCGTGCTGGCGGCGGCGATCGCCGGCGCGCTCGGCCTCGCCGCCAGCGTTGCCCTGAACGGCCCCGGCCCGCTGCTCGGCACCGAAGTCGGCCAGCGCGTGCTCAACGACGCCATCGTCGCGACCACGCCGGCGCCCGAGGGCGTGGCCGTGGCGCGACGCGGCGAAGCGCTGCCGGCGGTCCACGTCGCCACGCTCGACCAAGGGTCCTTCCACCTGCCCGACGACTTCGCCGGCCGCCCGCTGCTGGTCAACGTCTGGGCCAGCTGGTGCGGGCCGTGCATCAAGGAGATGCCGGAACTGGACCGCTTCGCCCGGGAACAGGGCGAGGCCGGCGTGCACGTGCTCGGACTGGCGCTGGACGAGCCCGATGCCGTGCGTGACTTCCTGCAGCGCATCCCGGTCGCCTATCCGCAGGCGATCGACGTCCCCGGCCCGGCCGATGCCGGCGTCCAGCTCGGCAACCCCCGCGGCGTGCTGCCCTACTCGATCCTGGTCTCGGCCGACGGTCGCCTGCTCAAGCAGAAGATCGGGCCGTTCGAGGACGGCGAAATCGACGCCTGGAGCCGGCCCGGCGACTGATCGCGCCGCCGCACGGAGACCGCTGCCGGCGAAACCGTGACTAGAGCCCCAACTCAAACAACTGCTTAAATCGCCGGCAACTTCGGCGAACTGGACAGCATCCGCCGCTTCCGCCAGACTGCGCGCCATTCCGGTCCCGAGCCCCCGATGGCGCGTTTGCTGCTCCTGCACGGCCCCAACCTCAACCTGCTCGGCACGCGCGAGCCGGAGGTCTACGGGCACGCCACGCTGGCCGACATCGACGCCGACCTGCAGGCGCGCGCGGCCGACGCCGGGCACGCGCTGGAGAGCCTGCAGTCCAACGCCGAGCACGTCCTGGTCGAGCGCATCCAGGCCGCCCGTGGCGACGGCACCGACTTCATCCTGATCAACCCGGCCGCCTTCACCCACACCTCGGTCGCCATCCGCGACGCGCTGGCGGCGGTCGGGATCCCGTTCATCGAGATCCACCTGTCCAACCCGCACGCCCGCGAGCCCTTCCGCCAGCACAGCTACTTCAGCGACAAGGCGGTCGGCGTGGTCTGCGGCTTCGGCGCCGACAGCTACCGCTACGCGCTGGACGCGGCCCTGCAGCGCCTGCCGGCCGCCGCCTGACCCCTTTTCCCCTTCGCAAGCCCGAACCTGAGGCCGTACATGGACCTTCGCAAGCTCAAGAAACTCATCGAACTGCTCGAGGAATCCAACCTCGCCGAAATCGAGATCAAGGAAGGCGAGGAATCGGTGCGCCTGTCGCGCGGCACCAGCGTCGGCGCGCCGATGATGTACGCGCAGGCGCCAGTCGCCGCGCACGCGGCGCCACGCGGCGCCGAGCCGGTGATGCCGATGCTGTCCCCGGTCGACGGCCCCACCGGCGGCCGCGCCCCCGAAGCCGTGGCCGGCAGCGGCCTGCCCGACGGCCACGTGGTGAAGTCGCCGATGGTCGGCACCTTCTATATGTCGCCCGCGCCGGACAAGCCGCCGT
Organism: Luteimonas sp.; assembly: GCA_035444805.1. Classification (GTDB taxonomy): domain Bacteria; phylum Pseudomonadota; class Gammaproteobacteria; order Xanthomonadales; family Xanthomonadaceae; genus Luteimonas. The sequence goes on along the minus strand of DAOMPM010000073.1, from coordinate 6,430 downwards.
TCGTCACCGTCGGCCAGGCGGTCAAGGTCGGCGACACCCTCGGCATCATCGAGGCGATGAAGATGTTCAACCCGATCGAGGCCGATGCCTCCGGCACCGTGCTCGCGATCGTCTGCGAAAGCGGCCAGCCGGTGGAGTTCGACCAGCCGCTGTTCGTGATCGGCTGAGGCGGCCGCCATGCTGGACAAGGTCGTCATCGCCAACCGCGGCGAAATCGCGCTGCGCATCCTGCGCGCCTGCCATGCGCTGGGCATCCGCACGGTCGCGGTGCACTCCACCGTCGACCGCAACCTCAAGCACGTGGCGATGGCCGACGAGTCGGTGTGCATCGGCCCGGCGCCGTCGAACCGCAGCTACCTCGACATGCCGGCGATCATCGCCGCGGCCGAGGTCACCGATGCGCAGGCGATCCACCCCGGCTACGGCTTCCTCAGCGAGAACGCCGACTTCGCCGAACGGGTCGAGGAATCCGGCTTCATCTTCATCGGGCCCAAGGCCGAGACCATCCGCCTGATGGGCGACAAGGTCGAGGCGATCCGCGCGATGAAGGAGGCAGGCGTGCCCTGCGTGCCCGGCAGCGGCGGACCGCTGGGCGACGACGTCGCGACCAACACGAAGATCGCCGCGGAGATCGGCTATCCGGTCATCGTCAAAGCCGCCGGCGGCGGCGGCGGGCGCGGCATGCGCGTGGTCCACACCGAGGCCACGCTGGCCACCGCCATCAGCACCACCAAGACCGAGGCCAAGGCCGCCTTCGGCAACGACATGGTGTACATGGAGAAGTTCCTGGAGAACCCGCGCCACGTGGAGATCCAGGTGCTCGCCGACGGCCAGGGCGGCGCCATCCACCTCGGCGAGCGCGACTGCTCGATGCAGCGCCGCCACCAGAAGGTGGTCGAGGAAGCGCCGGCACCGGGCATCAGCGACGAGCAGCGCGCCGAGATCGGCCGCGTCTGCGTCGACGCCTGCATCCGCATCGGCTACCGCGGCGCCGGCACCTTCGAGTTCCTGTACGAGAACGGCCGCTTCTACTTCATCGAGATGAACACCCGCATCCAGGTCGAGCACCCGGTCACCGAACTGGTCACCGGCATCGACCTGGTGCGCGAGCAGCTGAAGATCGCATCGGGGCAGAAGCTGTCGATCCGGCAGGAGGACGTGGTGCTGCGCGGCCACGCCATCGAATGCCGCATCAACGCCGAGGACCCGGAGACCTTCCTGCCCTCGCCCGGCCTGATCCAGCACTTCCACACGCCCGGCGGGCCCGGCGTGCGCGTCGACTCGCACATCTACGAGGGCTACACGGTGCCGCCGAACTACGACTCGATGATCGGCAAGCTGATCGTGCACGGCGCCGACCGCGAACAGGCGATCGCGCGCATGCGCGTGGCGCTGGGCGAGATGGTGGTCGACGGCATCAAGACCAACATCCCGCTGCAGCAGCGGATCATGGCCGACCGCGGCTTCCAGGCCGGCGGCCAGAACATCCACTACCTCGAGAAGCGGCTGGCCGAGCGCAAGGACAAGGCGCTGTCGATCGGGTGATGCCCCCGTAGGAGCGCCCCATGGGCGCGACCGGATTGCGATGATGCACAGACGGCGCCGGTCGCGGGCATGGCCCGCTCCTACGCCAATGTTGCGGACATCACACCCCGCCGTCGGAGTCCACGACTCCCGACGACAGATCCACATGCAGCAGCCGATGGAACAGGTGTTCGCCAGCCTCGCGACGGATTGACAGCCGCCCCGTGTCGTAGGCGCGCGAGTGCAGGCCGCGCTGCACTGATTTGCAGATCGCCATATCCTCGTCCTGGACGATGTTGCCGACGGCGATGCTGGCTTCGTTGCGCTCGCGCGTGGCGTCGGACACGTCGTCGAACCAGAAGTCGAAGATCACTTCGGTGCGGTCGACGCCCAGCGGTAGCACGATGTTCGTATCCATCATGCCCTCGTACCAGTTGAGCATGAAGTTCGGGTGGAACCAGTAGTAGTGGGCGCGCTCGCCGCCGCGCACGGACGAGAACTCGGCGTTGTCGCCCTTCACCATCGGCGCCGACTGCAGGCAGTGGTGGCGGCCGTTCTCGATCGTGTACTGCTTGAAATCCAGCACGCTGTTCAGGCCCTTGTGCAGGTGCGGGACGTGGTAACCGCCGTCGAGATAGTTGTCGACGAACACCTTCCAGTTGCATTCGAAGATGTAGTGCTGGCGCGCGAACCAGTGCAGCTTGTCCAGGCGCAGCGCCTTGACCTCGGCGACGGCCTGCCCGCCGAGGAATTCTTCCAGCGTCGGGCCGTCGCGCTCGATCCGCACGAACACCCACTGCTCCCAGACCGCGATGTCGACCGGCACCAGCCCGTGCGCGGCACGGTCGAAATGGCATTCGTCGACGAACGCCGGCGTGCCCTTGAGCGCGCCCTCCAGCGTGTAGGTCCAGCCGTGGTAGGGGCAGCGCAGGTTCTTCGCGCAGCCCTGCGCCTGGGTCATCACCGCCGCCGCGTGGTGGCGGCAGACATTGAAGAAGCCGCGCAGCACGCCATCCTCGCCGCGCACGACCAGGATCGGCTCCCCCGCGATCTCGCAGGTGACGTAGTCTCCGGGCGCACGCACCTGGTCGAGCCGGGCGGCGAACTGCCAGTGCCGCGCGAACACCGTGCGTCGCTCCAGTTCCGCGATGCGCGGATCGGTGTACCAGGCCGACGGCGGCGTACTGGCTTCGGCCAGCGGCAGCGAGGCGTCGTACCGGCGGACGAGATCGGCGACCGATTCAGTCATGCAGGGCGCGCGGCGCGGTAAAGGAAGGGCCATCGTAGCGCACCGGATCCGGGCGCTGGATCCGTCCCGGACAAGGCTTGCGCAACGCTGATCAAGTCGCTTTTGCTCGTCATCCCCGCAAAGGCGGGGATCCAGCGCTTTTTGTTCTTCAACAACTTGAAGACACTGGGTCCCCGCCTTCGCGGGGATGACGGCACGTTCTCAGCGCTGCCGCAGGTTCACCACGGCTGCGCTATCCTGCCGCCCTCGCCTTCCACGCGTCCCGCCGCCACCCAGTGTTCCCCGCCCTGTTCCGCGTGCTGCTGTGCCTGTGCCTGCTGGTCGACGCCGTCGCGCCGGCGGTGGCGGCGACGCACGTGGCGCTGGCGGCCCCGGACACGACGATGACGCAGGCGGGCGCGGCAGCATCGGACACGGACACCCACGCCGGCATGCGCGATTGCCACACCGCAGCCGAAGCACCGGCGCCGGCAGACGCTCCGGCAACGCCGCCCGACGACGACTGCCTGCAGCGCTGCATCGACCTGTGCCTGCAGCACGGCATCGCACTGGTGCCGCGCATCGCGCCGCTCCCCGCCGTCGCCCCCGTCCACCTGCACGTCGCACGCACGCGCGCACAGGTAGCCACCGTGCACGCCTTCCCGCCGCTGCGCCCGCCGATCGCCTGAGCTCCGCCGCATTCGCGGCCCGGATCCGTTGTCGCGTCGCCATCTCGCGCGACACCTTTCCCAGATCTGACGGATGCGCATCGCGCATCCGCACGGAGCACCGCATGATCCACAGGAGCCCACGACTCCCCCCGCAGGCGCCGGCGTCCGCCTCGCGCCGGACCTTCGTCCAGGGCCTGTTCCTCGGCGGCACCGCCCTGGCCGCCGGCACCCTGCGCCTGCCCGCGCAGGCGCGCGAACGCCTCGCGGCCAATCCCGTTGCCGAACTGTCCGGCACCGCCTTCGAGCTCGACATCGGCATCAGCCTGGTCGACTTCACCGGTCGCACGCGACCGGCGATCACGGTCAACGGCGCCCTGCCGGCGCCGACCCTGCGCTTGCGCGAGGGCGACACCGTCACCCTGCGCGTCGGCAACCGGCTGCCGCCCGGCATCCAGACCTCGATCCACTGGCACGGCATCCTGCTGCCGGCGAACATGGACGGCGTGCCGGGCATGAGCTTCGACGGGATCATGCCCGGCGAGTCCTGGCTGTACCGCTTCACCCTGAAACAGTCCGGGACCTACTGGTACCACAGCCATTCGCTGCACCAGGAGCAGGCCGGCCTGTACGGCGCGATCATCGTCGATCCGCGCGAGCCGGCGCCCTACCACTGGGACCGCGAACACGTGGTGCTGCTCTCGGACTGGACCGACCTGGCGCCGGATGCGCTGTTTCGGCGACTGAAGAAGTCGCCGCATTACGACAACTGGTACAAACCCACCGTCGCCGATTTCTTCCGCGACGCGCGCCGCGACGGACTGGCCGCGACCCTCGCCGACCGCAAGGCTTGGGGCGAGATGCGGATGACGCCGAGCGACCTGTCCGACGTCAACGCGCACACCTACACCTACCTGATGAACGGGGTGACGCCGGCCAACAACTGGACCGGCGAGTTCCGCCCCGGCGAGAAGGTGCTGCTGCGCTTCATCAACGCCGGCGCGATGACCCACTTCGACGTGCGCATCCCCGGGCTGAAGATGACCGTGGTCGCGGCCGACGGGCAGTACGTGCATCCGGTCAGCGTCGACGAGTTCCGCATCGGCGCGGCCGAGACCTATGACGTGATCGTCGAGCCGTCCGGCCAGGACGCCTTCACGATCTTCGCCCAGGACATGGGCCGCACCGGCTACGCGCGCGGCACCCTGGCGGCGCGCGCGGGCCTCGCCGCGCCGGTGCCCGCACTCGATCCGCGCCCGCGGTTGACGATGGACGACATGGGCCACGGCGGCCACGGCGCGCACGGCAAGGCGATGGGGGGCGGCTGTGGTGCGCAGATGATGGCCGAGGGCGGCTGCGGCGCGGCGATGCACGTGCCGTCCGGGCAGGACGCCCATGCCGGGCACGGCGATGCCGGCGGCATGCAGTCGCATCCGGCCAGCGAAACGCGCAACCCGCTGGTCGACATGCAGACGATGATGCCGGCGCCAAAACTCGACGACCCCGGCATCGGCCTGCGCGACAACGGCCGGCGCGTGCTCACCTATGCCGACCTGCGCAGCACGTTCGACGATCCCGACGGGCGCGACCCCGGCCGCACGGTCGAGCTGCACCTGACCGGGCACATGGAGAAGTTCTCCTGGTCGTTCGACGGCATTCCCTTCGCCAGCGCCGAACCTCTGCGCCTGAACTACGGCGAGCGCATGCGCATCGTGCTGGTCAACGACACGATGATGCAGCACCCGATCCATCTGCACGGCCTGTGGAGCGACCTCGAAGACGCCGACGGCAACTTCATGGTGCGCAAGCACACCATCGACATGCCGCCGGGCACCAGGCGCGGCTACCGCGTGCGCGCCGATGCGCTCGGCCGCTGGGCCTACCACTGCCACCTGCTCTACCACATGGACGCGGGAATGATGCGCGAAGTGCGCGTGGAGGAGGGTTCATGAGCAGCACTCGCATGAACCGCCTGTTGCACGCATCGACCGCCGGCCTGCTGCTGTGCTTCGCCACAGGCGACACACTGGCGCAGCACGACCATGGTGCGCACGCGAAGCCCGCTTCCACGTGCACGCCGGAACACGCAGCGATGGGCCATTGCACGCCGCCGGCACCGAGCGATGACAGCTGCTCGCCGGAGCACGCGGCGATGGGCCACTGCACGCCAACGCGCGGACCGCAGCAGCCGCGCGAGCCGATCCCGCCGGTCACCGACGCCGACCGCGCCGCGGCCTTCCCGACGCTGTCGCACGCAGGCATGGCGCACGGTCCCGCGACCTATACCCGGGTCAAGTTCAACCGCTTCGAAGCCTGGGACGGCGACCATGCGAGTGGCCAGGCCTGGGAAGGCAGCGCCTCGCATGGCGGCGACATCCATCGCCTGTGGCTGCGCAGCAGCGGCAGTCGCGAAGGCGGCCGCACCACCTCGTCCCACGTCGAACTGCGCTACTCGCACGCATTCGCCCGCTGGTGGGATGTCGTCGCCGGCGTGCGCCAGGATATGCGACCGGACTCGCGCACCCGCGCCACGTTTGGCGTGCAGGGCATCGCGCCGTACCTGTTCGAGGTCTCCGCAGTCGCCCTCGTTGGCGAAGGCGGCGGCGTGGCGGCGAAGCTGGAAGCCGAGTACGACCTGCGCTTCAGCAACCGGCTGGTCCTGCAGCCGCTGCTGGAGGTCGAGCTGAATTCGAAGGACAATCCCGCGCGCGGCATCGGCAGCGGCCTGTCGAAGGCGGAAGCGGGACTGCGGCTTCGTTACGAGGTCACGCGCCGCTTCGCGCCGTATGTCGGCGTGTCGCATGAGCGGGCGTTCGGGCAGACCGCGGCGTACCACGAGGCTGCTGGCGAGGCCTCGCGCGATACGCGGCTGGTGGCGGGGGTGCGGTTCTGGTTCTGAAGGCCTCGACCGGATTCGGTTCCTGAACGCCATCCCGATCTTTCAACCGTCATTCCCGCGAAAGCGGGAATCCATTTGCGGTTGATCCTGGGGTGGTGAGAAAGCCAAGTG
>DAOMPM010000072.1:0-14865 GCA_035444805.1 Luteimonas sp. | reverse complement strand
CGGCGAAATAAAGGAGGAGGCATCCGCCTGCAGGCGGATGCCGGGGGACATTCGCTGCAAAGGCCTCCCGGCCGCGACGGGGCCCCTCGGATCGCGGCGCGGTGAATCGAAGACGCACGCGTCCTTCCTTCTACCTCCGCCAAAGCGAACTTCCCGGAGGCGGGTGAAGAACCCAAAAAAAGCCCGCATCAAGCGGGCTTCTTTTCTTCGGTCCGGCGTGCGCTCAGTGCGCGCCGTGCAGGTCGCGTAGTTGCGAGGGACGGGATGCGAAGTAGGCGGCGACGTCGGCGATCTGCTGGTCGCTCAGGTGGACCGCCTGCTGCGACATCAGCGCATGCTCGCGCTGGCCGCCGCGGTACTGCGCGATCGCGTGTTCGAGGTAGTCGTGGTACTGGCCGCCGAGCTTGGGATAGCTTTCGTCCAGCGGCGTGTTGCCGTCGGCGCCGTGGCAGTCGATGCAGGACTGGCCGGTGGCCGGGCCCTTGGTGTTGGCCAGGGCTTCGCCTTCGGCGATGCGGCCCTTTGGGAGCCCTGCGGACGACGAACCGGTGGCCTCGACGCCGGCACCGCCGCATGCGGCCAGCGCCAGGACGAAGAGCAGGGAGGCGGCCACGCGGCCACGGGCAAGGGTGCGGGTCATGGCGCGGCTCATGGTGTCAGCTCCGACAGGAAGGCGGCGATGTCGGCGATGTCCTGGTCGGAGAAGCTCGTCGCCTGGGCCTGCATGGTCGGGTGCTTGCGCGTGCCCTTGCGGTATTCGGTGAGCGCGTTGGTCAGGTAGACCGCCGACTGCCCGCCGATCCGCGGCACGTGGTAGCTCGGATAGACGTTCTTGTAGCCTTCGATGCCGTGGCAGCCCTGGCAGGTGTAGGTGAGCTGGCGGCCGGTCTGCGCGTCGCCCACGAGCGGGGCCGGCAGCGCGGCGGCCGGTGCGGCTTCGGCGGCGGGCTGGGCATCGGCCTCGGCCGGCGCTTCGGCCGATTCTTCCGCCGGGGCAGGCTCGACGACGGGCGCCGGCGCCTGTTCGTCCTGGGCCAGCGCCGGGCGCTGGGGTGAGGTCAGTGCGAGCAATGCCACGGCAAGGCCGGCGGCAATCGTCAACGGTCGCGTCATGGAAGGTTTCCGCAATCCTGGTGGCTGGTTGGCTTGAGGCGTCGGGATCGGCGACGGTATCCGCCGGCGCGCAATCGCGGCAGTATAGCTTGCGCTCCACGGACTGTTAACGCGGCGGGTCCGAGTCGTGTCCAGGAGCGCCCAGGGGAGCGGCCGAAGACCATCGGGTGCCGCAACCGGAACGGTCACGTCCGCATCCCTGTCCACGTCCATTGCACAAGCCGCCGGGAGTCACCATGACCTTCGGCGGATGCTGCATCCCGGGTAGGTGATATACCTTGCTACAACACCATAGGGGCTCCGCCAAATCCATGTCCACGAACCGACTGTTCCCGGGCGCCCGCCCGATCCTGGCCGCCGGCGTCCTGTCGGCCGTCCTGCTGCTGTCGGCCTGCAAGGGCAACGGCGATGCGCAGGCCAAGGAGGCGGAAAACAAGGGGCCGGACGCGATCCCGGTGGAGGTCGGCAAGGTCGAGCGCCGTGCGATCGCGGCCAGCTACGCCAACACCGCGACCCTGGAGCCGCGCGCCGAGTCGCAGGTCGTGGCCAAGACCTCGGGCGTGGCGCTGGAGGTGCTGGTCGAGGAAGGCCAGCAGGTCCGCGCCGGCCAGGTGCTGGTCCGGCTCGACGCTGACCGCGCGCGCCTGCAGGCCGCGCAGAGCTCGGCGCAGCTGCGCAAGCTTGAGGCCAACTTCAAGCGTGCCCAGCAGCTGGAGGCGCAGCAGATGGTCAGCGCCAACGATCTCGACCAGCTGCGCTACGACCTGGAAAACGCGCGCGCGGTGAATCGCCTCGCCGACCTTGAGCTGTCCTACACCAACGTGGTTGCGCCGATTTCCGGCGTGATCGCCTCGCGTGACATCAAGCCCGGCAATTTCGTACAGATCAACTCGCCGATCTTCCGCATCGTCGACAGCAGCAGGCTCGAGGCCACGCTCAACGTGCCCGAGCGCGAGATCGACAAGCTCAAGCCCGGGCAGGCGGTGGAGCTGGTCGCGGACGCGCTGCCCGGCAAGCGCTTCACCGGCATCGTCGACCGCGTGTCGCCGGTGGTCGACACCGGCACCGGCACCTTCCGCGTGGTCGCCGCCTTCGAGGGCGGGGATGAGCTGCAGCCGGGCATGTTCAGCCGCCTGGCCATCAACTACGACCAACGCGCCAATGCGCTGGTGATGCCGCGCGTCGCGCTGATCGAGGATGGCGGCGAATCGTCGGCCTACGTGGTCCGCGACGGCAAGGCCGCGCGCGTGCCGCTGCAGCTGGGCTACGCCGACGGCGCCTGGATCGAGGTGCGCGGCGGACTGGCCGAAGGCGACGCGGTGGTCGTGGCCGGCAAGGCCGCGCTGCGCGAAGGCAGCGCCGTGCACGTGCTGGGAGACGACGACGGCAAGGCCGTCGCCGGCCAGGCGGAGAAGCCGGCCGCGGCCGCGCAGGCGGGCAACTGACATGGGCCCGCACGATCCGCCGGCGTCCGCCGGAGGCTTCGACCTGATCGAATTCGCCACCCGGCGCCGCGTCACCATCGCGATGATGACGCTGACCCTGGTGCTGTTCGGCATGATTTCGCTGTCGAGCCTGAAGGTCGAACTGCTGCCGGACCTGAGCTACCCGACGCTGACCGTGCGCACCGACTACGAGGGCGCCGCGCCAGCCGAGATCGAGACCCTGATCTCGCAGCCCGCGGAGGAAGCGCTGGGCGTGGTCAAGGGCATGCGCAAGCTCAAGTCGGTCTCGCGTGCCGGGCAGAGCGACGTCGTGCTCGAGTTCGCCTGGGGCACGGACATGGAGCAGGCCGGGCTCGACGTGCGCGACAAGATGGAAACCCTGCAGCTGCCGCTGGAGGCCAAGCCGCCGGTGCTGCTGCGCTTCAATCCCTCGACCCAGCCGATCATGCGCCTGGCGCTGTCGTCGAAGCAGGACGGCGGCAGCGAGGCCGACGCGATCCGCCGGCTGATGGAGATCCGCCGCTACGCCGACGACGACCTCAAGCGCAAGCTCGAGCCGGTGCTGGGCGTGGCCGCGGTCAAGGTCGGCGGCGGCCTGGAGGACGAGATCCAGGTCGACATCGACCAGCGCAAGCTGGCCCAGCTCGGCCTCTCGCTCGACAGCGTGATCCAGCGCCTGCAGCAGGAGAACGTGAACCTGTCCGGCGGTCGCCTCGAAGAGGGTTCGCAGCGCTACCTGGTGCGCACGGTCAACCAGTTCGCCACCGTCGAGCAGATGGGCGAGATGCTGCTGACCACCGCCGGCGGCTCGGGCTCGGCGGCGGCCAGCGACAACCGCCAGCTGATGTCGGCCATCCTCGGCAGTCGTGATCCGACCGTGATCGCGGCGCTGCGCGGCGACGGCAATGGCGGCGGCAGCTCGCCGATCCGGCTCAAGGACGTGGCCGAGGTGCGCCAGGGCTACAAGGAACGCGAGGCGGTGATCCGCAGCGGCGGCCACGAAGCGGTCGAGCTGGCGATCTACAAGGAGGGCGACGCCAACACCGTCGCCACCGCCGACGCGCTGGAGGCGCGGCTGAAGCTGATTCGCGAGCAGATGCCGCGCGACATCGAGCTGACCGTGGTCGAGGACCAGGCGGTGTTCATCCGCCACGCGATCCGCGACGTCAAGGTCGATGCGGTGATCGGCGGCATGCTCGCGATCCTGGTGATCTTCCTGTTCCTGCGCGACGGCTGGAGCACGTTCGTGATCTCGCTGTCGCTGCCGATCTCGATCATCACCACCTTCTTCTTCATGGGCCAGCTCGGGCTGAGCCTCAACCTGATGTCGCTGGGCGGGCTGGCGCTGGCGACCGGCCTGGTCGTGGACGACTCGATCGTGGTGCTCGAATCGGTGGCCAAGGCGCGCGAACGCGGGCTGAGCGTGCTGGAGGCGGCGATCGACGGCACCCGCGAAGTGTTCATGGCGGTGGTGGCCTCGACCCTGACCACGATCGCGGTGTTCCTGCCGCTGGTGTTCGTCGAAGGCATCGCCGGGCAGCTGTTCCGCGACCAGGCGCTGACCGTGTCGATCGCGATCGCGGTGTCGCTGGTGGTGTCGATGACCCTGGTGCCGATGCTCAGCGCGCTGCGCGGACGCCCGCCGCTGGCGTTCCCCGAGGAAGCGCCGCATCCGCAGTGGCGGCCCGAGAACCGCTGGAAAAAGCCGGCGGCGGCCACCGGGCGCGGCATCGGCGCGCTCATCCGCGGCGCGTTCTTCGCCTGCGTCTGGCTGGTGGTGCGGGTGTGGCGCGGGCTGGTGGCGGTGGTCGGGCCGGTGATGCGCAAGGCCAGTGACATCGCCATGGTGCCCTACCGGCGCGCCGAGGCGGCTTACCTGCGGATGCTGCCCGCGGCGCTGGCGCGGCCGTGGCCGGTGCTCGCCGGCGCCGCGCTGGCGTTCGCGCTGACGATCGCCGCGCTGCCGTTCCTGGGCCTGGACCTGATCCCGCAGCTGGCGCAGGACCGCTTCGAGATGACCGCCAAGCTGCCGCCGGGCACCTCGCTGGCGCAGACCGACGCGCTGATCCGCGACGTGCAGCGCAGGCACGCGGACGACGACGGCGTGCGCCTGCTGTACGGCGTCTCCGGCACCGGCACGCGCCTGGACGCCAGCCCGACCGAGAGCGGCGAGAACATCGGCAAGTTGACCGTGGTGATGGACGACACCTCGCGCGAGCAGGCGCTGACCGACAGTCTGCGCGAGACGATGCGCGCGTACCCGGCGGCGCAGGTGGACTTCGCGCGGCCGGAACTGTTCTCGCTGTCGCCGCCGCTGGAGATCGAGATCGAGGGCAGCGACCTGGAGGCGATCCGCGTCGCCGGCGTGCGCCTGGCCGGACTGCTGCGCGACAACCCGCACTACGCCGACGTCAAGTCGACGGTCGAGCAGGGCTTCCCCGAGATCCAGATCGTGTTCGACCAGGACCGCGCCGCGGCACTGGGCCTGAGTACGCGCCAGATCGCCGACGCGGTGGTCAACAAGGTCAAGGGCAACGTCGCCACCCGCTACAGCTTCCGCGACCGCAAGATCGACGTGCTGGTGCGCGTGCAGGAATCCGAGCGTTCCTCGGTCGACGACATCCGCCGCCTGATCGTGAACCCCGGCGGCGGCACGCCGGTCGAGCTGGCGTCGGTGGCGGAGGTGGTCTCGACCACCGGCCCCAGCGAGATCCACCGCGCCGACCAGCGCCGGGTGGCGATCGTCTCGGCCAACCTGCGCGACATCGACCTCGGCACCGCGATCACCGAAGTGCAGAGGATCGTCGCCGCCAATCCGCTCGGCACCGACATCAGCATGCGCATCGGCGGCCAGGGGCAGGAGCTGGACGATTCGATCCGCTCGCTGCTGTTCGCCTTCGCGCTGGCGGTGTTCCTGGTCTACCTGGTGATGGCCTCGCAGTTCGAGTCGCTGCTGCATCCGTTCGTGATCCTGTTCACCATCCCGCTGGCGCTGGTCGGCGCGGTGGCGGCGCTGGTGCCGACGCGCTCGCCGATCTCGGTGGTGGTGTTCATCGGCCTGATCCTGCTGGTCGGGCTGGTGGTGAAGAACGCGATCATCCTGATCGACAAGGTCAACCAGCTGCGCGAGGCCGGCGTCGCCCGGCGCGAAGCCCTGGTCGAGGGCGCGCGCTCGCGCCTGCGCCCGATCATGATGACCACGCTGTGCGCGGTGTTCGGCTTCCTGCCGCTGGCGCTGGCCTTCGGCGAAGGCGCGGAAGTGCGCTCGCCGATGGCGATCACCGTGATCGGCGGCCTGCTGGTGTCGACCCTGCTGACCCTGCTGGTGATCCCGATCGTCTATGACCTGCTCGACCGCAAGCCCGACGAGTACTACGCGATGCGCGGCCGCCGCGCGCGCACCGCTGCCGAGCAGGCCGCCGCCGTGCTCGCGCACGAGCAGGAAGCGCTGGACGGACAGGCCCCGGGGAACTGAGCGGATGAACATCACCGAGCTGTCCATCCGCCGGCCCATCACCACGATCATGCTGTTCGTGTCGATGCTGGTGATCGGCCTGATCGCTTCGTTCCGGCTGCCGCTGGAGGCCGAGCCGGAGGCGACGATCCCGTTCTTCTTCGTCTCGCTGCCGTACCCGGGCTCGACCCCGGAAGAGGTGGAGCGCAACATCCTGCGCCCGGTGGAGGAAGCGCTGGCGACGATGTCCGGCATCAAGTCGATGAACTCGCGCGCCAATGCCGAGGGCGGCCAGATCCAGGTCGAGTTCAGCGACTGGAGCCGCGACATCGCCATCGCCGCATCCGAGGCGCGCGAGCGCATCGATGCCGTCCGCGACGAGCTGCCGGACGACTTCCGCCGCTACTTCGTGCAGCGCTGGAGCACGACCGACCGCGAGGCGATCAGCCTGCGCCTGAGCAGCGATGAGGACCTGACCAGGCGCGCCGAGCTGATCGAGCGCAGCATCAAGCAGCGGCTGGAGCGCCTGCCCGGCGTGGCCCGGGTGGAGGTGGAGGGCGTCGCCCCGCAGGAAGTGCTGGTCGCCCTCGACAAGGACCGCCTGAGTGCGCACGGCGTCGCCCTGAACGAGCTGGTGGAGCGCCTGCAGGCGGCCAACTTCTCGGTGTCCGCGGGCCAGATCACCGACGGCGGGCAGCGCCTGCGGGTGCAGCCGCGCGGCGAACTGACCGAACTGCAGGCGCTGCGCGACCTGCCGGTGGACAAGCGCGGCACCCGCCTGTCCGACATCGCCAGCGTCGACCTGCAGCCGCAGCGCATGGGCTACGTGCGGCAGATGGAGGGCAAGCCCAGCGTCGGCGTCGACATCTACAAGGAGCGCGCCGCCAACCTAGTCGACCTCTCGCGCGCGGTGCGCGCGGAACTGGCGGTGCTGAAGGACGATCCGGCGATGCACGGCGTCGCCATCGAGACCGTGTTCGACCAGGGCGAGGCGGTGACCAGTTCGCTGCTGGCGCTGGCCGAGGCCGGCGCGATCGGCCTGCTGCTGTCGATCATCGTGCTTTACGCCTTCCTGCGCCACTGGCCGTCGACGCTGATGGTGAGCACGGCGATCCCGATCTGCTTCCTGATCACCCTGGGCTTCATGTACTTCGCCGGCATCTCGCTCAACATCATCTCGATGATGGGCCTGCTGCTGGCGGTGGGCATGCTGGTGGACAACGCCGTGGTGGTGGTCGAGAGCATCTACCAGGAGCGCGAGAAGTACCCGGACAAGCCGTGGCTGGCGTCGATCGTCGGCACCCGCCACGTCGCCATCGCGCTGTCGGCCGGCACCCTGTGCCACTGCGTGGTGTTCCTGCCGATGCTGTTCGGCGAGAAGAACATCATCAGCATCTACCTGGCGCAGCTGGCGGTGACGATCTCGGTGTCGCTGCTGGCCTCGTGGCTTGTCGCGATCAGCCTGATCCCGATGCTGTCGGCGCGGATGAAGACGCCGCCGGCGCTGAAGTCGCCGTTCATCACCGGCATGCAGCAGCGCTACGCGCGGTTGCTGCGCTGGACGCTCGAGCACCGCGGCTGGGCCGTGGCCGGCATCCTCGCGATCTCGGCGATCAGCGTGCTGCCGATGATGAACACCAAGGGCGGCGGCGACGACAGCGATCCGGACGAGATCAACATCTTCTACCAGTGGAAGGGCGCGTACTCGAAGGAGGAGATGGGCCGCGAGGTGGCGCGCGTCGAGGCCTTCGCCAATGCCAATCGCGAGAAGTTCCACATCGACCGCGTCTACAGCCGCTACAGCGAGCAGGGCTGGGCTTCGACCCGGCTGTTCCTGTCCACCAACGACCAGGAGCTGAGCCAGCAGATCCGGGAGGAGGTGCGCAAGGGCCTGCCGCAGTCGGCGCGGGCCAAGCTCGGCATCGGCTGGCCGGGCAGCATGGGCAGCGACGGCGACGGCATCCGCTTCAGCCTGATCGGCGATTCGACGCAGACGCTGCAGGAGCTGGCGGCGGACATCGTGCCGATGCTCGGCCGCGACCCGAAGCTGCGTGACGTGCGCGTGGACACCGGCGACGCCAACACCGAGCTGTCGGTGCGCGTGGACCGCGAGCGCGCCGCCGCCTACGGCTTCAGTGCGCAGCAGGTGGCGCAGTTCGTCGGCATGGCGCTGCGCGGCTCGTCGCTGCGCGATTTCCATCGCGGCGAAGTCGAGATCCCGGTCAATGTGCGCTTCGCCGGATCCGACAAGTACGGCATCGAGGACCTGTCCACCTTCATGGTGCGCGCGTCCGACGGCACCGAAGTGCCGCTGCTGGCGATGGTCGATGTCGACGTCAACCCGGCCTCGACCTCGATCCAGCGCCTGAACCGGCAAACCATGCTGCGCATCGAGGCTGGCGTCGCCAAGGACGTGCCGGTGGACGAGGCGCGCAAGGCGATCGAGACCGCGCTCGACGGCGTCGAGTTCCCGCCGGGCTATGGCTACACGTTCTCGGGCATGGGCTTCAACATCAACTTCGACGGCCAGCAGCAGATGGTCAACGCCATCTTCATCGCGCTGATCCTGATGTTCGTGATCATGGCGGCGGTATTCGAGTCGCTGCTGTTCCCGGCGGCGATCATGTCCTGCGTGCTGTTCTCGATCTTCGGCGTGTACTGGCTGTTCTGGATCACCGGCACCGAGATGAACATCATGGCGATCATCGGCATCCTGGTGCTGATGGGCGTGGTGGTGAACAACGGCATCGTGATGATCGAGCACATCAACAACCTGCGTCGGCGCGGGCTGCCGCGGACCGAGGCGCTGGTCGAAGGCAGCCGCGAGCGCCTGCGTCCGATCCTGATGACGATGGGCACCGCGATCCTGGCGATGATCCCGATCGCGCTGCACACCAACACCCCCGACGGCATGCCGCCGTACTACCCGATGGCGCGCGCGATTGCCGGCGGCCTCGCGTTCTCGACCGTGGTCAGCCTGCTGTTCCTGCCGACGATCTACGCCCTGCTCGACGACCTGCGCAACGGCACCTCGCGGCTGGTCCGGCGCGCGCGCACGAAGCGCGTGCCGGCGGTCGCCGTCGAGGCGGTGCTTCCCGAGTAGCTCGGTGACTTCCGATTGCCGCTTCCCGGCCATTGGCGTCGGGAGGCGGTTGGTTTTTGCACGTCCGAGGAGTTCCACGAATGCAGGATGCCCTGATCGAGATCACGATCCACATTGCGGTGGTGGCTGCACTGGCGATCGCCGTCGCAGCAGCAGCGCGCATCCGGCTTCGTGCCGGCTGGCTTGTCGTAGCGCTGGCGCTGATGCTGTTGCGCGACGCCATGGTGCTGCGCGGCTACGGCTTGGTCCCTGACCTGTTCCCGGGCAGCGACTGGAACTGGACAGGCAAGCTGCTCGCCACCGCGGGCCTGCTGGTGGTGGCGGCGATGCCGGGGTTCGGCCTGCGCCGCTGCGGCGTGACCCTGCGTCAGGCGCCGGGCTCGCGGCCGGCGTGGATCGTGTTCGCCGTGCTGGGCGTCGCGATCTTCGCGCTCGCCTTCCACTATCGGGACGGGTCGGATGGCCTCGACACGATCCTGTTCCAGTGGACCATGCCGGGCGTCGAGGAGGAGCTGTTCTATCGCGGCGTGCTGCTGCTGGCGCTCAACGAAGCGCTGGATGGCGGCAATCGCCGCCGCTTCGCCGGCATCGGCTGGGGTGGAGTGCTGGCGAGCGTGGCCTTCGGCCTCGGCCACGCGCTGTACTGGCGTGACGGCGCGCCATCGTTAGACGCGATGGCGTTCGCAATGACCGGCGGGCCGGCGTTGCTGCTGGTGTGGTTCCGCGCGCGTACCGGAAGTCTCGTGCTGCCAGTGCTGGCGCACAACGTCGCCAACGGCGCCTTCACCCTGTTCTGATCAGCCGAACAGCCGCGCCAGCATGCGTGCGCCACCGGTCCACACGCCGATGGCGGTGCCGAGCGAGGTCAGGAAGAAGTTCACCAGCACGCGCGCGACGCGGTTGCGCCACCAGCCGCGCACGGTGTTGACGTCCTCGCGCAGGGCCATGAAGTCGGCGTAGGTGGGCTTGCGCACCCAGGCTTCGATCAGCGCACTGACGGTGCCGGAGGCGAGGGCAGGGTGCAGCGGCGTGAACGGCGACGACACGAAGGCGCCGAGGATGCTCAGTGGATGGCCGCCGGCGATGAGGCAGCCCAGCGCGCCGAGGCCGCCGGTCCACAGCACCCAGTACAGCAGCAGGTCGGTGCCGACGTCGAAGCCGCCGGTGGCGAAGCCCCAGGCGAAGCCGACGAGCAGGAAGGCACCGATGCACAGCTCCATGATCGGCAGCTTCGACTTCGGCTTGACCGTTTCCAGCGAGGCGGTCACCGCGTCGGGCGCCGCGCTGTCGTCGCGCAGGTGCCGCTCCAGGCCTTCGAGGTGGCCGGCACCGACCACCGCCAGCACCTCGCGCGCGTCGCCGGATGTGGCGCGCAGGCGCGCGGCCATGTAGCGGTCGCGCTCGGCGATCAGCGCCTCGTACAGCTGCGGCGTCTGCTCGGCGAACTCGCTGAAGCTGGCCTGCAGCATGTCGCCCTGCTTGAGCTTCTCGATGTCATGCTCGGCGACCTCGTCGTCGACGATCAGGCCGGCGACGATGCCGCCGCCGAGCTTGGCGCGCTGCCACCAGCCCAGGCTCTGCAGGGCGCGTTTGAAGGTCAGGCCGACGTCGCGGTCGATCAGCTGGACCGGCAGTCCGCGCGCGTTCGCGTCCTCGACCGCGGCCTTGAGTTCGGCGCCCGGTTCGATGCCGAGCTGTTCGGCCAGCCGTCGCTGGTAGCTGGCCAGCGCGAGGTTGGCGGCGAACAGCGGCGTCTTGCCCTCGCGCAGCACCTTCACCAGGTCGAGCTTCGCCAGCGCGTCGGGATCGCCCATCGCCTTCAGGCGCTGCTCGTCGAGTTCGACCGCGACCGTGTCGAAGCCGCCGCCGGCGATCGCCGCGCGCACCGCATCGACGCTCGCGCGAGAGACGTGGGCGGTACCGAGCAGGGTGTAGCGCACGCCGTCGCGCTCGACGATGGCGTGGGGCTGCGCGCGCCAGTCGGCGCCTTCGGGAGTGGTCTGGGTGTCCAATGTGCGGTTCAGTCGCGATAGCGCTTGAGCAGGTCGCCGTAGGCGTCGATCCGGCGGTCGCGCAGGAACGGCCAGATCCGGCGCACGTGTTCGCTGCGCTGCAGGTCGACCTCGGCCAGCAGGATCGTCGGCTCGCCGCCGGCCTCGGCGATGAATTCGCCCTGCGGCCCGAGTACGTGGCTGTTGCCCCAGAAGTCGATGCCGGACGCGCCCAGCGGCGAGGGCTCGTGGCCGACGCGGTTGCACGACAGCACCGGCAGGCCATTGGCGACGGCGTGGCCGCGGTGGCTCAGCACCCAGGCGTCGCGCTGGCGGTTCTTCTCGGCCTGGTCGTCGTCCGGGTCCCAGCCGATCGCGGTGGGATACAGCAGCAGTTCGGCGCCGGCCAGCGCCATCAATCGCGCGCCTTCCGGGTACCACTGGTCCCAGCAGACCAGCACGCCGAGGCGGCCGACCGAGGTGTCGATCGGCTCGAAGCCGAGGTCGCCCGGGGTGAAGTAGAACTTCTCGTAGAACCCCGGGTCGTCGGGGATGTGCATCTTGCGGTACTTGCCGGCGGTCGAGCCGTCGGCGTCGAACACCACCGCGGTGTTGTGGTACAGCCCCGCGGCGCGGCGTTCGAACAGCGAACTGACCAGCACCACGCCGTGCTGCTTCGCAAGCGCCGACAGGCGTTCCGTGCTCGGCCCCGGGATCGGTTCGGCCAGGTCGAACTCGTCCACCGACTCGTGCTGGCAGAAGTAGGCGCCGTTGTGCAGTTCCTGCAGCAGGACGAGCCTGGCGCCCGACTTGGCGGCTTCAGCCACGCGCTGCTCGATCACCGCCAGGTTGGCCTCGGCATCGCCGCGGCCTTGATCGATGACGGCGCGTTCCTGGATCAGTGCGACGGGGAGGGTGGTCTTGTTCATGACGGAACGTGTCCGGAGAAAGCAGTGATTGTAGGGCGGGTCTCGACCCGCCACTGGCGCTCCGGTTCGCGTCGGGCTTCGGCGGATGGCGATTGGCGGATGGCGGGTCGAGACCCGCCCTACGCGAGGCCTTCAGGCAGTTGCATGGTGATGCAGTGCAGGCTGCCGTTCTGCCAGATCAGCGGGCGGCAGGGGACGGGCACGATCTCGCGGTCGGGAAAGGCCTGCCGCAGCACCTCGGCGGCGTCGACGTCGGCCGGATCGCCGTAGGCCGGCATCAGCACCGCGCCGTTGATGATGAGGAAGTTGGCGTAGCTGGCGGCGAGGCGCCGGCCCTCGTCGAGGATCGGCTGCGGCCACGGCAGCGGGAACAGCCGGTACGGGCGCCCGTCGACGGTGCGCAGGGCGGCGAGTTCGTCCGCCATCGCCTGCAGTTCGGCGTGGTGGCTGTCGGCCGGATCGTCGCAGGCCTGGAACACGATGGCGTCGGGCGCGGCGAAGCGGGCGAGGGTGTCGATATGGGCGTCGGTGTCGTCGCCCTCGAGGTAGCCGTGGTCGAGCCAGAGCACGCGATCCTGGTGCAGCCAGTCGGCCAGCTTCGCGGTCAGTTGCTCGCGGCTGGCGTCCGGGTGTCGTTCGCGCAGGCACTGCCAGGTGGTCAGCAGGGTGCCGGCACCGTCGGTTTCGATGGCGCCGCCTTCCAGTGCGAAATCAATGGATTGCCTGGAACTGTTCGAGAAGATTCCCATCCCGTGCAGGCGCTCGACCAGCAGGTCGTCCTGGCTGGCGTCGAACTTGCCGCCCCAGCCGGTGAAGCGGAAGTCGAGCAGGCGGAAGCGCTCGCCCTCGCGCAGGCTGATCGGGCCGGAGTCGCGCAGCCAGGTGTCGTCGTAGGGCACTTCGACGAAGCGCACCCGGTCCATGTCGATCCGGTTGGACGACAGCCGCGCCTGCGCGTAACTCTCCACGTCCTCGTCGGCGACGCAGATCAGCACCGGCTGGAAGCGGGTGATCGCCGCCACCAGGGTGATGTAGGTCTCCTCGACTTCGCCCAGGCGCGCCGCCCAGTCGGTGTCGGCGCTCGGCCACGCGATCAGCACCGCGGACTGGGGCTCCCACTCCGCGGGGAATCGCGATGCCGTCTGCGTCATGGCGTCCGGGTCAGCGGATCGCCGGCCTGGGGCCGGTTTCGGAGGCGCTGGCCTGGTTGAGCACGGCATCGATGACCCGGTCGCGCTCGAAGTAGACGGTGAACTCCGGGTAGACCCAGCGGTTGATCGTCGGCCACTGGCGCTTCTGGCCGCCGCGCGGCTCGAGCCGCTGCGCCGGGGCGCCGAAGCGGGCCTGGACCTGGGCGGTGCTCAGCCCGCGCTCGGGCAGGGCGACGTGCGCCTTCTGCTGCGCGCGATCGACCAGCAGGGTGTCGGCGGAAGCCGCGCCCGCGACGCAGAGCAGGGCGAACAGGGCGAGGCAGGCGGTCAGGCGCATGTCGTGACTCCTTGGACGGCGTTTGGGCCGGAAAATGAAGGGCCCGGGCGTTTTAACAGATCCGCGCGCGGTGCGGCGTGTTCGCAAGCGCGCGCCGTGACGATCGACCCGCTTCCGGGGCACGCAAAAAGGCCGCATTGCTGCGGCCTCCTGCGTAGCATTCACGCCCGGCGCGTGGCCGGGTGTCGCGGATCAGCGCTGGCGCGCCTTGAAACGCGGGTTCGACTTGCAGATCACGAAGATCTTGCCACGGCGACGGACGACCTTGCAGTCGCGGTGACGGGCCTTCGCCGACTTCAGGGAGGACAGGACCTTCATGACAGACCTCGGAGCGCGGGGTTGAAAAGCGGGGTTGGAAAAACGAAGCCGCGCATTATGCGGGTATTTCGCTGGCGATTCAAGCGCTTGCCCGGCACGGCCGCTGGCGGCGGGCGGGATCGTGCGCTGCGACATAATGGACCGTCCCGCCGCCCGGATCCCGCCGCATGTCCGACACGATCCCCGTCCTCACCATCGACGGCCCCTCCGGCTCCGGCAAGGGCACGATCAGCCGCCTGGTCGCGCAGCGGCTGGGCTGGCACTACCTCGATTCCGGCGCCCTGTACCGCGCGGTCGGCGTGGCCGCGGCCTGGGCCGACCTCGACCTCGACGACGCCGGCGCCCTGGTCCGCTGCGCCTTCGACACCGAGATCGGCTTCCGCGAGGAGGCGGGCGAGCTGCGGGTGCTGGTCAACGGCCACGACGCCACCGACGAGCTGCGCACCGAGACCGCCGGCGCGGCCGCATCGGCCATCGCCGCGATCCCCGAGGTCCGGGCCGCGCTGAAGGACCGGCAGCGCGCCTTCCGCCAGCCTCCGGGGCTGGTCGCGGACGGCCGCGACATGGGCACGGTGATCTTCGCCGACGCCCGCTACAAGGTGTTCCTGACCGCCAGCGCCGAAGAGCGCGCCGAAAGGCGGCATAAACAGTTGAAAGACAAAGGGGTTTCGGTGACAATGGACGGTCTGCTGCGCGAGATCCTCGCGCGCGACGCCCGTGACGCCAGTCGCGCGGTGGCACCGCTGCGGCCGGCCGAGGATGCCGTCCACATCGACACCACCGGCATCGGCATCGACACGGTCGTCGAGCGCGTGCTGGCAGTGGTAACGCCGTAGCCGCGGCTCCACCGCGGCTACTCCGATTTCCTTCCCCTTCAAGGGGAAGGCAAGGATGGGGATGGTGTTCCGCCGCCGTGATACCAGCAAGGCAGACAAACCCCCGCCCGGGAAGTTCCCGCGCGGATCCATACCACCACAACACTCACGGCCATACGCATCCCGCGCAGGCCGACAAACGGGTGGAC